>JAEUOR010000003.1 GCA_016790635.1 Burkholderiales bacterium
TATGCCTATGGCGAGGACGTCAAGCCGACGGCGGCGCCCGCCGCGCCGGCCACCTTCATGGGCATTCGCCGCGCTGACGGGCGGGTGGCGACGCGCAATTACGTCGGCGTCATCTCCACGGTCAACTGCTCGGCCACGGTGTCGCAGGCGGTGGCGGCGCATTTCGCGGCGCCGGGTGCGCTGGCCGACTGGCCCAATGTCGATGGCGTCGTCGCGCTGACCCATTCGTCGGGTTGCGGCATGGATTCGACCGGCGAGGGCATCGACGTGCTGCGCCGGACCATCGCCGGCTACGCGACCCACGCCAATTTCGCCGGGGTGCTCCTGATCGGGCTGGGCTGCGAGGCCAACCAGATGAGCGCGCTCCTGGTGGCGCAGGGGCTGGCCGAGGGGGGCTTGCTGCGCACCATGAACATCCAGGACATCGGCGGCACGCGCAAGTGCATCGAGTGGGGTGTGGCGCAGGTGCGCGAGATGCTGCCTCTGGCCAACGCGGTGAAGCGCGAGCCGTGCCCCGCCAGCCACATCACCATCGGCCTGCAATGCGGCGGGTCGGACGGCTATTCCGGCATCACCGCCAACCCGGCGCTGGGCGCCGCGGTGGACCTCTTGGTCGCGCATGGCGGCACCGCGATCCTCTCCGAGACGCCGGAAATCTACGGCGCCGAGCACCTGCTGACGCGGCGCGCGGTGTCGCGCGCGGTGGGGGAGAAGATCGTCGCGCGCATCAAGTGGTGGGAGGACTACTGCGAGCGCAACAAGGGCGAGATGAACAACAATCCCTCGCCCGGCAACAAGGCCGGCGGGCTCACCACCATCCTGGAAAAGTCGCTCGGCGCAGTTGCCAAGGGCGGCACCACCAACCTGGTCGACGTCTTCGAGTACGCGCAGCCGGTCACGGCCAAGGGCTTTGTCTACATGGACACGCCGGGCTACGACCCGGTCTCGGCCACGGGGCAGGTGGCCGGCGGCGCCAACCTGATCTGCTTCACGACCGGGCGCGGCTCGGCCTACGGCTGCATCCCGTCGCCGTCGATGAAGCTGGCCACCAACACGCCCCTGTACCTGAAGCAGACCGACGACATGGACATCAACTGCGGTGTCATCCTGGACGGCGGCGCGAGCGTGCAGGAACTGGGCGCGCAGATCTTCGCTCGGGTGCTCGAGATCGCCTCGGGCAAGAAATCCAAGAGCGAGGAATGGGGCTACGGCCACCTCGAGTTCGCGCCCTGGATCATCGGCGCGACCATGTAGGCGAGCCCGGCGCCGGGCATGCAGCCAAACCTCGCCCCGCTGATCGTGGCCATGGCCGCGCTCGGCATGTCGCTGGCCTTCCTGTTCGCGGACCGGCAGTCGCCGACCAGCCGCATGCTGTCGATCTTCCTCGCGTTTCTGGGCGCATCGATCGCGCTCGACATCCTGGTCGGCAATCCCTATCGCGAGGCCTATGGCGTTCCGCCCTGGGACGGCATCTACGCCGTGCTGCAGATGGCATCGGCCGTGGCGGCCTGCGAGTGGGTGCTGCGCGTGCGCCAGACCATTCCGGCCGGGCAGCTCAACACCCGCGGCGGCGACCGCCTGATCCGCTTCGCGCAGGGCTTCGCGGTCCTGCATGCGCTCCTGGCGCTGGCCCTGCCGGTCGAGCACGCGCTTTACTTCGCCAACCTGGAGGCGCTGCGCTTCGAGGCCCACCAGAAGGAGTTTTACCTGTTCGCCGTGCCGCTCGGTCTCTGTGTGCTGTGCGCCAGCGCCTCGGCGCTGCTCATGCTCAACCGCCGGCCGGACCGTGCCGAGGCGGTGCGCGGCGTCTCCTTCATCCTCGGCGCGCCGTTCCTGGCCGCGTCCATTTTCCTGCCCGTGAACCTGGCGCCGGTCAGCGGCATCACCGGGCTCATGATCCTCCTGATCGGCGCCGTGCAGTACCACGTTGCGCAGGGTCGGCGCGCGCAGTTCATGGCGCGCTTTTTGAGCCCGCAGGTGGCGGAGATGGTCGCGCGGCGCGGCATCACCAGCGCGACCGATGAACAGACCCTGGAACTGTCGGTGGTTTCCTGCGACCTGCGCGGCTTCACCGCCTTCACCGCGGCAACCTCGTCCTCCCGGGTGATCGCGATTCTGCGCGAGTACTACGATGCCGTGGGCGCAGCAGCGGCCGAATTCGGCGGCACCATCAAGGACCAGGCCGGCGACGGGGTGCTGATCCTGGTGGGCGCACCGCTGCACTACGGCGACCATGCGGCGCGCGCGCTCGCCATGGCGCGGCGCATCCGCGAGCGCGGCATGCAGGTGACCGCGCGTCATTCCGGCGGTGACCTCACGCTGGGTGTCGGCGTGGGGGTGGCGACCGGTTTTGTCACCGTCGGCGTCATCGGCGCGGCCTCGCGCCTGGAATACACCGCGGTCGGTCCGGCGGTCAACCTTGCCTCGCGCCTGTGCAGCGAAGCCGCGCACGGCGAGGTGCTGACCGAGCCGCGCACCACCGAGTGCGCGGCGGCTGCCGCCGGCGCGTTCCGCGCCGGTGAGCCCCTGCGCCTGAAGGGCTTTGCCGAGCCGGTGCAGAGTTTCGTTTTGGCTCCAACCTGAGGTCGCGAAATGCTATCGTTCGCCCGGCTTTTGTCCCTTCTTGCCCTGGCAGTCCCGTTCCTACTGAGTGGATGCACGACCATGAACCCCGTTCCTCCGGCGGCCGTCGCCGAGTTCGCCCCCACCGGCACGCTGCGTGTCGCGATCAATTACGGCAATGCGGTCCTGGCCGCGCGCGACGCCGCCACGGGGGAGCTCTCCGGAGTCTCGGTGGACCTGGCGCGTGAACTCGCGCGCCGGCTGGGCGTGCCGGTTGCGTTCACCGGCTTCAACACGGCCGGCCGGGTGGTCGACGCGGTCAAGACCGGCACGCTGGATGTGATGTTCCTTGCCATCGACCCGCTGCGGGCCAACGAGATCGACTACAGCGCCGCCTATGTCCTCATCGAAGGCGCCTATGCCGTGCCGCAGGCCTCGCCCATCCGTGCCAACGCGGAGGTCGACCGCGCCGGGGTACGCGTGGTCGTGGGCGCCGGCAGCGCCTATGACCTCCATCTCACGCGCGAACTCAAGGCCGCCACCATCGTGCGCGTGCAGAATTCCCAACTGGTGGTCTCGACGCTGATGGAGCAAAAGCTCGAGGTCGGCGCAGGCGTCAAGCAGCAACTCGAGGCCGACCTGAAGAAGACGCCCGGGTTGCGCCTGCTGGACGGGCGCTTCATGGCCATCCATCAGGCCATGGGAACGCCGCGCGGCCGGCCCGCGGCGGCACGCTACCTGGCGGAATTCGTCGAGGAGATGAAGGCCACGGGCTTTGTTGCCGAGGCCTTGCAGCGGCACCGCATCGAAGGGGCGCTGGTCGCGCCGGCGGGGCGCTGATGAGGGAATAGACTGCGGGCTGCGGGCGTTGGCACGTCCGTATGTGCGCCGAAGCTCGCACGATGGATAAAACGGGGAGAAGACCATGATCAAAATGTCACGTGCGGTTCTCATCGGTGCCGGCTTGCTGGCCGGTTCCGCAAGCGGCGTCTACGCCGCCGAGGACGCTTCGGCGCTCTTGCGCAAGGCCGAACTGGCCATGGGCGGCGCCGGCCTGTCGACCCTGCGCTTCAACGCCTCCGGCACCGGCACCACCTTCGGCCAGGCGTTCAAGCCCGGCTTTTCCTGGCCGATGCTCGGCTACTCGGCGTTTTCGCGCACCTATGAGTACGGCAACGCCGCCATGCGCGAGGAGTTCGCGCGCAGCCGTGCCGAGCCGACCGGCGGCGGCGCGGTGCCGCTGATGGGCCAGGGCGCGCAGCGCGCCACCTTCTTCCTGCGCGGCGACACGGCCTGGAACCAGACCGGACCGACCGCTTTCGGACCGGCCTGGGTCGCGGCCAACGGTCGCATCCACGACCTGTGGACCTCGCCGCACGGCGTCCTCAAGGCCGCGCTGCGCAACCAGGCGACGGTGACCTTCACGACCGAGAAAGGGCGTTCGCTGGCGGCGGTGTCCTTCACCGAGCCCGGGCGCTTCAAGGCCACTGCCTACATCAACGCCGACTACCTGGTCGAGCGGGTCGATTCCGTGCAGCCGCACCCGGTGCTGGGCGATGTCCCGCTCTCCACCCGCTACAGCGACTATCGCGAGCATGCCGGCGTCAAGTTTCCCGACCGCATGATCCAGACCCACGGGTCGACGGTCGTGCTCGACGTCGTGACCGGCGGCGTGCAAGTCAACGCGCCGGCCGCCGTCGAAGTGCCCGAGTCGATTCGCACCGCAACCGAGCGGGTTGCCGCCGAGAAAGTCGCCGACGGCGTGTGGTTCCTGGCCGGCGGCAGTCACAACAGTGTCGCCATCGAAATGAAGGATCACATGATCCTGGTCGAGGCGCCGCTCTTCGACGGCCGCACCAATGCGGTGATCGAAGAAGTCAGGAAGCTGGGCGGCGGCAAGCCCCTGCGCTACGTCGTCAATTCGCATCACCACTTCGACCACGCCGGCGGACTGCGCGCCGCCGCGGCCGCGGGTGCGACCCTGGTCGTCGCGCACGAATCCAAGGCCATGTTCGAAAAGGCCTTTGCCAATCCCAACCGCATTCGCCCTGACGCTCTTGCCACTTCGAAAAAGAAGGCCAAGGTGATGGCCTTCAATGCCGCCGGCAAGACCAGCGGGTCGTTGGGCGATGCCTCGCGCCCGGTCGAGGTACATGCGATCCAGGGCAGCGTCCACGCGACCGGCTTCAACATGGTCTGGCTGCCGCGCGAGCGCCTCTTGATCCAGGCCGATGCCTACACGCCTCTGCCGCCCAACGCGCCGCCGCCGACCCCGCCCAACGGCAACAACGTCAACCTGGCCGAGAACATCGATCGGCTGGGATGGAGCGTCGACCGCCTGCTGCCGCTGCATGGCCGGGTGGTGCCGCTGGCGGAGCTGCATCGCACCATCGGCCGCAAGTAGGCCGGGCGCGCAGGCCTGTCGCCGGGAGACCGGCGATCTCCTCGCGTCGGCAGGGCGCGCATCGGCGATGCCGATGGCGGCTATCGGGCATTGCAAGGCCCAGCATGCGAAATCTCCTGTGGTAATCTGCGCGGCCGTTTCGACACACGCCTGCCACGCTGATGGCGGTCGGTGAACCAAAGAACCCGTCAGGAGACATTCGCATGCGTGCATCTCGCCGCCGCTTTACCCTTGCCACCGCATCCGCCGCTGCGATCACCGCGGCTCCGGCCATCGTCCGCGCCCAGAGCAAGGTCATCCGTGTTGCCTACATCGACCCGTTTTCCGGCCTGATGGCGCCGGTCGGCGCCAACGGCTTCAAGCAGTTCCAGGCCGTCGCCGACCTCGTCAACTCGAAAAAGCTGGCCGGCGACTACAAGATCGAGATGGTGTCGTTCGACAACAAGCTCTCGCCGCAGGAGTCGCTTTCGGTGCTGAAGCAGGCGATCGACCGCGGCATCCGCTTCGTGACGCAGGGCAACGGCTCGGGCGTGGCGCTTGCGCTGCAGGACGCGATCGAGAAGCACAACGAGCGCAACCCCAAGGACCAGGTCCTGTTCTTCAACTACGCCGCGGTCGATCCCGACATGACCAATTCGAAGTGCTCGTTCTGGCACTTCCGCTTCGACGCCAACTCGGACATGAAGATGGAGGCGATGACGACCTTCATGAAGGGCCGGCCCGAGATCAAGAACGTCTACCTCCTGAACCAGAACTACGCCTTCGGCCACCAGGTGCAGCGCGCCGCGGAAGAACTGCTGCCGCGCAAGCGCCCGGACATCAAGATCGTCGGCAAGGACCTGCACCCGCTGGCGCAGGTCAAGGACTTCGCGCCCTACATCGCCAAGATCCGTGCCGCCGGCGCCGACACGGTCATCACCGGCAACTGGGGCAACGATCTGACCCTCCTGGTCAAGGCCGCCAAGGACGCCAACCTCAACGTCAACTTCTACACCTATTACGCCGGCGTCATCGGCACGCCGGCGGCGATGGGCGCGGCGGCCGAGGGCAAGGTCTTCGCGACCAGCTACTGGAGCACCAACGTCAAGAACGCGGCGCTGCAGCTCTACCTCGACTTCAAGAAGAAGCACAACGAGGAGTTCTACACGGTCTCGACCTGGAACATCCTGCACATGCTGGCGCAAGCGGTCAAGCAGACCGGCGGCGCCGAGCCGCTCCAGATCGCGCGTGCGCTGGAAGGCATGAAGATGCAAGGGCCGCTGGGCGAGATCGAGATGCGTCGCACCGACCACCAGCTGCAGCAGCCGCTGTTCGTGAGCGTGTGGCAGAAGCGGGACGGCAAGGCGGTCAAGTACGACGTGGAGAACACCGGCTACGGCTGGGCTGACCTGGTGCAGCTCGAGCCCTATGTCGCCGCGCAGCCGACCTCCTGCAACATGAAGCGGCCCGCCTAAAAGACCATTGCGGGCGGCGCCGGAGGCCGAGCCTCCGGCGCCGCTGTGCGGTTCCGGCCATGGAGTTCTTCGCGCTGTCCATGCTCAACGGGCTGTCCTACGGCCTGTTGCTGTTCATGCTGTCCTCCGGGCTGACGCTGATCTTCTCGATGATGGGCGTGCTCAACTTCGCCCACGCGAGCTTCTACATGATCGGCGCCTACGCCGCCTACAGCGTATCGACCAAGATCGGCTTCTGGCCGGCGCTGGTGATCGCGCCGCTGGTGTGCTTTGTCATCGGCGCCCTGGTCGAGCGCGTGCTGCTGCGCCGCGTGCACCAGTACGGGCATGTTTCGGAGCTCCTGCTCACCTTCGGCCTGTCGTACCTGATCGTCGAATTCATCCGCCTCATCTACGGCCGGCTGCCGGTGGAATACAAGGTCCCGGCCGAACTCGACGGCCCGCTGTTCCAGGTCTTCTCCAGCACATTCCCCATCTACCGCGGGTTCATGGCGCTGGTGGCGGTCCTGATGCTGGTGTCGATCTACCTGGTGCTGACGCGCACGCGCATTGGCCTGGTGATCCAGGCGGCGCTGACCCACCCGCACACCGTCGAGGCGCTCGGCCACAACGTGCCGCGCGTGTTCATGCTGGTGTTCGGCGGCGGCACCGCGCTGGCGGGGCTGGCCGGGGTGATCGGCGGCAACGCCTTCATCACCGACCCCAGCATGGCCGACTCGATCGGCCCCATCGTCTTCGTCATCGCTGTCGTAGGCGGCATGGGCAGCCTGGCGGGCGCCTTCATCGCCTCGCTCCTGATCGGGCTCATCCAGACCTTCGCGGTCGGCATCGATGCCTCGCTCATGGGATTGCTCAACCGGCTGGGCGCAGGCATCACGCCGGACACCTTCTTCTACTCGGTGTGGAGCCTCAAGGTGTCGCAGATCGCGCCGGTGCTGCCTTTCGTCATCATGGTGCTGATGCTTATCTTCAGGCCCAAGGGCCTGATGGGCACGCGCGAGGGCTGATCGATGCAGGCCACCGGCGGCGGGATGGGACGCGCGATCCTGTGGGGCGGCACGGCGCTCCTGATGCTGGTGCTGCCGCTCTACTTCAGCACGGGCTTCGCGCTTACGCTGTTGTCGCAGATGGGCATCATGATCATCTTCGCGCTGTCCTACAACATGCTCCTGGGGCAGGGCGGCATGCTGTCCTTCGGGCATGCGGTCTATTCCGGGCTGGGCGCCTATTTCGCGGTGCACGCGATGGTGCTGATGGGCAAGGGGACCTTGCCGGTCGCGGTCTCGCTGCTGCCGCTCATCGGCGGGGTGGCCGGCATGGTCTTCGGGGTCATCTTCGGCTACGTCTCGACCAAGCGCGCCGGCACCACCTTCGCGATGATCTCGCTGGGCCTGGGCGAACTGGTGTTCGCTTGCTCGCTCATGTTCCCGGGCTTTTTCGGCGGCGAGGGCGGCATCTCGGGCAATCGCGCGATCGGGCAACCGGTACTGGGGGTCGACTACAAGTCCTCGCTGCAGGTCTACTACCTGATCGCGGTCTGGTGCTTTCTCTGCATGGTCGCGATGTTCGCCTTCACCCAGACCCCGCTGGGCCGCATTTCCAACGCCGTGCGCGACAACCCGGAGCGTGCCGAATTCATCGGCTACGACACGCAGAAGGTGCGCTGGCTGGTCCTGATCGTGGCCGGATTCTTCGCCGGCATCTCCGGCGGCCTGTCGGCGATCATGTTCGAGATCGTCACCGCCGAGAACGTCTCGGCCATCCGTTCCGGCGGCGTGCTGCTGGCCACCTACATCGGCGGTGCATTGTTCTTCTTTGGCCCCATCCTGGGGGCATGCCTCTTTATCTTCTTTGTCGTCGCGCTCTCGGAATTCACCAAGGCCTGGCTCCTGTATCTGGGATTCTTTTTCGTCCTCATGGTCATGTACGTGCCGGGCGGGCTGGCGAGCCTGATCCTGATGCAGTTTCCGCTGGCGCGCTCGGGCCGCGCGCACGAAATGCTGGGGCCGTATGCGCGCGCGGGCGCGGCCGGCCTGGTGCTTCTGGCCGGCACCATCCTCTTGATCGAGATGACCTATCACGCGTCGCTGGAGTCCGCCTCCGGCAACGTGGTGCGACTGTGGGGCCTTGACCTCAACGTGACGTCGATCGCGCCGTGGGCCGTCGCCACGCTGCTCTTTGCCGGCGGCTTCGCCGGCATGGTGCGATATGGGGCGCAAGTGCGCTCGCGCTACGGCGACATCATGGCCGACCTGCTGGCGAGGAGCGCATGAGCGAATTCGCCATCGAACTCACCGCCCTGAAGAAATCCTTCGGGCGCACCGAGATCATCCGCGGGGTCGACCTCAAGATCCCGCACGGCGAACGCCATGCCATCATCGGCCCCAACGGCGCCGGCAAGTCGACCCTGTTTCACCTGGTTTCCGGGCGCATCCCCGCGACCAGCGGCGAGATACTGGTCAAGGGAACCCGCATCAACGGGCTGAAGCCGTTCCAGATCAACCGCCTGGGCCTGTCGCGCAGCTTCCAGATCACCAACATCTTTGCCAACCTCTCGGTCTACGAGAACCTGCGCTGCGCGGTGCTGTGGAGCCTGGGTTACCGCTACTCGTTCTGGCACCCGGTCAACAAGCTCATCGACGTGCGCGAGCGCGCCGAGCGGGTCCTGGAGGAGATCGGCATGCAGCGCCGCCGATCGGTCGCGGCGGGGCTCCTCACCTACGCCGAGCAGCGCGCGCTGGAGATCGGCATCACGATCGCCGGCGGGGCCGATGTGATCATGCTCGACGAGCCGACGGCCGGCATGAGCCACTCCGAGACCGACCAGGCCGTGGCCCTGATCCGCAAGGTCAGCGAAGGGCGCACCCTGGTCATGGTCGAGCACGACATGGGCGTGGTGTTCGGCCTGGCCGACCGCATCTCCGTCCTGGTGTACGGCGAGATCATCGCGACCGACGTGCCGGCCAAGATCCGCGGCAACGCCGCCGTCCAGGAAGCCTATCTGGGCACGCCTGCCGAGGCCGGGACATGAGCGCCATGCTCGAAGTCACGGGCCTCAACGCCTACTATGGCAAGAGCCATATCCTGGACGGCGTCGATCTGCGGCTGGGCCAGGGCGAGATCGTGAGCCTGCTCGGCCGCAATGGCGTCGGCCGCTCGACCACCATCAAGGCCATCATGGGCATGGTCGATGCGCGCGGATCGGTGCGCTTCAAGGGCGAGGAATTGCTGGGGCGCAAGCCGTTTGAAATCGCCCACCGCGGCATCGGCTACGTGCCGGAGAACCGCGACATCTTCCCGACCCTGACGGTGGAACAAAACCTGATCCTGGGAATGAAGGGCAAGCAGGAAGGCAAGTGGACCTTGGCCGACATGTACAAGCTCTTCCCGCGTCTGCAGGAACGCCAGCACACCGCGGCCGGCGTGCTGTCCGGCGGCGAGCAGCAGATGCTGACCCTGTGCCGCACCCTGATGGGCGACCCGGAACTGATCATGATCGACGAGCCCACCGAGGGCCTGGCGCCCAAGATCGTGGCGCTGGTGGCCGACTACCTGAAGGAACTCAAGAATCGCGGCGTAGCCGTGCTCTTGGTCGAGCAGAAGCTCTCGATCGCGCTCGACATCTCCAATCGTCTGTATGTCATGGGCCATGGCCACATCGTCTTCGAGGGCACGCCAGCCGATCTCAAGGCCAACGAGGCGATTCGCAAGGAGTGGCTGGAGGTCTGAGCCGGGCCGCGTGGCTCGCTCTACGCAAGGGCGAATCCGAGTAGCATCCGCTCTCTCGCGCACCGTAGCATTGCGCGCCGCAACATAAAGGGAATTCGCATGAGCAATTACCGCGTGCATGACGGCGTCGCCGTCATCGCCATGGCCAATCCGCCGATGAACACCATGTCGCACGCCAACCGCAGCGCGGTCAAGGCCGGTGTCGATGCCGCCAACGCCGACCCGGCCGTCCGCGCCATCGTGATCACCGGCGGCGGCAAGGTCTTTTCCAGCGGCGCGGAAATCCGCGAATTCAATACCCCGGCGGCAACCGCGGCGCCCGGGCTGGGCGAGGTGATCCGCGCCCTGGAAGACAGCCCCAAGCCGGTCGTAGCCGCCATCCACGGCGTGGCCATGGGCGGGGGACTGGAACTAGCGCTGGGATGCCACTATCGCATCGGCAGCCCGGGGGCGCTGATCGCCCTGCCGGAAGTCAAACTCGGACTCCTGCCGGGTGCCGGCGGTACCCAGCGCCTGCCGCGCTTAGTCGGCATCGAACAGGGCGTCAAGATGATCGTCAGCGGCGATCCGGTCAAGAGCGAGAAATTCGCGCCGGGCACCCTGTTCGAGGAAATCGTCCAAGGCGACCTGGTGGAGGCCGCCTGCGCGTTCGCGCGCAAGGTCGCCGACCGTGGCGCGCCGTTCAAGCGCGCGCGCGACCTGACGGTCACCGTCGACAACGCGCAGGAGTTTTTCAGCGCCACCAAGGCGAAGGTCGGCAAGGACTATCGCGGTTACCCGGCGCCGCCCAAGTGCGTCGCCGCAGTCGAGGCCTGCACCACCATGGCCTTCGACGACGGCCTCAAGTTCGAGCGCGCCGCCTTCCTGGAACTGGTTGCGACCAACGAGTCCAAGGCCATGCGCCACTACTTCTTCGGCGAGCGCACCGTGGCCAAGATTCCCGACGTGCCCGACGACACGCCCTTGCGAGCGATCAAGTCGGCGGCGGTCATCGGTGCGGGCACCATGGGCGGCGGCATCGCGATGAATTTCGTCAACGCCGGCATCCCGGTGGCGCTGCTCGAGATGAAGCAGGAGGCGCTGGACCGCGGCGTGGCGACCATCCGCAAGAACTACGAGAACACGGCCAAGAAAGGGCGCATGACGCTAGAGGAGGTCGAAAAGCGCATGGGTCTCATCAAGCCCACGCTGTCCTACGACGACTGCGCCCAGGCCGACATCGTCATCGAGGCCGTGTTCGAGGACATGGCGGTCAAGGAGACCGTGTTCAAGAAGCTCGATGCGGTCATGAAGCCGGGCGCCATCCTGGCCTCCAATACCTCGACCCTGGACGTGAACCGGATCGCCGGTTTCACCAAGCGGCCGGAAGACGTGATCGGCACGCACTTTTTCAGCCCGGCCAATGTCATGCGCCTGCTGGAGGTGGTGCGCGGCGCCAAGACAGCCAAGGACGTGCTGGCCACGACCATGAAGCTGGCCAAGACGATCAAGAAGATCGGCGTGGTGGCCGGCGTGTGCGACGGCTTCATCGGCAATCGCATGATCGAGCAGTATTCGCGCCAGGCCGGCTTCCTGCTGGACGAGGGCGCCTCGCCGCAGCAGGTCGATGCGGCCATCGAGGCGATCGGCTTCGCGATGGGCCCGTTCCGCATGGGCGACCTGGCCGGCAACGACGTCGGCTGGTACATCCGCAAGCGTCGCTATGTCGAGAAGCCCAACCTCAAATACTCCAGGAGTGCCGACCTGATCTGCGAACAGGGCCGCTTCGGGCAGAAGACGGGCGCCGGCTGGTACGACTACAAGCCGGGCGACCGCACCGCCTACCCCTCGCCCGTGGTCGAGGAAATCCTGGCCGCACACCGCAAGGCGCTGGGCATCACCCCGCGCCAGATTCCCGCCGCCGAGATCGTCGAGCGCCTCATGTACGCGCTCGTCAACGAGGGTGCGCTGCTGCTCGAAGAAGGCATTGCGCTGCGCGCCGTCGACATCGACATGATCTACATGACCGGTTACGGCGTGCCGCCGTTCCTGGGCGGACCGATGTTCTGGGCCGACCGCAAGGGTTTGGCCAACGTGGTCGCATCGATGCAAAAATTCGCGCAAAACCCGAATGCCGATCCTGGCTTTTGGAAGCCCGCGCCCTTGTTGGCGAAATTGGCGGCGGAAGGCAAGTCCTTCAGTTGAAGCGATGGCTGGTCGAGCCCCGGAACTGCGTAGACTCTTGTCATGGGCATTTATGGGTTAATCGGCAACCTGGTCGAAGCCAAGGTTGAGTTCGTTCTCGTCGGCGGCCTTGCGGTGACATTGCATGGCTATCGACGCGTTACGCTGGACGTGGATGTCGTACTTGCCTTGAATGACGAAAACCTATCCCGCTTCATCGATTGCGCGAAAGCCGCTGATCTGCGCCCGGTACTTCCCATTCCCATTGACGCTTTGCGGGACGCCGAATTCATTGAACGCGCTTATCGGGAAAAGCATATGCTTGCTTTTGCCTTGCGCGGTCCGGACATGATGGCGACCGTGATCGACGTTCTGGTTCGCCCTGTCGTACCGTATGAGGTGTTGCAAAAGAACGCGATTTCGAAAATCATCGGAGTTCACAGGATGCAGGTGGCATCGATCGATGATCTGATCGTGATGAAGACTGGTACCGGGCGTAGCAAGGACATGATTGATATCGAAGAGCTGATCAAGATCAAGGCCTCTCTCGGAGGGAACGATGGCCAAGCCGACTGAGCCGTCGCCAGAAGACTTCAAGCGGCTGTTGGAAGAGATTGAGGAGGGTCGCGCATTCATTCTGCGCGCTTATCGTGACAATCCAGAACTTCTTAAAGTGGCTGATTCGGAAGTCCGGCGCCTTTTTGATTCAAATGCCGGATCCGACGCTTCCTGATCCAATGTGCTCACTGAAATATGCACCGCGTGGGACCCGGAGATTGCAATGACCATAGCTCACACAAGCGTACTGAAGGCGCATCGAGGCTTACTCGGTCTTGCCCGCTCATGAGTGTCATCCACCCAACTCGCCAGTCTATCTTCAGTTTGTTGGCGACATTGGTGTTTGCGTTTTTTTCGCAACAAGCTTGGTCTTGCAAACCACCTCCCGGATCACGCCCGCCGTCGCTGGAAGAAAAGTTTGTCTCGGCAGAGGTGGTCGGAGTTGGAGTCGCATCAGGCTTTCATCCAAATGATCCCGTTGGGGCATCAGCCCATATGGGAGGTTCAAAAGTAGTTGCGATCGAACGCTACCTGAAAAGTAGCGGGCCGGAGCGAGTTGCAATTTCCGGATTCGGAGGCGGTAACCTCTGTCTGACGGATGTGTTGTTTAGCTCCCGGTTTATTTTTTTCGGTCGATGGGAGCGCGAAACGGGGCGAATTCAACTGGTCTATGGCTATCCCCATGACGCGATCCGGTCAATTGATAATCTGTCGGCACTTCTCAAAATCGCGGACAAAGTTGGATCGCAAGACTCCAGGTCGATGAATTCGGAGAAACCACTTTCGACGACTCCGCAACAAGAACCCTTTTGGTTGCGTCCCGAGCTCGTTCCTTCGATCGTTACTGCAGCGGGGCAAGATTACTCGGGAGAAGTCGCAAGCCTTGTAGCACGTGGAGTTGACGTGAACGAGAAGGACAGGCTTGGTCGCACCGCCCTAATGATGGCGGCATTTCACGGAGGGGAACGCACGATTAAGCTGCTCTTGGGCGCCGGAGCAAGTGTTCAGGACAGGGATGGAAATGGGGCGACCGCCCTGCATTATGGCGCGCGGTCAGAGAATACGGTCGAACTTCTTGTTGGAGCCGGCGCCGATGTTAGGGCACGCGATCTGCTCGGTCAGACTCCATTGCACTGGTCCGTCATGTTGCCGATTCCATACGTCTATTCCAGTGGAATGTCCAGGCAAGACGTAGAGGCAGCGATCGAATCAAAATTTGAGGAACGAGCGCGCGTGGTTGAAGCACTCGTGAGAAAGGGCGCCGAGATTGGATCTCATTGTAAGAGTGGCATGACACCTCTCCACCTGGCCCGCAATCGGACTATTGCCAGCGCTCTGCTTAAGGCAGGAGCAGATGTTCGATTGAGGAACGAACACGGCTTTACGCCTTTGATGTCGATAGTCAATCAATCTCCTCAAACATTTCAGCTCCTATTGGCTTCTGGTTCAGATTTGCTGGTGAGGACGAACCGTGCCGAAACCATCTTGCATCTGCTCGCAGGGGCAGAAAGGCCGCAGATTGATTATCTTGCCAGGGCCATTCAAAGCGGAATCTCGATTGACGCTCAGGAAGTAGATGGAGATACCGCCTTACATCGCGCCGTCAAGTCGATTCGCCGTTGGGGCTGCGATTCGCATGCAGTCAGTTATCTTCTGTCCAAAGGAGCGAATCCTCTATTACGAAACATTGCTGGCAAAACACCCATTGGAAATCTTCTGGAGACTATTCGAGGGAGTCCAGAGAGTCGGAATAAATGTATTGAATCCTTTCGTAGCATCGGGATTGACGAAAACCACATTGCGGCAAGGGATCCGCCGTCACCGAATTTGGAAATGTTCCCGTTGGATGCTTTGGCAATGCCACGATGATTTGTATTGTGTGAACGATTTCATTCGCGCCAAATTGTTTTGATCGGAGTTTGAGTTTTCGTAATTTGTTGTCTGCATCGTTTTTTCAAAGCAAAAGGAGAGAGAGTCATGATCGACGCCGTCGTTGTATCCACCGCCCGCACCGGACTAGCCAAGTCCTGGAAAGGCGCTCTCAACATGACCCATGGCGCGACCATGGGTGGCGCGGTCGTCAAGGCCGCCATCGAGCGCGCCAAGATCGATTCCGCCGAAGTCGAGGACGTGCTGATGGGTTGCGCCAACCCCGAGGGAGCGACCGGCGGCAACATCGCGCGCCAGATCGCGCTCATGGCCGGCTGTCCCGTGACAGTCTCCGGCGCCACGGTCAATCGATTCTGTTCCTCAGGTCTTCAGACCATCGCCATGGCCTCGCAGCGCATCATCGCCGGCGAGGCCGACATCTACGTCGCCGGCGGGGTCGAATCGATCTCGTGCGTGCAAAACGAGATGAACAAGCACATGTCCCGCGATCCCGCGCTGGTGGCCAAGAAGCCGGAGATCTACTGGAACATGCTGCAGACTGCCGAGATGGTGTCCAAGCGCTACAACATCAGCCGCGAGGTGCAGGACCGCTATGGCGTGGCGAGCGTGCAGCGCGCCGCGGCCGCGCGTGCGGCCGGCAAGACCCGCGACGAGATCATCCCGATCAAGGTGTCGATGAAGGTCGTCGACAAGCAGACCGGCGTGGAGACGACCAAGGAAGTCGTGCACGAGAAGGACGAGGGCATCCGCGAGGACACGACCTACGAAGGCGTCTCGCAGATCAAGCCCGCCATCGAGGGCGGGGTGATCGCGGCGGGCAATGCCAGCCAGTTCTCCGATGGCGCGTCTGCCGCGGTGGTCATGAACGCCAAGGTGGCCGAGCAGCGCGGCTTGAAGCCGCTGGGCATTTACCGCGGCTTCGCGGTCGCCGGCTGCGAACCCGACGAGATGGGCATCGGCCCGGTGTTCGCGATCCCCAAGCTGCTCAAGAAGACCGGGCTGTCGATCAATGACATCGGCCTGTGGGAGTTGAACGAGGCCTTTGCGGTGCAGGTCATCTACTGCCGCGACAAGCTGGGCATCCCGGACGAGCGCCTGAACGTCAACGGCGGCTCGATCGCCGTGGGTCACCCCTACGGCGTGACCGGTGCGCGCCTGGTCGGCCATGCGCTGATCGAGGGCAAGCGCCGCGGCGTCAAGTACGTCGTCATCACCATGTGCGTCGGCGGCGGCATGGGCGCGGCGGGCCTCTTCGAGGTCGCCTGACCCCAACAGCTTGCGTCCCGCGTTCCGCAACGCGGGACGCGGGTGGTTCCCCGCCATGCAATCCAAGCTGGTTTCACGCCGCGACCTGGCGTTTGTCCTCTACGAACTCCTGGAAGTCGAGGGACTGACCGCGCGCTCGCGCTACGCCGACCATTCGCGCGAGACCTTCGACGCCGCGCTCGACCTGGCCGAGAAGGTCGCGCTCGAGCACTTCGCGCCGCACAACCGCAAGAGCGACGAGGAGGAACCGACCTTCGACGGCGAGCGCGTTGCCATCATCCCGGAGGTCGGTGCCGCGCTCAAGGCCTTCATCGATGCCGGGCTGATGGCCTCCGAGCACGATTACGAATACGGCGGCATGCAGTTGCCGCTGACGGTGGCCAAGGCCTGCTTCGCATTTTTCAAGGCGGCCAATGTCGGCACGTCCAGCTATCCGTTCCTGACCATCGGCAACGCCAACCTGCTGCTGGCCAACGGCACGCCCGCACAGATCGAGACCTATGTGCGCCCGCAACTGGCCGGGCGCTGGTTCGGCACCATGTGCCTGTCCGAGCCGCAGGCGGGCTCGTCGCTCTCCGACATCCGCACCCGCGCCGAGCCGCAGGCCGACGGCAGCTATCGCTTGTTCGGCAACAAGATGTGGATCTCGGCCGGCGAGCACGAACTGGCCGAGAACATCGTGCACCTGGTGCTGGCGCGCATTCCCGGCAGCCCGCCCGGGGTGAAGGGCATTTCGCTTTTCATCGTTCCCAAGTTCGTGGTCGGGGACGACGGTTCGATCGGCGAGCGCAACGACGTCGTGCTGGCGGGCCTCAACCACAAGATGGGCTATCGCGGCACGACCAACACCCTTCTCAACTTCGGCGAGGGGCGCCATCGTCCGGGCGGCGCCCCCGGCGCGGTCGGGCATCTGGTGGGCGAACCCAACCGCGGCCTGGCGTGCATGTTCCACATGATGAACGAGGCACGCATCGGCGTGGGCCTGGGCGCGACCATGCTGGGTTACACCGGCTACCTGCATTCTCTGGACTACGCGCGCAACCGGCCGCAGGGGCGGCACCCGGCGGCCAAGGACCCGCAGGCCCCGCAGGTGGCCATCATCGAACACGCCGATGTCAAGCGCATGCTGCTGGCGCAAAAAGCCTATGTCGAGGGCGCGCTGGCCCTGAACCTGTATTGCGCGCGCCTGGTCGACGAGCAAAAGACCGCGACCGAGGAGCGCGCGCGCCACGAGGCGGGCCTGCTCCTGGATCTCCTGACGCCGATCGCCAAGTCCTGGCCCTCGCAGTGGTGCCTGGAGGCCAATAGCCTGGCGATCCAGATCCACGGCGGCTACGGGTACACGCGCGACTATCCCGTAGAGCAGTTCTACCGCGACAATCGCTTGAACCCGATCCACGAAGGCACGCACGGCATCCAGGGCCTGGACCTCCTGGGACGCAAGGTGGTGCAGGGCGGCGGCGCGGCATTGCAACTGCTGGGTCGCGAGATCGAGCGCGCGTGCAAGGAAGCCCAGGGCGGGCGCGAGACCGTGCGCATGGCCGGAGCCTTGGGCGAGGCCGCGGCGCGCATCGCGCTCACGACCGGGAAGCTGCACGCGGCCGGCGACCTGGACCGCACGCTGGCCAACGCGTCGTTGTATCTGGAGGCATTCGGACATGTGGTCCTGGCCTGGATCTGGTTGAAGCAGGCGACGCTTGCCGCGCGCCGTCTCGCCGATGGCACGTCGGAAACCGCCTTCTATCGCGGCAAGATCAAGGCGGCAGAGTGGTTTTTCCACTGGGAACTGCCCAAGACCACGCAGTGGTGCGAGCTCCTGTCCTCGCTCGACGCCACCACGCTGACCATGCAGGACGACTGGTTCTAGGAGAGGGTGCAATGAGCGTCAAGAAGCTGATGGACTTGAGCGGGCGTGTGGCGATCGTCACCGGCGCCTCGCGCGGCCTGGGGTTGCAGGTCGCCGAGGCGCTGGGCGAGATGGGCGCGGCGCTCGCGATCACCGCGCGCAAGGCGGGCGAGCTCGAGGAGGCGCGCAAGCATCTCGCCGGGCTGGGCCATGACGTGCTGGCGCTGCCCGCCGACCACGGCAAGCCCGAGACTGCCGCCCAGGTGACCGATGCGGTCATGCAAAAGCACGGCAAGATCGACATCCTGATCAACAACGCCGGTGCGACCTGGGGCGCCAACGCCGAGGACCATCCGCTGGAGGCGTGGCAAAAGCTGGTCAATGTCAACCTGACCGGCAACTTCCTGCTCTGCCAGGCGGTGGCGCGCGCCTCGATGATTCCGCGCAAGTACGGGCGCATCGTCAACATGGCGTCCGTCGCGGGCCTGGGGGCCAACCCGCCGCAGATGGAAGGAACGCTTGCCTACAACACGACCAAGGGCGGGCTGGTCAACTTCACGCGCGCGCTGGCCGCCGAGTGGGGCAAGTACAACATCACCGTCAATGCGATCTGCCCGGGATTCTTCCCGTCCAAGATGGCGCGCGCGACCATCGAGGCGCATGGCGACTTTTTCATCCAGATGACGCCGCTCAGGAAACTGGGCGGCGACGAGGACTTGAAGGGCGCGGCCGTGCTGTTCGCCTCGGACGCCGGCGGGCACATCAGCGGCCAGTGCCTGGCCATTGACGGCGGGGCGATCGTCGTCTAGATGATGACCGAAGCGACCGACCCTGCCGGCGACGCCCCGGCCGCGCGCGACCCGCTGGCGCTGCGCCACGTTCCCTTTCTCACCCATCTCGGCGTCAAGATCGAAACCATGGCGCCGGGCGATGCAACCGTGTCGTTTGACCCGCGCCCGGAGCACTTCAACTCCTGGGGCGGGGTGCACGGCGGGGTCATCATGACCCTGCTCGACGTGTGCATGGCGGTGGCGG
This sequence comes from Burkholderiales bacterium, assembly GCA_016790635.1. Classification (GTDB taxonomy): domain Bacteria; phylum Pseudomonadota; class Gammaproteobacteria; order Burkholderiales; family JAEUOS01; genus JAEUOS01. The sequence continues at coordinate 18,908 of JAEUOR010000003.1, forward strand.
GGCGCTCGCACGACCCCGCGCACCTGTCCGGGGTCACCGTCGACATGTCGACAAGTTTCATCTCCCCGGGCCGCGGCCGGCAGTTGGCGCGCGGGCGCGTCGTCGCCAGATCCGCCACCCTGTGGCGCTGCGAGGGCGAGGTGCGCAATGCCGACGACGACGCCCTGGTCGCGCGCGCCATGGGTACTTTCAAGTTCAAGAACCTCGCCAACACTTCCAAACGACCCGTGGGGGATGCATGACCGTCACCAACCGACAAATCCATCTGGTGCGCCGCCCGCAGGGCGCGCCGACCGAAGACTGCTTCGCCTTGGTCGAAGAGGCACTTGGCGACCCCGGTCCCGGCTGCGTTCTCGTGAAGAACCTGTTCCTGTCGCTCGACCCCTACATGCGCGGACGCATGGACGACGCCAAGTCCTATGCGGTGCCGCAGGCGCTCAATCAGACCATGCAGGGAGCGACCGCGGGCGAGGTCCTGGCCTCCAACCATCCGGGCTTTGCCAAGGGTGACAAGGTGGCAGCCAAGTTCGGCCTGGGCTGGCAGACCCATGCCATCGTCGAAGGCGAGAAGGTCCTCAAGGTGGATGCTTCGAAGGTGCCGCTCTCCTACTACGTCGGCCTCCTGGGCATGCCCGGGGCGACCGCGTGGTACGGCACGCGGCGCATCCTCGATCCGCAGCCGGGCCAGACCCTGGCCGTGACCGCGGCCACCGGCGCGGTCGGCGGCGTGGTCGCGCAGCTGGCCAGGCTTGCGGGGGCGCGCGTCGTCGGCTTCGCCGGAGGCGCTGCCAAGTGCGACTATGCGGTCAAGGAACTCGGCATGGACGCCTGCATCGACTACAAGGCATCCGACTGGAAGGAGGCCTTCAAGGCCGCCACGCCGGGCGGCGTGGACCGCGTGTTCGAAAACGTCGGCGGCGCGATCTTCGACGCGATCCTCGGGCGCATGAACGCCTTCGGCCGGGTCGCCGTCTGCGGACTCATCTCCAGCTACAACGGCGAACCGACGCCGATCGCCAACGTGCGATCCATCCTCGTCAACAAGCTCATGATCCAGGGCTTCATCATTTCCGACCACCTCGAGCTGTGGCCGCAAGCGCACCGCGAGCTGGGCGAACTGGTGGTGGCAGGCAAACTCAAGTATCGTGAGACCGTCGCCCGCGGACTCGAGAATGCGCCGCGCGCCTTTCTTGGCATGCTCAAGGGCGAGAATTTCGGCAAGCAGGTCGTCGCGCTGTAAATCCAGTCAAGGGAGAAGGCCATGAACGCTCCGGAAAAAATCGGCCCCATGGGCATCAACCCCACGGTCGCCGCATCGATGAAGAACATCCCCATGCCGCCCAAGTTCGAGCGCGTGGCCGACGAGCGCCGCTACCGCAAGGAGCGCCTGGCGGCGGCGTTTCGCATCTTCGGCCAGTGGGGCCTGGGCGAGGGGGCTGCCGGGCACATCACCGTGCGCGACCCGGAATTCCCGGACACGTTCTGGCTCAATCCGTTCGGCGTGCATTTTTCGCAAGTCAAGGTGTCCAACCTGATCCGCGTCGACCATCATGGCGAGGTCATCGAGGGCGACTATCCGGCCAACCGCGCGGCATTCGCGATCCACTCGCGCGTGCACCAGGCGCGTCCCGATGCGATGGCGGCCGCGCATACGCACGGCGTCCACGGGCGTGCGTTCTCGGCGCTGGGGCGGCCGCTGGCCATGATCAGCCAGGACGTGTGCGCCTTTTTCGAGGATCACGTCCTCTACGACGACTACGGCGGCGTGGTGCTCGACACCGACGAGGGCGCGCGCATTGCCGCGGCGCTGGGTCCGCACAAGGCGGCGATCCTGCGCAATCACGGCCTCATCACCGTGGGCGGCAGCGTCGACGAGGCGGCCTGGTGGTACCTGACAATGGAACGCAGCTGCCAGGTGCAACTGCTGGCTGAGGCGGCCGCGCGGGGCGAGCCGCTGCGCACCGTCCCGGTCGAGGCCTGCCGCCAGGCGTATACGGTCGTCGGCGTGCCCTTCGCCGGCTTTTTCCAGTTCAACCTCCTCTACGAGAAACTCAAGGCGGAGAACCCGGCCTTTCTGGACTGAGGCAGGCACCGTGGCCGACCTGATCCTGCATCACTACCCCAATTCGCCCTTTTCCGAGAAGGTGCGGCTGGTGCTGGGCTACAAGGGGCTTGCCTGGAAGTCGGTGCACATTCCGGTGATCATGCCCAAGCCGGACGTCGTCGCGCTGACCGGCGGCTACCGGCGCACGCCTTTCCTGCAGGTCGGGGCCGACATCTACTGCGACTCGGCGCTGATCTGCGATTTCCTCGACAGCCTGGCACCGCAGCCGGCGCTCTACCCGCAAGCGGCGGGCGCGCAGGCGCGCATGCTCGCGCAGTGGGCCGATTCGACCCTCTTCTGGACGGCCGTGCCCTACACCATGCAGCCGGCGGGCCTGGCGCACATCTTCGCCGGCATGCCGCCCGAAGGCGTCAAGGCCTTCGCGGCCGACCGCGCGGCCTTTCGCGGCAATGCGCTGCGCCTGTCGCTGCCGGAGCTGACCGGCCACCTGCGCGTCTACCTGGACTGGATCGAGGGCATGTTCGCCGACGGCAGGCCCTTTGTCACCGGCAGCGTGCCGTCGGTCGCCGACTTCGCGATCTACCACGCCATCTGGTTCGTGCGCCGTGCGCCACCGGTGGCAAACATCCTCGATCCGTGTCCCCGCCTGGCGGAATGGTTCACGCGCATGCAGGCGTTCGGGCACGGGACGAGCGAGCCGCTTGAGAGCGGCACCGCCATCGGCATCGCGCACGCGGCGACCCCCGCGCCTGCCACCGCGCCCCTGGCCGACGTGCACGGCCTGTCGCCGGGCGATCGCGTCGTCGTCATGCCGATCGACACCGGCATCGATCCGGTCGAGGGCGAACTGGTCATTTCGGCACCCAATGAAATCGCGATCCGGCGCATCGATGAGCGCGCCGGGGAACTGGTGGTGCACTTTCCGCGCACCGGATTCCAGATGAAAAAGGCGGACAAGGAGGGACGTGCGTGAAGAGTCTTCGAGGCCGCACGGCGGTCATCACGGGCGCGGGCAGCGGCTTTGGCCGCGAGTTCGCGCGTATCGGCGCGGCTGCCGGCATGAACCTCGTGTTGGCCGACATCGAGGAGAACGCGCTGGCCGCGGTGCAGGCAGAGCTGGCAGGCGCCGGTGCGCAGGTGCTCGCCCGCAAGACCAATGTGGCCGAGGCAGCAGCGGTGCAGGAATTGGCCGACGCGACCGTCGCGCGCTTCGGCGCGCCGCACCTGGTCTTCAACAATGCCGGGGTAGGCGGCACCGGCGGCCTCCTGTGGGAAAACTCGGCACGCGACTGGGAGTGGACGCTGGGTGTGAACCTGTGGGGCGTGATCCACGGCGTGCGCATCTTCACCCCGCTCATGCTGGCCGCGGCGCGCGCCGATCCCGGCTATGAGGGGCATCTGGTCAACACCGCTTCGATGGCCGGGCTCCTGACCCCGCCCAACATGGGGGTCTACAACGTCACCAAGCACGGCGTGGTCGCGCTTACCGAGACGCTTTACCAGGACTTGTCGCTGGTGACCACGCAGGTCAGCTGTTCGGTGCTGTGCCCGTATTTCGTGCCGACCGGCATCTTCCAGTCGGAGCGCAATCGCCCCGCGGCACTGACCGACGACGGCGGTCCGACGGTGTCCCAGGCGCTCGCCCGCGAGATGGGGCAGAAGGCCGTCACGTCCGGCAAGGTCTCGGCCGCGCAGGTGGCGCAGATGACCTTCGAGGCCATCGGCGAGCGCCGCTTCTACATCTACTCGCATCCCAACGCCCTGGGCAACGTCGAGACGCGCATGCGCGCCATCGTCGAGGGGCGCAACCCGCCCGACCCGTATGCCGCGCGGCCCGAGGTCGGCGCGGCGCTGCGCGAACGCCTGCGCGGCGCCTGACATGGCGCCTTTGCGCCGGCGCGATGCGCACCTCGCCAATGGCATGCGCCTCAACGTCGTTGAGGCCGGGGCGGAAGACGCGCGCCTGGTGCTGTTCGTGCATGGCTTCCCGGAGTTCTGGTACGCATGGCACGAGATGCTTGTGGAGTTCGGCCGCGATCACCATGCCTGCGCGTTCGACCTGCGCGGATTCAACCTGTCGGACATGCCGACCGCGGTCGACCTCTACCGCCCCAAGCACCTGGTCGACGACCTGCGCCTCCTGATCGCGGAACTGGGGCACGAGCGCTGCGTGCTGGTGGCCCACGACTGGGGCGGTGCCGTCGCCTGGAACCTGGCGGCTGCGATGCCGGACCTGGTTGAACGCCTGGTGATCATCAATTCGCCGCATCCTGCCACGTTCCAGCGCGAACTGTCGCGCAACCCGCGCCAGATCGCGGCCAGCGCCTACATGAATTTCCTGCGCAGACCCGAAGCCGAGGCGGCGCTCCTGGCCAATGACTGCGAACGCATGCTGCGCTTCCTGGCGGGCGTCGGGCAGGGGACGGCGTGGTTCGACGCGGCAACCGCCCTGCGCTACAAGGAGTGCTGGCAGCGCGGCTTGACCGGCGGGCTCAACCTCTACCGGGCCTCGCCGCTGCACCCGGCGACTGCCGATGAACCCGGCGCTGCCGCGGTGCGGTTTCCACCCGAGGCGGTGACCGTTCGCGTGCCGACCCTGGTGATCTGGGGCGAGCGCGACCAGGCCCTGCTGCCGGAACTGCTTGACGGCCTGGAGGCGTACGTGCCCGATCTGCGCGTGCGTCGCATCCCCGAGGGAACACACTGGGTGGTGCACGAATATCCGCGCGAAGTCAGCGCGATGATCCGCGAGTTCATCGCCTGAGGGTGGCGCAAGTCCCCGGCAGGGCATCTGCCGGGGTTGTCAGGGACGGTTCGGCGCGGCCCTCAGCGCTTGGCGGTGCGCACCGAGCGCTTGCCCTTGGCGGCGACTGCCTTCTTCTTGGCCGGTCCGGCGACGCGCGACTTGGCGGGGCCGGCCGCGACCGTCGACTCGATGACGAGTTTCTGGCCTGGCGCGATGGACTGCACGCCGCGGTTCCAGCGCTTCAGGTCATCGACCGAGACCTTGTGGGCACGCGCGACGGCAAACAGGGTGTCGCCCTTCCTGACGACGTAGGCCTTGCGCGCCACGCGCTCCTCGGCCAAGGCAGCGGGCTGATCGACACGGGCGGGCAGCGCGGCGTCGGCCTGCCTGGCGTCCTTGGGCACGATCAGCGTGTGCCCGGGGGCGACCCGTGCGCGTGGCGCGATCGAGTTGATCGATTTCAGTTCCGAGAGGTCGATGCGAAAGCGCGCCGCGATCTGCTCGAGCTTCTCGCCGGCCTTGACCAGATAGGCCTGCCAGCTCGACAACGGCTTTTCGCCGCTGGCCTCGAGATTCTGGCGAAAGGTCTCGACCTTGGCCGCCGGCAGGACGATCGCCGGGCGGTTGGCCCCCGGGATGACCGGCCGGTTGTGGGCCGGGTTCAAGGCGACGAATTCCTCGACCGGCATCTCGGCCAGGCGCGCGGCAGTGCGCACGTCGATGTCGCGCGTCTTCACGATTGTGGCGATCGCCGGCTCGTTGGCAATGCGCGGCAGGGCGACGTTGTGGGCGTCGGGACGCAGGACGATGTTCTTGATCGCCTGCAGTTTGGGCACGTAGCCCGCGGTCTCGGCCGGCATGCGCAGGTTGGCGTAGTCGGTAGGCTCACCCTTGGCGCGGGCACGTTCGATCGCGCGCGACACCGCGCCTTCTCCCCAGTTGTAAGCTGCCAGCGCCAGATGCCAGTCCTTGAACATGTCAAAGAGCTTTTGCAGATAGTCGAGCGCGGCGTTGGTGGATGCGATGATGTCGCGCCGGTCATCGCGCCACCAGTCCTGGGTCAACTGGTAGTGCTTCCCGGTCGAGGGGATGAACTGCCACATGCCGGCCGCCTGGGCGGGTGACACCGCGCGCGGGTTGTAGGCCGACTCCACCAGCGGCAGCAGCGCCAGCTCGGTCGGCATGCCGCGGCGTTCTATTTCCTCGACGATGTGGAACAGAAAGGGGCGGGCGCGCTCGAAGCTGCGGCGCAGATAGTCGGGGCGGGCGGCATACCAGGCGGTGCGTTCCTGCGCGGCGGGGGTGGCCAGGTCCGGGATGGCAAAGCCGTTGCGCATGCGCTGCCACAGGTCCGCGACCGGGGCGCTGCTCACATCGACATTGGCGACGCGACTTTGCAGGACTTCCTCGGGCGCAATCGTGGCCGCGCGCGGCGTCGGTGGCGCGACGAAGGTCAGCGTCGACCGCGCTGTCGGATCGGGCTGGGCAGATTCGGTCAGGGGCCCGGTGCCGGCGCACGCGGCAAGGACAAGCGCGCTGCCGATGACGGCCAAACGGATCAGGAATGCCGGCATCGGCAAAGCACCTCCATGGTTGGTGCGCATGGTAGTCGCAGCACTTGAGACTGTCAATCAAAGGCAGAAGACAAGCCCATGATTCTATTTGATAAAACACAAAAAGACCATGCCCGCCGCAGGGTTCGGCCGGGGTCGCCGCCGAACACGCCTGGCGGCCTGCGATAAACTGCGCGCGCCGTCGTCCGCGACGTGCCGCAGCGAGATTTCCTGCCGAGGCCCCTTTGCAAGAACCCGCATCGCCCCCCGAAGATACCGCGAATCGCGCCGCCCCGGCGGGCTCGCTGGAGAACTGGTTTCAGAGCGCGGCCGGGCGCTATGTCCTGGCGTGGGAACGGCAGTGCCTGGAAGCGACCATCACCGACCTGTTCGGCTATTTTGCGCTGCAGGTCGGCCTGCCCGGCATCGACCTCCTTGCGGCCAGCCGCATGCCGTGGCGCTTTCGGTGCGGGCCGGACGGGGCAGGGCAGCTGTTGGCGCATGCCGACGAGCTGCCGATCGCCTCGGAGTCCGTCGACCTGGTCCTGCTGCCGCACCTGCTGGAAGAATCCGGCGACCCGCACCAGACCCTGCGCGAGGCCGAACGGGTGCTGCGTCCCGACGGCGTGCTGGTCGTCACCGGTTTCAACCCGCTCAGCCTGTGGGGAGCGCGCCGGCTGGCCGGGCGCAGCGAGGCGCCGCCGTGGAATGCCGAATTCGTCGGGGTCCTGCGCCTGAAGGACTGGTTGAAGCTGCTCAATTTCGAAGTGCGCGGCGGGCGCTACGGGTGCTACCGTCCGCCGTTCGACTCGGAGCGCTGGCTCACGCGCTTCGGATTCCTGGAAAAGGCGGGTTCGCGCTGGTGGCCGGTGGCCGGCGCCGCCTACGTGCTGGTGGCGCGCAAGCGGGTGGCGGGCATGCGTGTCATCACCCCGTCGCGGCGGCCGGTGCGAGCACCGGCCCGCCTGCTCGCACCGACCGCGTCGCAGGCGGTCGAGCGCTGCGGCCCGCCGGCGCCGCGGCATGCCCTTTTTGTCGATGACTGAAGCAGCTCGGCCGCAGGTCGTCATCCACGCCGACGGCGCGTGCAAGGGCAACCCGGGCCCGGGCGGCTGGGGCGCGCTCCTGGCCTCGGCCGGGCACCGCAAGGAACTGCACGGGGGCGTGCCGGCGACGACCAACAACCGCATGGAGCTGACGGCGGTCATCGAGGCCTTGAACGCGCTCAAGAAACCCAGTGACGTGGTGCTTTTCACCGACTCCAGCTACGTCCAGAAGGGCATCACCGAGTGGATTCATGGCTGGAAGCGGCGCGGCTGGAAAACGGCCGACAAGCAGCCGGTCAAGAACGAGGACCTGTGGCGCGCGCTCGAGGCCGCGGCGGCACGCCACCGGATCGACTGGCGCTGGGTCAAGGGGCACGCCGGCGACCCCGGCAACGAGCGCGCCGACGCCCTGGCCAATCTCGGCGTCGAAAGCGTGCGCTAGTGCACAGCGCCACCCCGATGGAAGGTGCAGCAACGGCGGCGTCCTGTCATACTGGTCAGTACCATCCGAGCGAGGGCTCCCCGACATGCATCCCACCCGGTTTCTGACGCTTGTTGCAGCCGCGCTGTTGGCCCAGCCGGGCCTGGCACAGACTTCCTATGCGCCGTACGGCAACGGACCGGTCGTGCTGGTACAGCCGGGGACACCTGCCGCGCCCTATGGCTACACAACGCCTTCCTGGGGCGGGACCGGCGTCCTTCCCTACGCGCAGGGTTCGGGCGTCGTCGTGACGCCCGGCGGCGCGGTGCCCTACGGGCGCTACAACCGGGAGGCGGCGCGCGACGCGTTCCGCATCAACAACGCCGTGGGCGGCGCGCGTGCCGCCAACGACGCGGCAAATGCGACCCACCAGCCGCTCCGGCCGTTGAACCCGATGCCTGGCGAACTGCGCTAGGGACGTCGAGGCGAGACTTTTTCGCTTCAGGCCGGCGACGCCGGACGCGGGCGTACTACGTAGGTGACGAATCCGTCGCGCTGGACGTACTTGTCGTACAGGCCGCGCGCGCGGTAGTTGGTCTCGCGGGTGCGCCAGTAGAGGCGCGACCAGCCTTCGATGCCCATGCGCTCGACCATCCAGTCGAGCATGCGGGCGCCCACGCCGACGGCGCGAGCGCGCGGCTCCACAAACAGGTCTTCGAGGTAACACACGGGCGAAGTCTCCCAGGTGTTCTCGTGCAGAATGAAATTGCAGATGCCGATCACGCCCTGCGCGTCGTCCTCGGCGACGATCGCGCGTACGGGTGATGCCGGGTCCATGATGCGCCGCCAGGTGAAGTCGGTGGTCGCCTGCGGCAGCGCGATCTCGTAGAACGCGCAATATCCGGCCCACAGATCGCGCCAGCGCGATTCGTCGCTCGCCAGTGCGGGTCGAATCTTGGCGTTCATGGCTTGCCCGGATCGGCAGCGTAGTCCGCAACCAGGTTGAGCAGCAGGCGCAGCCCCAGCAGCAGTCCGGATTCGTCGACGTAGAAGTGCGGCGAATGATTGGCCGGCGCCTGCGCAGGGTCCTTGTCGCGCGGCGTGATGCCGATGAAGTAGAAGACCCCGGGGATCTCCTTCTGGAAATAGGAAAAGTCCTCGCCGCCGCCGGTCTTGGGCACGTGCACCACACCGTCGTCGCCGCCGACCCGCGTCAGGGTGGGGAGGCTCCACAGGGTCAGTTTTGGGTCGTTGACCGTGACGGGGTAGCCGCGCGTGGTACCGACCTCGGCTTTCATGTGGCAGGAGCAGGCGATGTTGGTCGCGGTGTCGGCAATGCGCTCGCGGATCATTTCGCGCTGGTTCTCGTCGAAGGTCCGGAAGGTGCCGCGCAGTTCCACTTCGTCCGGAATGATGTTCTCGCGCACCCCGCCGTGGATCATGCCGACGGTCACCACGGCCGGCTCGTGCATGATGTCCAACTGGCGCGATACCAGGGTCTGCAGACCCAGTACCACCTGTGCGGAAGCGACCACCGGGTCGGCGCCCAGCCAGGGCATCGCGCCATGGGTCTGGCGCCCGCGTACCTTGATCCAGAAATTGTCGGTCGAGGCCATCATCGCGCCGGGTCGGTAGCCGATCTTGCCCGCGTTGAGTGCCGAGATCACGTGCAGCCCGAATATGGCTTGCGGGCGCGGGTTCTCCAGCACCGCCTCCTCGACCATCAGTCGCGCACCGCCCTTGGCATAGCCCGGCAGTCCTTCCTCGGCGGGCTGGAAGATGAACTTGACCGAGCCGGCCAGCAGGTCGCGCGACTGGGCCAGCACCTGCGCCACGCCCATCAGGATCGCGACGTGGCAGTCGTGTCCGCAGGCGTGCATGGTGCCGACTTCCTCGCCGTTCCATTGCGCGCGCGCCTTCGAGGCGAACGGTACATCGACCTCCTCGGTGACCGGCAGGGCATCCATGTCGGCGCGCAAAGCGATGCAGGGACCGGGTAGCGCGCCCTTGAGGAGCCCGACCACGCCGGTCACGGCGACGCCTTCACGCACTTCGTCCAGGCCCAGGGCGCGCAGGTGGGCAGCGACGATGCCGGCGGTGCGCACTTCCTGGTTGCCCAGTTCCGGGTGGGCGTGCAGGTCGCGGCGCCAGGCGATCACCTGGGACTCCAGCGCGGCGGCGCGTGCTTCAAGATGCGCGATCAGCGCGGGTTCGACTGGGGCATTCATGGGGAACTCCGCAGGGACGAAGGCAAATTCTACGCCCCGCCGCAGGCCTCCGGCCCCGTCGGGCAGCCCCGCCATGCTAGACTCGTGCAATTACACGTATCCAGCGCCCGGCATGCAGTTGCGCGCGTCCGGCGCCTCCATCCCGCAATGCGTGCCGCAAGCACCACCGGTCGTTCCCAGTCTGCCGGCAGGCCGGGCGCCCTCGACCCTGCCGGCGCGGAGTGCACCTGCTTCAAGCTGCGCAGCCTGTCGCGCCAGGTGACGCGCTTTTACGACCGGATTCTTGCGCCGGCCGGGCTGAAGGTCACACAGTACTCGGTCCTGGGGCGGACGCGCGCCTGCATGGCCGCCGGCCGTGCGCCGACAGTATCTGAACTCGCCGAAGCGCTCAACACCGACCGCACGACGCTGACGCGCAACCTCGGACCGCTCATCGACGCGGGATGGCTGAAAGTGGGTGATGGCCCGGATGCGCGCAGCAAGGCGGTCTCGCTTACGCCGGCAGGCGAGGCCGCGCTGCGCCATGCGCGCGGGATGTGGCGCGAGGCAGAGCGGCGCCTGCGCGAGACCGCCGCGGATTCCGACATCGACCAGTTGCATACGCTGATCGACCGCTTGCTACCGCGCTTGACCCATAGGAGTTCCTTCACATGAACCGCGCCTGGCGAACTCCCGGCACCATCGTCGCGCTATGCGCGATCGTGCTCAATCTCGCGCTCGGGCTACGCTTCGGCTATGGGCTTCTCATGAAGCCGATGAGCGCGGATCTGGGCTTCGGTCGCGAAGTCCTGTCGCTCACCCTGGCAGTGGCCGGCCTGACCTGGGGGTTATCGCAGCCCTTCACCGGCGCCATCGCCGACCGGATCGGCGCCGGCCGCGTGCTCCTGGCCGGCGCGATCCTGTCGATCATCGGCAGTGTTTCGATGGCCTATGCGACCTCCCCGCTGGCGCTGATCCTCCTGGTCGGTGTCGTGGGCGGCATCGGCTCGGGTGCCATGTCCTTCGGCGTGGTCTTCGGCATCATCGGGCGCAACGTGCCGGCCGAGGCGCGCAATCGCGCCATCACGATCGCGACCGCGGCGGGTTCCTTCGGCCAGTTCCTGTTCGTCCCGTACACGCAAGCGCTCATCAACGCACTCGGGTGGCAGGGTGCGCTCCTCGCGCTCGCGGCGACCACGCTGGTGCTCATTCCGGTGGCCGCCGCCCTGGCCGAGCCGCCGGCTGCTGCTTCTGGCGCCGGCGACCAGTCGATCCGCCAGGCGATTGGCGAGGCCTTCGCCGAGCGTAATTTCCGCTTGCTCCTCGCCGGCTACTTCGTATGCGGATTTCACGTCATGTTCGTCTCGACGCACTTTCCCGCCTATGTCAGCGATCGCGGCTTTTCGGCCAACGTGGGGGCGACTGCGCTGGCGCTGATCGCCCTGTTCAACATTCTCGGCACCTATACCTGGGGCATGCTGGGTGGGCGCTATGTCAAGAAGAACCTGCTCTCGATGATCTATGCGCTGCGCTCGGTGGCGGTCCTGGGGCTCCTTTATCTGCCGGCCTCGGAGGCGACCTTCTACGCCTTTGCAGCGGCCTTCGGCTTCCTGTACCTGTCGACCGTGCCGCTCACGACCGGGGTGATCGGCACCTTCTTCGGGGTCCGCTACCTGGGCATGCTGTCGGGGGCGGCGACAGCGGTGCATCAGGTCGGCGCCTTCGTCGGCATCTGGCTGGGCGGACGCGTCTTCGATGCGCTCGGTTCCTACGATGCGGTGTGGTGGGTGGCCGTCGCGCTCGGTGTTTTCGCCGCGCTCATCAACCTGCCGATCCGCGAGGCGCCGGTGGCGCGCCTGCGCGCGGCCTGACCTGCATGGCATGCGCATGAACATGAGCGCGCAGGCAGCTGGCTGGCGCACGCCGGTGGTGGTGCTGCTGGCGGGGGCGCTGGTGGTCAATTTCTCGATGGGCCTGCGTCATGGCATGGGGCTTTTCCTCACGCCGATGACAGTCGATCTGGCCATGTCGCGCGAACATTTCTCGCTCGCCATCGCGGTGCAGAACATCATGTGGGGCATCTCGGCTCCGCTCTTGGGGATGCTGGCCGACAAGTACGGCAGCGGGCGGGTGGTTGCCGCGACCTGCGTCCTGTATGCGCTCGGGCTCCTTGGAATGCAGCACGCGACGACGCCCATCGTGCTGTGGCTGACCGGCGGCGCGCTGATCGGCATCGCACAGGGTGGCTGCACCATGGGCGTGATCACGGGGGCGATCGGCCGCGCCACGCCGCCCGCGCAACGCCAGCAGGCGCTGGCGATATCCGGTGCACTCGGCGCCTTCGGCCAGTTCTACCTGGTCCCGGTCCTGCAATGGCTGATCGGCACCTGGGGCTGGGGCGCGGCACTGGGGGCCGCCGCGCTGGCCATGCTGGCGGTCGCGCCGGTGGCCATCGCGCTGGCTGAACCTCCCCGTGCGGCGCAAGGAGCTGCGCAGCAACAGTCGGTCGGCCAGGCTCTCAGGGAAGCGCTGCGCGAACGCGGCTTTGTGCTCCTGTGCCTGGGCTTTTTCGTCTGCGGCATCCAGGTGGTGTTCATCGGCTTGCACCTGCCTTCCTACCTGCGCGACAAGGGCCTGGGCGCGGAGGTCGGCGTGGTCGCGCTGGCATTGATCGCGGTGTCCAACATTGCCGGCACCTACTGGTGGGGCATGCAGGGTGCGCGCCGGCCGAAGCGCCATCTGCTGTCGATGATCTACGCGCTGCGCGCCGCATTCATCCTGGTCTTCCTCGCCGTGCCACTCACGCCGTGGACGGTGTACGCATTCGCGCTCGCGATGGGCACCCTGTGGCTGTCGACCGTGCCGCTGACCAACGGCCTGGTGGCGCAGGTTTTCGGCGTGCAGTATCTGTCCATGCTGGCCGGCATGGTGTTCCTGTGTCACCAGGTCGGCAGCTTCCTGGGCGCCTGGATGGGCGGCGCGCTGTTCGACGCCACCGGCAGCTACACCGTGGCCTGGCTGGTTTGCGCCGGGTTCGGCATCTTCGCCGCGCTGGTGCACCTGCCGATCGACGAGCGGCCGCTGGCCGCGCGCGCGGCGGCGTGATGAATCAGGCTGCGGCGAGGCGTGCTATCTTTTGAGATTCAAACCAAACACGCGACCAGCCGGTGGTCGCGCACAACAACATGGCGCCGCATGACGGCGCTCCCTTGCCGAATCTGGTGACCATGGCGTCGACTGCCAAAATTCTCGTTCCAAGCGTCATCGTGGCAGCCCTCCTGGGCGCCGGCGGCGTGATCTTGTACAACAAGTCCGCGCAGCAATCGGCGCAGATGCCGGCCGGCAAAGCCGGGGCCCCGCCTGCCGGGTCGGGCGAAGCCGGTGCCGGGAAGGGGCCGGGTGGCGGCCCACCGGGCGCAGGGGCAGGTCCAGGCAAGGGCGGACCCGGAGGGCCCGGGGGGGCAGGCGGCCCGCCGGCGGCGGTTGAGGTCGTCAAGGCCGCCATGCAGTCGCTTGCTGTCAGCACCACGGCGGTCGGCAGCTTGCGTTCCGACGAGTCGGTGACCCTGCGTCCCGAGGTTTCCGGACGCATCAGCGAGATCCTCTTCAAGGAAGGTGAGCGCGTCGCCCGAAACAGCGTGCTGGTGCGTTTCGATGATTCGGTCACGCGCGCGGAAATGGAACAGGCACGTGCCAACCTGGCTTTGGCGAGGACCAAGTTCGAACGCTCCCGTGACCTGGAGAAGAAGGGCTTCGTCAGCGCACAGGCGCGCGACGAGGCCGACAGCGGCTTGAAGGTCAGCGAAGCCGCTGCCAAGCTGGTCGAGGCGCGCCTGGCCAAGTTCGAGGTCCGCGCCCCGTTTTCCGGCGTGATCGGACTGCGCACGGTCTCGGTCGGCGACTACGTGCGTGAAGGCCAGGAAATGGTCAACCTGGAGTCGATCGATCCGCTCAAGGTGGACTTCCGCATTCCCGAGGTATTTCTCTCGCAGACCAAGGTCGGCCAGCCTTTGCAGTTCTCGCTCGACGCGATGCCGGGTCGCAACTATGAAGGCCGCGTCTTCGCAATCAATCCCTTGATCGATGCCGCCGGGCGCTCGATCGTGATCCGTGCCACGGTCCGCAACCCGGAAGGGAAGCTGCGCCCGGGCATGTTCGCGCGGGTGCGCCTGCTCTTCGACGACCAGAAGGAAGCCGTGGTGGTGCCGGAGACCGCGCTTGTTCCCCAGGGCGGCGAGCAGTTCGTCTTCAAGGTCGTCGAGGGGCGCGCGCAGCGCGCGCGGGTCGACATCGGCCAGCGGCGCGACGGCAAGGTCGAGGTTCTGTCCGGCGTCGCCAAGGATGACACCATCGTCGTCGCCGGCCAGTTGCGCCTGCGCGAAGGCGTCAACGTGCGCATCGCCGGCGCCGGAGGGCCGCCCGGCAAGGGCGGGCCGCCGGGCGAGCCCGGCAAGGGTGCGCCTGTGCAAGCCGAGGCCAAAGGCGCGGCGGCACCTGATGGAGCAGCGACCAAGGGCGCGCCCGGCAAGGGTGCGCCTGCGCAGACGGAAGCCAAAGGCACGGCGGCTGACGCCGGGTCCAAGGGAGCGCCGGCAGGCGGCGCGGGCAAGGGCGCGGCCGCGGATGCCGCTGCCAAGGCGGACCAGGGCGGCACGGCAGGCTCGCAGGCGGGGCCCGTCAGGCCGTCGGGCACGCCGGCGGCGGCACCCGCGGGTCCGCCCGGCAAGGGAGGCGCATGATTCTCTCCGAGATCTGCATCAAGCGGCCGGTCTTCGCGACCGTCCTGTCGTTGTCGGTGTTGCTGGTGGGCGCGATCTCATACGAGCGCCTGACGGTGCGCGAGTATCCGCGCATCGACGAACCGGTCGTCTCGGTCAATACCACCTACAAGGGCGCTTCCGCCGAGGTCATCGAGTCGCAGGTGACCAAGGTGCTCGAGGATTCCCTGTCCGGCATCGAGGGCGTCGAGGTCATGACCTCGCGCAGCCGTTCCGAGACCAGCCAGATCAATGTGCGCTTCCGTCTCTCGCGCGAACCTGACTCGGCGGCGGCGGACGTGCGCGACAAGGTGGCGCGCGTGCGTGCCAAGCTGCCGGTCGGCACCGACGAGCCGGTCATCGCCAAGGTCGAAGCCGAGTCCTTTCCAGTGGTGTGGATCGCGGTCGAGTCGGCGACGCTCTCGCCGATGGAGACTTCGGACTACATCACGCGCTACATCAAGCCGCGCATGTCGGTGCTGCCGGGCGCTGCGGATGTGCGCATCTTCGGTGAGCGCGCGGTGTCGATGCGCATCTGGGTCGATCGCGACCGGCTGGCGGCGTACCGCCTGACCCCGCAGGACGTCGAGGATGCGCTGCGGCGCCAGAACGTCGAGATTCCCGCCGGGCGCATCGAATCGCGCTCGCGCGAGTTCACGATCGTTTCGCAGACCGACCTGCAGGCGCGCGGGCAGTTCGAGAACGTCGTGGTCGCCAACGTCAACGGCTACCCGGTGCGCATCAAGGATGTCGCCACGGTAGGTCTGGGCGCGTTGGATGAACGCGTCATCGCGCGCTTCAAGGGGACGCCTGCGATCAACATCGGCGTGATCCGCCAGCAGACCGCCAATCCGCTGGAACTGTCCAAGACGGTGCGCGCGGAAGTCGAGAGGATCAATCCGACCCTGCCGGAGGGCATGAAGCTCAACATCGCCTACGACTCGTCGGTTTTCATCGACGAGTCCATCGACGGGGTCTTCAAGACCATCGTCGAGGCGGTTGCGCTGGTGGTCCTGGTGATCTTCTTCTTCCTGCGCAGCCTGCGGGCGACGCTGATCCCGCTGGTGACCATCCCGGTCTCGCTCATCGGCACATTTGCGCTGATGTACATGTTCGGCTTCTCGATCAACACCCTGACGCTCCTGGCCATGGTGCTGGCCATCGGACTGGTCGTCGACGATGCCATCGTCGTGCTGGAGAACATCCACCGCCATGTCGAGGAGGGTCTGCCGCGCATGCAGGCGGCCTTCAAGGGCGCGCGCGAGATCGGTTTCGCGGTGGTGGCGATGACCCTGACGCTGGCCGCGGTCTATGCGCCGCTGGGCTTCGCCACCGGGCGCACCGGGCGTCTTTTCATCGAGTTCGCGCTGGCGTTGGCGGGCGCGGTCATCGTCTCGGGTTTCGTCGCGCTGACGCTCTCGCCGATGATGTGCTCGCTGCTGCTCAAGCACGAGACCAAGCACAGTCGCGCCTTCATGCTCATCGAGGGTTTCCTCGGCGCGCTGACGCGCGGCTACCGCCGCGTCCTGACCGGCGCGCTGTCCATGCGCTGGCTGGTCATGCTGGGCTGGCTGGCCTGCATCGGCGCCATGGTGTGGCTGTTCTCGATGCAGAAGTCCGAACTGGCGCCGACCGAGGACCGCGGCGTGATTTTCGGCATCGTCACGGCGCCGCAGGGATCGACCCCGACCTTCACCGCGCAGAACATGCTGCCGATCGAGGCGGAGTACGCCAAGATTCCCGAGGCGCACGCGTTCCAGACCGTCGCCGGCTTCCCGACCGTGACCGACGGAGTCGCCATCGTGCGCCTCAAGCACTGGGACGAGCGCGCGCGCAAGCAGCAGGACATCACGCGCGAACTGCTGCCCAAGTTCATGGGCATACCGGGCGTGCTGGCGTTTCCCACCAACCCGCCTTCGCTGGGGCAGTCGCCGCGCTCCACCCCGCTCGAGTTCGTCATCATGGCGCAGGTGCCGTATGTCGAGCTGCAGCGCATGGTCGAGCGCTTCATGGGCGAACTGCAGAAGAACCCGAACATCCTCAACCTGCAGACCGATCTGCGCCTGAACACGCCGGAACTTCGTGTCGCGGTCAACCGCGAAAAGCTGGCTGACGTGGGGGTGCCGGTCGATGTGGTCGGGCGCACGCTCGAGACCATGCTCGGCGGACGCCAAGTGACGCGGTTCAAGCGCGACGGTGAACAGTACGACGTGGTCGTGCAGGTGACCCCGCGCGACCGCACCACCAACACCGACATCAGCGACATCTACGTGCGTGCGCGCGGCGGCGAGATGGTGCAGCTGTCGAACCTCCTGTCGGTGCGTGAAGGCGTGTCACCGCAATCGCTCAACCACTTCAACCGCATCCGCGCCGTCACCGTGACCGGCACCATGGCGCCGGGCTACACCATGGGCGAGGCGCTGGCGGCGATGGACGAAGCGGCCAAGCGAACCCTGCCTGCGACGGTGGCGACCGACCTCAACGGCCAGTCGCGCGAATTCCGCAATTCGTCCGGCAGCATCTACCTGACCTTCGTGCTGGCGCTCGCCTTCATCTACCTGGTGCTGGCCGGGCAGTTCGAGAGCTTCATCGACCCCTTCGTGATCATGCTCTCGGTGCCCTTGTCCATGACCGGGGCGCTCCTGGCCCTGTGGGCCACCGACGGCACCCTCAACATCTACAGCCAGATCGGGCTCATCACCCTGGTGGGATTGATCACCAAGCACGGCATCCTGATCGTCGAGTTCTCCAACCAGCTGCGCGACCAGGGCGTGCAGCTCATGGAAGCGGTCATCGAGGCTTCGGTGCTGCGCCTGCGCCCCATCCTCATGACCACCGGCGCGATGGTGCTGGGCGCCGTGCCGCTGGCCTTGTCGCACGGCGCCGGCGCCGAGTCGCGCAAGCAGATTGGCTGGGTGATCGTAGGCGGCATGACCCTCGGCACGATACTGACGCTCCTGGTCGTGCCGGTGGTCTACACACTGCTGTCGGGGCGGCGTCACTCGCCGGTCGCGGAAGCGGAGCCCGGCGAGACGGTCCCCGCCCACTGAGTGCGGCATGCGCCAGATCGTCCTAGATACCGAAACCACCGGGCTCGAACCCGCGCTCGGGCATCGCATCGTCGAGATCGGCTGCGTCGAACTCGTCAACCGGCGCCCCAGCGGCAACACCCTTCATCACTATCTGAATCCGGAGCGCGACAGCGACGAGGCGGCGCTCGAGGTGCACGGGCTGACGCGAGACTTCCTGGCCGACAAGCCGCGGTTTGGCGCGATCGCGCAGGAACTCCTGGATTTCGTGGCCGGCGCGGAAATCATCATCCACAACGCGCCTTTCGACCTGGCCTTCCTGGATGCCGAACTGGCGCGCTGCGACCTGGCGCCGTTCCGCAGCCACGTCGGCGGGGTCGTCGACTCCCTGGCGCTGGCCAAGGAGCGCCACCCAGGCAAGCGCAACAACCTGGATGCGTTGTGCGATCGTTACGGCATTTCCAATGCCCATCGCACGCTGCACGGCGCGCTGCTCGACGGGCAGCTCCTGGCCGAGGTCTATCTGGCGATGACCCGTGGCCAGGAGACGCTCGCCGTCGATTCCGCCGGGGACGCCGCCGCCGGTCAACTTTCGACCGGTGGTCGGCTGGTTGCTGCCCTGGTCGTGTCAGCCGATGCGGCCGAGTCGGCGTTACATGAGGAGGTCCTGGCCGGCATTGCCCGCGAGTGCAAGGGGCAGCCGGTCTGGAGCATCGGGTAGTCTGGACGGATTCGGGCGATTGCACGCCCGGTCCGGGCGAGCGCGGAATCGGCTGCGCGTCGCTTTTCACATAGGGGGAGAAACAAGCCATGCATCGTTTTGCCAAACACGTCGTTCCCGGGGCCACCTTGCTCGCGGCCCTTGTCATGAGCGGGGTCGCGCACTCCGGAACCATCCGTGCGGTCAAGGTCGAGCCGGCCTCGACACAGGTCGGCGCCCAGGTCAAGGTCATCGTCGAAGGGGACGACGAAGGCGTCTGCGGCCTGCGTGTCGAGTACGGCAACGGCGACTTCGACCTGACCAAGATGAGCCAGGGCAAGGACAATTTCCCCCGCTCGTTCATGAAGGTCTACAACAAGGCCGGGACCTATACCATCGTCGCCAAGGGGGGCCGTGACGGCTCCGCGCTGGGATGTCCCGGCGAAGCGCGTGCGACCGTGACCGTGGCGGAGGCGCCCAAACCCGCCGCTGCCGCTGCGCCCGCCGCCGCTCCCGCGGCTGCCGCCAAGCCGGCCGCGCCGACCTGCCCTGAGGGCTATGCCGTCAACACCAAATCGGTCAACAGCAAGACCGGCGCCTATACCTGCACGGCGCAAAAAGGTGCGAAGAAGCCCGAAAAGCCGCTTGCCTGCCCGACCGGCACCGAGTATTTCGCCTCGCCCAAGGGCTCGTCGCTGGGTTGCCGCAAGCCGGCCGCGGCCGCCAAGAAGTAATCCGGGCTGGCCGGAGCGGTGTTGCCGGCCACGCATCGAGCGCGCGTCGCCCTCAATCGGGTGACGTGCGCCGCAAGAGGTTGCCTGGCCGTGCTGGCCGCCTGCGTCTGCCTGGCAGGGTACGCCTCCGAATCACCGTTTGCCGCTGCCTATCCACCGGGTTCAATCGACTCGGTGGCAAAGGCCGACGCAGCCATCAGCGCGGCACGCGACGAGCGCAACGCGCAGTTCGCGCGCGACGCGCGTGCCCGCCTCCTGTGCCGCGATCAGTTCCTCGCCGAACGTTGCCTGGTTGCCGCGCGCGAGGCCAATGACGCCGCCGTGCGTCGCATCCAGGCCGTTGACCTCGAGGCGCGCGAGTTCCTGCGCCGGGATCGCGCACGACAGCAGGCCGCGGCACGCGCGGCGCGTCAGGCCGAGGAGGTGTCCTCGGTCCCGGAGCGCTCCGCCAGCGGGGCGGCGCGCAGCCGGGACCTCGAGCAAAGACAGGCGGAAAGCCTGAAGCGTCGCGAAGAGTTCGAGCGCGCAGCCCCGGAGCGTGCCGCGCAAGCAAAACGAGCTGAAGAAGAAGCGGCGCGGCGCGCCGAGCGGGCGCGGCGCCGCGCGGCCGACGACCAGGCGGCCGCCCCGGAAAGGGCCAAACGTGCCAGCGAGGTCGCCGCCAAGCGGGAAGCTGCAATCAAGCGGGCCGCGCAGCGTGAGGCGCGCGAGAACGAGCGGGCTGCCGAGCGCGCACGCAAGGCGGCAGCGGCACGCGCCAAGGCGCCGCCCGAGCAGTAGGATCGCGGGGGATGCAGTACCAACCAGAGAGCCGGCCGTCAGGACGGCCGGTGGGGCGCCGTGACGGGTGGGCCCGCCGGCGCCTCTGCTGCTGCTAGACGTTGCGCATGTAGGCGTCGACGCAGTTCTGGCGCTCGTTCGGCACTGCGGCGGGCGGGGGCGCATTCTTGCGGCGCGACACGGGACGGGGCTTGGGCGGCGCGGAAATATCGCTGCAGGCAACCTCGGCCATCTTGCGTATCTGGCACAGGTTGTCCCACGGGTCGGCCAGGCGCGGGCAATCCGGCGCGGAGACCCGCGGCAGCGCACGACGCTTGGACGCAGAAGCGGACGGTGCCGCGGGCGCGACCGACGGCGTCATGGCGCCGGACGACGCGGCCGGGCTTTGGGCGTAGACGCCGGAGGTGAGGCCGGCGGCGACCAGGGAGAGGACAAGGACGGATGCGCGGATGGGTCGAATCATGGATGACTCCCCGATAAGGGCGTTCCCTTCATGGGAAACGGTGGACAGGCCTTCTACAGCACTTCAAGCAATGCTCGAAGTGCGAGTGCCAAACCATTGTACATGCCTTATTTTTTGCCGAAAAGCCGGCTGAACATGCCGCCTTTCTTCTCCTCGGCCTCGACCTCTTCCGGTTCGGGCTCGACCGGCTTGGGCGGAGCGGCAGGGCGGGGTGGGGGCGCCGGCCGGGGCGGAGGCTTGGGTTTTTCTTCCTCGAACTGGGTCAGTTTGACGATGGCGAGAGAACAGTTGTCGCCGCGCCCGGCGCCGCGCTCGCGCGCCAGCGCGATCAATTGCTCGGAGGCGGTGCGTGGCGGACAGGCGGCGAGGATCGCTCCCAGCTCGATGTCGCCGAAATAGGCCCACAAGCCATCGCTGCAGAGGAGGAAGGTGTCATCGGGCAGCAGCTTGTCGGTCGATCCGAAATCGATCACCGGCGCATTGGTCGAACCCAGGCAGTGCACCAGGATGTTCTTGTTGGGGTGGTTTTCCATCTCCGCAGCACTGATCTTGCCTTCGGCGAAAAGCTGCTCGACGTAGGAATGGTCGGTGGTGCGCTTGACCAGCGGGCCGCCGCGAAAGTGATAGAGGCGGCTGTCGCCCACATGCGCCCAGTCGGCGCGATCCTTTTGCAGCAGCATCGCGACCACCGTGCTGTGCGGTTCCTGTTCGCTGGTGTAGGAGGACAGCGTGATGATCAGGTGTGATTCATTGACGATCGAGGTCAGCAACTTGCGCGGCGAATCCTCGCGCGTGTTGAAGTTCTCGAACACCTGCTGCGCCGTCGAGACCACCTGCTGGGCAGCCATGGCCCCGCCGGTGTGCCCGCCCATGCCGTCGGCAACGACCGCCAGCAGCACGCCGGGCTCGCGCTTGCTCGGGATGATGATCAGCCGATCCTGCTGTTCGGCGCGATCGCCGATATGCTGGCCGGTTCCTGCTTCGATGCGAATGGGCATGGCGGACGATTATAGCCGTGCGGGAGCGGCTCTTCCCCTGTAGAAAGGGGCGTGAAGCCCCGCACTTCGCGCCATTGCGGCCCTTCGCACGCCATGGCGCGCGTGTATCATGCGCCGCATCGACAGCACTTCCAACGACAGGCGCAGCGCATGCTCACCGCGCAGGACATCGAGGCCATACAGGCGCGCATCCTCGAATTGCAGACCGAGCACCGCGATCTCGACGCGGCCATCCACACCCTGGGCAGCACGGTCGGCCACGACCAGTTGCAGTTGCGGCGCCTCAAGAAGCGCAAGCTGCAGCTGCGCGACACGATCACCCTGTTGCAGATGCGCCTGATCCCGGACATCCCCGCCTAGACGGCCATGCAGTCGCGCCGCGGACTCCTCATTTCGTTGGCCTGGATTGCAGGACTGGGTCGTGCCGGCAGCGCGTCGGCGCAGGTCCTGGAGATCATCGAATTGCGGCATCGCCCCGCCGAGCAGCTCGTCCCCATCCTGGCGCCGCTCGCCGGCAGTGGCGGATCAGTAAGCGGCAGCGGCTTCACGCTGATCGTGCGTGCGCCGGCAGCGCAGGTGGCGCAGATTCGCCAGGTAGTGGCAAGCCTGGATCGTGCGCCGCGCCAGCTGCTCATTTCGGTGCGCCAGGATTTCGGCGGCAGCATGAGTTCGCGTGGGGTGGGTGGTCAGGTCATCCTGGCGCCCGGCGGCAGCGGCGCACAGGTCGGCGTCTACGACCGTACCGGCACCGCGCAGGACAACGTGTCGCAGCAGGTACGCACCCTGGAAGGCAGCCCGGCGTTCGTGCAGACCGGCACCAGCAACCTGGTGCCACAGCGCACCGTCACGCGTACCGCAGGTGGCACCGTCGTCACCGAGACCGTGGTGCAGCGCGACCTCAATACCGGCGTTTGGGTCACGCCGCGGGTGGCCGGCGAAATCGTGACGCTCGAGATCGCGACGCAACGCGATTCCCCCGTGCCGGGTGCGGGCGGGATGAGCGGGCCGGCTGGAATGGCCACCACCAATCGCCTGGTGACCAGCGTGTCCGGACGCCTGGGCGATTGGCTGGACCTGGGCGGGGTCAGCACTTCGCAGAGTGCCGAGACGCGCGGCATGCTGGCGCGTTCATCCGACGCCGCCGCGATCGAGCGCCGCGTCTGGGTGCGGGTCGAGGAGGTGCGCTGACCCGAGGCCCGCGACGTGCCGATGACCACGGTGGGCATCGGCGTCACGACTGCGCCCGGCACTTGCGCGCGACGCCATGCCGCTCAACGTTCCCAATCTCCTCACCTGCCTGCGCATCCTCCTGATCCCGCTTTTCGTCGGGATTTTCTACATGCCGGAGTCCTGGCTGGACGGGACGGAGAAAAACCAGGCCGCGACCTTCATCTTCGTGCTGGCAGCGATCACCGACTGGCTCGACGGCTGGCTGGCGCGGCGCCTGAACCAGCTGTCCGCCTTCGGCGCGTTTCTCGACCCGGTGGCCGATAAGCTCATGGTCGTGGCCGCGCTCCTGGTGCTGGTGCAGTTGGGGCGCTGCGACGCCACCATCGCGCTCATCATCGTCGGGCGCGAACTGACGATATCGGCGCTGCGTGAATGGATGGCGCAGGTCGGCCGCTCGAAAAGCGTCGCCGTCAATGCGCTGGGCAAGATCAAGACCATCGCGCAGATGATCGCGATTCCGCTCCTGCTCTTCGATGATGATTTCCTGGGGCTTTTCCACGCCGGTGTCCTGGGCAGCTGGTGCATCGTCGCCGCCGCGGCGCTGACGCTGGTATCGATGATGGTCTATTTGCGCGCGGCCTGGCCCTTGCTGCGCGAGTGATCCGGAACTGATATAATCGTCATCTCTTCGCGGGAGTAGCTCAGTTGGTAGAGCGCAACCTTGCCAAGGTTGAGGTCGCGAGTTCGAGCCTCGTCTCCCGCTCCAGATTGAAAGAACAAGGAAAGTCACGCGACTTTCCTTTTTTGTTTGAGTCCCGACGTGCCGCGGGACCCATTTCCCCACATGGCGGGGTAGCAAAGTGGTTATGCAGCGGCCTGCAAAGCCGTGCACGCCGGTTCGATTCCGGCCCCCGCCTCCAGTCTTCCCGGCTTTGTTGCCGATGCCGGCAAGCTTTCCGCGAAGATTCCCGGCGTCCCGGGAGCATGCTGTCATGCCCTGGTCACCTGCGACCGTGACACTGTGGCGCTTTGCAGCGAGTTCCTCACCGTTCGGCACGCAGGCCACGACGCTGCACCGCTTGACCAGAAACGTGAACAAAGTCACGCAAGTGCCTATGGCCACGGGAGTTCTGCACTACTTCGCATGTGAGAATCAAAGGCTTCAATTGTGCAATTGCCGGCGCTCGCGCCGCGCAGCGTTCGGGCGGGGGCCGGGGGGGCGCCCGACACCGATCGGCACAGAAGATGCACCCGTGCCATTGACCATGCCCAATCCCCACCTGACCCGCCGCGACGACGCCAAACGCGTCTTTGCGCTCATGCAGCAGGCCTTGTCGGTCCGGCGTCACCTGGACCTGCTGGTCTGGCTGCAGGGCGACATGCAGCATTTCCTGCCGCACCAGATCATGGTCGCGTCCTGGGGCGACTTTCGGCTGGGCCTGGTGCACCATGACATCGTCTCCCGTATGTCCGGAGTCCGCACCGCCAATTGCCCGCCGGAAGAAGTTGCGCCGCTCCTGTCCGGCCTGTTTGCGCGCTGGACCGAACTGGAAAAGAAGCCTTTCGCGATGCGCGTGGGCGAATCCGGGTTCGGGTCGGCTGCGGCGGCGGGCATTTTCGGCCGTGCCGTCGGCGGCATGCCTTATGCTTTGATTCACGGCATCAGCGATGAACGCGGCCGCCATGACTGCCTGTATGCCCTCTTCGGTACCGAGCCCTTGACCTCGGACCGGTCGCGCGCAGCGTTTGAACTCCTGCTGCCCCACATCGACACCGCCTTGCGCCAGGTACCGCCACTGCGCGCGGAGGCGGCGGCGCCGGCCGATGCCGATGAACCGGAAGCGGCCTTTCCCGACAGTGGCACGCTTTCTTCGCGCGAGAGCGAGATAATGGCGTGGGTCAAGAAGGGCAAGACCAACCACGAAATCGGCGCCATCCTCGACATCAGCGCCTTCACCGTCAAGAATCACTTGAAGCGAATCTTCCGCAAGCTCGATGTGTACAACCGCGTGCAGGCGGTGAACCGGCTCGAAGGGGCGAGTGCCGATGGAGCGCATTGAGGCGGTCGGCGGGGCGCGCAACAGCGCGCGCCGGCCGCACGCGCAGATCGCCGGTGACGACCTGCTCTCGGCCATCGAGGCGCTGCTCGATCCGGCTGTGCTGGTCGCATCGCTGTGGGTGATCGCGCTGGTCTACGAGAATGAACTGCCGCCGGCCTACCTGATTCTGGCCGTAATCGTCTTCTCGATCACCTTTCCCGGCACCTCGCGCCTGCAGTTCTCGGTGCGTCGCGTGATCACCGACGTCATCTTCACCTGGACCTGGATCGCGGGCCTGTTGCTCCTGACAGGCGTGGCGACCCGCTACATCCGCGAGTTCGACGAGGCCGCCATCCTGACCTGGCTGTGGGCTGCGCCTGCCGCGCAGATCGGCGCGCATTTTCTCTTGCGCGTCGGCGCCCCCTGGGTGCTGGCCTTGCAGGGGCCGCCGCAGCGCGCGGTCATCGTCGGCATGAACGACCAGGGTCTTGCGCTGGCCGGGCGCATCGCCGACGCCCGCTACACGCGCATGCAGATCCTGGGGTTTTTCGACGACCGCGCGCGCGACCGCCTGACCGGCGCCGGCGAGCACGCGCTCTTGGGGCGCCTGGCCGACCTGCCGCGCTACGCGCGCGAGAACCGCGTGCAGCTCATCTACCTGTCGCTGCCGATGGCCTCCCAGCCGCGCATCCTGTCGGTGCTCTCCGACTTGAAGGACACGACCGCGTCGATCTATTTCGTGCCCGACATGTTCGTCACCGACCTGATCCAGGGGCGTTCCGGCCAGGTGTACGGCATGCCGGTGATCTCGGTGTGCGAGACGCCGTTTCGCGGCGCCAATGGCTTCATCAAGCGCCTGTCCGACCTGGTGCTGGCGACGATGATCCTGATCCTGACCCTGCCTGTCATGCTCTTGATCGCGCTGGCGATCAAGCTTGATTCGCGCGGGCCCGTCATCTTCAAGCAGCGCCGTTATGGCCTGGACGGGGAGGAGATCCATGTCTACAAGTTCCGCTCCATGTCGGTGACCGAGGACGGCGCGCAAATCATCCAGGTCAGCCGCAACGATGCGCGGGTGACCCGCGTCGGCGCCTTCTTGCGTCGCACGTCCCTGGACGAACTGCCGCAGTTCTTGAACGTGCTGCAGGGGCGCATGAGCATCGTCGGGCCGCGCCCGCACGCGGTGGCGCACAACGAGATGTACCGCAAGCTCATCACCGGCTACATGCTGCGCCACAAGGTCCGCCCGGGCATCACCGGCTGGGCGCAGGTGAACGGGTTTCGCGGCGAGACCCGCGAACTGGAGAAGATGAAGGCGCGCGTCGATTACGACCTCGACTACCTGCGCAACTGGTCGCTGGCGCTGGATTTGAGAATCATCATCAAGACCGTCCTGGTGGTTTTTCGCGATCAGGGGGCCTATTAGCAACCGAAGTTGCGGTCAGACTTGAAATATGGGTTGCAAGTGACTGTATTTATTGAAACAATCGCATCAATGCGCTCCGAGCCCCGGGCCGGAGCGTCGCTTTGGGAATAAACTCTGATCAGCATGGTCTCCCCCGCGCGCAATCCGCTGGCCGGCATGGCCCCCTTAGGCCCCGGCACCGACTATCTCGAGGACATCCTCGCGGTATTGCAGCCGCTCGCGCTCTTCGAGGGGTTTTCGGTTGCAGAAAACCGGCAGTTGTGTGAATACCTCGAGTGTTATGGCTCCCCCGGGGGCAGCGTGATCGTCCACGAAGGGGAGCCCGGCACCTTCATGGCCATCGTCGTGACCGGCACGGTAGGCGTGACCAAGCGTGGCGAAGACAGCGAGGTGCGCGAGGTTGCGCAGCTGGGCCCTGGTTCGTTCCTGGGCGAGATGTCGCTCATCGATGGCAAGCCGCGATTTGCCACCTGCGTCACACTCCAGCCTTCGGATCTGGCGGTGTTGTCACGTGACAACCTGAACCGCATCCTGATCGACCACCCGCGCCTGGGGCAGAAGCTGCTCCTCATGCTGCTGCGCCTGATGACCGCGCGGCTGCGCGAGACCACGCTGCGCATGCTGCCGCAAGTGGTCGACGGAACGGTGTGATGCCATGCTTCAAGCGCCCGCGCGCCAAGGTCGGCCGGATGCTGGTGACCGGCGTGTTCGCCTGCGCCTGCACGCTGGCGGCGGCCGACGAGTTCGACGTGGTCAACTTCACCGCCGGTGCGACCATGCTGTATGACGACAACGTGTTTCGCCTGTCAGGTGGAGCAGACCCCAACCGCTTCCTGGGCACCAGCCGTCGTGACGACCTGTTGACGGTGACCTCGGCGGGCATCCGCATCAACAAGCCGGTGTCGCTGCAGCGCTTCGAGTTGGATGCCAGCTACAACGAATTCCGCTACCAGCGCTTCGGGCAGCTGTCCTACGGCGCCTTCAACTACCTGGGCACCTGGCGCTGGAGCGTGACGCCCAGGTTCAACGGCAGCCTCTCGACCGAGCGGCGTCAGTCGCTCCGCAGTTTCATCGACTTCATCGGTTTTGTGCGCAACCTGCGTACCGACGAGACTACGCGCTTCAGCGCGGAGTACCGCCTGGATGGCGCTTGGCGTTTGATCGGCGGCGCGACCGCCTACGAGGGGCGGAACAGCCAGCCCTTTCTAGCGCAGCAGGACTTACGGCAGGACTCGTTCGAAGGCGGGGTGCGTTACGAATATGCCTCTGGCAGCTTCCTGAGCGCGGTAGTGCGCGGCACGTCTGGTGCCTTCATCAACCGCCCGGCGCCGGCTGCCGCGTCTTTGGTCGACACCGGATTTGCCGATCGCGAGCTCGAAGGGCGCATGGCCTGGCTTTTCAGCGCCAAGTCGCGCCTGGACGCCCGCCTGACCTGGCTGGAGCGCAAGCACGACAACTTTGCCCAGCGCGACTACAGCGGCCTGGCCGGCAACGCGGTGCTGACCTGGGGGGTTAGCGCCAAGACCCGCGTGCGCACGACCTTCTCGCGCGACCTGCTGTCGTTCCAGTTGGCCTCCAGCAGCTACAACCGAGTGCAGCGTGTGGCCCTCGAGCCGGAATGGCAGGTCAGCGCCAAGGTATTGGCGCGCGCACGGGTGGAGCACTCCACGCGCGAATTTCTGGGCCCGGTCGCAGTGACGCCGCAGAACGGCCGCGTTGACCGCCTGACCGGCTGGTACGGCGGAGTGGACTGGCAGCCGCGCCGCTACGTCACCTTGTCCGCCTCCTTGCAGGGCGATCGTCGCTCTTCCACCGTACCGGGGCTGGACTTTCGCAGCACCCAGGCGGTGCTTTCCGCACAGTTCACTTTCTGAAGGCTTAAAAACGATGGCGAACCAATCCCCGAACCATACCAGGCTCCTGCGCCTGGCCGCCGTGACACTGGCCGCCCTGGTGCTGGCTTCCTGCGGCAAGGACGAGCAGAAGGCCGCCACCCAGGTAGCTGCCAAGGTCGGCTCCGAGGAAATCTCGGTACACCAGATCAATTTCGTGATGACACGTGCCGGTGCCAACCCTACGCCTGAAAATGCCTCTGCCGTGCGCAAGGCCGCGCTTGATCGCCTGATCGATCAGCAACTTCTGGTCGAGGCCGCCAAGGACAAGAAGGTCGACCGCTCGCCCGACGTGCTCATGGCCATGGAAATGGCGCGCCGCGAAGTGCTGGCGCGCGCCTACCTGGAGCAGATGGGCGCGGCCTTGCCCAAGCCCACCGACGAGGAGATCAAGAAGTTCTACGGCGCCAACCCTTGGCTCTTTTCGGAGCGGCGCGTGTTCGCCATCCAGGAACTGATCGTTCCCGCCGCGGCCGGTGTGGCCGTGTCGCTGCGCGAACTGATTGACGGCGGCAAATCGATCACCGAGATCGCCAAGTGGCTGGACGGCAAGGGCATCAAGTACCAGGCAGGCGCGGCCAACCGCACCGCCGAGCAGATCCCGCTGGAGTTCCTGCCGCGCATCCATGCGCTGAAGGACGGGCAGGGCCTGGTGATCGAGGCCGGGCAGGGGGTGACTGCGCTGCGCGTGGTGGCGTCGCAATCCCAGCCGGTGCCGGAGGCGCAGGCGCTGCCGCGCGTGCAGCAGTTCCTCATGAACCAGCGCATCAGCGAGGCCAGCGCGCAGGAAATGAAGCGCCTGAAGGAAAAAGCCAAGATCAGCTATCAGGGCGATTTTGCGACGGCCGCGGCGGCGCCCGCTGCTGCGCCGGCCAGCCCGATGGCGACCCCGCCGCTGGATGCGGGCATCGAAAAAGGCTTGAAGGGGCTCAAGTGAGGAACATGAAGCATTTGCTGGGACGTTTGGGGGTCTTGCTAGCACTCGCCCTGGGCCTGTGCGGCGCGGTCGTGGCGCAAGGACTCGACTATGCGCTCGGTGCCGGCGACGCGATCCGCGTGCAGGTGTTCCAGAACCCGGACCTGACCGTCGAGGCGCGGGTCTCCGAGACCGGCACCATCAACTACCCTCTGATCGGCCAGGTGCAGTTGGGCGGACTATCGATCGCCGCGGCAGAGAAAAAGATCGCCGATGCGCTGCGCACCGGCGGCTTCGTGCAGCGCCCGCAGGTCAACATCGTGCTGGTGGCGGTGCGCGGCAACCAGGTGAGCGTGCTGGGCCAGGTCAACCGGCCCGGACGCTTTCCGCTCGAGACCTTCAACACCCGTGTGACCGACATGCTGGCCATGGCCGGCGGCGCCACGCAGGTCGGCGACGACAAGGTCATCGTGACTGGCATCCGCGAAGGCAAGCCGTTTCGCCGCGTGATCGACATCCCGGCGCTGTACCTGTTGCCAGGCGGCGAGCAGGACATTGTGCTCGTTGGCGGCGACAGCATCTACGTGCACCGCGCGCCGGTGTTCTACATCTACGGCGAGGCGCAGCGCCCGGGGTCGTATCGCATCGAGCGCGGCATGACCATCATGCAGGCGCTGGCGCAGGGCGGCGGGCCGACCGCGCGCGGCGATGAAAGACGGCTCAAATTGCACCGCAAGAACGCGCAAGGTGCCGTGGAGGTGATCCAGCGACCGCCGATGACCGACGCAGTCCTGCCCGACGATGTGTTGTATGTGACCGAGAGCCTGTTCTAGGCCGCCACGCGAGGAGTCTCTGCGACATGACGTTCAGTCAATTCCTGTTGATCTTGAAGGCGCGGTTCTGGACCGTGCTTGTGACCTTGGCGCTGGTGGTTGCAGTGACCGTTGGGGTAAGTCTTGTGATTCCGAAGGAGTACACAGCCAACACAGCAATCGTAGTTGACGTCAAGTCGCCGGATCCAGTGGCGGGGATGGTACTGCCTGCGCTGATTGCGCCAGGATATATGGCCACGCAAGTCGACATCATCAACAGCGATCGCGTGGCACAACGCGTGGTGAAGATGCTCAAGCTCGACGAAAGCCCGTCAGTTCGTCAGCAGTGGCAGGAGGCGACAGAAGGAAAGGGGAACGTCAACACGTGGCTTGCGGAACTGTTGCAGAAGAAGCTTGACGTGCGCCCTTCGCGCGAGAGCAATGTCATCAACATCGGCTTCAGGGGCGCCGATCCGAAGTTTGCCGCGGCCGTAGCGAACGCGTTCGCGCAGGCCTACATCGACGTCAACCTTGAATTGAAGGTGGAGCCGGCGCGCCAATATGCGACTTGGTTCGAAGGACAGGTCAAGCAGGCGCGCGCGCAACTGGAAAAAGCACAGCTTGCGTTGACGGAGTTCACGCAGCGCACGGGCATTGTCGCGGCCGAAGAGCGGCTCGATTTCGAGAACAACAAGCTGAGTGAGCTATCGATGCAGCTCTCCGCAGTGCAGGCACAGACAGCCGACAGTGCCAGCAAGCAGAAGTCCGGTGCGAAGGCGGATACCCTTGCCGAGGTAATGCAGAATCCGCTTTTGAATCAACTGAAGGCCGATATCGCTCGACTCGAAGGGCGGCTCAAGGACAGCAACGTCAATCTTGGCAAGAACCACCCGCAAACGCAGCGGGCTGAGGAGGAGTTGGCGAGCCTGCGATCCAAGCTTGACGCCGAGACAAAGCAGGTGACCAGTTCCATTGGCACGACGCTTGGCGTGAACCGCCAGAAGGAACAGGAGCTGCGGGCGGCTATCGCGGCCCAGAAAGCCAGAGTGCTCGAACTCAATAAGACCCGTGACGAAATCAACGTGCTCAAGCGGGACTTCGAGACCGCGCAGAGAAATTACGAGCTGGTCAGCGTCCGCTCTTCTCAGACAAAGCTGGAGTCGACATCGGTGCAGACCAATATCGCAGTCCTGAATGCGGCGCCGGAACCGATCGAACCCTCGCGCCCGCGCATGCTGCTCAACGCAGTAGTGGCGGTCTTTCTGGGGATATTTCTGGGCGTCGGGCTGGCGTTCATGCGCGAGCTGGCGAACCGCCGGGTGCGCTCGGCCGAGGACCTGTCCGAGTTGATTGGACTTCCGCTTCTCGCAACCATTCCGAAGGCCGACCTGCCGGGTCGCTCATTTTTCGGGCCAAAAGCGCGTGCAGCATGACAATGACGACGGAAACTCCATGAGTGCAGTGCCTGATACCCAAGCCAAGCCCACCGTGAGCCGCGGGAGATCGATCGGCGCGATTCTCATCGATAGTGGTCGACTCACCGCTGAGGACGCAGAGAAGATACTGCGCCTGCAGAAGGAACGTGGCATGCGCTTCGGCGATGCCGCCCAACAACTGAGGTTGCTGACCGAAGACGATATCCGCTTTGCGCTTGCGCGCCAGTTTGACTATCCGTACCTGCCCGCTGGCGACCATAGCCTCTCGCAGGAATTGGTGGCAGCCTACCGGCCGTTTACCGAGCCTGTGGAGCGTTTGCGTGCACTGCGCAGCCAACTTGTGCTGCGTTGGTTCGACGGCGCGGACTCGCGCAAGGCTCTGGCAATCGTTAGCCCCGGCATTGGGGACGGGCGGAGCTTTCTTGCGGCAAACCTTGCAATCGTATTTTCGCAACTCGGCGAGCGCACTGTGCTGGTCGATGCGGATTTGCGCAATCCGCGCCAGCATGAGCTTTTTCATCTGGCCAACAAGGGCGGGCTTTCGGACGTGCTGGCAGGGCGTGCGGGCCCAGAATCCGTCGTGCGAATTCCCAATCTGCTCGGTTTGTCAGTTTTGCCAGCGGGAGCAACGCCGCCCAATCCGCAGGAGCTACT
Organism: Burkholderiales bacterium; assembly: GCA_016790635.1. Taxonomy (GTDB): domain Bacteria; phylum Pseudomonadota; class Gammaproteobacteria; order Burkholderiales; family JAEUOS01; genus JAEUOS01. The sequence continues at coordinate 50,752 of JAEUOR010000003.1, forward strand.
TGGGCGTGTTGCGTTCGTGGAACTCCTCCAAGAGTTAGGCAAGAACTTCGATACCATCATCATCGACACACCTGCGACCGGTGCGTTCGCCGATGCGCACACTGTGGCCGCGCGTGCAGGCGCGGCCTTGTTGGTTGCGCGCAAGAACCTGACCTCCGCAAGCGAGCTTCAAATGCTGGCGCGAAGCATGCAGCAAAGTGGCGTGGAGCTCGTGGGCTCAGCACTGAATGTCTCCTGAAGGCGGGGGCGTGTATCGACGGGCCAAGTCATCATGTTGCAACGCTGATGGGAGAACATGCTAGCTTGAGGTCATGCAGGATCAAAAGGTGCGATTGCCATGAATTGATGGGTGACGTCGAGATGCCTTGCAGCTCGGATTGCGGTGAATGGAAGTTCTGGGTGCCGGGTTGCGGTTCCGAATCAGCCAAGAATCGGCCCCGATAGTTGCTTGGAGTGCGTGGACTAGGATCGTGAGCGCCAATCTGTCATCGATCGATGTGGGTGGTGCCGGCAAGCCGAATCGCCGCCGTGACCTCCTCTTGCCGTGGCTGGGCGTCATAGCCGGCCTCTGCATTCTCTATGTGCCTAGTCTTTACGGCCTGTTCAAGGGCATCTGGAGCAGCGACGAGCAGGCGCATGGTCCGATCGTGCTGTTAATCGCCTGCTGGCTGATGTACCGTAAGTGGCCGTTGATGATGCAAGCGAGCGAAGGGGAGAGGCCGTCAGCTTGGGGCTGGCCTCTGTTTGCGTTCGGTTTGCTGTTGTATGTGATTGGCCGTTCTCAGGACATATTGATATTCGAAATCGGATCCGCAATCTGGTTGTTGACCGCATTCGCGCTCCTGGTGCGCGGGCCATCGGCGTTCAAAGCGCAATGGTTTGCACTCTTCTTTATGCTGTTCATGATTCCTTTACCAAGCCCTGTCGTCGACGCGGTGACGATGCCGATGAAGATGGCAGTTTCGTACGTTGCAGAAAGCGTGCTGTTTGCCGTTGGCTATCCGATTGCGCGGACCGGCGTGATCTTGCAGGTGGGTCAGTACAAATTGCTAGTTGCAGACGCATGCGCCGGTCTCCACACGTTGTTCACGCTTGAAGCTCTGGGACTGCTCTACCTCAATCTAGTGCAACGTGACTCGCTGTTCCGCAATGTCGCATTGGCGGTCCTGATCGTGCCGATATCCTTCACGGCAAACGTGATTCGCGTCATGGTCCTCACGCTCATCACCTATCACTTCGGCGACGCTGCCGGGCAGGGATTTCTGCATGGCTTTGCAGGGATGGTCCTTTTTCTGTCGGCTCTTCTTCTGATCATAGCGACAGACGCCGTGCTGCAATTCGGCCTTAAGGCTAGGCAACGTCCAGGCGAGGGGCACGCATGACGCAGTGGCTGCGAAACAGCATCTTGCTGGCTTCGATGGTGGCCGCATCGGGTCTGGCGCTGGCTCTGAAGCCCAGCGAGAAGGTGGCCGATAGCGGACCGAAGGTCAATCTTGAGACGATGATTCCGCGCCAGATTGGCGAATGGCGCGAGGCACAGTTCGGCTCCTCCCAGATCGTCGATCCTCAACAGAAGGCCGCGATCGACAAAATCTATAACCAAACTCTAGCTCGGACCTACGTCAATTCGCGCGGCTACGCGATCATGCTCTCGCTCGCATACGGCAGCGACCAGAGTGACAGCCTGCAATTGCATAAACCTGAAGTCTGCTATCCCGCACAAGGATTCCAGGTCGAGTCGCGCCAGGTCGGAACGCTGGTGCTGCCGATCGGGGCGATTCCTGCGACGCGGCTAATGACCACCTTCGGGGCGCGCCGGGAGCCGGTGACTTACTGGACCACCGTGGGTGATGAGGTGATTGTCGGCGGGCTGCAGAAGAAGCTGGTGGAAATGCGCTTCGGGTTCGGCGGGCGAATCCCCGATGGCATGCTGGTCCGCATTTCCTCCATCGACGGCGACAAGGAGCGGGCATACGATCTGCACCGGCAATTCGCCCAAGACATGGTGGGCGCGGTGGCAGCCGATCAGCGCCGCCGTCTGGTGGGTACGCTGGCATTCGGTAATTGACCGCGCGTGGCACATACCAAGCGTCCCTGATCAGCATGACTAATCGGTACAAGACTTGTCTCTTCATCGGCATTATTGCCAACGACTTCGACCCTGTGGTCTTCTCCGGCGAGAGCATAGCCGCGCAGGACAGCGTGATCCTTGCTTCGAGAAAATGGGGCGTCAAGTGCTCCCTTCCCCCGGTTCGTCGTCCATCTACCCCAACCTCGCGGCGCGGCAACCCAAGAAGGAATATCTTCCCAGTGGGCCGGCGGGGGCCGGCCATCGGGCTTTCGGAAAATATCCGTTTTGACACCCGCAGGCAGGACGACACGTTCAGGGCGTGGATGGACATCCCGCTCGTGGTCAGAATGGGTTGGCGTGCGCCGACGCCCCCGCGAGACAATACCTATTCGGTGGATCAGGAATTCGCCTATCTTGGCCAGGGATGATTTTGCCTTGCTGAGGGGTGCACCACATGTCCGGTCCGCCCGATGAAGAGTATCGTCAAGGGCAGCGTGCTCGGTGCCGTGGACCAGGCTCTGCTTAGCGCGTTCAGTCTCCTCCTGAATCTCGCCTTCATCCGCTGGACCGGCAAGGAGGAATTCGGGACCTTTTCACTCGCTATCGCATCACTCTTGTTGATCCAGAGCATTCAAAACGCGTTGGTGAATTCGCCACTGACGACGCTGCAACCCAGCCTGACCGACGATGACGCGCGAAGGCGTACCGCCGGTGCGGGATTCGTGATCCAGTTGGCCCTTGTGGGCATAGCGGCGCTGGTGGTTCTCGTTTGCGCAGGTTGGCTCTCGAGCGATTCGAGTGACGGCTCCACGTTATGGATGGTATTCGGCGTCGGCGTCGCCGCGATAGGTCTCTTGATACGCGAGTACGTGCGCGGCGGCTTTTTCCTGCTCCAGCAACCAGCGCGAGCCCTGTCTTCGGATGCACTTTATGTGGGAAGTGCGGCAGTCGCAATCGCTGCAGGCTCAGTCGGGTACGCGTTCGGTGCGACACTGGTGCTGTGCGTGATTGGTGTCGCGGGCGCTTTGTCGGGATTGCCCGGGATGCTACGGCTCGCGCGTGAACGTTCGACCTTACGCGAGATCCGTGGCGAAGACCTCGGGGAGTTCGCTATCATCGCGAAGTGGGCCTTGCCAAGCGTCCTCGTGACCTGGGCGTATTCGAACGCCTTCGTCTACATCGTAGACCACTTTTCCGGCAAGGCGGCTGTAGCCGACCTTTCCGCAGCGCGCTTGCTGCTGGTGCCGTTGACGCTGATCGTTGCAGGCTGGTCCAGCGCATTCCGGCCGCGCGCCAGCGCCATGCTCGCCGCGTCGCAGCGCGCCCAATTGACGTCGCTGGTTCTGCGTTCGGTCACTGCGGTCGGCGCCATCGTCGTGTGCTACGGCCTGGTGCTCTGGCTTGCATTGCCAGTACTCGAACTTCAGTTGCTCGGTGCCAAGTACATCGGCCTGGGGCCGGTTGTGCTTGCCTGGATGGTCTTCTTTGGCATCATGTCGGTCCGCATGGTCGGCATGGCCGCCATGATGTCCAGCAAGAGCGCATTCAAGTCGCTGTTCTTCTACGGCCTGGTTGCTCTTGCAGTCGCGGTACCCGGCGTGTTGTTGGCGGCACGTTCCGATTCGCTTGCCATGGTAGTGCTCGCGCTGGCCGCCGCCGAGGGCGTGCTCGCGGCACTCATCTGGCTGGTGGGCTGGCCGGGCGTGCTGGCAGGCCAACAGTCACGGGAGGGCGACCATGTCTAGGCGTCAGGGCGCCCGCCGCATCCCCGTGCTGCTGGTGGATACGCTGAGTTCCGCGAACGATTTCGGGGTTGACCTCGCGGTTGCGCTCGACCCGCTGGTGGACCTGACCGTCTTGACCGTCAAAGGCTCGAGATTGCGCGCGGGTGACTGCGCGCGCGTGATCGAGGCGTTCCCGGAGTATTGGGGACGCAGCGGCAGATTCGCCAAGTTGATGGATCAACTTGCCGCGATGCTCATGCTTACGCGGGAGATCTGGCGTCATCGCCACGGCGCGATACACGTGCAGTTCTTCAGGGTAGCCTGGATGGAGATGCCGCTTTATCTGCTGCTTCGTCCGCTGATGGCGCGCCTGATCGTGACTGCCCACAACGCCCTCCCGCATGAACGCCGCTTCTGGCACAAGTGGACCGCGCGCGTCTGGTACCGACGCCTCGACTGCATCCATGTACTGAGCAGGCATACCGGGGAGATCCTGCAGTCTCAATTCGGCGTGGCGGCCGAACGCATACTCTACGCGCCGCACGGCTGCTACGCGCGCTTCCTGCGCGATCACCCACCTGCCGCGGCCGCCGGGACGCGGGAAAGGCTGGGCGTGGCGCTCGGGGAGCACCTGGTCCTGTATTGCGGCCTGATGCGTCCCTACAAGGGGGTCGACCGGCTGATCGATGCCGCTACGCGACTCGCTACGCCGGGTACGCGCATCCACGCGGCCGGCCGCTGCGCCGAGCCGTTGCTTGGCGAGCTGCGAGACCGTCTCAAGAAGGCGGACTTGGGAGAGCGATTCCGCCTCGTGCCGCAATTCGTGGAGAACCAGGAATTGTCCGATCTTCTGGCCGCAGCCGACCTCGTCGTTTTTCCGTATCATCACATCTACCAGAGTGGCGCGGTACTGCTGGCGATGACCTACGGCAAGGCAGTCCTGACCTCGGACCTTGCTGGCTTTCGCGAATATGTGCGTCACGGCGAGAGCGGTTGGATTTGCGACACCACCGATCCGGTGGCGTTCGGTGCGGCGATTGACCTGCTGATGCGCGACGAGGCATTGCGCAACAGACTGAGCAGTGCTGCGCGCCTTGCTTGCGAGACCGAATTCGCCTGGGACCAGATCGCGCACGCCATTGCGGGAGCGTATGCAAGGGAGCCGAAGCAATGAGTGCTTCAGTCGACAAGCCGATAGGCCGATGGACCTTCTACTTCGCGATTTTCTTCACGCTGCTTCCGTTCGGTGCTGGCGCGGAGGGGGCGACCGAAGGCAGCACATTGCGGCAGGTGGTCTGGGCCGCGATCTTCTTCAGTGCAGGAATCGTGCTGATTCGCCGGCCTCAATGCTGGTCCATGGCTTGGGATTCGATTCCAAAGAGCTTCATCGTTCTCCTGCTCTTCGTATGCGGCTCGATCATCTGGAGTCCGGAGCCCTTCGTTTCCTTCAAGCGGGTCATCCAGGTCGTCGGCGTGACGGTGCTCGCGGCGGCGATGATAGCGGGGGGCAAAGGTTCCTATCGCACGCACCGGTTGGTGACACCGGTACTGCTCCTGGGCACGTTGCTTGCTGTAGCCGTAGGAGGCGTTTTCCGGGACTTTGCCTTTGCCCCGGACGGTTTCCGCGGTTTCATGGCCACCAAGAACAATTTCGGTCAGCTCGCAGTGTTGAGCATTGTCTTCGGTATCTCCTACGTCGTGATCGAGAAACGGCTGAGAGCAATTTACATACCCCTCGCATTGCTCGGCCTCGCGGGACTAGGGCTGTCGCGCAGTGTCACCTCGATGTGGGCGCTGGCGGCGGTATTCGCGCTCGTTATCGCACCATATTGGTTCATAAAGGCGAGCGTCTCTTGGCGAATCCTCGCGATCGACCTAATACTGTGTGTCGTGCTTGGAGCGCATGCTGCTGGCGTGATCTTCGGCTACCCGACGCTGCAGGAGTCGCTGGATGCATTCTTCAGACTGACCCAACGCGACATCACGCTTTCCGGAAGAACGTATCTGTGGCAATTGATGTGGGCCGAGATAGAGAAGCACCCGTTGCTCGGCATTGGGTATGGCGGCTTCTGGCTAGGGCTTAAAGGCGATTCAGGCCAGATTTCGTATCTTGTTCGATGGGGTTACCCGGGTCAGGCACATAACGGATACTTGGATATCCTCAATGAGATCGGGTTAGTGGGTACCGTACTTACGCTTGTTTTCATATTCCAACATCTGCAGAACTTGACCCGACTTTTTCGTCAGGACGTCGTCGGAGGCTTGTTCCACTTCTCCATCTTTGTTCTCGTCGCCACAATGAACGTGGCCGAAGCGACGATTCTTCGCACGACTCATCTCTGGTGGATCGTCTTCATGACCTCCGCCTTGGAAGTACAACACTTGCTGAATTCGACACCGATGCGAGCCCGGCCTGCCAGCTCGCCGAGCAGATTGTTGCCTACGAAGAGAATGGCATGAAGATCCATTTTCGTGCATCAGTAGTTTCCCTGCTCGCTTTCGTCTGGTGCTCTTTCTCACAGGCGCAACCGGTTGCGAGCCCTACCGTCATCGAAAGAAAGTCGGCCATTCCAGCTGAATTCTTCGGGCTGGTCGTTCAACGCGCTCACATGACCACCAAATGGCCGAGCGTACCGTTCGGCGCCTGGCGAATCTGGGACTCATACCTAAAGTGGGCAGACATACAACCCGCGCCCGGCGTGTGGAACTTCGAAAGTTTTGATCGACAGGTATCTCTTGGCCTGCAGAATGAGAAGGAGTTGACCTACACACTCGGGCAGACGGCGAGATGGGCCTCCGTAAGTGGGGACGAGAAGCATGCGTGGGGCATGGGTACCGGCGGCATGCCGAAAAGGATGGAGGATTGGAAGAGCTATGTCGAGGCTGTTGTCACGCGTTATAAGGGACGAATCAAAGTCTATGAAGTGTGGAATGAGCCGAAGTATTCGGATGCTCTTGGCAGATGCAGAGGCGCAATCTTCTTTTGCGGCAAGCCCGACGATCTCGTAAAGCTCGCAGCAGTAGCGCATGAAGTCATCAAGCGGGTCGACCCGGCTGCGCGCCTGGCGACCCCCGGATTTACCGACAGCATTCGCGGAGCTGCGGCTTTAGACGCATACCTTAGTGCGGGCGGCGCGCGCTACACGGATATTGCTTCGTTTCATTTCTATGAACTGCATCCGGAAAAGGGCTGGGAGACAGCGCAGGAGATCAAGCGTGTGCTCGCCAAGAACGGCTTGGCAAACGTGCCAATCTGGAACACGGAGGTTGGTTATCTGGTTCAAACGCGCGCCGGAGAGGTGAAAGCTGAATGGGATGTTGGCCCATTTTCTAGGGTGTTTTCCCCGGCCGAGGCAGGTGCCCGCATGGCGCGCGTGCACATTGTTGCCGCTTCCGCTGGTGTGGAGAGGGTTTTCTGGTATGCGTGGGATAGCAAGCACATGGGGATGATTGATCCTGCCGACCAGATCCCCAACCAGATGACTGTCTCCTATCGCGTGGTACGGCGCTGGCTGGTGGGAGCGACCATTTCCTGCGGCGGGCGTCCAGTGATGGACACCTGGCAATGCGATGTCAGCAATTCGGGCCGTACTGCCAAGTTGGTCTGGAAGTCGGAGATTGGCCAGACCTCCCTGCTACTGCCAGGAACCGGCCCAAGACTGGTAGAGGGCCTTGACGAGAGCCGCGCACAGGCGAAAGGCGGTGCGATCATTCCATGGGATGGTGCGCCAGTGCTCGTTGTCAGCGACGGCAAGCCTTGGTATTTCAGCCGATGACACCGGAGCAACTAGGGCGACGCGTGACCTGGGCGATCGGGCTTCGGCTCACCTGAAATTCGGATATTTCGATTCTTCGGATGAAAACGGTTGCCTTTGTACTGGACTACGTGATGCACTACCACCGGGATACGCTGGTGGAGCTGGATCGAAGATTGCGCGCTGCAGGTGGCCGGCTCGTATTGCTGACCGCGGATCATGCAGCCGGCAAGACTGGCCGCGTACCGCTTCGTGAGAAGGTATTGCGGGACGAGCACAAGTTTCGTTTGGTAGAGATCGTTGTCGGCAGCTACATGTTGCGCCATCAGCGAGGGGTGGCAAGAATCCTTCGCGAGCTTCGCCCGGACGTCGTGATCACGACCAGTCATTCGGGAACATTTTCCGAGTGGCAAGTCATGCGAATGAAAAGGAAAGCCGGCTTCAAGATGGTCGCATGGCAATGTGGCTACGATTACAACCCGGGTCGGCTGAAGGACCTCGTGTTGAAGAAGTTCATCCCAGGATTCGATCACCACCTTGCCTATCACTCGAATGCAAGGGAATTTGCGGTCAAGTACGGTGCCTCGAGCTCACAAGTGACCGTGATGCACAACACGATAAACGAAGAGAAGATCGTGCGGACCGAAAGAGCGGTGGCCCGCCGTGTTTTTGAAGAGCGCGTTCCAAACGCCGCGGGCAAGACGGTGCTGCTGTATGTCGGAGCGGTTCTGGCGGAGAAGAGGCTTGAAAGGGTGATCGCGGCGCTGGACACGATTAAGCCCGCAAACGTCGTATTTGTTGTCATCGGGGACGGCCCGCATCTCGAGAGTCTACGCGAGATGTATTCGGACAGGCACGACATTGCGTTTCTCGGGCGAATCGTCGAGGGGGTAGGGCAGTTTTTTGATGCCGCAGACATTTTTGTTCTGCCTGGCACCGGCGGACTGGCTATCAACGAAGCGATGGCCCATGCGTTGCCGATCGTGTCCGGATATGCGGATGGCAGCGCGGACGACTTGGTCAAGGACGGCGTAAACGGCTTTCGACTACGGACCGACGACCCCGAGGAGCTGGCAATGCGCATCCAGACTCTCTCAAGTGATGGGGCGATGCGAGATCGCTTTGGCGCGAAGTCGCTGGAGATGATTACGACGCACCTCTCGTTTCGCGAATTCATAGATCGCGTCGTCGGGGCGGTGGCTGCCCTTTAGCAAGGTTCCGGTATGAAGAATGGTGAACGAAGGGACATTGATCCCTCGGTGGCGTACATAAAGGGTCTGCCGATCAGTCTTGCGCCTCACGAAGTGGTGCTGGAGGAGATCGGACGGGCGATTGCTGCTCGCGAGTCGGGGCGGTACATTTCGATCACCAACACGGAATCCATGTATCACGGGCTTCGCCGACCGGATCACGGTGACTTCATCCGGAATTCGGACTTTTCCCTCTGCGACGGTGTCGGCGTGATTGTGGCTGGATGGGCGTGGGGTGCGAAGATCGAGCGCTTTAACGGTCCGATTTTGCAGCTCGAATGCTCAAGCCGCGGGGTGGAACGAGGCTGGCGGCACTTTTTCTATGGTGGCAAGGAAGGCGTAGCTGATGCCATGGCGCAGCGCCTCAAAGCAGAGTATCCCGGCTTGATCGTATGCGGTACGTATTGCCCGCCGTTTCGAGACCAGACTCCCGAAGAAGATGACGAGGTGGTTCGGCAGATCAACGCGAGCGAACCGGACATGGTCTGGGTCGGGCTGGGGCTGATCAAGCAGGAAAAGTGGATCGCGACGCATCTCGGGAAGGTCAAGGCGCCCTGGATGGTGGGTGTCGGCGCAGCTTTTGACTATCACGCCGGCGCTATCCCTTGGGCACCTCGTTTCATTCGCGCACTCGGCTTGGAGTGGCTCTTTCGGCTCATCATCCAGCCGAAGCTCCGAGCGCGAAGGTATTGGTGGTCACTCGTCTATGTAGTCGAGTGCGTGCTCCAAGGCTTGATGCAGTTTCGATTCCTGCGAGCAGCGAAGGCACGTGGCTGAGCCGGCTTCTGCATCGGCTGTCAATGGAGCGTAGGGGGGGCGTGACGACTTGGCAATCTATGACTCTTACACCGGACGGGATCGCGTCGGGCTCGGCATTCGCCTTAAGCGGCGAATTGCCGCCCAAGTCTATGGTCGTGCGGAGCGGCACCTAGAAGGTGGCATCAGGCAGGTGTTCGAGGTTGGTCCCGGTGACGGCTATATTGCCGAAATCGCAAGGGTGCGGGGTGCGGGCTATCGCGCGCTCGAGCGAAACTCGCGCATCGGCGAATCCATGCGCAGCCGAGGCTTCGACGTTGAATGTGTGAGCGTCCCACCGGTGCCGAGAATGAAGGAGGCGTCGGATGCCTGCTTCCTGCTTCATGTTATTGAGCACATGGGCTCGGTCGGCGACGCAGCCTCACTTGTTCAGGGTTTGCGGGAAAATCTGCGGGCAGGAGGGGTTCTGGTGGTGGCCACCCCTGACTACGCAAGCTGGGGCTACAGGTTTTTTGATTGCGACTACACCCACTCATTCCCTTTTACTCGGCGCCGTCTCGGGCAATTGCTTCAGGATCACGAATTCGAGGTCGTCGAGGAAACCTTCTATTCGGGTGCGGTCTTTGGAACACTTGCTCAAGTCCTCGGCGGAATCTGCCGAATCGCCTATCCCCAATGGGTCGATCAATTGATCGGGAAGGCGATTCCGCGTGACATCTTGAATCGCGGCCTGCTGACGTTCCTGCCGTGCCTCGTGACGATCGCGGTCAGGAAAGCATGATCCGAATAGATGAAATCGACTGGGTAGAGGATTTGAGACGGATGTGTCGCATGACGGGCATGGGCTCGTCTCTGCCGACAAACTCGGAGCGGAAAGCATCTTGATTCGACTCGCCGTTGTAGGTCTGGGAAAGATGGGCCTCTCCCATCACGCCATGATCAATGCGCATCCACGCGTGAAGGTGGAGACGGTTTGTGATGCCACGGGGTACGTGTTGGACGTGCTCAGCAAGTACACAGGCATCCGCACCTTCACTGACTTCGACACGATGCTGGGCGAGGTCGAGCTCGACGCGATGATCGTGGCCACGCCCTCCAGTATGCATGCGCGCATGGTCAAGGCTGCGCTGGAGCGCGGCATCCACGTGTTCTGCGAAAAGCCGTTCTGCCTGAGCTCGCGCGATGGCGAAGAGCTCGTCGCGTTGGCGCGCCAGAAGAACCTCGTGAACCAGGTCGGTTACCACAATCGCTTCGTCGGTGCCTTCCAGGAGGTGAAGCGTCTTCTCGACGCCGGCGCCATCGGCGAAGTCACCCACGTGCTGGCAGAGGCCTACGGTCCGGTCGTGCTCAAGCCCAAGGGCTCGACCTGGCGCAGCCAGCGCTCCGAAGGCGGCGGCTGCCTGTACGACTACGCGGCGCATCCGCTCAACCTGGTGAACTGGTATTTCGGCATGCCCGAGGGGGTGGGCGGTGCGGTGCTCAACAAGGTGTTCTCGCGCGACACCGACGATGAGGTCTTCGCGACGCTGCATTACCAGGGTGGACGCAGTGCGCAGTTGTCGGTCAACTGGAGCGACGAGTCGTATCGCAAGATGACCACCAAGATCACCATCTGGGGCAAGGAGGGGCGCATCTACGCGGACCGCCAGGAGTGCCAGGCCTACCTGCGCGAGGGGGCGAGCCCGCCGGGCGGATACAAGACTGGTTGGAACGTACGCTACACCACCGACCTCACCGAGCCGGTCTGGTTCTACGTGCGTGGCGAGGAATATTCCGCCCAGCTCGACTACTTCGTCCGCTGCATCGAGGAGAAAGGCGCTCCGGCGAACGTCAACTCGTTCGCCTCGGCGCTCGAGACCGACCGCGTGATCGAGCTGATCCTCGCCGATTCAGCCGCGGGGCCGGCACATCGCGCCGGCGACGCCGCTCCGGCAGCGAAGGCAAGGCGCGGTTTCTTTTCCTTCCTGCGCGGCTGACGCGCGGGCGCACCCCATACCCAGGCCAGCCCATGGATCGACTGCTTTTCGGCGACAACCAGTTCTTCGGCGTCAACCACATGTCGGAGGAGAAGGCGCGCGCGCAGCTGATGCGCTTCCAGGACATCGGTGCCGTCATCGAAGTCCTCGACCACGCCCTCGACGAGGGCGTGAAGACCTTCATGTGCACCACGCACGATCGCATTGCTGCGGTGTGCGACCACATGCGCGCCGATCCGGTGCGCTACAAGGACTTCACCTTCTACCCCGGCATGCCTTATGCGCACAAGTACGCCAACGCCGTCACCGAAGACGGCATGCTCGGCGCGCTCAAACGCTTCCTCCCTGACGAAGGCCTGATGAACGCGATGGTGCGGGGCGGCATGTCGCTGGCGAAGAAGGATATCGAGGGCATCACCACCCTGCTCATCGATGCCGAAATGAAGATGTTCGCCGGCCTCGCGACGCCGGTGATCTTCCTGCAGAACGTGGTGGTCGACCTGCTGCTGGGGCTGAAGTTCAGCGAGGCTTTCCGCATCTTCGCCGACCATGTCAAGAAGCGCTACAACGCAGAGCCGGGATTCTTCACGATGAACCTGCCGATGCTGCTGCCGGTGCTCAAGGACGTGGGAGTCGAGAACCCGGTGGTGTGCTCCAACATCAACAAGATCGGCTTTCGCATGTGCGGCGGCATCGAGGCCTACGGCGAGGCCTTGCGCACGCACCAGTGCCGCGCGATCGCGATGTCGGTCTACGCTTCGGGGGCAATCCCTCCGGCCGAAGCGATCGAGTGGGTGTGCGGGCAGCCCAACATCGAGGCCATCGTGTTCGGTGCGTCGAGCCGCGCCAACATCCGCGCGACGCGGGAGCTTGTGCACAAATACTGGAAGTAGTCGCCAGGCAGCCGCGACTTGCTCCTACGAGCCATCGCTAGGGCATCGCCGCCGCGTTATGCTGGAGCCATTGTCCTGCTCGATACTTGCGATGTCTCTTCGGAATCATTGCCATTTGGCAATCGCTGCCAGAATGGATGTCGCGCCGCGCTACTGCATGTCGCCAAACACGCTTCGCCAGCTGCACCGCGAATCGGACTTCTGACTGCCACGCCGAACTTCAGGCGGGCGCAAGCTCCCGCAACATGTCGGGAAAGACGGCGGTCGATGCCTTGGTCTTTCGAAGAAAATCTTCCAGGCAATCCAGCGCGAACGGCGTGACCGCCTTGGGATGGCCGATGACGACGAAGGTCGAATCCTTCCTGCGCGCGTGTTCACGATAGGCGCGCTCGAGCAGCACGGCCTTGTAGCCGTCGATGGTGACCGAAGACGGGGAGCGGTCAAGCAGTCGCCTGAGCTTGCCCAGGCCGGACACGTGGACCGTGTCGCCGTCTCCGTAGGGGGCATGCGAGCTGGGCCCCAGCCGCTTGGAAACGGCCGAACTGATCTTGACCGATTGCGGCGCCACTATGCTGGAAATCGGCACCTCGAAGAACGCGCCCGCCGGGTCAGGACGAAGCGGGTCGGCGGAAAATCGCCAACTGGCCTCATGCGGTGACGCGCGGAAGTCGTACCCGAGGAGCGGGTCGTCCAGGTAGGCACCTGGCATGACCGAACTGTCGATGCGCACCCCGTTCTCGGCAAGCACGGTCGCGAGTGGTTCGAAGGGCTGCATGGCCCAGCCACCGGCGCGGTAGGCGCATATGCGGTCGTATTGGGCGGCATCGGCCAGCGCGACACGGTAGTTGCGCAGGATCGCGGCGATGTCGGCGGCGGAGAACTGATGCAATCGATAGCGGCGCGTATCCATGGCCCAGCGCTGGCCGTCCCAATGCGAATCCTCCCAGTGGGGATGGATATGCAGCTGGACGTCGTGGCCCGCGCTGACCAGTTCGTGAAGCTGCTGGCGCACCCGGTCGAATTGCCTGCCCACCTCGGCACTGGTTGGCGCCTGCTGCTCCAGCCGGTACAGGAAGCCGGCGTCGACGAAGAAGACGAATCGCGCGCCGGTACGAGCGGCAACGCGCGCCAGCGCCTCCGTCGGTTCAACGAGGCAGCGCTCGATGGTCCCCGATTGCGGTCCGAAATAGAGCTCGTAGTCCAGCGTGATCAGGGTGCGCATTCGTGAAGGGCGCTGGAATCGATGCGATGGCCTGCCGGGACGCGTTTCGCGATGTCCGGGGAGGCGTTGTGGTCGTGTGGTCAGCAGAACAGGATGATAAGGGACGTGCTTGCGCGCTCTTTGATGGGCAGATCGTCAACTATTGTGAAATCTCGGGGCGGGGCGGCGTGCACAATCGGTTTCTCCTTCAGCGCGTGCACACGGGGATGACCTCGGGATGGCGAATGCCGGGCATCGGGCGGCGCAGGGGCATCTGGGGAGTCGGCCATCGTGTCCGGTCCTCGTAAACCCACGGCTGGCTGGATTCCGGATAGTCCTGCGAAGGGTGGAGTTCTATCGCGGAAAAGTGACTCCGATAGCGATCGTAATAATCAACGCCAGGTGCCCGGACATGTCCACCCGATTCGTTCAGGTTCGGCTCCGGATATTCGATGGTGCTGCTGGCGACGATCGTCACCGGGAGCAAGGCGATGCCGCCGGGCTTCAACACGCGGCGCAGTTCGCGCAGCGCGCGCGCATCGTCGCTCACGTATTGCAGGATGTACGACGCAATCACGATATCGAAGGCGGCGTCGGCGAACGGCAGCGCGAGCAGGTCCGAGCGCACATCGACGCGGCGCATGATCAGGTCGGAACCAACATAGGTCTTTGCCGAGGCGCGCAGTCGGCTTTCGAGGAACGGCTCCGGGGAAAAATGCAGGACCGCCTCCGTTCCGAGATTCCGGTTGGCAAGAATGTCCTCGAGGACCATCCACATCAAGCGGTGGCGCTCGAGGGCGCCACATGACGGACATTCCGCATGTGGTCGGCGCCCATAGATTGCGTGGATCGCCACGAACGGGCCCGTGTAGCCACACACTGGACACTCAAAGGTTGGCTCACCACGATGAAACTGCCGGTGCATCCATAACCCGGGACGGGTCTTGCGGATTCTACGAGCGAATTTGTTCCAGATGCGGGAAGCTAGTCGATCGCGGAAAGTCTGGCCAGGCATTCAGGGGGCGCGCTCATATGGTGAGATCCGCAATCGAGGAGAGCGAACGCTCGTTCACTCTCGTAGGTAGGTGTATCACTTGTTTTGGAGGCAGGTTTACGGAAGGTGACTACGTTGTTCTTTCGGCGCGGTCGCTTCGTGGTGTGGCCTGCTGGACTTTTCTGTAGCCAGTTTTGGAGTGAGTCTGGGTTAATTATGATCTGCTTCGGCGAGCCGGTCTAGCACGAACGGCAGCGCGCCGAGTTAGGAATTGCCGAGCTTGCAGAAGTCTTGGCAAATGTCACACCCGACTGCGCCGACATCGTGATGAAGCACTGCGATGCTATAGTCTGCGAGAGCAAGAGCGCAGACTTGCGCGTGGAAAGCCGCTTCGCCGGCGGGCCCTGCGCGGGTCAGTTCGGCGGCAGGGCGGTGTTTAGGCAGGCCGCCGTCAAGCGCACCTGATTGTCCCGGTCTTCACGCGCGTCCGACCCCCTTTGCGGCAGTCGGTCACCCTCTGGATTCGCCGTCATGCGTGTTTCCGTATTCGGCCTCGGCTACGTGGGCGCCGTCTCCTGCGGTTGCCTGGCAGAACTTGGTCATCAGGTCATCGGGGTCGACACCAATCCCGGCAAGGTGGCGATGATCAACGCCGGCGAGTCGCCGGTGGTCGAAGACCAGATCGGCGAGCTCATTGCGTCGGCGGTCAGGCGCGGCGCTCTGCGCGCGACCGCGGATGTCGAGGCCGCCGTGCGCGGATCCGAAGTGTCGCTGATCTCGGTGGCCACTCCGTCGAAGCCCAACTATGCGCCTGATCTCGCCGCCGTGGAGGCGGTGGTGCGCGCGATCGGAGGCGTGCTGCGTACCAAGCAGGAGCCGCACGTCATCGTCCTCCGCAGTACCGTGCCGCCCGGCACCACCGAGCAGCTGATCCGCCCCATCCTCGAAGAGAGCGCCGGCCGGGCCCTCGGAGATCGCCTTTCACTGGTGTTCAATCCGGAGTTCCTGCGCGAGGGTTCGTCCGTCAGGGACTTCCATGAGCCGCCGCAGACCATCATCGGCTCGCTCGACGAGGCGGGCTATGTCGCCATCGAGAGGCTCTATGCCGGCCTCCCTGGGCCCGTGGTTCGCACTTCGTGCAGGGTGGCCGAGTCGGTCAAGTATCTGTGCAACGTGTTCCACGCCATGAAGATCGTGTTCGCCAACGAGGCGGGCTCGGTTCTCAAGGCCTGTGGCCTGGACGGCGGCGAAGTGATGAGGATCTTTTGCCAGGACACGCAACTCAACATCTCGCCTGCCTACCTGAGGCCCGGTTTCGCCTTCGGCGGCTCCTGCCTACCCAAGGAGGTCAAGGGTTTTCTTACGCTGGCGCGTGAGCACGATGTGGCCATCCCCGCAATGGGCGGGTTGCTCGAGAGCAACGAGGCGCATATTCGGCGCGCCTATGACCTGATCGCACGCGACGGGCGGCGCAAGGTGGCACTGTTCGGGCTGGCCTTCAAGCCGGGCACCGACGACATGCGCGATTCGCCGCTGGTGCTGCTGGCCGAGCGCCTGCTCGGCAAAGGGTTCGAGCTCGCAATTTTCGACCGGTTCGTGAAGCTGAGCCGGCTCATGGGCAAGAACAAGGATTTCATAGACCGCGAGATCCCGCACCTGGACCGACTCCTGCGTGATACGCCCGAGGGCGCGCTCGTGGGCGCCGAGGTCATCGTTGTGGGACATGCCGATGAACAGGCGCGAAGTGCGATCGTTGCCCGCGCGGGCGACGCGCGCATCGTCGATTTGTCCGGCTATGCCGACCTTCGCAACGCCGCCGGACCGGGGTACGAGGGCATCTGCTGGTAGTTGGCGCCAAGCCCGGGTCGCAGCAAGCCGGGCGCAGACGGCGCGAGTTCGCCCGCACCGCTGCGGATATGCACTACGTCACGAATCACAGCTGCCCATTCATGTTGTTGTCGCATACACGCGGCTAAAATGTGCGATTGCCGCATGCGCGGCCGCAGAGACAACACAGCTTCATGTCATCGCCACAACAAAAGAGCGCCCTCATCACCGGCATCACCGGCCAGGACGGCGCCTATCTCGCCGAATTCCTGCTCGCCAAGGGCTACGTGGTGCACGGCGTCAAGCGCCGCGCCTCGCTTTTCAATACCGACCGCATCGACCACCTGTACCAGGACCCGCACGTCAGCCACCGCAATTTCATCCTGCACTACGGCGACCTGACCGACAGCACCAACCTGATCCGCATCATCCAGCAGGTGCGTCCGGACGAGATATACAACCTGGCGGCGCAAAGCCATGTGGCGGTCAGCTTCGAGACGCCCGAATACACCGCCAACGCGGACGGGGTGGGCACGCTGCGCATCCTGGAGGCGATACGAATCCTCGGGTTGGAGAAGACCACGCGTTTCTACCAGGCCTCCACCTCGGAGCTCTACGGGCTGGTGCAGGAAACGCCGCAAAAGGAGACCACGCCTTTCTATCCTCGCAGCCCCTACGCGGTGGCCAAGCTGTACGGCTACTGGATCACGGTCAACTACCGCGAGGCGTACGGCATGTACGCTTGCAACGGCATCCTCTTCAACCACGAAAGCCCGCTGCGCGGCGAGACCTTCGTCACGCGCAAGATCACGCGTGCGCTGGCGCGCATCAAGCTCGGGCTGCAGGACTGCCTGTACCTGGGCAATCTGGACGCCAGGCGCGACTGGGGCCATGCCCGCGACTACGTCGAGGCGCAGTGGCTCATGCTGCAGCAGGATCAACCCGAGGACTTCGTCATCGCCACCGGCGTGCAGTACAGCGTGCGGCAGTTCGTCGATGCGGCTGCCAGAGAACTCGGCATCGCCGTCGCCTGGGCGGGGCAGGGCGTGGAGGAGACCGGTACCGATGCGCAGGGGCGGGTGATCGTGCGCGTGGATCCGCGCTACTTCCGCCCGACCGAAGTCGAGACCTTGTTGGGTGACCCGACCAAGGCCAGGCAGAAGCTGGGCTGGGCGCCAAAGGTGGGCTTCTCCGAACTGGTCGCCGAGATGGTGCGTGAAGACCTGAAAAGCGCCGAGCGCGATGAACTGGTCAAGAAGCACGGCTTTTCTGCTTACGACTATCACGAGTAACCCGTGCACGACGACGCAAGGATCTATGTTGCCGGGCACCGTGGTCTTGTCGGGTCGGCGCTGGTGGGGGCGTTGCAGGCGGCGGGCTACTCCAATCTGCTGCTGCGTACCCATGCGCAACTCGATTTGACCGATCAGGCCGCGACGCGCGCGTTTTTCGCAGAGCAAAAGCCGGAGTACGTTTTTCTGGCCGCGGCACGCGTCGGCGGCATCCACGCCAACAACACCTATCCGGCCGACTTCATTGCCGACAACCTGGCCATCCAGGACAACGTGATCGGCGCTGCGCATGCCAACGGCGTCGCGCGGCTGCTGTTCCTGGGTTCGTCGTGCATCTATCCCAGGCTGGCGCCGCAGCCTCTCAAGGAGGAATACCTCTTGACCGGGCCGCTGGAGCCGACCAATCGCGCCTACGCGCTGGCCAAGATCGCCGGCATCGAGCTGTGTTGGAGCCACAATCGTCAGCACGGCACGCGCTTCCTGGCGGCCATGCCGACTAACTTGTACGGGCCGGGCGACAACTACCACCCCGAGAACAGCCACGTCATCCCGGCCCTGTTGCGGCGCTTCCATGAGGCCAGGGTGGCCGGCGCGGCGAGTGTGGCTGTGTGGGGCAGCGGCACACCACGTCGCGAGTTCATGACCAGCGACGACATGGCTGCGGCCTGCCTCTTCCTCATGAATCTTCCGGAAGAGCGATTCGCAGGCCTGATGGGCAGTGACGAGGCTGCCACCGGAATCTTCGATCCTCCGCTGGTCAATATCGGTGTGGGTACCGACGTGACCATCCGCGAACTGGCCGGGATCGTCGCCGAAACCGTGGGCTTTACCGGCGAAATCGTGTTCGACCGGACGCGCCCGGACGGCACGCCGCGAAAGCTCATGGATGTTTCCCGCCTGGAGGGCCTGGGGTGGCGGGCTCCGACCCCGCTGCGGGAGGGATTGGCGCTGGCGTATGCGGATTTCCGTGCCCGGCACGCCGGGTAGCATGCTGCACGCTCCATTGCTGGCGACGGAAAGGGGCACGAGGACGGACACTGAACGGGGCGGCTCCAGCTGTGAACCGTAGAGCGATGACGCCCCGGACGAATGGCGCGCAATAGCCTTTAGGCTCCTTCGGATCCACCGCCGCGTAGCGGCAGCGTGGCAAAATCCAGAAAGGAGTTCATGATCGTGCGCCAAGCCCTTGAATTTTCGTGTCTCGCTTCCCAGTCGCCACGCGCGGCGCGGGCGCGCGCCGGCATCATGGCAGGGCAGGGGCGCCGGCCATGACCCTGCTCGTCACCGGCGGCGCCGGCTTCATCGGCAGCAATTTCGTCCTGGATCGCCTGTCGCGCAGCGACGAGCGCATCGTCAACCTGGACCTCCTGACCTACGCCGGCAACCCGGCCAATCTGGCCGCGCTCGCAGGCGATGAGCGGCATGTGCTCATCAAGGGCGACATCTGCGACGCGGCGCTCCTCGAGCGCCTGTTCGCGACCGAGCGACCCCGTGCGGTGCTGCATTTTGCCGCCGAGTCGCATGTTGATCGCTCCATCCACGGACCGGGCGCGTTCATCCGCACCAACGTCGACGGCACCTACACATTGCTCGAAGCCGCGCGCGCCTACGTGGCAGGGCAGGACGATGCCGCGCGAACAGCGTTTCGCTTCGTGCACGTCTCCACCGACGAGGTCTATGGCTCGCTCTCGCCGGGCGAGCCCGCATTCAACGAGACGCGCCGCTACGAACCCAACAGTCCGTACTCGGCCTCCAAGGCGGCCTCCGACCACCTGGCACGGGCCTGGCACCACACCTACGGCCTGCCGGTCATCATCACCAACTGTTCCAACAATTACGGGCCTTACCAGTTCCCGGAAAAGCTGATCCCTCTCATGATCGTCAACGCGCTGGCCGGCCGAGCGCTGCCGGTCTATGGCGACGGCATGCAGGTGCGCGACTGGCTGTACGTGGGCGACCATTGCGCGGCGCTCGCACGCGTGCTGGAGGCCGGACGGCCCGGCACGGTCTACAACATCGGCGGCTGCAACGAAAAGCCCAACCTCGAGATCGTCCACACCCTGTGCGCTCTCCTGGACGAGATGGCGCCGCGCGCCGATCGTTCCAGTCATGCCCAGCTCATCACCCATGTCGCGGATCGACCAGGCCACGACCGGCGCTACGCGGTCGACGCCGGCCGGATTGCTGCGGAGCTTGGTTGGCAGCCCGCGGAGACTTTCACCTCGGGGATCCGCAAGACCGTTGCCTGGTATCTGGACAACCAGGCCTGGGTTGCGGCGGTGCAGAGCGGTGCGTATCGCGACTGGGTCGCGACCAACTACGAGGCGCGCGGATTGAATGGCGGGGCGGCATGAAAATCCTTCTTTTCGGCCATGACGGGCAGGTCGGCACCGAACTGCGCCGCAGCCTGGCGCTGGTAGGCGAGGTGGTCGCGCCGCCGCTGGCCGGCGGCGCGTTGTGCGGCGACCTGTGTGACGCAGAAGGGATCCGTGCCACGCTGGAGAGCGTGCGGCCGGATGTCATCGTCAACGCTGCCGGCCACACGGCGGTCGACCGCGCCGAGGACGAGCCTGACGCGGCCATGCGGGTCAATGCCGATGGGCCCGCGTTGCTTGCGCGCCTGGCCGGACGGCACGGGGCCTGGCTGGTCCACTATTCGACCGACTATGTGTACGACGGCACCGGCACGCGTCCCTGGAAGGAGGACGATGCCGCTGCCCCGTTGAGCGTCTACGGCGCCTCCAAGCTGGCGGGCGACGCGGCGGTGGCCGGCCACGCGCGTCACCTGATCCTGCGCACCAGTTGGGTCTATGCAGCACATGGAGAAAACTTTGCGCGCACCATCCTGCGCCTGGGGCGCGAGCGCAGCGAACTGAAGATCATCGACGACCAGGTCGGAGCGCCGACTCCCGCGGACCTGCTGGCCAATGCGACCGCGCACATGCTGCACGCCGCTCTGAGGGAGCCTGCGCTGGCCGGGCTGTACAACGTGGCCCCTGCCGGGGAAACCAGCTGGCACGGCTACGCGGTTGAACTCCTGCGCCTGGCGCGCGCGCGCGGACTGCCGGTCCGGGTGGCCGAGTCCGCAGTGCTGCCGATCCCGAGCAGCGCCTACTCGGTGCGGGCGCGCAGGCCGCACAATTCGCGCCTGGACACCACGCGCTTTCGCCGCACCTTCGGGCTCACCCTGCCGGACTGGCGCGAGCCACTGGCCCGCTTCATCGAGACACTGCAGCAATGACACTTTCGCGCAAGGGCATCATTCTGGCCGGTGGTTCCGGAACGCGCCTTCACCCGGTCACGCAGGTTGTCTCCAAGCAACTGCTGCCGGTATTCGACAAGCCGATGATCTATTACCCGCTCACCACGCTCATGCTGGGCGGCATGCGCGACATCCTTGTCATTTCCACACCGCAGGACACGCCGCGCTTCGAGCAGCTGCTGGGGGACGGTTCGCGTTGGGGACTCAATCTTTCCTATGCGGTGCAGCCATCGCCGGACGGCCTGGCGCAGGCCCTGATCATTGGCGAATCATTTCTCGGGGAGGCGCCCGCGGCGCTGATCCTGGGCGACAACATTTTCTATGGCCACGAGCTGGCGACCCAGTTGAAGCGCGCCGACGCGCGCCGCCGCGGGGCGACGGTCTTCGCCTATGCAGTGCAGGACCCGGAGCGCTACGGCGTGGTGGAATTCAACGCGGGCGGGCGCGCCGTCAGCATCGAGGAAAAGCCGGCGGCGCCGAAGTCGCGCTATGCGGTGACGGGCCTCTACTATTACGATGCCGATGTCGCGCGGCTGGCGCGCTCTGTCAAGCCATCCGCTCGCGGTGAACTGGAAATCACCGACCTGAACCGCCTTTACCTCGCGCGCGGCGACCTGACGGTGGAGGTCATGGGCCGCGGCTTGGCCTGGCTGGATACCGGCACGCACGATTCGATGCTCGAAGCCAGCCAGTTCATCGCCACCATCGAGCGGCGCCAGGGCCTGAAAGTGGCCGCGCCCGAGGAAGTCGCGTGGCGTGCCGGCTGGATCGACGACGCGGCGCTGGCGCGACTGGCCGACGCGCTGGCCAAGTCGGGTTATGGTGCCTATCTCAAGGGCCTGCTCGCGGAGCGGGCACGCTAGCACCCATGCGCGTCACCACCACCGCGATCCCAGAGGTACTCCTCATCGAGCCACGCGTCTTCGGCGACGCGCGCGGTTTC
Source organism: Burkholderiales bacterium (assembly GCA_016790635.1). Classification (GTDB taxonomy): domain Bacteria; phylum Pseudomonadota; class Gammaproteobacteria; order Burkholderiales; family JAEUOS01; genus JAEUOS01. The sequence goes on from JAEUOR010000003.1 coordinate 72,696, forward strand.
TTTTTCGAGAGTTTCAATCGGCGCGCCTTTTGCGACGCCGTCGGCGGTGGGGTCGATTTCGTGCAGGACAATCACTCACGCTCCGCACGAGACGTTTTGCGCGGCCTGCATTACCAGATCGTCCAGCCGCAGGGCAAGCTGGTGCGGGTGTGCAGCGGTGCGGTGTACGACGTTGCGGTCGACCTGCGCCGCTCCTCGCCGACCTTCGGGCGCTGGGTCGGCGAAGTGTTGTCGGAGGAAAACCGGCGCCAGATGTGGATTCCGCCCGGGTTCGCCCATGGCTTCCTGGTGCTGAGCGAGTTCGCCGAGTTCCTCTACAAGACCACCGACTACTGGGCGCCGGAGCATGAGCGCAGCATCGCCTGGGACGACCCTGAGCTTGCCATCGCCTGGCCGCTGCACGGGCGCGCGCCCCTGTTGTCGGCCAAAGACCAGCAGGGTGCCGCCCTGCGCATCGCCGAGACCTATCCATGAAGAGCATCCTCGTCACCGGCGGCGCCGGTTATATCGGCTCGCATACCTGCGTCGAGCTCCTCGCGGCGGGATATGACGTCACGATATTCGACAACTTCAGCAACAGCCATCCCGAGGCGGTGCGGCGCATCGCCGACATCTGCGGCCGTGCACCGCGGCTGATCGAAGGCGATATCCGGGACCGCGGCGCGCTTCTGGCCGCGCTCGGCCCAGGCGATGTTCAGGCGGTGATCCATTTCGCCGGCTTGAAGGCCGTGGGCGAGTCGGTCGAGAAGCCGCTCGAGTACTACGACAACAACGTCGTCGGCACCCTGCGCCTCCTCGAGGCGATGCGCGAGTGCGGCGTCATGACGCTGGTCTTCAGCTCGTCGGCCACCGTCTATGGCGACCCGCAGCGCCTGCCGCTGACCGAAGACCATCCGCTCTCGGCCACCAATCCGTACGGGCGCAGCAAATTGATGATCGAGGACATGCTGCGCGACCTCAAGCGAAGCGACGCGCGCTGGCGCCTGGCGCTCTTGCGCTACTTCAACCCGACCGGTGCGCACCGGAGCGGGCGCATCGGCGAGGATCCGCAGGGCATCCCCAACAACCTCATGCCGTTCGTGGCGCAGGTGGCCGCCGGGCGGCGCGAGTTCCTGAACGTCTGGGGGAATGACTATCCGACACCCGACGGCACCGGGGTGCGCGACTACATCCACGTGGTCGACCTGGCCTTGGGCCACCTGAAGGCGCTGGAAAAGCTGGCCGCTGACGGCGGACTCGTGACTGTGAACCTGGGCACCGGCACGGGCTACAGCGTCCTCGACATGGTGCGGGCCTTCGAGGCGGCCAGCGGCAGGCCGGTGCCTTACCGCATCGCGCCGCGGCGGCCGGGCGATATCGCATCGTGCTACGCCGACCCCGGGTTGGCGCGCTCGCTCCTGGGCTGGGAGGCCAGTCGCGGACTCACCGACATGTGCGCCGACATGTGGCGCTGGCAGGAAAACAACCCTGAAGGGTACGGCCCGCGGACGGCTTGAGGTGCAGGATTGGCAGCGGGCAGCATCGGGGTTGCGCCAAGCACGGGCAGGTAATCATGGCAGCAGGTGCCAGACGCCCCAGGCCGGGTTGCCTGGCTCTCAGATTAGCCCCAAGAGACTATGGCGCCAGGTTCGGTTGTGGGCGACAATTGAGCATTGATGCGCGTTTCCGCGAGGTAGCCATGAAAAAACTTCTTTTCGGCCTGCTGGTTAGCCTGGCCACCGGTTTTGCACCTGTTGCCAGTGCGTATACCTACAATTTCGGCACTTTGACTGGCACCGCGTTCAGTCCGACGGTGGTCGTCGCGCCCAACGTGAGTGGCACGGACTTTTTCACGTTCTCGATCCTCGGGCCGGGAACCTTGACATTTTCCAGTTCCGTCTCGAACGTGGGGCCATACGCAGGCTTTCCGATTTTCGAGTTCCCGTCGTTCTCTGCGAATCTTTACGATGGTCTGGGGGGAGTGAGCGGGTTCGGGCAGGTTGGGGGCAATAGTCAGCTCCTGAGCTATTCGTCGACGGGGATCGGGTCGGGCAACTACACGATTGCTGTGACCGGGACCTCGCAAAGTTCCGGCGGTGCTTATCTGGTATCGCTCTCGCTTGCTGCCGCGCCGGTGCCCGAGCCGGGCGTCTACCTGATGTTCCTGGCTGGACTGGGCTTGATCGGCACCATGGCCGCTCGCCGGGGTCGCAAAGTCTGAATTTCAGTTTTTTCCCGCAAAAAGGGCGCTTCGGCGCCCTTTTTGTTGACGGGTGCCGCCTGCCTCAGTCGAGCTGCAGGAGAGACAGTGGCTCCAGGCGCGTGCCGGCCAGGTAGTCGCGCACGGAGTTCTGCCTGCGTGGAGGTGCCGGCGGCCCGGTGTGGGCCAATGACTGGAAGCGCTCCATCACGGCCGGTACATAGGCACGTGTTTCACGGTAAGGCGGCACTTCGTTGCCGAAGCGCCTGACCGCGCCTTCGCCTGCGTTGTACGCCGCCAGCACCAGGTCCAGGCGCGGGCCGAAGGCGTGCTTGAGCTCGCGCAGGTGGCGCGTGCCGGCGCGCAGATTGTCCTCGACCTGCGTGAGGCGCGTGACGCCATAGCGACTGGCCGTGCCCGGCATGAGTTGCATGAGGCCGACGGCGCCCTTGGGTGATACGGCCGCGGGTCGATAGGCGGATTCCACCGCGATTACCGCATGGACCAGCGCCGGGTCGAGGTCGGCGGCGCGCGCCGCGGCATCGATTTCGCGTGCAAACGGGCGGTCGGGCGCGAGTATCGGCGTGGCGATGAGGGGCAATGGCTCCTGCGGCACCACAGGCTCGACGGGCAATGTCAGGCGGTAGGCCGGGTCGAGGCGATACGCTTCCTGGGCACTGGCAAGTGCCGCGGTAATGCCCAGGCAGGCTGCGAGCGCGACCCGGGCGGTTTTCTTGCGGCCCGGGCGACTCACCGGTCGATGTGCAACGCCACCCGCCTGCGGCGGGCCAGCATAAGCGACAGGACGGCAGTGGCAAGCAAGGCCAGCGACGCCGGCTCGGGGACCGACTGGCGTGCGCTCGACATTTCGGCCGGCACTACGCGCAACAGGCCATCGTAGCCCGATTCGTTGTCGATTCCGCTGATGGTCAATCGATAGTCTCCTGCGCCCAGCATGCCCGCGAAAAAGTCATTGCTGACCATGAATGCGCCGCTGTCGAAGCCGATCGCGAGGATGGGGCCACCAGCAAGCGCTGACAGTTGTGCTGCAAAACCGCTGATGCCGACGTTGCCGAAGAACGGATCGTCGAACTCGAAGCGAATGGTATTGTAGACCGCGGCGGCCGGCGACTCGAGGTGAAAGTCGTAGTGGTCCGTGAATGCGCCACTGCCGAAGGCACGGGTCAGGACGAGGCTGTCGTTCGGTCCACCGGGGCTCAAGACCGGGATGGCGGCAGCGAGCGAGGACAACATCAGCGCGGCGGTGGCCCCGACGCAGGCGATGAGGTGCTTGAGTGTCATGTTGTCGTGCTCCTTGCCGGTCGGCGGCGCCAGGCGACCATCCCCACGAGAGCCAACCCCGCACTCATCATGGCCCAGGTACTGGCCTCGGGGATCGCGGCCACGGCCGTGAGCGTCCCTGCATAGCTGCCGCCTCGCACACCGCCCCCGACGCCGCTGATTTCGAGCCGGTAGGCGCCTGCGGACAGGGCCGGCAGGTAGAAGGTATTGGCGGTCTGGCGTGGTCCCGGAACGCCGTCGGACCCGCTGATCAGCACTACGCTGCCGCTGGCCGTGTAGAGCCGGGCACTGAAACCGCTGACGGTCGACAGTCCGCTGAAGCTGGAGTAGGTGGAGGAATCGTTCAAGCCCAAGGCGCGGCTCAGCGAAAAATTGTAGACGTCCAGAAAACTGCCCGTGCGCAGGGCGCCGGCAAGCGCGATCGTGTCGCCAGGGTCCGCCAGCACGGTCGCCTTGGCCGGCGCAAACATCGCCAGGAACGCCAGTCCGACTGCCGCGACCTGCGGCCGGATGCAGCGGAAACTCAATGGATTCGGGGTGGAGGGATGACGCATGGGACGGGGGCACAGGCATGCAGTGGACATGAGGCATGTTACGCAGCAGTGCCCCCAACGGTTCGTGAAATGCTTCACACGTCACAACAATCCACAATCGTTTCAAGGCCTTGCGCGAAGCCTCGCGGCGCCGCGAGGCTCAGGCTACAATCGACCGCACGCCCCGGCCTGGGTGGTGAAACCGGTAGACACAAGGGACTTAAAATCCCTCGCCCACCCGTAAGGGAGCGTGCGGGTTCGAGTCCCGCCCCAGGCACCAACGCCCTGCAAGGATCGATTCTTGATCGTCTTCAATCTCGGATGCGATGCCGAACACCGCTTCGAAGGTTGGTTCAATTCCGCCGATGACTTCGATGCGCAGTCCTCGCGCGGGCTGCTGTCATGCCCGGTCTGCGGGAGCGGCAAGGTGCAGAAGCTGCTGTCGGCACCGCGCCTGAACCTGCTGTCCTCCGGCGCGCCGGTGCCCGAAAGCGACGCCACGCCGGCCGGGTCCGGCGCGACCCGGCAGGTGGCGGTGATCGACCCGCGACAGCGGGCGCTGGCCGAACTGATCAGCCGGGTCATCGCCGAGACCGAAGATGTCGGAACCGGTTTTGCGGAGGAGGCGCGGCGCATCCATTATCGGGAGGCGCCGGAACGCGCCATCCGCGGTGTTGCCAGCGAATCCGAAGCCGTCGCCCTCGCCGAGGAAGGCATCGAGGTTGCGCGCCTGCCCTTTGGCGTGATCGACAAGTCCCAGCTCAACTAGGATCGCCAGGTCGGGCGGGGCGTCAAGGCACGACGCCCCTTGAACAATCCGAGCCGATCAGCCGCGCAGCCTGCGCTATGATCGCGGCCGCTCATTTGCAAGCCGCGCATTCGCTTTTGCCTCGCGAAGCGCCCCACGGAGAACCTGATGGACCTCGAATACAGCGCGACCGAAGAAGCGTTTCGGGCCGAAGTGCGCAGCTGGCTGGACGAGAACCTGCCGCGCGACATGCAGGCCAAGGTGCACAACCACCGCTGGCTCACGCGCGAGGAGTACGTGCGCTGGCACAAAATCCTCGCCGCGCGCGGCTGGGTGGCGCCGGCGTGGCCGGTGGAATTCGGCGGTACCGGCTGGAGCGCCGCCCAGCGCCATATCTTCGAGGAGGAGTGCGCCCGCGCCGGCACGCCGCAGATCATGCCGTTCGGCGTGTCCATGGTGGCCCCGGTCATCATGCGCTTTGGCAGCGAGGGCCAGAAGCGGCATTTCCTGCCGCGCATCTACGATTGCACCGACTGGTGGTGCCAGGGCTACTCCGAGCCCGGCTCAGGCTCGGACCTGGCGTCCCTCAAGACGCGCGCGGTGCGCGATGGTGACCACTACGTGGTCAACGGCCAGAAGACGTGGACCACCATGGCCCAGCATGCCGACTGGATTTTCTGCCTGGTGCGGACCGATCCCGAAGCCAAGAAGCAGGAAGGCATCTCCTTCCTGCTGATCGACATGAAGACGCCGGGCATCACCGTGCGGCCGATCCGCACCATCGACGAGGACCACGAGGTCAACGAGGTGTTCTTCGACAACGTGCGTGTGCCTGTGGCCAATCTGGTTGGCGAGGAGAACCGCGGCTGGACCTGCGCCAAGTACCTGCTGGGGCATGAGCGCACCGGCATCGCCGCGGTGGGTCGCGCCAAGCGCGAGCTGGCGTTTCTCAAGCGGGTTGCCGGCGATGAGCAGAGCGGGGGTGTGTCGCTGATGCACGACGTCCGCTTCGCTGCCAAGGTGGCGGACCTGGAAATCGAGATCATGGCGCTGGAAATGACGGTCTTGCGCGTGGTCTCCTCCGAGAACCACGGCAAGGGCCCCGGACCGGAGGCGTCATTGCTCAAGGTCAAAGGCACTGAAATCCAGCAGCGCCTGACCGAGCTCATGGTCGAGGCGATCGGACCGCGCGCGCTGCCGTTTCACCTGGACCGATTCGAGGACGCCGATGCAGGCGAGCCGCTGGACCAGCTGGCTGCCTACTACTTCAATTTCCGCAAGACCTCGATCTACGGCGGGTCCAACGAAATCCAGAAGAACATCATGAGCCAGATGATTCTGGGGCTGTAGGACTGGGAGCGAGCATGGATTTCAACCTGTCGGACGAACAACAGCAGTTGCGGGATGCGGTGCGGCGCTACCTGGCGCAGGAGTACGGCTTTGAGGCGCGGCGCGCCATCATCCACGGCGACGGCACGAGTGCCGCCGCATGGCAGGGCTTCGCCGAGCTGGGGCTCTTGGGCGTGCCGGTGCCGGAAGCGCACGGTGGCTTCGGCGGCAACGGCGTCGACCTGATGGTGGTCATGGAGGAGTTCGGCCGCGCGCTCGTCGTCGAGCCTTACTTCGCGACCGCGGTGATGAGTGTCGCTTTTCTCAAGGCCGGCGGCAGCGACGCGCAAAAGGCGGCCTCGCTGCCTGCCATTGCCGAAGGTCGATTGCTGATGGCGGCAGCGCTGACCGAACGGCAGTCGCGCCATGAGCTCTTCAACGTCGAGACGCGCGCGCGCGTCGTCGGCGACGGCTTCGTCCTCGATGGGCACAAGACAGTGGTCCTGCACGGCGGCCAGGCGCAGCAGTTGATCGTCTCGGCGCGCAGCGCCGGCGACGCGCGCGACTTGTCGGGCCTCAGCCTCTTCGTGGTGCCGCGCGGGCACCCCGGGGTGACGGTCTCCGACTACCGGACCATCGATGGCATGCGCGCCGCCGACGTGACATTGACAGGGGTGAAGCTGCCGCGTGCGGCGCTGCTCGGGCCGCAAGGAGGCGCATGGGCGATCCTCGAGTCCGTCGCGCGCACCGGTGCGGCCGCGCTGGTGGCCGAGTCGATCGGCTGCATGCTGGCTGTCAACGATGCGACCGTGGAGTACCTGAAGACGCGCAAGCAGTTCGGGGTCCCGATCGGCAAGTTCCAGGTGCTGCAGCATCGCGCGGTGGAAATGTTCATGGAGACCGAGCAGGCCCGTTCGCTGGCCATGCTGGCCGCGGTGAAGGTTGATGGCGCCGATGCCGGGGCTGCCGCGCGCGCCGTCCATGCGGCCAAGGCGCGTGCGGCCAAGGCCGGGCGCGTGGTCGGGCAGTCGGCCATCCAGCTGCATGGCGGCATGGGCATGACCGACGAGATGGCGGTCGGCCACTATTTCAAGCGCCTGGCCATGATCGAGGCGACACTGGGCGACGCGGATCATCATTTGGGCGCCTTCGCCGCGCTGGCCACCGCCTGACGGGGCAATCGTGCACAAGTACACCTACTTCGAGGATTTCCGCGTCGGCGAGACGGTCGAGATCGGCAGGCATGAGATCAGCGAGGCGGAAATCCTCGACTTCGCAGGCAAATACGATCCGCAGCCGTTTCACAACGACCCGGAGCGCGCCAAGTCGTCGATCTACGGCGGGCTCATAGCGAGCGGCTGGCAGACCTGCGCGATCGCGATGCGCGTCCTGTGCGATGGTTACCTGAACGGCGCGGCCAGCATGGGCTCGCCGGGCATGGAGGAGATTCGCTGGATGAAGCCGGTGCGCCCCGGCGACACGCTGATCATCAAGCGCACCATCGAGGAAGCACGCCCGACCAGCAAGCCTGACCGAGGACTGGTGCTGTCCCGCACCGATGTCTACAACCAGCGCGGCGAGCACGTCATGATGATGCGCGGTTACGGGCTGTTCGGGCGCGCGCCTGTGGCGTCGCCCGCAGCCGGCGGCAGCGCAGGCTGATTTGGCGCCAGTCGGCACGGAGCGCTGCGGCGCACGCGATCCCGCCCGACGGCAGTTCGCGGTCGGCCGGGCTGACGGATGGTCTTAGGCCAGCGGCGCTGGCGCGGGCCCGCTGCCGGCCTCGACCAGGCGCAGATCGCGCCGATATGCCAGGGCTCGCGCGGCGTAGCCGTCGGCGATATGCTTCAGGCCGGCGGCTTCGCCGGGCTTCAATTCACGCACCACCTTGGCCGGCGAGCCCACGACCAGTGAATTGTCGGGGATCACCCTGCCTTCGGGCAGGAGGGCGTTGGCGCCGATGATGCAGTTGCGGCCGACGACACAGCCGTTGAGGATCACCGCGTTGATGCCGACCAGGGTGTTCTCGCCGATCGAAGAGCCGTGCAGCATCGCCAGGTGGCCGACGGTCACGTCGCGCGCCAGGTGCAGCGGAAATCCCGGATCGGCGTGCAGGACCGCGCCGTCCTGCACGTTGACGTTGTCTCCCAGGGTGATGATTTCGTTGTCCGAGCGCACCACGGCCGAGAACCAGATCGAAACGTTGTCGCCCAAGGTCACCGACCCTATCACGCTGGCGTTGGGGGCGATGAACCAGTTGCGGGTCGTGAATACCGGGACACGGTCGGCGAGCGAGTAGGCGGGCATGGGTGCGGTCGGGCTGGTGGTGGCGGAGTCGTGCGCCCGGGCGGGCGGGCCTGGCAGGGAGAAAGGAGGGCCTCCGGGGCGACCGTTCGAGTGTAGCAGGGCTGGGAGGGGGGAAGGGAGTGGAGTGGCGATATGCATGCCAAATGCTATACTTGCATGTTTTCTCGGTTTGCCGCTCCTCTGCAGCCACGCCTGTATTTCGCGCTGCCCGGCCTACTGGGATGACGCCTTTTCATTCTCATCGAGGATTCCATGACTGCTGCCACCATCAACAAGGCCGAGGTCGTCGCCGCGCATCAGCGCGCCAAGGGCGACACCGGCTCCCCCGAAGTCCAGGTCGCGCTGCTCACCGCGCGCATCAACGGCTTGACCGACCATTTCAAGGCCCACACCAAGGACCACCATTCGCGGCGCGGTCTGCTCAAGATGGTCAGCAAGCGACGCAAGCTGCTCGACTATCTCAAGGGACGCAGCCCGGACAGCTACCGGGCGCTGATCGACAAGCTGGGTCTGCGCAAGTAGGCGTGCGTGCCGCTGCCAGCGTGCCACCCACGGGCAGCGGCGCCATCAATCCTTCACCTTCAACCCTGCCGGGCGAGCGCGTCTTGCGTCCTTCGACCAGAGCAACTTAAGTCAAACCGCTCGTGCGGCGCGTGCGCCGCACGAGCGGTTTGAGTTGGGCTCGACCGGCCAACGGAGAACCACCAACGTGTTCAACATTCACAAGCAAACTTTCCAGTACGGCGACAAGACCGTCACCATCGAAACCGGCGAGATCGCGCGCCAGGCCTCGGGTGCGGTCATGGTGACCATCGACGACACCGTGGTGCTGGCCGCGGTGACCGCGGCCAAGAGCGCCAAGGCGGGGCAGGACTTCTTCCCGCTGACGGTCGACTACATGGAAAAGACCTACGCAGCCGGAAAGATCCCGGGCGGATTCTTCAAGCGTGAAGGGCGGCCTTCCGAGAAGGAAACCCTCACGTCGCGCCTCATCGACCGTCCGATTCGCCCGCTGTTCCCGGACGGCTTCTACAACGAGGTGCAGGTGGTCTGCACGGTGATGTCGTGCAACCCCGAGGTTGACCCCGATATCCCCGCCATGCTCGGCGCCTCTGCGGCACTGGCGATTTCCGGTGTTCCGTTCATGGGCCCGATCGGCGCGGCGCGCGTCGGCTACATCGACGGCAAGTACGTTCTCAACCCGACCAAGTCGCAGTTGCCGAATTCGCGCCTCGACCTGGTGGTCGCGGGCACCGAAGCGGCGGTGCTGATGGTCGAGTCGGAAGCCGACCAGCTGCCGGAAGACGTGATGCTGGGCGCAGTCGTGTTCGGCCATGATCACATGCAGGCCGCGATCAAGGCCATCAATGCGCTGGTGGTCGCCGCCGGCAAACCGGAGTGGAACTGGCAGCCGCCGGCCAAGGACGAGGCCCTGATCGCGCGCATCTCCGCCTTTGCCGAGGCCGACCTGCGCGCGGCCTTCCAGATCAAGCAAAAGCAGGCCCGTTCGCAGGCCATCGATGCTTTGTGGAAGCGCCTCTTCGCCGAACTCAAGGTCGGCGAAGAGGGCGCGCCCAGCGCCCAGACCGTCAAGGACATCTGCTTCAACCTCGAGTCGAAGATCGTGCGTACGCAGATCCTCGAGGGCGAACCTCGCATCGATGGCCGCGATACGCGCACGGTGCGCCCGATCGCGATCCGCAACGGCGTGTTGCCGCGTTCGCACGGTTCGGCGCTGTTCACGCGGGGTGAAACCCAGGCACTGGTGGTGTCGACGCTCGGCACCGCGCGCGACGAGCAGCGCATCGACGCGTTGATGGGCGAGTATTCGGACCGCTTCATGCTCCACTACAACATGCCGCCCTACGCGACCGGCGAAACCGGGCGCGTCGGCACGCCCAAGCGGCGCGAGATCGGCCACGGCCGGCTTGCCAAGCGCGCGCTGGCAGCCGTGCTGCCGTCCAAGGAGGAGTTCGCCTACACCATCCGCATCGTCTCCGAGATCACCGAGTCCAACGGCTCGTCCTCCATGGCGTCGGTGTGCGGCGGCTGCCTGTCGATGCTCGATGCAGGCGTGCCGCTCAAGGCGCACGTCGCCGGCATCGCCATGGGACTCATCAAGGAAGGTGCCAAGTTCGCGGTGCTGACCGACATCCTGGGCGACGAGGATCACCTGGGCGACATGGACTTCAAGGTGGCGGGCAGCGACACCGGCATCACGGCGCTGCAGATGGACATCAAGATCCAGGGCATCACCAAGGAGATCATGAAGGTCGCGCTGGACCAGGCGCTCGAGGCGCGCCTGCATATCCTGGCGCAGATGAAGCAGGCCATGGGCGGCGCCAAGCAGGAGTTGTCCGACTTCGCGCCGCGCATGATCACCATGAAGATCAATCCGGAGAAGATTCGCGATGTGATCGGCAAGGGTGGGGCGGTGATTCGCGCCCTGTGCGAGGAAACCGGCGCCACCATCGACATCCAGGACGACGGTTCGGTGACCATCGCTTCGGTCTCGGCCGACGCCGGACGCGCGGCGCAGCGGCGCATCGAGCAGATCACCGCCGAGGTCGAAGTCGGCAAGATCTACGAAGGGCCGGTTCTGCGGCTGCTTGATTTCGGCGCGATCGTGCAGGTGTTGCCGGGCAAGGATGGGCTGCTGCACATCTCGCAGATCGCCAACGAGCGGGTCAACGCGGTGTCCGACTACCTCAAGGAAGGTCAGGTCATCAAGGTCAAGGTACTGGAAGCCGACGACAAGGGGCGCTTGCGCCTCTCGATGAAGGCGGCCGCCGCCGATCTGGCAGGGCAGCCGGCCGACGCTGTCGCCCCGGCAGCCTGAGTCACGACTGCCGCGGGAATCGCGCGGGATATAATTGAAGTCTCGGGGTGTAGCGTAGCCTGGTAGCGCGCCTGGTTTGGGACCAGGATGTCGGGAGTTCGAATCTCTCCACCCCGACCAGTTGACAGTGCCCCGGCTTTCAGCCGGGCTGGTTTGACCGGCAACTCTGCCCGTAGCTCAACCGGATAGAGCACCGGCCTTCTAAGCCGGGGGTTGTGGGTTCGAGTCCCGCCGGGCGGACCAAGTTTTTTCGAAGTGCGGGCAGGGAAACCTGCCTGCGTCGGACGGAGCGATCCGCCCGTCAATGGTGGCCGTAGCTCAGTTGGTAGAGTCCCGGGTTGTGATCCCGGCTGTCGTGGGTTCGAGTCCCATCGGCCACCCCAGAATCCAGTGCCGCGCCGCCCCTCGGGGCGGCGCCTTTTTTGCGCCGCGCCGGCGCAGCGGAGCTAGGCATGGGCCCTCTGTCGGTATCCCGGGATGCGCAGGTCACGATGCTGACGCTTTCGCGCGTTCAGCGTGCCAATGCGCTCGATCATGAGCTGGTTGAGGCACTGCACGCGGCCTTGGACCTTGCGTTCTCCGACGGGACGCGACTTCTGGTGCTCACCGGTGCGGGTGAGAATTTTTGTGGCGGATTCGATTTTGGCGGATTCGAGTCGGCCAGCAATGCCGAGTTGTGCTGGCGTTTCGTGCGCATAGAGCAGCTGCTGCAAAAGCTGGCTCATGCGCCGATCGATACCCTCGCGTTGGCACAGGGCGGGGCCTTCGGAGCCGGGGCCGATTTGCTCGCGGCGTGTACGCAGCGCGTCGCTGGAGACAACCTGCGCGTGCGCATGCCGGGCTGGAAATTCGGGCTCGCCCTGGGAACCCGCAGGCTCGCGGCATTGATCGGGGCAGAGAAGGCCCGCGAGGTGCTCGCCGAGGCAACCATCTGGAGCGCGAGCGAAGCCCTGGCTGCGGGTCTCATCGGGCGCATCAGCGCGCCCGCACAGTGGCCTGAGGATGTGGCCGCCGCGACCCGCACCGCGACGAGCCTTGCGGCATCGGCTCGCGTTCGCCTCGCGCACTTGACTCGCGATGACACCCGCGCTGCCGACATGGCCGCGCTGGTCGAGTCCTTGACCGAAGGCGACCTCAGGGCGCGCATCGCCAAGTTTCGTGCGCAGCGCTGAAGGGCGTGCGCATGGGGCGCCGACGCCGCAGCGGATTTGACCGAAAGTGTCGTTCCGCTCTATAATCAAGGGCTTTTTTTAACGAATTTCCGACCCTGCGGCGCATGCACCACGCCAGATTGCGTCGCCTGCCAAGGTTTACCCGCCAAGCATGACCTCTTCGCGCCGCAAGCTCGTCGCCGGCAACTGGAAAATGAACGGTACGTTCGCCGCCAACGGCGAGCTCGTAGCCGCACTCCTGGCCCAGCTGCCCCGTGATGGCGCGAGCGTGCTGGTGTGTCCGCCGGCGCCGTATCTGCAGCAGGTGGCGGGGCTGTTGACCGGGAGCCGCATTGCGCTGGGCGCGCAGAACGTCTCCGAATTCGACTCCGGCGCCTACACCGGCGAATGGTCGGCACCCATGTTGCGCGAGATCGGCTGCAGTCATGCCATCGTCGGGCATTCGGAGCGTCGCACTCTGTTCGGAGAGACCAGCGAGAGGGTGGCTGCGAAGACGGAAGCGGCCCTCAAGGCTGGGCTCATCCCGGTGGTCTGCGTGGGTGAGACGTGGCCCGAGCGGTCAGCCGGCGCGACCGAGGCCGTGGTGGCAGGCCAGTTGGGGCCGCTCATGGGCCGCGTGAACATGGCCGGTATCGTGATCGCCTACGAGCCGGTATGGGCCATCGGCACCGGCAAGACCGCGACACCCGCGGAAGCGCAGGCCGTACACGACTTCATTCGCCGCAAGGTCGGCGCGGTCGATGCGGCAGCTGCGGCCGGACTGACCATTCTTTATGGCGGCAGCGTCAACGCCGGCAATGCGGCGGCGCTTTTTTCCTGCCCGGACATCGATGGCGCATTGGTCGGTGGCGCGTCGCTCAAGGCGCAGGACTTCGCAGCAATTGTTCGAGCAGCCGCCACCTGATCCTTCTTGGCCGTGCCGGACCCCGAAAGAACATCATGCAAATCGCCTTTAACCTGATTCTCCTCCTGCACGTGGCGGCTGCCATCGGCATCATCGTCCTCGTGCTCCTGCAGCACGGCAAGGGAGCCGACATGGGCGCGTCGTTCGGTGGCGGCTCGTCGGGCAGCCTGTTCGGCGCCACGGGCAGCGCCAATTTCCTGTCGCGCACCACCGCAGTGCTGGCGACGGTGTTCTTTCTCACCAGCCTGTCGATGGCCTATATCGCGACCAGCCAGCCGCGTGCCGCCGGCGGCGGCGTGATGGACGGGCTACCCGCAGCGCCCGGCAAACCGGCGGCGGTTCCGGCGGCGCCTTCCGTTCCGGGGGTGCCGTCACCAGCGGCCATTCCGGGTCAGGAGTTGCAGAAGGCGGCCCCGGCAGCGCCGGTGCCCGCAACGCCCGCGCAGTCAGGGCCCGGCCAGGCGCCGGCGGAAGGTGCGAAGAGCGGGCAGATTCCGAAGTAAGCGCGGCACTTTCCGTAGGGTGCGCGCGTCCAAACGCGATACAATATTGCTGTTTTGCAGCATGCCGACGTGGTGGAATTGGTAGACACGCTGTCTTGAGGGGGCAGTGCCGAAAGGCGTATGAGTTCGAGTCTCATCGTCGGCACCAATGGGGAAGGCCGCACAAGCCCGGTGCGACCGGCATTCCCGAAGCATTACGGGCGCTTCAATGAACCTCGAAGAATACTTCCCGATACTGTTGTTCATCGCCGTCGGGGTGGGTGTCGGCGTCGTGCCCCTGCTCCTGGGAAGTGCCCTCGGTCCGCACCGGCCCGATAGCGAGAAGCTGTCTCCATACGAATGCGGCTTCGAGGCTTTCGAGGATGCGCGCATGAAGTTCGATGTGCGCTACTACCTCGTGGCCATACTGTTCATCATCTTCGACCTGGAGACGGCGCTGCTGTTTCCCTGGGCCGCGGTTGCCCGTGAACTCGGTCCCGGAGCGCTGGTCGTGGTGCTGATCTTCATTCTCGAGCTGGTGCTTGGGTTCGTCTACCTGTGGAAGAAAGGCGCGCTCGAGTGGGAATGAAGCCCGCTCAAGCCCAAAACAACCCATGAGCATCGAAGGCGTCCTGTCTGAAGGCTTTGTCACGACGACGGCAGACAAGCTGATCAACTGGACGCGCACCGGTTCGCTGTGGCCGATGACCTTTGGCCTGGCGTGTTGCGCGGTCGAGATGATGCAGGCCGGCGCGTCGCGCTACGACCTGGATCGCTTCGGGGTGGTGTTTCGTCCCAGCCCGCGCCAGGCCGACGTGATGATCGTCGCCGGCACGCTGTGCAACAAGATGGCGCCCGCGCTGCGCAAGGTCTACGACCAGATGGCCGAGCCGCGCTGGGTGATTTCGATGGGCTCATGCGCCAACGGCGGGGGCTACTACCACTATTCGTACTCCGTCGTGCGCGGCTGCGACCGCATCGTGCCGGTCGACATCTACGTGCCGGGCTGCCCGCCAACCGCCGAGGCACTGCTGTACGGGATCCTGCAATTGCAGAACAAGATCCGCCGCACCAATACGATCGCCCGCTGAAACCGGACACGCGAACCGCCCTCATGTCCCGTCTCGAGACACTGAAATCGACCCTCGCGAATGTGCTGGGCGAGCGTGCCCGTTCGATCGAGATCGCGCTGGGCGAGGTCACGGTCGTGGTCGGCGCAGCCGATTACCTGGCGGCGGCCACCTGCCTGCGCGATGACCCGGCCCTGGCATTCTCGGAGTGCATCGACCTGGCTGGCATGGACTATTCCGGGTACGGCGCAGGTGCCTGGGAGGGTGCGCGCTTCGCGACCGTGGTGCACCTCCTGTCCATTCGCCACAACTGGCGCGTGCGTCTGCGCGCCTTTTGCCTCGACGACGACTTTCCGGTCATGGATTCTCTGACCGCGCTGTGGCCTGCGGCGGGCTGGTATGAGCGCGAGGCCTTCGACCTTTTCGGCATCATGTACGAAGGGCATGCCGACCTGCGACGCATCCTCACCGACTATGGGTTCATCGGTCACCCGTTCCGCAAGGATTTCCCGGTGTCGGGCCATGTCGAGATGCGCTACGACGCGGAGCAGAAGCGGGTCATCTACCAGCCCGTCACCATCGAGCCGCGCGAGATCGTGCCGCGCGTGATCCGCGAAGAAAAATACGCGGGCCACAAGAGATAGCCGGGCAGCACATGGCCGAGATCAAGAACTACACCCTCAACTTCGGGCCGCAGCACCCCGCGGCGCACGGCGTGTTGCGCCTGGTGCTGGAACTCGACGGCGAAGTCGTGCAGCGCGCTGACCCGCACATCGGCCTGTTGCACCGTGCGACCGAGAAACTGGCCGAGCAGAAGACCTTCCTGCAGTCGGTGCCGTACATGGACCGCCTCGACTATGTGTCGATGATGGTCAATGAGCATGCCTACGTGATGGCCATCGAGAAGCTGATGGGGGTCGAGGTCCCGGAACGGGCGCAGTACATCCGCGTCATGTTTGACGAGATCACGCGCATCCTCAACCACCTTCTGTGGCTGGGGGCGCACGCGCTCGACGTCGGGGCGATGACCGTGTTCCTGTATGCGTTTCGCGAGCGCGAAGACCTGATGGACTGCTATGAGGCCGTGTCGGGTGCTCGCCTGCATGCGGCTTACTACCGGCCCGGTGGCGTGTATCGCGACTTGCCCGATGCGATGCCGCAGTACCGTGTCTCGTCGGTGCGCGGTGAAAAGTCGGTGCGCGAGCTCAACGCCAATCGCCAGGGATCGCTGCTGGATTTCGTCGAGGACTTCACTGTTCGCTTCCCGCGCTACGTCGACGAGTACGAGACGCTGCTGACCGACAACCGCATCTGGAAGCAGCGCCTGGTCGACGTCGGCATCGTCACGCCAGAGCGTGCCCAGGCGCTCGGTTTCAGCGGCCCGATGCTGCGCGGGTCGGGAATCGCCTGGGACTTGCGCAAGAAGCAGCCCTACGAGGTCTACGATCGCATGGACTTCGATATTCCGATCGGGACCAACGGGGATTGCTACGACCGCTATCTGGTGCGCGTGCAGGAAATGCGCGAGTCCAACAAGATCATCCGCCAGTGTATCGAGTGGTTGCGCAACCATCCGGGACCGGTCATGAGCGACAACCACAAGGTGGCGCCGCCGTCACGCGTGGCCATGAAGACCAACATGGAAGAGCTGATCCACCACTTCAAGCTCTTCACCGAGGGCATGCATGTGCCGCCGGGCGAGGTGTACACGGCGGTTGAACATCCCAAGGGCGAGTTTGGCATCTTCCTCATGTCCGACGGCGGCAACAAACCCTATCGCCTCAAGATCCGCGCCCCGGGCTTTCCGCATCTTGCCGCGCTGGATGAGATGGTCAAGGGCCACATGATTGCCGACGTGGTCGCCATCATCGGGACGCAGGACATCGTGTTCGGTGAAATTGATAGGTAACAG
Organism: Burkholderiales bacterium; assembly: GCA_016790635.1. Taxonomy (GTDB): domain Bacteria; phylum Pseudomonadota; class Gammaproteobacteria; order Burkholderiales; family JAEUOS01; genus JAEUOS01. Next base: position 89,473 of record JAEUOR010000003.1, read on the forward strand.
ACAGATGAGCCTGCTCTCCGCTCTCGCGAAACAGAAGATCGACCGCGAACTCACC
>JAEUOR010000084.1 GCA_016790635.1 Burkholderiales bacterium
GGCGGCGAGCCGTGAGCGCGAAGACGCCGAACTTGCCGCACGCGACAGCGCGCAGGCACAGATGCGGCAGGAAGTCGCCAGGCGACAGGCCATTGAAGACGAGGCCAGGCAGGCACTGGCAGCCCGCGAAGCCGCCGCAGCCGACGCCAACACTGCGGCGCTTGCGGCTGTCGCCGCCGAGCGCACGGCCGCAGCCGCCCTGCGTCACGCGCAATCACGCGATGAGGAGCGCGCTCGTGCAGCGCGCGCCGCCACCCGTAGCGCGCTGGAACTCGCGCAACGCCACGCACGACTGCGCGAGGCCGAGGCAGCCTGTCGGCAGGCCACCGATCAGTTGTGCCAGGTCCAATCCGAACGCACGGCTGCCGAAGAGGCGGGCATCGAGGCTGCCCGCTCAGAGCGGGAAGCGCAGACTGTCCTGCTCGCCGCCAGCGCACAGACCCGCGATGCGCAGATCGCCGCGATGCGCGCCGTACAGGAACGGATCGCCGCTGAGCGCGAGGCCGGCGCCATGGCGGCCGCGAAGCTGGCAGCCGAAGAACGGCTGAGTGCCGCAGCGCGTGAACGCGCGCATGCAGACTCACAGCTGCTTGCCGCCATTGACCAACGCCTCGCTGCCGAGGCCGCCAAGCTGCAGACCGCGGCGTCCCGGCGTGACGCCGAAGCGGCGGCGGCAGCCGCAGTCGAGGCCGAACGGACAAGTGCCGAGGCCGCTCGCCAGGAAGCGCTGCGCGCCGCCCAGGCATCCGTCGCGGCACGCGCGGTCATCGAGTCGACCCGCCGCGCCGGGCGCCGCAGCAACCCGCCACGTCGCGCCTCGCTGCTGGCACTCATGGCTGCCGGCTTCTGCGCCGCGGTCGCCCTTGCGGCAGCACCATGGATGCCGGGGCCGGAGCGATCCGCCACCAGCACCCCCCACGTGGCACAGGCAAGCCCGGGCACGATGAATCTTCGCATGTCGACCACGCTCTCGGCACAACCCTGATCGACGCGGGCAAGCGCGGGACCGGCATTACAATGACCGCCTCGCTCACCCGTCTTGTCGCGCCATGCGCCTCCGGTCCCTGCTGGTTTGCCTGTACGTCGGACTGTTTGCGGGTCACGCGGCCGCCCAGGCGATCCTGATCGGCCAGTCGGTCCCGCTGAGCGGCTCCAACAAGGAACTGGGCGAGGAAATTCGCGACGGCGCCCTGGCATTCTTCAAGCGGGTCAATGAGGCTGGGGGGGTCGGCGGCAGGCGTATCGAACTCATCACCTTGGACGATGGCAACGATACCAAGGTCGCCGCAGAAAACGGGCGCAAGCTCATCGAGGAACGCGACGTCCTCGCCTTGTTCGGCTATGCCAGTGCAACCCTGTCCCGGCCGGCGATGCCGTTCGCGGAAAAGTCGCGCACGCCGTTCCTGTTCCCTTTCACCGGCGCCGACCCGATGCGGGTCTTCAATCGCGTCCTCTACAACCATCGCGCCAGTTATGCCGACGAACTGGAGAAGATCGTCAATCATTACTCGGTCATCGGCGTGCGCTCGTTCGGCATCCTTTACCACGAGGACGTGGTCGGCAAGGAAAACCTCGCGGCGGTCGAGCGCGCGCTCGCCAAGCGCGGCTTCAAGGCGAGCGCGGTCATCGGCATCACGCGCGTCAATCCGGACATTGCCGGCGCGGTCGCATCGGTCACACGCAGCAAGCCTGATGTGATGATCACCACCACGCTGGCGCGCCCCAACGCGGACTTCATCAAGGGCGCACGCGCCGCCAACCCCGGCATGCAATTTGTCAGCAATTCCTTTCCGGGCCCGAACGTGCTCATGCGCATGCTCGGCAAGGACGGCGTCGGGGTGACCATCGCCCAGGTGGTGCCGCCGGTGACCAATCGGCTGATCCCGATCGTCGCCGAATACCAGGCGGCATTCGAGAAGTCCTCAGGAACCAAGAACTTCGGCGCAACTTCGCTGGAGGCCTATATCGCCGCCAAGATCACCGTCGAGGCGATTCGGCGCGCTGGCCCGGCGCGCGTGACGCGCGAGTCGCTGATGAGCGCACTCGATGCCATGAAGAGCTACGACGTTGGTGGCTATGTCGTCGGCTTCTCGTCCGACAATCACAATGGCAGCAGCTTCACCGAACTTACGGTGATCAATCGCAACCTGCAGTTCGGATACTGAACGGGCGGGCGACCGCGGGCCGGCTGACGACGCAACTGCCTCAGCCGTTGGCGACGCTGCGGCTGCGTCCGAAAGCGTGCGCGACGACTTTGTCTTCGCCGGCCGCTGCGGCATCGCGCCCGGCGATTTCGTTTTCGAGCTCCGCCAGGCGTGCAGTCAGGGCCTCGACGCGCGCGTCCATCGCCGCGCCGTGATCGAGCAGGCCGTTGAGTGCTTTCGACAGCGGATCGTCGTCGCCGCCGGTCACGGCGTACGCTGAGAACCCCATCCTGGCCGCGGCTTCTTCGCGCTTCTGCGCGCCCGATTCCTCGATGATGCGCGCCGGAATGCCCACGGCAGTCGCACCCGGCGGAACATCCTTGACCACCACCGCGTTGGAGCCCACCTTGCCGCCGGCATGCACCGTGATGGGTCCCAGCACTTTGGCGCCCGCGCCGACGACCACGCCATCGCCCAGTGTCGGGTGGCGCTTGCCCTTGTTCCAGGAGGTGCCGCCGAGCGTCACGCCGTGATACAGGGTCACGTCGTCACCGATCTCGGCAGTCTCCCCGATCACGACGCCCATGCCATGGTCGATGAAAAAACGCCGCCCGATGGTCGCGCCGGGATGGATCTCGATCCCGGTCAGCCAGCGTCCGAGATGGGAAATGAAGCGCCCCAGCCACTTGAAGCCGTGGGTCCACCACCAGTGGGCGACGCGGTGCAGCACCCGGGCATGCAGTCCGGGATAGCAGGTGAGGACTTCCCAGACCGATCTCGCTGCCGGGTCGCGATCAAAAACACTGCGGATGTCCTCGCGAATCTGGCTGAACATGGCAATACCCGAGGGAATTTGTCGGGATTCTACGCCGACCGCGCGGTACCTGCAATCGCGCCCGCTTCAGGCGGCCGTGGCCGCAATTTCCGCGGCCAGCGACTCCACCAGTCCCCCGTCCTCGCCCTCGACCATGACCCGCAATACCGGTTCGGTGCCAGAGGGACGCAGCAGCACCCTGCCGCGTCCGCCCAGGCGCGCCTCGGCCGCCTTGACCGCGTCGCTCAAGCGGGTGTTCGACTTCCATGCCTCGCGGTCGGCCAGTTTGACGTTCTTGAGCACTTGCGGAAAGAGCTTCAGAGCGGCCGTCGCCTCGGCCAACGTGCGGTCGGCCTTCAGCAATGCGAGCAGCACCTGCAGGGCCGACACGATGCCGTCGCCGGTGGTGTGGCAATCGAGGCACAGGATGTGGCCCGAGTTCTCGCCGCCGTACAACCAGCCCTTTTCGTGCAGCATCTCCAGCACATAGCGATCGCCGACCTTGGCGCGCCCGAATGGGATGTCCAGATGGCCCATGGCCTGCTCGAAGGCCAGGTTGGTCATGAGCGTGCCCGCCACGCCGGAGACCCTGCCCCGCGAAGCACGCTCCTTCACGATCAGGTAAAGCAGTTCGTCGCCGTCGTAGACGCGCCCGGCGGCATCGGTCATGATCAGGCGGTCTGCATCGCCATCCAGGGCGATGCCGATGTCGGCATCGTGCTCGCGCACCGCGGCTGCCAGCGCCTTGGGGTGGGTGGCGCCGACACCGGCGTTGATGTTGCGCCCGTCCGGATGATTGGCGACCGTCACGACCTCGGCGCCCAGTTCGTGGAAGACGTGCGGGGCGATCGCGTAGGCCGCGCCGTTGGCGCAATCGACGACCAGTTTGTAGCCGCGCAGGTTGCGCTCGTAAGGAAAGCTGGCCTTGCAGAACTCGATGTAGCGCCCCGCCGCATCCTCGAAGCGCCTCGCCTTGCCCAGGGCCGCGGACTCGACGCAACCCATGGGCCGCTCAAGTTCGGCCTCGATGGCCGACTCGACGATGTCGGGCAGCTTCTGTCCGCCGGCCGAGAAGAACTTGATGCCGTTGTCATCGTAGGGGTTGTGCGAGGCACTGATGACCACCCCCGCCTGCGCCCGCACCGCGCGGGTCAGGTACGCGACCGCGGGTGTCGGCATCGGACCGACCAGCATGACGTCCACCCCGGCGGCGGCGAACCCGGCCTCGAGCGCGGCCTCGAGCATGTAGCCCGACACCCGCGTGTCCTTGCCGATCAGCACCACCGGGTGCTCGGCGCCACCGCCACCCTGGCTGACCAGCACCCGGCCGGCCGCGTAGCCCAGTCGCAAGACAAAATCCGCCGTGATCGGAGCGCTGCCGACCCGCCCGCGCACCCCGTCCGTTCCGAAATACTTTCGACTCATGATCACTCGTCCGCTGTTCTGGTGGCACACCATACGGCCAGGGCGTCACGCGTGGCCGCGACGTCGTGGACACGCAGGATTGTCGCACCGTTCTTGACGGCGATCAGCGCGCCGGCGAGGCTGGCCGCCAGGCGCTGGCCGGGATCGCTCCTGCCGGTCAGCGCCCCGAGCATGGATTTGCGCGACAGACCTGCCAGGACGGGAACACCGTGTCGTGTCAGGCGCTCCAGGCCGCGCAGCAGCGCGAGATTGTGCTGGAGGTTCTTGCCGAATCCGAATCCCGGGTCGATGCAAATTTGTGCGGGCGCCACCCCGGCGGCGACGAATGCGGCGACCCGCTCCGCCAGCCACGCATCGACTTCCGCGTTGACGTCGGCATAGCTCGGCGCGGCCTGCATGGTGCGCGGCTCACCGGCCATGTGCATGATGGCCAGGCCCACACCCTGCCTGGCCGCCGCCACCGCGGCCGCGAAAGCCTCGGCATCGCGAAATCCGCGCACATCGTTGAGCATGGCGGCGCCGCGCGCCGCCACTGCGTGCATCACCTGAGGTTTCATGGTGTCCACCGAGACCGGCACACCCAGGCCCAGCACAGCCTCCAACAAAGGGAGGAGTCGCGCGAGCTCTTCGTCCGCCGAGACAGGCGTCGCCCCTGGTCGCGTCGATTCGGCACCGATGTCCAGGATGTCGGCGCCCTCGGCCACGAGTTCCCGCGCGTGCGCAATGGCCGCGGCAGGCTCGAGGTAACGTCCGCCGTCGGCGAACGAATCGGGCGTGACGTTGACGATGCCCATGACCGCGGGCCGGTCGGAGGGCAGGCGGTAACCGCGCAGCAGCATGGTCGGCATGTTTGTTCGCCACCAAAAAAACGCCGGGCGAACCCGGCGTTGTCTTGACCTTGCGAGGCTTACGCAGCAGGAGCGGGCGGCGTGGCCGGCGCGACCGCCGGGGGATTGCCCTTGGGCGGCTGCGGCGGCGCCGAAGGCGGCGGCTTGGGTGCGCGAGGGGCGCGCCCGGCCATGATGTCGTCGATCTGCTCGGCGTCGATGGTTTCCCATTCGAGCAGGGCCTTGGCCATCGCATGCATCTTGTCGCTGTGTTCCTCGATGAGCTTGCGCGCGAGCGTGTACTGCTCGTCGATGATGCGGCGGATCTCGGCGTCGACCTTCTGCATGGTCGTTTCCGATACCTGGGTGGTGCGCGTCACCGAACGGCCGAGGAAGACCTCGCCCTCGTTCTCCGCGTAGACCATCGGTCCCAGCAGGTCGCTCATGCCATAGCGCGTGACCATGTCGCGCGCCATCTGGGTGGCACGCTCGAAGTCATTCGACGCTCCGGTGGTCATCTGGTTCATGAACACCTCTTCGGCAATGCGGCCGCCGAAAAGCATGGCGATCTTGTTCAGCATGTACTCGCGGTCGTAGGAATAGCGGTCGCGCTCCGGCAGGCTCATGGTCACGCCGAGCGCCCGGCCGCGCGGGATGATCGTCACCTTGTGCACCGGATCGCACTTCGGCAACAACTTGCCGATCAGCGCGTGGCCGGACTCGTGGTAGGCAGTGTTCTTCTTTTCCTCCTCGTCCATGACCATGGTGCGGCGCTCGGCGCCCATCATGATCTTGTCCTTGGCCATCTCGAAGTCGTCCATGTCGACCAGCCGCTTGTTGCGACGTGCAGCGAACAGGGCGGCCTCATTGACCAGGTTGGCCAGATCAGCGCCGGAGAAGCCCGGCGTGCCACGAGCGATAACATCCGCCTTGACGTCGCCGGCAATGGGCACCTTGCGCATGTGCACCTTGAGGATTTCCTCACGGCCACGGATATCCGGCAGCGGCACGACAACCTGACGGTCAAACCGGCCCGGACGCAGCAGAGCTGGGTCAAGGATGTCCGGACGGTTAGTCGCGGCGATGACAATGATGCCGGAGTGTCCTTCAAAGCCGTCCATCTCGACCAGTAACTGGTTCAGGGTCTGTTCCCGCTCGTCGTTGCCACCACCCAAGCCTGCGCCACGATGGCGACCGACCGCATCAATTTCATCGATGAAGATGATGCAAGGCGCGTGCTTCTTGGCGTTCTCGAACATGTCGCGAACCCGCGCAGCACCGACGCCGACGAACATTTCAACGAAATCCGAACCTGAAATGCTGAAGAACGGAACCTTGGCCTCGCCGGCGATCGCCTTGGCGAGCAGCGTCTTGCCGGTACCCGGGTTGCCGACCATCAGCACGCCCTTGGGAATGCGGCCGCCGAGCTTCTGGAACTTGGAGGGATCGCGCAGGAAATCGACGATTTCCTGGACTTCTTCCTTGGCCTCGTCGCAACCGGCGACATCGACGAAGGTAATCGTGTTCTGGGCCTCGTCGGTCATCCGCGCCTTCGA
>JAEUOR010000088.1 GCA_016790635.1 Burkholderiales bacterium
TGCCACCGGCGAAGTTTGCCGCGTTGCATCGCCAGCATGCTGGCGATGCAACGCCCATCTCGCCCACCTTCAACCAAATCGGATAACCTTCAACTCAGGACTTTCGGAATTCTGGCTGGCACGGCTACAGGGGGCAGGTCAGCGCGCTACGAAGTGCGCGCTCAGCTGACCATCCGAGCAATAGCAAAGCGGCAGCTAGCGCCTCACCGGCCTTGGCGCGTGCTTTTCGACGCAGGCTGGCTACGCGCGGCAGGGGCGCGATCTAGGGAACGGCTTGCTTCGCCGGAATAGCGGCAGAGGCGCGAACTGGAACACGCATTTCGTACCAGGCGGCCTGTGCGGTGACCGCGTCGGGATTGTTGATGGAGTACCCATCCATCTTCAGCTATTCACTGACTGGGTGGTTGAGCAGGAAGCCCCCACGCGCTACGTCCGAGCCCGGCTCCAGTCGCTAGGCACAATCGACCTTGCCGATCGCTGCGTGCCCTTGATAGCAAGGAACTGGTAGCCCGAAACCAGAGGCGCGTCCGGCGATAGCGCGAAGCAGGCCGGGCTGGCCAGCCACGCGTCGGCATAGGCAAACGACCCCAGACGACGGTTGCCGCTCGCCTCAAAAACCAGCGTCCCGACCTCGATCGCGGTTTCACCGAGGGACACTGTGACGCTGCGCTTCATAGCGGAGCACTGTCCTTGCGCGAGTGGCGGACCCTCTTGGGAAGGCGCGCTTCGTCCAACAGCAAACCGACATCGTCCCGCGCTGCGTCCAGGAGAGCCTCGAACGGTGTGTCCACACCGAGGGCGAACAAGACCGCAGCGCACGCGCCGATCGAAGTGCCGGGTTCACCCTTCACCAGGCGCGAGTAGAGGGGGGGCGAAATGCCCGCGCGCTCGCATAGGGCTGCAACGGTGAGTCGGCGTTTCTTGCGGGCGACGTCAAGGTCGTGACCCAGCTTTCGCAAGGAGCGCGCGATGCGCGGCGATAGTGCTGGAGGCGCCATTTAATACAACACAAACGTTATCAATACAGCAATAATACTACGTTTGCATTGTATTATATTTTCCGGATCGCTCTCCTAGCGCGGCCAGGGCGGCACGTAACCCTGAGGTGTCGTGCCCACACAGGCCGGCGGACAAGGATCGGTGCCCACCAGGCCCAGCGCCGGCTGCCCGAAACCTTCGCGCGCGCGCCAGCCCGGGTACTTGAAGACGATGTTGTTGAACGCCCCGCCGGGATCGTAGGTGATCGGCTTGCCCGGATTCTTCGCGTTCCATTCGTCGTTCAAGCTCTTGTGGCTGCGATACCAGGGCACCTGGTTGGCCCAGGCAGCCAAGGTCGCGCTGCGCCAGCCGCGATCCTTGATGCTGTCCCACACCTGGTCCGCATGGCGGATGTTGAATTCCGGGTCGAGCAGCCAGAACGAATGACCGATGATGTCGCCGAAGATGAAAAGCCGCCCGTTGCGGATCTCCCATTCGGTCGGGTCCGAGCCGAGCTTGATGGCAAACGGCGTGCCGTTGGAGCAGAAGCCGCCGTGCTGCGGCTCGTACTTCGCCGGGTCGGCCTCGAAGAGGCGCTTGTGCTCCGCGCTCACGAAGTAGTAGGTGCGATGCGGCAGGCTCACCTTGATCTGCGGGTTGCCGCGCACCGGCCGCCCCAGCGTGAAATACGCCACCGGGTCGTGGCCCAGCAGCATGACATCGTCGCCGTCGGCCGAGCGCACCGTCGCGTACAGCGTGCCGCCGCAGCCGCCCACAAGGGCGGCCAGGACGAGGATCAGGGACAGGTTGCGGGTCAGCGAAAGCATCGTCTTCCCCCTGGGGGCAATCACGTCGCCCCGTATGTCAAGCCACTGCCTGATAGTAAATGTTCTGCGGGTGGTTGGCCTGCGCAAAGAAGAGCCAGCGCTCGGCCAACAAGCCCAGCAGTTGCGAGGCCGCCGCCAGCGCCGGAAGGCCGACGAACGGATACTGGGTTGCCACCAGCAGCAGGAATGCCGGCACGCCGAACGACAGGGCGATGGCGATGGACTTGACGCTGCCAACGAAAGCCATGCTTTTGCCATGAAAGAACTCGCGGGTATTGAAGCTGCCGCCGGTGGCGCCCTGCGACATCTGCTTCAACTTCGCGGTCTTGACACCGATGGCGGACTGCGCCGTCGAGACCGGCTTCAAGCCGCGATTGCGCACCAGGCTCGCCAGGCGCATCGCCCAGGCCGCGAGCGTCAGCACCAGCGCCGCGATGATGGTCGAGCGGCCGGCATCGGCTCCGTATGCTGCGTGCCAGAGGGCGGCGAAGAGCGTCGCGCCCGACATCCAGCCCAGCAGCACGAAGTTGACCAGCGTCAGCCAGTGCGCCCACTCGCGCAGGAAGCGCAGGCAGGCGTAGATCATGCCGGTGCAGTACCAGAGCACGAAACAGAGCACGACACCGACCGCGCCGAGTACCCCGGTGTGCGGCTTGCCGAGGTAATGCTCGAGCGACCAGAGCGCGATCACCGCGATGGTCAGCGGCAGGACGATGACCTCGCGCGACAGCCACGAGGTGCGCCACATGGCGATCGCGCGCCAGGCGCGCATGGGATGCCCCAGATGAAAGAACGAGCACAAGAGCCCCACGCCCATGAGCACGACGCTGATGGCGCCGCCGATGGCCAGTTCGCGCGGGTCGGCGCCCAGGCCGTCGGCGCGCACCAGCATCAGGAAGAGACCCTGCCCCATGCCCGCGAGCACGGTAAAGAATATGACCGACCACGCCGGATGCATTTGTCAGAACTCCTGCGCTTCGCGAATCAGCCGCGGCAGATATTGATTGGCCGGGCTGGTTTCCCACTCCGGCATGAGTGAATAACCGCCGCGCTCGCGGATCGCCTTGGACACTTCCGAGTCCGGGTCCTTGACGTCGCCGAACAGGCGCGCGTTGGTCGGGCAGGCCTTGACGCAGGCGGGCTTGCGGTCCTCGGGCGCCAGCTTCTCGTCGTAGATGCGGTCCACGCACAGGGTGCACTTGGTCATGACCTGGCGTTTTTCATCCAGCTCGCGCGCGCCGTAGGGACAGGCCCAGGCGCAGTACTTGCAGCCGATGCAGCGGTCGTAGTCGACCAGCACGATGCCGTCTTCCTTGCGCTTGTACGACGCCCCGGTCGGGCACACGGGCACGCAGGGCGGGTCCTCGCAGTGCAGGCAGCTCTTGGGAAAGTGGATGGTTTCCGCCGCCGGGTATTCGCCGGCCTCCCAGGTCTGCACGCGGTTGAAAAACGTGCCGCTGGGGCTTGCGCCGTAGGCGTTCAGGTCCGCCAAGGGCCCGGCCGATCCCGACGTGTTCCATTGCTTGCAGGAAGTCACGCAGGCGTGGCAGCCGACGCAGACATTGAGGTCGATCACCAGCGCCAATTGCTTGGCGAGTGTCTCGGTGGCTTGGCTCATCGGTTTTTCCCTGCGAAATAGGCCAGTACCTTCGCGCCGCGCCCGAGGACCCCGGGAACGGCAGGCACGGCTGCGACCTGCGGATAGGACTCTTGGGCTTCGTCCGGCGCGGCCGGACGGATGCGCACGCGCACGTCGTACCAGCCGGCCTGGCCGGTGATCGGGTCGGAGTTGCTGACGCGCCGCGCGTTGTCGCCGGCCAGCGGCAACTCCTCGCTGATCAGATGGTTGAGCAGGAAGCCCTTGCGCGACTCGTCGGCACCGGGCTCCAGCTGCCAGGCGCCGCTGGCCTTGCCGATTGCGTTCCAGGTCCACACCGTGCCCGGCTCGACGGCCTCGGAGTGGCGCGCGATGCAACGCACGCGGCCCCACTGGCTCTCGACCCAGCACCAGGCGCCGTCGGCGACGCCGGCGGCCTTGGCCGTCACCGGGTTCACCTGCAGGGTGTTGTGGCTGTGGATCTGCCGCAGCCACGCATTCTGCGAATCCCAGGCGTGATACATCGCCATCGGCCGCTGGGTCACCGCGTTGAGCGGATAGGCCGCGGTGTCGGTCGCGGCGTATTCGAGCGGCGCGTACCAGAACGGGAGCGGGTCGAAGTACGCCGCGATGCGCTCGCGCAGATGCGCCGGCGGCTGGCGGCCTTGCGACTTGCCCTGCGCCGCCAGTCGAAAGCTCTGCAGAGTGTCGGAATAGAGCGCCAGCTGCACCGGGTCGTTCTTCTGGCGCCAACCCTTCTCCTTGGCGAAATCTAGATAGGCGCGGTTCCAGTTGCGCATGAAATGCATGTTCTCCGGCATGTGGTACTGGAAGACACAATTGTTCTTCTCGTACATCTCCCATTGCTTCGGGTTGGGCGCGCCGCGCAGGTGCTCGGTACCGTCCTTGCCGCGCCAGCCCATCAGGAAGCCGACCCCCGGCTGCGCCTCGAAGTTGACGACGAAGTCCGGGTAGTCGCGGAACTTGCGCGCGCCTTCCGCCGTGGTGAAGGCCGGGAACTTGAGCCGCGAGGCCAGTTCGACCAGCACCTCCTGGAACGGCTTGCATTCCCCTTTGGGCGCCACCACCGGCACGCGCACGGAGTCGACCGGGCCGTCGAATTCCGAGATCGGCCGGTCGAGCATGCTCATTACGTCATGGCGCTCGAGGTAGGTGGTGTCGGGCAGCACCAGATCAGCGAACGCCACCATCTCGCTCTGGAAGGCGTCGCACACCACCAGGAACGGGATCGCGTACTCGCCCTTCTCGTCCTTGCGATTCAACATCTCGCGCACCGCCATGGTGTTCATGGTCGAGTTCCACGCCATGTTGGCCATGAAGATCATGAGCGTGTCGAGCCGGTAAGGATCGCCCTTCACCGCATTGGTGATGACGTTGTGCATCATGCCGTGCGCCGACAGCGGGTGCTCCCACGAATACGCGTGGTCGATGCGGATCGGTGAGCCGTCCGGATTGATGGCCAGCTCCTCGGGGCTGGCCGGAAAGCCCAGGGGCGCGGCATTGAGCGGGGTATTGGGCTTGATCATCTCCGGCGCGTTGAACGCGCGGTAGTTGGGCACGATGTGACGCGGATACGGCGCCTTGTGACGAAACCCGCCGGGCGCGTCGATGGTACCCAGCATGCTCATCAGCACCGCCAGCGAGCGCACGGTCTGGAAGCCGTTGGAGTGGGCGGCCAGTCCGCGCATGGCATGAAAGGCCACCGGTCTTCCGATGGTACTCGGGTGCTGCTTGCCCCAGGCGTCGGTCCAGGGGATCGGCAACTCGAAGGCCTGCCGGAAGGCCGTCTCGCCGATCTCGCGCGCCAGCGCGACGATACGCGCGGCAGGGATGCCAGTGATACGCTCGGCCCACTCCGGCGTGCAGGGCGCCACGCGCTCGCGCAGCAGCTGGAACGATGGCACGACGCGCGTGCCGTCGGCCAGGGTGTAGCGGCCCTCGAGCGCGGGATCGCAGCCGTCGGCGATGCCGTCCGGATACGCCGCCAGCACGCGGCCTTGGCCCTTGTCCCAGATGAGTTTGTTGTGCGGGTTGCGGCCGTCCCCCGGCGGTCCCGCCGCGGGATCGAAGGCGAACAGTCCCTGCCGCTCGCCATCGTCCTCGACCACCAGTTGCGGGGCGTTGGTGAAGCGCTTGAGAAACGCATGGTCGATCTGGTCATCCGCGATCAGCACATGCATGAGCGCCATGAAGAGCGCACCGTCGGTGCCGGGCCGGATCGGGATCCATTCGTCGGCGATCGCCGAATAACCGGTGCGCACCGGGTTGATCGAGATGAAGCGCCCGCCTCCGCGCTTGAACTTCGAGATCGCGATCTTGAGCGGGTTGGAATGGTGGTCCTCGGCGGTGCCGATCATGACGAAGAGCCGGGCTCGGTCCAGGTCCGGTCCGCCGAATTCCCAGAAGCTGCCGCCGATCGAATAAATCATGCCGGCGGCCATGTTGACCGAGCAGAAGCCGCCGTGCGCCGCGTAGTTGGGCGTGCCGAACTGGCGCGCGAAAAGACCCGTCAGCGCCTGCATCTGGTCGCGGCCGGTGAAAAGCGCGAATTTCTTCGGGTCGGTACTGCGGATCCGTGCCAGGCGTTCGGTCAGGATCTCGAAGGCCTTGTCCCAACTGATGGCCTCGAACTCCCCCGCGCCGCGCTCGCTGCCCGGTTTGCGCATGAGCGGGCGCGTCAGGCGCGCCGGCGAGACCTGCTTCATGATGCCGGCCGAGCCCTTGGCGCAGATCACGCCCTGATTGAGCGGATGATCGGGATTGCCCTCGATGTAGCGTACATCGCCGTCGCGCACATGCACCTTGATGCCGCAACGGCAGGCGCACATGTAGCAGGTGGTGGTGCGCACCTCCTCGGTCGAGCCGGGCGCGGAGGGGGCAAGCGGATTGTGCAAGGGTGTCATGGGTCGAGCGCCGGAAGCGCGGTGTTAGCCTGCTTGTCGGTTGCGAACGCAACCGGGTGTCCCGAACGGATGGGGTGATCGCCGAAGGCGTGCAGTCGCCCGCGCTGCCGCATCATCGCGTCCCGCCCGAACGCTGCAAGCGCCGCATCAGCAAAGACACGGCGATGCCGACAAAAACCGCGATCTCCAGCGCGAAAAGAAGCGTCGCGGCAAAAGTGGCAACGAGCGTCACGGCCTCGCCGCGCGGCCCGGACAGGATGACACCCAGTTCGTGCGCGTCCAGAAGGCCCGTGGCGACGATGAACAGCACTGCCGCCATCGACGGCATCGGCAGCCAGGCGGCCAGCGGCGCGATGAACAGCACGATCAGCATGAGGAACAAGGCCGCGTAGACAGCGGCCAGCGGCGTGCGCGCGCCCGCGGCGAGGTTGAGGCCGCTGCGGGTGAAGGACCCCGACGACGGATAGCCCGATAGAAAACTGCCGGCCACATTCGACAGGCCCTGGCCGACGAACTCCTGCGTGCCGTCGATCTTCTGCCCGGACTTGAGCGCCAGCGCACGCGCGATCGCGATCGCTTCGGTGATGGCCAGGATCGCGATCGCCAAGGCGCTGCCGAACAAGGACGCCCATACCGATGCATCGAAGGTTGGCATCGAAAGCGGCGGTACCCGCACATCCAGTGCGCCGACGACGGCGATGCGCGCCGCGGGATCCCAGCCCTTGAACGCCGCCGCGGCCAGTGCGCCGACGACCATGGCGACGATCATGTACGGCGCGCGCGGCACCAGGCGTCGGCAGGCGATGCCGGTCACAAGCGTCACGAGCCCGGTCGCTGCCGCCCAACCGCTCATGCCGGAGAACGCATGCCAATCCGCGGCGAGGACCTGGAAAAAACCGCTCACCGGAGGAATCGTCAGGCCGAAGAAGTGCTTGATCTGGCTGGCAGCAATCAGAAAGGCCGCGCCGCTGGTGAAGCCGACCACGACCGCGTGCGAGATCGACTCGGCCAGCCGACCGACCCGCAAGGCCGCCATCACCAACTGGATCAGTCCGACCATGCAGCCCAGCGTCAGCGCCAGCGCCACATAGGCGGCAGACCCGACGGTGGCCTTGCCTGCAAGTGCCGAGAAGACCACGATCGAGATCGCTGCCGTCGGGCCCGAGACCATGTGCAGCGAGGACCCGAACAGGGCAGCGACGATCGCCGGGCCGATCGCGCAGTACAGGCCGTACTGCGGCGGCAATCCGGCGATGACCGCGTAGGCCAGACCCTGCGGCAGGACCAGGAGCGCGCCGGTGAGCCCCGCGCCGGTATCGGCGCGCTGCGAGGCACGATCGACCAGCGGCCACCAGTTGCGAAAAGGCGTGAGTCTGGACAGCATCAGTGTTCGGTGCGGCCGGCGTCATGCGCCCGGGAACGGCCTGCAGGATCAGCGTAGTTCAAGGCCTCTTTGCTCACAAAAAACAGGCTGGTGCCAGATGGTTATGAGCTTAGACAGGGAGATCATTTTGGAAAAGCGGATAAATCTGATCGATATAATCAGAAAAACTGATTGATGAGCGCGCTGTCGATGCGACCTTCCCTGCAGCAGCTAGAGGTTTTCGTCGCCATCGCGCGCGACGGCGGCGTGCGCGCCGCCGCCGACCGTCTGGCGCGCTCGCAGTCGGCCGCCAGCATGGCGTTGGCTGAACTCGAACTGCGCCTCGGGCAGCCGCTGTTCGATCGCGCCGGCAAGCGCCTGGTGTTGAACGCCAACGGCGCGCGCCTGCTGCCACGCGCCATCGCCCTCTTGGATCACGCCGGCGAGATCGAAAGCGCATTCGCCGACGAGCTGGCCGCGCCGCTGCGCCTGGCTGCAAGCCTCACGATCGGCAACCACCTGCTGCCGACGATCATCGCGCGCTGGCGCGCCGAACATCCCGCCGCCTACGTGCAATTGCGCATCGACAACACACGCGACGTCGCCGAAGCCGTGCTGCATTTCGACGTCGATGCCGGATTCGTCGAAGGCAACGTGCAGCACGAGGACCTGCGGCTGGAGACCTGGAGGCGCGACCAGATGGTGATCTGCGCGAGCCCGCAGCATCGGCTCGCCGGCCAGCGCGCCAGCCGGGCGGCGCTGGCGGGAGCGGACTGGATCGTGCGCGAGCCGGGTTCCGGTACGCGCGAGACGGTTGATCAACTCCTGCTCAAGGAGATCGGCTGGCCGCGACCCGTGATGGAGCTCGGTTCATCGGAGGCCGTGCGCCTGGCGGTGATGGCCGGCGCCGGCATCAGCTGCCTGTCGCGCCACACGGTGGCCGATGCTCTTGCGGCCGGCACACTGGTGGAACTCGAATGCGTGATCAGGGCGCCGTCCCGCGACCTCTCGATCGTGACTCACCGCGACCGGCGCTTAAGTCCTGGCGTGCAGCGCTTTCTCTCGTTCTGCAGCGCCGACGGCAAGAAAGCGCCGTAAGACGAGCCGCGCTCAGTCAACCTTCGCACCCGACTGGCGCACCGCCTGGCCCCAGCGCTCGTTTTCGGAGCGCACGAACGCGGCGAGTTCCTCCGCCGACGAGGGCGTCGGCTCTGCCCCCATGCCGGCCAGCCGCTGGATCAGCGCCGCATCGGCCAGCGCCGCGCGCGTCGCGGCGCCGATGCGGGCAATGACTGCAGGAGGCGTCGCCGCAGGCACGACCAGCGCGTCCCAGGCTGTGGTGGCATAGCCCGGCGCGACCGACTCGGCTACCGTCGGCAGCTCCGGCAGGAGGGTCGAGCGTGCCGGCGTGGTCACCGCAAGCGCGCGCAGCCTGCCGCCGCGCACATGGGGAAGGGCTGCGGGCATGACCTCGATCATGAGGTCGGTCTGGCCGCCGATCAGGTCGGTCAGCGCGGCGGCGTTGCCGCGATAGGGAATATGCACGATCGCCAGGCCGAGGCGCGATTTGAGGATCTCGGTGGACAAGTGCCCGGTCGTGCCGTTGCCCGCGGACCCGAAGGAGTACCGGTCGGGACGTGCGCGAACCTGTGCGACCAGTTCCTGCATGGTGCGCGCCGGCGCGTCGGTCTTGACGACGACGATAAGCCCGATCTGCGACAGGCGCCCGACCGGAGCGAAGTCGCGCAACGGCTCGAACCCCGGTGCCTTGTAGAGCGCGTGGTTGATCGCCAGTGTGCCGTTGGTCGCGTACAGCCAGGTATGTCCGTCCGCTTCGGCGCGCGCCCCGGCGACCGAACCCAGGTTGCCGCCCGCGCCTGCGATGTTCTCGAAGGCGATGGGCTGCCCGAGTTCAGCGGCGATGCGGGCGAGTGTCTGGCGCGCCAGCGTGTCCCCTCCGCCGCCGGGCGGGAAGGGAACGATCGCCTTGATCGGCTTGGCGGGAAACGCCGTTTGTGCCAGCACGTGACCGGCGCAGCAAAACGCGGCGACAAGCGCGGCGGCACAGTTACGCAGGGAGGGCGTCATGTTCATCGCGAAACTCCGGATCATGGGGTCGGTGGGCTAAAGACCGTGATTGTCGGCACATTGCCTGCATAGCGCTCCAGCTGCACGGTGGTGAGCTGCCCGGTCGAGCCCTGCGCCAACGAGGACGTGCCGTGATCGCGCGTCAGGACATTCGGATTGCCGTGCACGCAGGTGACCTGTCCGTCGCCAGCGTCCTGCGGGTCGTACCAGGCACCGGTGGGCAGCTGCACCACGCCGGCACGAATGCCTTCGCTCAAGTGGGCGCTTGCCAGGCAGGCGCCGCGGTCGTTGAATAGCCGCACGATGTCGCCGTCCTGAATGCCGCGCGCCGCCGCGTCCGCAGGATGCACGGTCACGACTTCGCGCCCGTCCCGCTTGGCCGCCGCGCTGAAGCCGCCGAAGTCGAGCTGGCTGTGCAGGCGGGTCGCGGGCTGGTTGGCGACCAGGTAGAGCGGATGCCTGTCCGTCGGAACGTCTACCGGCGGCAGCCAGGCGGGATGCCCGGGGCAGTCCGCGTAGCCGAATCCCTTGACCCGCGCCGACACGATCTGCACCTTGCCGCCGGGCGTGGGCAGCGGGTGTGCCAGCGGGTCACGGCGAAACGCCCGCATCAGGCCGCCGTCGTCCGGGTGCTGCGGCATTTCGATTTCGCCACGCTCCCAGAATGCATCGAAGTCAGGCGCCACGGCCCCGGCGGCCGCGAGCCCGGCGTGCACCTGCGCATAGAGATGGCGCAGCCACTCGGCGCTCGAGCGCCCTTCAGTGAATTCCGCTTTGCGGCCGAGTCGCTCAGCGAGTGCTGCGAAGATCTCGTAGTCGTCGCGCGCCTGCCCATGCGGCGCGAGGGCACGATGCATCGCGACCAAAAGCGGATCGGTCGGCCCGCCGCCGATGTCGTCGCGCTCGATGGTGAGCGTGCACGGCAGCACGATGTCGGCACGCCGCGCGCTCGCCGTCCACGCGCTTTCGTGGACGATGAAAGTGTCCAGGCGCGCGAAGCCACGCTCCAGTCGCGCAAGGTCCTGGTGATGATGAAACGGATTGCCGCCGGCCCAGTAGGCCAGGCGCACATCGGGGTAGCGGCGCGTTTCGCCGTTGTACTCGAAGGGCGCGCCGGGATGGAGCAGCATGTCGGCGATGCGCGCGACCGGAATGAAATCACGCACGCCGTTGCTGCCCTGCGGCAGCGACGGCACTTGGATGGTATTGCTGCGCCTGCCGTAATGGGCAAGCGTGCCGAGCGCGTAGGCGAACCCGCCGCCGGCCAGTCCGATCTGCCCGAGCGCGGCGGCCAGCACCGCGCCCATCCAGACCGGCTGCTCGCCGTGCTCGGCGCGCTGCAGCGCATGGGCCACGACGATGAGCGCGCGACGCCCGGCCAGCGCCTGCGCGAGGGTGACGATCTCGGATTCGGCCAAGCCGCAGATCGCGGCGGCCCACGCGGCGCTCTTGGGCGTGCCGTCGCTGCGACCTTCCAGGTAGGCTTGGAACTCGCCCCAGCCGACACAGTGCGATTCCAGAAAGACGGCATCGTGCCGCCCGGCCGCGACCAGCGTGTGCAGCAGGCCCAGCATCAGCGCGGTATCGGTTCCGGGGCGCGGGGCGATCCACTGCGCGCCGATGTCCTCCGGCAGGTCGTCGCGCAGCGGGCTGATGCTGATGAAGCGGCAACCGCGCGCCGCGGCGCGGCGCATCGCGGCGTGCTCGACGTGCTGGCTGACGCCCCCGGCGGCGACGCGCGAGTTCTTGAGCGCCATGCCGCCGAAGGCGAGCACGATTTCGCTGTCGAGCGCGACCTGCTCCCAGGTGACGTTGCGCCGCGTCACCTGCTCCAGGCTACCCAGGATGTGCGGCAGGATCACCATCGACGCACCGGCGCTGTAGCTGTTGACCGAGCGCACATACCCGCCCAGGGCGGTGTTGAGGAAGCGGTGCAACTGGCTTTGCGCGTGGTGAAAACGACCCGCGCTGGACCAGCCGTAGGAACCGCCGAAAATCGCCTGCGGGCCATGCGCGTCGCGCACGCGCCGCAACTCTGCCGCGACCCGGTCGAGCGCCTCGTCCCAGTCCATCGCGACGTAGGCGTCACCCCGGGTGCGCGCGTCATCCGGCCCCGGACCGCGTTCCAGCCAGCCGCGCCGGATCATCGGGCGCGTCACGCGCACCGGATGATGCAGCGCGGCGGGAAGGTTTTCGATCAGCGGGTTGGGATCGGGGTCGCGCGGATGCGGCAGCACCGAAAGGGCGCCGTCCTGCCACTTTGCGCCGAACAGCCCCCAGTGGGAACTGTGCGGCGCAAAGCCCTTCGGGTAGATCGTCATGGATGAGGCCTGTGCCGGGACTATCCCGCCGGATACCGCGATTTGTTCGCTGCCGCCATTATCCCGACAACCGGCTGGATCACGCGAGGGTGACGTACCCGACGGCCGTCCCGCAGCGATCGCGATCGGCTAGCGGTGGGTGTCGCCGACATAGTCGTGCGCGCGTGTGTCGACGTACGAAACGCGAAACTCGACCGGCTTGTCGTGATACGCATAGGCGACACGGCGAATGACCAGCACCGGCAGGCCGGCCGGCAGGTCAAGCAGGCGCGCCACGTCGCGCGGCGCCACGCCCGCGGACAGCCGCTGCGCGGTGCGCACCACCGAGATGCGATAGTCGTCCTGATACAGCTTGTAGAGGGTGTTGGGGCGTTCGCGCAGCTTCTTCTCGGTCATGCGCGGGAACAGCGCCTCCGGCAGGGTGATGTCCTCGATCATCATCGCGCGGCCCTCGAGCGAGAGCGTGTTGCGCAGCCGCACGGCGCGGTCGCCCTCGTGCAGGGCGAGCTTGTCGGCCGCCTCGCGGCCCAGGCGAATGCGCTCGAAGCCGGTCAGCTTGACCTCCGGATACTCCTTGTAGCCGTCCTGCCGCTCGATGTGGAAATAACGGAACAGCTGGCGTTCCCGGTTGTGCGTCGCGACAAAGGTGCCGCGCCCTTGCTGGCGCAGGAGGATGCCCTGCGCCACAAGCTCGTCGACTGCCTTGCGCACCGTGCCGATGGCGACGCCAAACTCCTCCTTGAGCCGGGTTTCGGACGGAATCGCCTCGCCGGGCTTCCAGGCACCCAGTTCGAGGCGCTGCGTAATCGAGCGGGCGATCTCGCGGTAGACCGGGCCGTCCATCGAGGTCATCGAGGCCATGGCAGCGGCGGGCGGGTCGGCAGCAGGAAGGGCATGGCGGGCAGTCTAGCAAAGACGGTCAGCCAACTCAATCAACTCATCTAGTTGACTTCACGGAAAAGCGAACGTAATCTCGCCGGCCCGTACTGCATGTATCGCGCAGCAGTTCCGGTTGCCGGCCCGCCGGCGATTCGCTGTCGCGACCCGCTTACACGATTTTTTCTTCAAACCGCAAGGAACCCCCAACGTGAACCATTTCGTATTGCACGACGCGTCCGACACGGTCGCCGTGGTGGTGGTCGAAGGCATCAAGTCCGGCCAGGAGCTCAACGGCTGGATCATGGACGACAACCGCCACATCAAGGTTACTGCCCGGCAGGACATCCCGATCGGCCACAAGATCGCGCTGAAAGACATGAAGACGGGTGACACCGTGATCAAGTACGGCGTCGACATCGGCAAGGTGGTCAAGGACATGAAGGTGGGCGAGCATGCCCATGTGCACAACATCAAGACCAAACGGTGGTAACGGGCACGCCCCCCTCCCCGTCCCTCCCCCCAACCGTCGCGCTGCGCGCGACTGGGCGGGAGGGTGACTACAAACGAGTTATGGAGTTCGTCAACATGGTGAATGCAAAGACTACTTTCTTCGGGTATCGCCGCGAGAACGGCCGCGTCGGCGTGCGCAACCACGTCATCATCCTGCCGGTGGATGACCTGTCCAATGCTGCCTGCGAGGCGGTGGCCCACAACATCAAGGGCACCATCGCGATCCCGCACCCGTATGGCCGCCTGCAGTTCGGCGCCGACCTGGACTTGCACTTCCGCACCCTGATCGGCACCGGGTCCAACCCCAACGTCGCCGCCGTGGTGGTGATCGGCATCGAGGACGGCTGGACCAAGCGCGTCGTCGACGGCATCGCCGCCACCGGCAAGCCGGTGACCGGCTTCGGCATCGAGGGCTACGGCGACCACGAGACCATCAAGAAGGCGAGCAAGATCGCCAAGGAATACGTGCAGTGGGCGAGCGAGAAGCAGCGCGAGGTCTGCGCGATCTCGGAACTGTGGGTCTCGACCAAGTGCGGCGAGTCCGACACCACCTCGGGCTGCGGCGCCAACCCCACTGTCGGCGCTGCCTTCGACAAGCTGCATCCGCTGGGCAACTACCTCTGCTTTGGCGAAACCTCGGAAATCACCGGCGGCGAGAAGATCGTCGCGGCGCGCTGCGCCAACGACGCGGTGCGTGAGAAGTTCATGTTCATGTTCAACCGCTACCAGGACATGATCAATCGCTGGAAGACCGACGACCTCTCCGAGTCGCAGCCGACCAAGGGCAACATCGCCGGCGGATTGACCACGATCGAGGAAAAGGCGCTCGGCAACATCCAGAAGATCGGCAAGAAGTGCACGGTCGACGGCGTGATCGACAAGGCCGAGATGCCGACCCACCCGGGCCTGTGGTTCATGGACTCCTCCTCGGCCGCCGCCGAGATGGTGACCCTGTGCGCCGCGTCGGGCTACGTCGTCCACTTCTTCCCGACCGGTCAGGGCAACGTCATCGGCAACCCGATCCTGCCGGTCATCAAGATCTGCGCCAACCCGCGCACCGTGCGCCTGATGAGCGAGCACGTCGACGTCGACACCTCGGCGCTCTTGCAGTCCGAGCTGACGCTGGAGGGCGCCGGCGACAAGCTCCTCGAGTGCATGCTGCGCACCGCCAACGGCCGCCTGACCGCGGCCGAGGCGCTCGGGCATCGTGAGTTCGTGCTCACGCGCCTGTTCGAGTCGGCCTGACCGGCGGTTTGCTTTTCCCGGGCGCGCCGGAGACGGCGCGCCCGGACGCACCGGGCAACCCACCAGGACGCGCATGACCAACGGCTGAGCCCGCAGGAGACCGTGTGAAAAAGGCCCCGAATATCCTGTTCATCATGGCCGACCAGCTCGCTGCCAGCGTGCTGTCCGCCTACGGCCACAAGCTGGTCAAGACGCCCAATCTGGACCGCATCGCCGCGCGCGGCGTGGTCTTCGAGAACGCCTACTGCCCGAACCCGATCTGCGCCTCGTCGCGTTTCGCGATGATGTCCGGGCAGTATTCCTCGCGCATCGGCGCGTTCGACAACGCCTCCGAGTTCCCGGCGTCGGTGCCGACCTTCGCGCACTACCTGCGTGCGCTGGGCTACACGACCTGCCTGTCGGGCAAGATGCATTTCGTCGGGCCCGACCAGCTGCACGGCTTCGAGGAGCGTGTCACCACCGACATCTATCCGGCCGATTTCGGCTGGACCGCCGACTGGGCGCAGAAAGTCGAACCCTATGCCCCCAGCCAGATGAGCATGCGCGGCGTGGTCGAGTCGGGCCTGTGCGTGCGTTCGCTGCAGATGGACTACGACGACGAGGTCGCCAACCAGTCGGTGCAGTGGCTGTTCGACCACGCGCGCCGCCCCGAGGGCAAGCCCTTCCTGCTGGTGAGCTCCTTCACCCACCCGCACAACCCCTTCACGATCTCGCAAAAGTACTGGGACCTGTACGACGACGCCGACATCGACATGCCGGCCGTGCCGTCCATTCCGTTCGACAAGCGCGACCCGTGGAGCCAGCGCTACTACCGGCTCATCCGCCAGGACGAGCACCATGTCACCGACGCGCACATCCGCAGCGCGCGCCATGCCTACTACGGCATGGTCAGTTACTTCGACGAGAAGGTCGGCATGCTCATCGACGCGCTGGAGAAGATCGGCGCCCTCGACGATACCGTGATCGTCTTCACCGCCGACCACGGCGACATGATCGGCGAACGCGGCATGTGGTACAAGTTCAACCCCTACCAGAACTCGATCCGGGTGCCGCTTTTCATCAGCGCACCCGGCGTCCGGCCCGGCCGGCGCGTCAGCGCCAACTGCGGGCTGGTCGACCTCCTGCCCACTCTGCTCGACCTGGCCACCGACGGCCGGCCGCCGGAGCTCGTGGATCACTGCGACGGCCGCAGCCTCTCAGGCTGGCTCCAAGGAACGGACAAGTCGTGGAAGGATGAGGCGCTGGTCGAATTCACCAGCGAGGGCGTGTATGCGCCCGCGTTCATCCTGCGCCAAGGCAAGTACAAGTACGTCTATTGCGAGGGCGACCCCGGCATGCTGTTTGACATGGAGGCCGACCCGCACGAACTCGCCAATCTGTGCACTGATCCCGCGCACGCGTCCCTGGCGCGACGGCTGGAGAGCGAGATCGAGACGCGCTTCGCGCCGGCCGCGGTCAAGGCCAGGGTCCTGGCCAGCCAGCGCCGGCGCCTGTTCCTGCACAGCACCCTGATCCGCGGCACCTACACGCCGTGGGACTACCAGGTACGCCGCGATGCCTCGCGCCAGTATGTGCGCAGCGTCGCCACCACCAGCACCACCGCGACCAAGGCGAAGGCGCGCTTTCCATTCGTGCCGACGGCGCCGCCGGATACGCCGCGCAAGTCCTAGACATGTTCACCACCTTCGGAGGCAGCGTGAAGACATTTTCCACTTGGACCGGCGTCGCGGCTCTGGTCGTCGGCGCGGTGTTGCTGTCGGCCGCGCCGGTGCGCGCGCAGACCTACCCGGCCAAGCCGGTGCGGGTCGTGGTGCCTTTCCCGGCCGGCGGCATCGTCGACATCCTGGCGCGCGCGGTCACCGACAAGATCACCGCCAATTGGGGCACACCCATCATCGTCGAACCGCGGCCCGGCGCAGGCACGTTGGTTGCCGCCGAGGCGGTCGCAACCGCGGCGCCGGATGGCTACACCTTCCTGGTGGCCACCATCACCGGCGCGGTCGGCCCGATCATCAATCCCCAGTTCAAGTACGACATGCGCCGCGATTTTGTCGCCGTCGGCATGTACTCGAGCGCACCCAACATCGCGGTGGTGCACCCCTCCTTGCCGGTGTCGACGATGAAGGATCTGGTCGACCTGGCGCGCAAGAGCCCGGGCCGGCTCAACTATGCGCACGCGGGCGCCGGCTCGACCAACCACCTGCCGGTGGAATTCCTGAAGATGTCGCGCAAGCTTTTCATCGTGCCGATCTCCTATCGCGGCCAGCCGCAGGCGATCACCGACGTCATTGCAGGCCAGGTGCAGGTGCTCTTTGGCGCACCGGCGCTCCTGGTGCCGCATGTCAAGGCCGGCAAGTTGAAGGCGCTGGCCGTGACCTCGACCAAGCGGCTGGACGACGTGCCGAACGTGCCGACACTCGCCGAGGCCGGGTTTGGGGATGTGCTGGGCGGGTCGGGCTGGTTCGGTTTCTTGGCCCCTGTCGGCACGCCGGCAGCGGTGGTGCGACGCTTCAACGAGGAGATGAACAAGGCCATCAAGTCGCCGGAAGTGATCGAACGCTTCCAGAAGGCCTACGCCTTCGCCGAGGGCGGCACGCCGGAGGATTTCACCAAGTTCCTGGCCGAAGAAGGCGTGCGCTGGACCAAGCTGGTCAAGGACGCCAACATCAAGCCCGACTAGGCACGGCTCGCAGGACTTTGCCCCATGGCGACTGACATGCACGTGTTCAAGCGATTCGCGTTCACCATCGCCGCTGCACTCGCCTAAATCATGAGCAAGCGCCCCAACATCCTCTTCCTGATGGCCGATCAGCTCGCCGCGCAGGCTCTGCCCTGCTACGGCCATCCGCTGGTCAAGGCGCCGCACCTGTCGCGCCTGGCCGAGCGCTCCGTCGTCTTCGAGAGCGCGTACTGCAATTTTCCGATCTGCGCGCCATCGCGCGCCTCGATGCTGACCGGGCGCCTGCCCCACTCGATCGGTGCCTATGACAATGCGGCCGAATTTCCGGCCGAGATTCCGACCGTCGCCCACTACCTCACCGCGCAGGGCTACCGGACCATCCTGTGCGGCAAGATGCATTTCATCGGTCCGGACCAGTTGCACGGGTTCGAAGAGCGGCTCACGACAGACATCTATCCGTCGGATTTCGCCTGGACGCCCGACTTCCTGCGTGGCCCTTCCTACCGCCCGACCGGGGTGAGCATGCGCCCGGTCGTCGAGGCAGGGGCCTGTGTGCGCAGCCTGCAGATCGACTACGACGACGAGGTGGAGTACCACGGCATCCAGAAGCTCTACGACCTGGCCCGCTCGCCGGACGACCAGCCGTTCTTCCTGACGATATCGTTCACCCACCCGCACCCGCCGTTCGTCACCGGGCGCGAGCACTGGGATCGCTACCGCCACGAAGAGATCGACATGCCGCAGGTCGCGCCGATCCCGTACGAAGCGCTCGATCCGCACAGCCAGTGGCTGCACGTGGCGCACGCGCAGAACATCTACGAGGTGACCGAAGCGCACGTGCGCAACGCCCGGCATGCCTACTACGGCATGGTCAGCTACATCGATGACAAGGTCGGGCGCATCCTGCAGGTGCTGGAAGACTGCGGTCTGGCCGAGGACACGATCGTGGTCTTTGCGGTGGACCACGGCGAAATGCTCGGCGAACGCGGCATGTGGTTCAAGCAGACCTTCTTCGAGTGGTCCTCGCGCGTGCCGCTCATGATCGCCGCGCCCGGCATCGCACCCAGGCGCTCGGGCGCGCATGTCTCGCTGGTCGATCTGCTGCCCACCTTCCTGGACCTGGCCGGCAACGGCGCCCCCTTCGATCCGGCCGCGCCGCTGCACGGGCGATCGCTGGTGCCGCTCTTGACCGGCGCCGAGGCTGGCGAGGATCGCGTCGTCATTTCCGAGTACAGCTCCGAGGGCGTCTGCGCGGCATCGCGCATGGTGCGTCGCGGCCGGTACAAGTACGTCCTCACGCGCGGCCTGGCGCCGATGCTGTTCGACCTCGCGGCCGATCCGCTCGAACTGCATGACTTGGCCGGCGCCGCGCATCTGGCGTCGGTCGAGGCCGAACTCCTTTCTCTGGCACTCAAAGACTGGGATCCCGAGCGCGTCCACGCCGAGATCCTGGCCAGCCAGAAGCGGCGCCGCTTCCTTGCGCAAGTGGCGGAACGTTCGGGGCGCTACCCCAACTGGGCGTTCCAGCCGCATGTCGACGCATCCAAACGCTTCATTCGCGGCGCGGGCGGGGCAGGCCCGACCGCGGTCAAGGGTCGCGCCCGACTGCCGTTCGTAGAGCCTGCGCGGCCGGACCGCGCCGAGTAGACGAGCAATGAACGCACGCACTGCGATCAACCTGTCCACCCCGGTGGTTGTGAAAGCCCTCTGGTACGCGGCGACTTCGGTCACCGGCCCGGTGGGTCCCGCGCGCTTCTCCAACCCACCCTTACCGTTTGCCTGATATATCGGAGTTGAACCATGTCGATCACCTACCTGAAAAAAGCCGCCAAGACCCCCGCGACCGAAGCCGACAACGCACGCAAGGTGGTGGAGGAAATGCTCGCGGCCATCGAGAAGGGCGGCGAGGCCGCCGTGCGCGACTATGCGAAGCGCCTCGACAAGTGGGACGGAGGCATCGTCGTCAGCGCCGAGGAGATCGAACGCCGCACGCGCGACATCCCGGCATCGGTCAAGCGCGACATCGAGTTCGCCGCGGCGCAGGTGCGCCGCTTCGCGCTGGCGCAGCGCGCCTCGATGACCGAATTTGAAACCGAGGTACACCCCGGGCTCATCGCCGGCCAGCGCCTGATCCCGGTCAACGTGGCCGGCTGCTACGTGCCGACCGGGCGCTACGCCCACATCGCCTCGGCCTACATGAGCATCGCCACCGCCAAGGCGGCCGGCGTGCCGACCATCATCGCCTGCTCGACGCCGTACAAGGGCGAAGGGATCCACCCGCTGGTGCTCTACGCGATGAAGGTGGCCGGCGCCGACATCATCATGACCTTGGGTGGCGTGCAGGCGATCGCCGCGATGGCCTATGGACTCTTCACCGGCAAGCCGGCCGACATCATCGTCGGTCCGGGCAACAAGTTCGTCGCCGAAGCCAAGCGCATGCTCTTCGGCCGGGTCGGCATCGACGTCTTTGCCGGCCCCTCGGAGGTGGCAGTGATCGCCGACGAATCATCCGACCCCTATATCGTCGCCAACGACCTGGTTGGCCAGGGCGAGCACGGCCACGAGTCACCGATGTGGCTCATGACCACCAGCGAGGCGCTGGCGAAAGACGTGATGGCGCGCATCCCCGGCCTGATCGACACCCTGCCGCCGACCGCGCGCGACGCCGCGGCCGCTGCCTGGCGCGACTACGGAGAAGTGATCCTGTGCAGTTCGCGCGAGGAAGTCGTGAAGGTCTCCGACCAGTACGCCTCGGAGCACCTCGAGGTGCATGCCCAGGACCTCGATTGGTGGTTGAAGAACCTGACCTGCTACGGCTCACTCTTCCTCGGCGAGGAGACGACCGTCGCCTACGGCGACAAGGCCTCTGGCCCCAACCACATCCTGCCGACCAAGGGCGCTGCGCGCTACTCCGGCGGCCTGTCGGTGCACAAGTTCATCAAGACCGTCACGTGGCAGCGCATGAGCCGCGCCGCCAACCGCGAGGTCGGCCAGGTGACCGCGCGCATCTCGCGCCTGGAAGGCATGGAAGGCCACGCGCGCACCGCCGACGACCGCCTCGACAAGTACTTCAAGAACGAAAGCTTCGACAAGGGAGCCCCGGTGACCGTGTAGCGCAAGCCCCTTGGCGCTGCAGGCAGTCGACCCAAGCATGAACGTCCAGCAACTCTTCAGCCTGACCGGCCGCCACGCCCTGGTGACCGGCGGCAATTCCGGCATTGGCTTGAGCCTTGCGCGCGCGCTCGGTCTGGCCGGGGCGCGCATCACCCTGATGGCACGGCGGGCTGACGCGCTCACCTCCGCCGCTGAAGGCCTCGCGGCCGATGGCATCGACACCGGATTCGAGCCCTGCGACCTTACCGACGTCGAGGCACTGAAGGCTGCCGCCGCCAGGGTGGCGGGAAGGGCGGCGGTGGACATCGTCGTCAACGCCGCCGGGGTGAACCTGCGCGAACCCTTCATGCAGGTCAGCGCGCGCACCTGGGACGAGC
Source organism: Burkholderiales bacterium (assembly GCA_016790635.1). Classification (GTDB taxonomy): domain Bacteria; phylum Pseudomonadota; class Gammaproteobacteria; order Burkholderiales; family JAEUOS01; genus JAEUOS01. Next base: position 20,904 of record JAEUOR010000088.1, read on the forward strand.
AGATCGCGATTCACCTGCGCGCGCCGTTTTTCCTGACCCAGGCCCTGGGCCCGGCCATGGCGGAGCGCGGCTGGGGACGCATCATCAACATCGCCTCGTTGCAGAGTGAACGCGCCTTCGCCAACAGCGCCCCGTACGGCGCCGGCAAGGGCGGCATCCTGCAATTGACGCGCGCCATCGCGCAGGAGTTCTCGCCCAAGGGCATCACCTGCAACGCCATCGGGCCCGGATTCTTCCCGACCGCGCTCACCGCGCCGGTGTTCGGCAACCCGGAGGCGGCCGCCAGGAACGCCGCGCAGACGGCGATCGGGCGCAACGGGCGCCTCGAGGACCTGTACGGCGCCGCCATCTTCCTGGCCAGCGACGCGTCGGGCTACATTACCGGCCAGACCCTTTATGTCGACGGCGGCTTCACCGCCAAGTAATCATCGGGAATCCCTGTCATGAAAGCACTCGTCTACACCGCCAACAACCAGGTCACCTACCGCGATGAACCGGACCCTGTGCTCAGTCCCGACAGCGTGCTGCTGAAGATCGACGCGGTCGGCATCTGCGGCTCGGACATGCATGCCTACCACGGCCATGACCCGCGCCGGGTGCCGCCGATGATCCTGGGCCATGAATTCTCCGGCACCATCATCGCCGGACCGGACCAAGGCAAGCGCGTCACCGGCAACCCGATCGTCGCCTGCGGCGTGTGCGACTACTGTCATGAAGGCCGTGACAACCTGTGCGCCAACCGCACCATGATCGGCATGCAGCTCCCGGGCGCGTTCGCGCAGCACATGGCCATTCCGGTGAGCGCCCTGGTCGACATTCCGCAGGACATGGACGCGCGCACGGCGGCGCTGACCGAACCGGCCGCGACCGCCCTGCATGCCATCAACCTGTCAATGCGCGCGATGCACCGGCCGGTGCAGGAGGGCCGGGCTCTTGTGATCGGCGGCGGCGCGATCGGCATGCTGTGCGCGATCCTGCTCAAGGCTTACGGCTGCCGCGACGTGCGCGTGGCCGAGACCAACCCGCTGCGCCGCGCCTCGATTGAAAAACATGCCGGTTGCGCGGCGTTCGACCCACGCGCAGCGGGTGGCGGCGCGAGCGCGGCCGCGTCGACCCACTTCGTCATCGATGCGGTCGGGTCGGCGCACACCCGCAAGGCGGCGCTCGAAGCGGTGCGCCCGGGCGGCACCATCATGCACATCGGCCTGCAGGACTGGGCCAGCGAGATCGACATGCGCAAGCTCACCTTGGCCGAGATCACGCTGCTTGGCACCTACACCTATTCGATGGCGGACCTGCGCGCCACCGTCGCCGCCCTGCACGGCGGCACCTTCGGCGACCTGGCCTGGGTCGAGGAGCGACCGCTGGCCGAGGGCGCGCGCGCGTTCGACGATCTTGACCAAGGGCGCACCGCCGCGGCCAAGATCGTGCTGCGGCCGCACTGAAGCACGCCCCATTCGACTTCGCTGCCGGACCAATCCCTGCTCTGCACCATGCGCCACAAGATCCTGATCACCGAATTCATGGACACGCCCGCGGTCGAGACCCTGCGGGCGAAGTTCGAGGTCGACTACCAGCCCGAATACGTGCATCAGCGCGCCATGCTGCTGGAGGCAGTGCGCGGCGTGCCGGCCTTGATCGTGCGCAACCTGACCCAGGTGAACCGCGAGGTGCTCGATGCCGCGCCGGCGCTCAAGGTGGTCGGCCGCCTGGGCGTCGGGCTGGACAACATCGATACCGCCCTGTGTCGCGAACGCGGCGTGACCGTCTACCCGGCCAGCGGTGCGAACGCGCTGTCAGTGGCCGAGTACGTGATCGGCACCGCGATGTCCATGCTGCGCGGCGCCTACCAGGCGAGCGCGCCGACCGCGGCGGGCAAATGGCAGAAGGTCAAGCTCTCGACCGGGTTCGAGATCAACGGCAAGACCCTGGGGTTGATCGGTTACGGCGAGATCGGGCGCCTCACCGCGCGCCTGGGGCGGGGACTGGGAATGCGCGTGATCGCGCACGATCCGGCACTGCCGGACGATGCGCCGGTGTGGCGCGAAACCGGAGTCTCCCCGGCGTCGCTGGAAGGCCTTTTGCGCGAGGCGCACGTGGTCTCGCTGCATGTGCCGCTCATCGAGGCCACGCGCAACCTGATCGATGCCGCGCGCCTGTCCGCCATGCGCCGCGGCGCCTGCCTCATCAACACCTCGCGCGGCGGCATCGTCGACGAGGAGGCACTGGCGCGCTCGCTCATCGACGGCCATCTGGGCGGAGCTGCCATCGACGTGTTCGCCACCGAGCCGCTGCCGGGCGGCACGCCGCTGGCGCGCGCCGTGACCGCCGGCGTCCCCAACCTGATCCTCACACCGCACATCGCCGGCCTCACCACCGAGGCGAACACGCGCGTCTCGGGCATGATCGCTGAACGCGTGGGCGCATTCCTGGAGAAACTCTGACGTGGCGACATTGACCTTGGACGAACTGGAAGCGCTTGCAAGGCGCGCGCTCCTGCGCTCCGGCGCCTCCGACCCGATGGCCGCCGCCACGGCCCGCGCACTGGTCGCGGCGGACGCGCAGGGGCTGGCCTCGCACGGCGTCTCGCGCGTGCCGCAGTACGCGGGGTTCCTCAAGAACGGCCGTGCCGACGGCAGCGCCGTGCCGCGCATCGCGCGCGAGCGCGGCGGGGCGGTCTTGATCGACGCCATGGATGGTCTGGCGTTTCCGGCCTGCGACCTGGCCGTGGCCGAAGCCATGCGGCGCGCCGCAAGCAACGGTGTCGCCTTTGCCGGCGTGACCAACAGCCATCACTTCGGCGTGGCCGCGCATCATCTGGCGCCGGTGGGCGCGGCCGGACTGGTGGGCATCGCGATGGGCAACTCGCCCTCGGCCATGCCCATGGCCGGCGGTAAGCGCGCTCTCTTCGGCACCAACCCGATCGCGGCAGTGTTTCCGCGCCGCGCCGGCGCACCGATCGAGATCGACCTGTCGCTCTCGGAAGTCGCGCGCGGCAAGATCATGGTCGCGGCGCAAAAAGGCGAGGCCATTCCACCCGGTTGGGCCCTGGACCGCGACGGAGCGCCGACCACCGATGCCAAGGCGGCACTCGCGGGCATGATGCTGCCCGCCGGCGGCACCAAGGGCGCCATGCTGGCGCTGATGGTCGAGCTCTTGGTGGTGACGCTGACCGGCGCGCATTTCGGCTTCGAGGCCGATTCGTTCTTCGAGGCGGCGGGCAACCGTCCGCGCATCGGCCAGGCCTTCATCGTCATCGACCCGGGCGCGCTGGCCGGGCGCGAGACCTATCTGGAACGCGTCGAGACCCTGGTGGCCGCCATGCTGGCCGATGCCGAGGTGCGCGTGCCCGGGGCGCGGCGCCACGACCTGGCCGCGCGGGCCGCGCGCGATGGCGTGGCCATTCCCGACGCCCTTCTGGAGAGCATCCGGACCCTGGCAGGAGTGGCGGCATGAGTGAGGAAGTGATCAAGGTGCGCGTCTGGCGCGGCCGCGCCGAAGGGCGCTTTGTCGAGTACGAGGTGCCGCGCCAGGAAAGCCAGACCGTGCTGGACGTGGTGACCCACGTGCAGCGCTCGCTCGACCCGACGCTGGCCTATCGCTTCGCCTGTCGCGTCGGCATGTGCGGCTCGTGCGCGATGACCGTCAATGGACAGGCGCGCTGGACCTGCCGCACCCATGTCGAAAAAGTCGTCGAAGACGGCCGGCTCGAGATCGCCCCGCTGGCCAACCTGCCGATCATCAAGGACCTGGCCACCGACATGCGCGAGTTTTTCGACAAATGGGCGCGCGCCAAGGGACGCTTCAAGGGAACGGCCACGCGCAGCGACGAGTTCGCGGTCGTGCCGCCGGCCACGCCGGCGCGCCAGGCGGCCGACGCCGGCATCGAATGCATAGGTTGCGGGGTCTGCTATGCATCGTGCGACGTGGTCGGCTGGCGTCCCGACTTCCTCGGGCCGGCCGCCTTGAACCGCGCCTGGACGCTCATCAACGACGTGCGCGACAGCGACAACCGCGAACGTCTGGCCGCGGTGGCCGGCGACGCCGGCTGCCATGTATGCCACACCCAGGGTTCGTGCAGCGAGCGCTGTCCCAAGGCGATCGAGCCGACCGCGGGCATCGCGGGCTTGAAGCGTCTGGCCGCGCGTGCCGCCATGCGCGGGGAACTTTGAGATGAGCGCGGCGGCCGAAGCCAAGCGCTGGTACTGGCAGCGCATCAGCGCAATGGTGCTGGCCTTGTGCGTGGTCGCGCATATCGCGATCATGATCTACGCAGTGCGCGGCGGCTTGTCCGCGGCCGAGATCCTCGGCCGCACGCGCGGCAGCGTCCCGTTCGCGGTCTTCTATTCGGTCTTCGTGCTGGCCTGCGCGGTGCACGTGCCCATCGGCGTGGCGCGCATCGCCGAGGAGTGGCTGCGCTTCGATCGCGTGCTGGCGCTTGCGCTGGCGCGCCTGTTCGGCATCACCATCGCCTTCCTGGGACTGCGCGCGGTGGTGGCCGTGGTGGCGGGCGCATGAACCGGCGACGCATCGACACGCGCGCGCGCAACCACGCCTCGTACTGGGCGTTTGTTGTGCACCGCGTCTCCGGCCTGCTGCTGGCCCTGTTCCTGCCGGTGCACTTCTGGGCGCTGGGGCACGCGTTGGACGGCGCCGCCGCGCTGGACGGCGTGTTGCGCTGGACCGACGCGCCGATCTTCAAGTTCGCCGAATGGGGCCTGGTGGTCCTGCTCGCCGCGCACCTGACCGGCGGGGTGAGGCTCCTGCTCATCGAGTTCAGCCCCTGGTCCGGATTGCGCAAGAATTGGGTTTCCGCAGGCTTGGGAATCGCCTTCGCCACCGGACTCGCGTTCGCGCTTGCACTGTTCAACTAGTCATCGGGAGAAAACCGTGTCGATCCTGTTTCGCTTGACCGTCGCGCTGCTGGCGCTGACATTCACAGCCGCCGGCATGGCGCAGAACTGGCCGGTACGCCCGGTGCGCGTGATCGTGCCCTTTACCGCCGGCGGCGCGACCGACGTGGTCGGACGTCTCATCAGCCAGAAGTTGGGCGAAACCTGGGGCCAGAGCGTGGTCATCGAGAATCGCGCGGGCGCGGGCGGCAACGTCGGGGCCGAGGCCGTGGCGCGCTCGGCACCTGATGGCTATACGCTCTTCTTTGCCTCCGGCAGCATCCTCACCGTCAACCCGCACCTCTACAAGAAGCTGCCCTTCGACCCGGTCAAGGATTTCGCGCCGATCGCAAGTGTCGCCACCGGACCGATGGTGGTGGTGGTGCACCCGAGTGTTCAGGCAAAGACCGTCAAGGAACTGATCGCCTTGGCCAAGGCCAAGCCCGGCGGCCTCAACATGGGCTCCGCCGGTGTCGGCAGCCAGGTGCACATGGCCGGCGAGAACTTCGCCAACGCCGCCAAGATCGACGTCACGCACGTGCCCTACAAGGGCGAGGCGCTCGGATACAACGACCTGGTCGCGGGACAGATCCAGTTCATGGTCGGCAACATCGCGCCCGTCGCGCCCTTTGTCGCCGCCGGCAAGCTGCGTGCCTTGGGCGTCACCGGTGCTCAGCGCTCGCCCCTCATGCCGGACGTGCCGACCGTGGCCGAAGCGGCGCTGCCCGGCTTTCTCAACACTGGCTGGTTCGGCTTGTTCGCTCCGGCCGGCACTCCGCGCGAGATCGTCGAGCGCGTCAATCGCGAGGCCAACAAGATCCTGGACACCACCGAAATGCGTGCGCGCCTGTACGTCATGGGCATGGCGCCCTCGCCCAGCACCCCCGAGGCGTTCACCAAGATGATCGCGGACGAAACGCAGCGCTGGGGCCGCATCGTCGCCGAGCGCAAGCTGCAAGCCAACTGATCACGATCCCCGACAAGGTTCCCCACTTTCATGCGCCTCGAACCCGCCGCCATCGAAGACGCCGCGCGCGAGCTCTACATCCGCGCCCTCAAGCTGCTGCCGCCGGATGTCAAGGCCGGTTTCGCGCGCGCCGACAGCGCCGAGTCCGACGCCACCGCCAAGGGCATCCTGGGCACCATGCTGGCCAACATCCGCGTCGCCGAGGCCAACGACAACCTGTTATGCCAGGACACCGGGATCCCGATCTACAACCTGACCATCGGCGGCAGGGTCGACTTCGACGGTGCGGCCGTGAAGGCCGCGATCCGGCGCGGCTGCGAGCGCGCCACGCGCGAGCACCCGCTGCGCTCTTCCGTCGTGCACCCCCTGACGCGCGTCAACGAGCACTCATCCTGCGGCGCAAACGTGCCCGTGATCCACATCGATTTCGACGACAGCATGGAGACCGTGCAACTCGAGATGGTGCCCAAGGGCTCGGGGTCGGAGAACAATTCCTTCCTCAAGATGGCGATCCCGGCCGAGGGCGTGGCCGCGATCAAGACCTTTGTCGTCGACTGCGTGATCGCTGCCGGCGGCAAGACCTGCCCGCCGACGGTGGTCGGCGTGGGCATCGGCGGCACCTCCGACCTGTGCGTGGCGCTGGCCAAGCGAGCCGCCACCCGCGCGCTGGGCAGCACCTGCGCAGATGCGGAAGGCGCGCGCCTGGAAGCCGAGTTGTCGGCCGCCGTCAACCAGCTCGGCATCGGCCCGCAAGGCCTGGGCGGCGACACCACGGCCTTCGCGGTGCAAGTCGAGGTTGCTGCCACCCACATCACCATGAACCCGGTGGCGGTCAACATGCAATGTCATTCGGCGCGCCGCGCGCGCGCGACCTTCACGCCCGCCGGCGTGGCCTACGGCTTCTAGCGAAGGAGCACACGATGGCCCACCACGAGCTCCACACCCCCATCAGCGAGGCGCAGGCGCGCGCTCTCAAGGTCAACGACACCGTCACCCTCAACGGCACGCTCTTCGGCATCCGCGACGCGACGCAGATCCACATGTTCGACCGCGGCCGCACCACGCGCTTCGACCTGGCCGGCCACGCGGTGATCCACACCGCGCCGAATGTCAAAAAGGTCGCCCCTTCGCCCGAATTCCCGGCCGGCTATGCGCCGGTCTGCGTTGGCACCACCACCTCGGATCGCATGGAGCGCTTTACCCGGCCGCTGATGGAAAAGAACGGGGTGCGCATCATCATCGGCAAGGGCGGGTTGCGCGAGGCCTCCGCTGCCGCGTTTCGCGAACTGGGCGGCGTGTACCTGGCGATCGTCGGCGGCACCGCCGCACTGGAGACCACCTGGATCGAACAAATCGAGGACGTGGACTTAGACGACCTCAACCCGGAATCGCTGTGGAAATTCCGCATCCGCGGTTTCGGTCCACTGTTGGTCGGCATGGATAGCCACGGCGGCAGCTTGTTCGAGCGGGTGCGAGCAGACGTCGACGCGCGCCGGGCTCAAGTGCTGGCCGGCCTGGGCGTCAAGGCCGCCTGACAGGCAACCACGACGGGGCCCGCGAGTCGCTGGTGCCCGGCCGGAAACCCATGATGACTCAAGTTCACCGCAAAGAAACCGACATCCTGATCCTCGGCGCCGGCGGCGCCGGCCTCTTCGCCGCGCTGCACGCGCAGGCCGCGCTGCCGCGCGCCTCGATCACGGTTGCGGTCAAGGGCCTGCTCGGCAAATGCGGCTGCACGCGCATGGTGCAGGGCGGCTACAACGTCGCGCTGGCCGAGAATGATTCGGTCGAGCGCCACTTCATGGACACCATCGAGGGCAGCAAGTGGCTGGCCGACCAGGACCTGGCGTGGACCCTGGTGGAGCAGGCGGTGGTGCGCATCCACGAGCTGGAAAACGAGCTGGGCTGCTTTTTCGATCGCAACCCGGACGGCACGCTGCACCAGAAGGCCTTTGCCGGCCAGACCTTCGACCGCACGGTGCACAAGGGCGATCTGACCGGCATCGAGATCATCAACCGCCTGGCCGAGCAGGTGTGGGCGCGCGGCATCGACCGACTGGAGGAGCACCGCGCCATCGAACTCGTGCGCACGCCCGACGGCCGCTCGCTGGCAGGCGTGCTGATGATCGACATGCGCTCCGGCGAGTTCGTCTTCGTGCAGGCCAAGGCGGTGCTGCTCGCCACCGGCGGCGGACCGACCATGTACAGGTACCACACGCCGTCGGGCGACAAGAGCTGCGACGGCATGGCCATGGCGCTGCGCGCCGGGCTCCCCTTGCGTGACATGGAGATGGTGCAGTTCCACCCGACCGGGGTGCTGGCCGGGGTCGGCACGCGCATCACCGGCACCATCATCGAGGAAGGCCTGCGCGGTGCCGGCGGCTACCTGTTGGGCGGCGACAAGCAGCGCTTCATGCACAAGTACGACCCGCGCGGCGAGCGCGCCACGCGCGACATCGTCTCGCGCGCCATGCGCACCGAAATGCGCGCCGGCAACACGACACCCAACGGCGGCCTCTACATTGCGATGGGCCACCTGGGCCCGGAGAACGTGCGGCGCCAGTTCAAGGGCATGGTCGAGCGCTGCGCCGACTGCGGCTTCGACCTGGCAGGCGGCCTGGTGGAAGTGGTGCCGACCGCGCACTACATGATGGGCGGAGTGCAGTTCGGTGTCGATTGCCGCACCGCGCTCGAGGGGCTCTTCGCGGCCGGCGAGGACACCGGCGGGGTGCACGGCGCCAATCGCCTGGGCGGCAACGGCGTGGCCAACTCGACCGTCTTCGGCGGCATCGCCGGCGACAGCATGGCGGCGTGGGTCAAGGCGCATGGGCAGTTGCGCGCGCCGGACGAAGCGGCGATCGCGCGCGCTGTCGCTGCGGCGGAAGCGCCCTTTTCGCGCCGGCCGAAAAGCCTGGAACCGGTGCGCGAGGCGCTCTACGAATGCATGTGGGACGATGTCGGCATCCTGCGCACCGCCGAAGGTCTGGCGCGCGGCGCGGCGCGCCTGGCCGAACTCGACCGTGAGCTCGATGCCATCGGCGTGTCCGACGACGACCGCGGCTTCAACCTCACCTGGCACGACTGGATGAACCTCAAGAACCTGATCGCGGTCAGCCGTGTCATCACGCAAGCGGCGATCGCCCGCGAGGACTCGCGCGGTGCGCACTATCGCGAGGACTTTCCCGACACCGACGATCTGGCGACCTCGACCTACACCGTGGCGCGCCTTGACGGCGAGGAGATCGGGATCAGCCGCGCGCCGGTGCACTTCACGCGCGTCAAACCTGGCGAATCGCTTCTGCCGGCAGCACTGGAGACAGCAACAGCATGACCTCACCACGTGGTGCCGACCTCCTGGCACAGACCCTCAAGGCCGCAGGCGTTGCGCGCATCTTCACGCTTTCCGGCAATCACATCATGCCGGTGTTCGACGCCTGCCTTTCCGCCGGCATCGAACTCATCCACGTGCGCCATGAAGCGGCCGCCGTGCACATGGCTGACGCCTATGCGCGCCTGACCGGACGCCCCGCGGTGGCACTGGTGACCGGCGGTCCGGGCCACGCCAATGCCGTCGGTGCCTTGTACACCGCCCTGATGTGCGATTCGCCCGTGGTGCTCCTGTCCGGGCATGCGCCGCATGGCGAGATCGGTCGCGGCGCTTTCCAGGAAATGCGCCAGGCCGACATGGCCGCGCCGACCTGCAAGGCCGCATGGACCGCAGCGTCCGCCGACAGCCTGGGACAGGACATGACGCGCGCGCTCAACCTGGCCGCATCCGGACGCCCCGGCCCGGTGCACGTGAGCCTGCCGACCGATGCGCTCGACGCGCGCATCGCGGGCAACCCTGACTCGGGTACCAGCAGCGCGGCGGCCGATGGGCTGTCGACCCCGCTGTCGGGCGCGCTCATGCAGTGGCTGGGCGCGGGCCGGCGCCCGCTGGTGCTGGCCGGCCCACTCTTCTTGAGCCGCGCCGGACGCGCCGCGCTGGCCGCACTGGAGGACGCTGCCGGCGTGCCGGTGGTGGGCATGGAAAGCCCGCGCGGCGTGGCCGACCCGTCGCTGGGTGCCTTTGCGGAAATGCTCCCGCAGGCTGACCGCGTGCTGCTCTTGGCCAAGCGGGTCGACTTCACCCTGAAGTTCGGCAACGCGCTGGGACCGCAATGCCAGGTCGCGCAGATCGATCCGGACGAGCCTGAAATCGCACGCGCTCGCAAGGCCTTCGGAGAGCGCCTGGTCACGGTGCACAAGGCCGATCCGACCGCGGCGCTGACCTCGATCCTGCGCGCGGCGCGCAAGCAGTCCGGCTGGAAGGGCGAGGTGCGCGCCGCCATCGCCTACCGGCCTGCCGCATGGGACGGCGCGCGCGCCTCGCGATCCGGCCTGCTCCATCCGGTCGAGGTGTTGCGGCCGGCGCAGGCGCTGCTGGATTCACACCCGGATTCGGTGTTCGTCAGCGATGGTGGCGAATTCGGGCAATGGGCGCAGGCCTGCCTGAACGCCCCGCAGCGCGTCATCAACGGTCCGGCGGGTGCGATCGGGCCAGGACTGCCATTCGCCATGGCGGCGCGCCTGGCCTCGCCTCACGCACCTGTGGTCGCCGCCATGGGCGACGGTACCTTCGGCTTTCACGCGATGGAGATCGACACTGCGGTGCGCCACGGGTTGCCCTTTGTCGCCCTCATCGGCAACGACGCGCGCTGGAACGCCGAGTATCAGATCCAGCTGCGCGCGTACGGGCCGGAGCGCAAGATCGGCTGCGAACTCCTGCCGTCGGACTACCACGCCGTCGCGGCGGCGCTCGGCGGCTGGGGGGCGCGCGTCTCCACCGCGGCCGAACTGGCCGCCGCCCTGCCTGCTGCGCAGGCGAGTGCCCGCCCGGCGGTGATCAACGCGATCATCGAGGGCCTGGCTGCGCCGATGGTCTCGCGCGGCGTCTGAGCCGAGTCCTGCCGCAGTCGCTGCGAGCCCGGCGGGGCGGGGCGCCGCATGGGTACACCGATCCTGTGCTCCAATCACGGTTTTCGCCATCGCCCCCGGAGGAATACACCATGAAATCCGGCCTCGACCAACTCTCCAAGTACGCCGAATACCATCGCGACCGGCGCAACATCGCCACCCACCTGGTCGGCGTGCCGATGATCGTCTTCTCGGTGGTGCTGCTGCTGTCGCGCCCCGCATTCGATTTCGCCGGCGTGCCCCTCAACCCGGCGATCCTGGTCACCATGGCCGCGGGCGTGTACTACCTCATGCTCGACTTTCGCCTGGGCGCGGTGCTGACCGCGATCATCGCCGCGATGTGCTGGTTTTCCGTGCCGATCGCCGCGCAGTCGACCGGCGTGTGGCTGGGCGCGGGAATCGGTCTGTTCGTGACCGGCTGGATCATCCAGTTCATCGGCCACTACTACGAGGGCCGCAAGCCGGCCTTTGTCGATGACCTGGTGGGCCTCCTGATCGGGCCACTCTTCGTGCTGGCCGAGATCGTCTTCGCGCTGGGCCTGCGCAAACCCTTGCAACATGCCATCGAGGCGCGCGTCGGGCCCACGCTGATCCGCGACCTGGGCCGCCGGGCCGCCTGAGCGGCACGCGGATTGCCTGATCCGCACGCACAAGCATCACATCTGTTCGCATTTCTTTCCATGTCCCCAGCGAGAACCCGATGAACGTCGCCGAAATGACCGTCGAATTCCAGAAGGTCCTGATCCCCTACCTGCTCGACGTGGGCTGGAAGCTCCTGGGGGCGATCATCCTGTGGATCATCGGCGGCTGGGTGATCGGCTGGATCGTCAGCGCCTCGCGGTCCGGAATGGCGGCGCGCAAGGTGGACCCGACCCTCATCACCTACGCGGATGCGTCCATCCGCGTGGTGCTGCGCATCGTGCTGGTGCTGGCGATCCTCTCGATCTTCGGCATCCAGACCACCTCCTTCGCCGCCCTGATCGCCGCGGCCGGCGTGGCCATCGGCGCAGCCTGGTCCGGGCTCCTGTCGAACTTCGCCGCGGGCGCATTCCTGATCGTGCTGCGCCCCTTCAAGGTCGGCGACATGATCACGGCAGGAGGCGTCACCGGCGACGTGCGCGAGATCGGGCTCTTCGTCACCACCATCGACACCGTCGACAACCTGCGCGTCTATGTCGGCAACGGCAAGATCCTCGCCGACAACCTGGTCAACTACACGACCAATCCGTACCGGCGCGTGGACCTGAAATGCCAGATCGCCAACGGCATCGACCCCAAGGAGGCCATCGCCAAGCTGGCAGCGCGCGTGGCGCAGATTCCCAACGTGGTCGCCAGCCCTGCGCCGCAGGTGGAGATCCTGGAATTCAACGCCGCCGGCACCTTGATCGGCGTGCGGCCATTCTGCGCCAATGCCAATTACTGGCAGGTGTTCTTCGACACCAACAAGGCCATCGCGGAAGTCGGTGCCACTGCCGCCTGGCCGGTACCTGCGCCGCACCAGGTGATGCACACGCGTAGCGCCTAGCCAAGGCCGCGACGAGTTGGCGGGACGGCACCCGCCCAATGCAAGCCTGGTTTCACGAGCAACCAACCCGCCAAGTGTCGCTGCGCAATCCCGCCCTGTCGCCCAAGGTTCCCTCTGCCGGCTCCGCGCCGGTCGACTGGGAACCGTCGCTGGCCTTTCTCAAACTCGCGATCGGCGTGCTGCTGGGCGGAGCGGCCTGTTTTTTCACGCTACTTGCCTACTATGGCCAGTTCGCCACCCCGCGCAGCGCCCTGGTGCTGTTCGTCGCCGCGGTGGCAGCCCTTTCCGGGGTGCTGCTCGCGCAGGGGCGACGGCGTGCCGCGGTATTCACCTTGTGCTTCGGCGCCTGGACACACGCGACCCTGGCCTCGTTCCTGACCGGCGGGGTGAGCAGCGTCGCGGTCATCATCTACCCCGTCCTGATCGCGCTGGCCGGCTGGCTGATCGGAATGCGAGCCGGCTTCGCCCTGGCGGCGCTGTCGGTCGGGTGGACTCTTTTCCTGACCTTCGTGGAAAGCTGGGGCTGGCTGCCGTCGGCGCCGACGACACATCCGCCAATGCGTTGGCTGGTGTACGGCATTGCTTTCACATTGATGGCCGCGCTGGTCGGCTATCTGTCCGTGGCCTACGACGCCCAGCTCGCCCAGGGGCGCGCTTTGGCACGCGAGCTGACCGAGCGCGGCGCCCAGCTGGCAGCCACCTTCGGAGCGATACCCGACCTGTTGTTCGAACTCGATCTCGACGGCAACATCCACGCCTTCCACTCGCCGCAGGCAGGCCTCCTGGCCGCCCCGCCGGCGGCGCTGATCGGTGCGCGCATTGACGACTTCATCCCGCCACAGGCGGCGGAGGTCGGCCGCATGGCAATGCGGGAGGCGCTCGATAGCGGTTTCTCGCGCGGGCGCCAGTACTCGCTCGACCTGCCGCAGGGCAAGCGCTGGTTCGAGCTGTCGGTGGCACGCAAGCCGGTGGCGGCGGCTGAACCGGCACGCTTCGTGGTCCTGGCGCGCGACGTCACCGAGCGGGTCGAGGCAGCGGCAACGATCGAACGCCTGAACGCGTCGCTGGAAGAGCGGGTACGTGAACGTACCGCACAGCTCGAGGACGCCAATCGCGAGCTGGAAAGCTTCAGTTACACCATCTCGCATGACCTGCGCGCACCGCTGCGCAGCATGGTCGGTTTCAGCGGCCTGTTGCGCGAAGCCCTCGGTGACCGGGCGAGCAGCGAGGAGGGCGACTATCTGAAGCGCATCTCGGCGAGCGGCAATCGCATGAGTGAACTCATCGATGCGGTGCTCGAGTACTCGCGCCTGGGGCGCAGCGCGGCGCAGCGCGTGACGGTCGATCTGGACCTGCTGGTGGCCGAGGTCGCAGCCGAACTCGGCGCCACATATCCACAAGCGCAGGTGCGTGTGCTGCCGCTGGGCAGCGCCGAGGTCGATCCGGTCATGGCCCGCCAGATCTTCACCAACCTGATCGGCAACGCGCTCAAGTATTCCGCGGGCGCGCCACAGCCGCTGGTGGAAGTCGGTGCCAACACTGACGCCGCCCCGCGCGAGTTCTACGTGCGCGACAACGGCATCGGTTTCGACATGGCACACGCCGAGCACATCTTCGAACTGTTCACGCGCCTGGAAAGCGGCCCCGGTTTCGACAGCACCGGGGCGGGGCTGGCGATCGTCAAGCGGCTCGTCGAGCGGCACGGGGGCCGCATCCGCGCCTGCGCACGCCCTGGCGAGGGCGCTGCGTTCTTCTTCACCCTTGACGCGGCGCCTCAAGAAGCGCGCGCATAGGGCCTGACCGGCGCCAGGTCCACCAGCTTCAGGCGGCGACCGTCCTGCGCGGCCGGTCGCCCTTCGGTCCATCAAGGCGGGGGCGTGCGATTGGGCCTCGCTGCTGATATGCCTCCCCCGCAGCCTAGAGCGTAGCCGCGAGCCGCGTACCCTGATCGATCGCGCGCTTGGCATCCAGTTCGGCGGCCAGGTGCGCGCCGCCGATCAGGTGCACCGACACCCCCGCTGACTGCAAGGGCGCCTGCAATTCGCGCAGCGGTTCCTGACCGGCACACAGCACCACGCTGTCGCACGCGATCAATTGACCGTCCTTGCGCGCCTCGCCGTAGGTGACGAACAAGCCCTCGCGGGTGATGCGTTCGTAGTTCACCCCGGAGAGCATCTCCACTTCCTTCATCTGCAGCGCAGCGCGGTGAATCCAGCCGGTGGTCTTGCCGAGTCCCTTGCCGAGCTTGCCGGACTTGCGCTGCAGTAGCGTGACGCGGCGCGCGGGCGGGGCAGGCTTGGGTCGCACCACGCCGCCGCGCACCGTGGCGGGGTCGGTCACGCCCCATTCGGACAGCCATGCCTTGAGGTCGAGTGTCGGCGAGTGACCGGGCGGGGTGACCAGGAACTCGGCCACATCGAAACCGATGCCACCGGCACCAACGATGGCGACGCGTTCGCCGACCGCGGCGCCATGCCGCAGCACATCGACATAGCTCAGCACCGGCGCGCCGGTGTCGATGGGAATGCGCGGGTCGCGCGGCGCAACACCAGTGGCCAGCACCACGCCGTCGTAGCGGCCGGCGATCAGGGCTTGGGCGTCGACCCGCAGGTTCAGATGCAGCGTTACACCCGTGGCCTGAATCCGGCGACCGAAGTAGCGCAGGGTCTCGCTGAACTCCTCCTTGCCGGGGATGCGCTTGGCCATGTTGAACTGCCCGCCGATCTCGCCGCCGGCTTCGAACAGGTCGACCGCATGGCCGCGCTCGGCCAGCGCGGTGGCTGCCGCCAGCCCGGCTGGACCGGCACCTACCACGGCGAAACGCTTTTTGCGCTCGGCCGGCCGCAGCACCAGCACGGTCTCCTGTCCCGCGCGCGGGTTGACCAGGCAACTCGCCAGCCGGTTCTTGAAGGTGTGGTCCAGGCAGGCCTGGTTGCAGGCGATGCAGGTGTTGATGTCCTCCGCCCGACCGGCGCGCGCCTTGGCGACGAAATCGGCATCGGCCAGGAGCGGTCGCGCCAGGCTCACCATGTCGGCGGCGCCGTCTGCCAGCAGGTCCTCGGCCACCTCGGGCGTGTTGATGCGGTTGCTGGTGATGAGCGGGATCGTGAGGCCGGCCGCGCGCAGGTCGGCACGCATCTTTTTGGTCACCCAGGCGAAGGCGCCGCGCGGCACGCTGGTGGCGATCGTCGGCACGCGCGCCTCGTGCCAGCCGATGCCGGTGTTGAGGATGGTCGCGCCGGCCTGCGTGACCGCCTTGCCCAGCGTCACGGCCTCGTCCCAGGAACTGCCGTCGGGAATCAGGTCCAGCATCGACAGGCGGTAGATGATGATGAAGTCGTGCCCGACCGCTGCGCGCACGCGCTCCATGATCTCGACCGCCAGGCGCATGCGGTTCGCGTAATCGCCGCCCCAGGCATCCGTGCGGTGATTGGTGTGGGTCACCAGGAACTGGTTGATGAAGTAGCCCTCGCTGCCCATCACCTCGACGCCGTCGTAGCCCGCCTCGCGCGCCAGCTTTGCGCAGCGTACGAAGGCCCGTATCTGCCGCTCGATGCCACGCGCGGACAGTTCGCGTGGCGTGAAGGGCGAGATCGGGCTCTGGATGCGCGAAGGCGCGACGCAAAACGGCGAGTAGCCGTAGCGCCCGGTGTGCAGTATCTGCAGCGCGATCTTGCCGCCCTCGGCATGCACCGCGTCGGTGACCGTGCGATGGCGCCGTGCCGCCGCGGCAGTGGCCAGCGTGCCGGCGAAAGGCTTGGCCCAGCCCTCGATGTTGGGCGCGAAGCCGCCGGTGACCATCAGCCCCACGCCGCCGCGCGCCCGCTCGGCGAAAAACGCCGCCATCGCAGGAAAGTGCTTGCGCCCGTCCTCCAGCCCCGTGTGCATGCTGCCCATGAGCACGCGGTTCTTCAAGGTGGTGAAGCCCAGGTCCAGCGGGGCCAGAAGGTGCGGGTAGGCGCTCATGCGGGTGATGCTATCAGCATGGCTTGTGTCTCATCACGGGCTCAGCCGGTCAGCGCGCGGCGCACGCAGCGTGCGCCTGCCTTCACGGCTTGGTACTGATCAGCGCGACGAACTCGGCATTGACCGAGACGTCGTAGCGGCCGGTCTCGATCGCCGTGGCCAGCGCGGTGCAGGACGCGCGCACGTCCTGAAACCGGTCGATCATGGCCTGGGCACGCGCCGAGGCTGCCGCCATGGCCGTGAGGTCGGCGTCTTCTGCCAGACGCCGCGCGACGCGCTCCTCGCCCTGCGCCTGGAACCGTGCCTCCGCCTCCTTGCCCCAGGCGTCGGCGCGGTCGAAGAGCGCGGCGTTGCGCTTGCGGTAGGCCTGGTAGCGCGCCTCGGCCTCCTTTTGCGTAAAGACGTTCTTCTCCGCGCAGCCGAGCAGCAGTTCGCCGACATGCCCGGCCATGAAGTTCTTGAGCGCGGAGACGCGCACATACGAATCCATGAGCGTAGGCGGCGGCTTCTCCTGGGCGAACACGGTCGTCGTGGACGCGAGGAGGGCAAGCAGGCACAGGCGCGACGCGTATGACATGCCGCACAGTTTAGCTGTGCCTTGGCAGGCGCGGTTCGCGCAACACGCTGTGGTACGCTCAAAAACGACATCCCGTTTGGAGGCAACCGCATGCGGCGCTGGCTGATCGCGTTCTCGTTCTGTCTCATTGCCGCAGGCGCCTTCGCACAGGCCTTCCCCTCGCGGCCGGTGCGCGTCGTGGTTCCCTACCCCGCCGGCGGCGTGGTCGATATCATCGCGCGCTCGGTCGGCGAGCGGGCCGCGGCCACGCTCGGTCAACCGGTCGTCGTCGAGAACCGCACCGGCGCGGCGAGCAACATCGGCACCGAGGCGGTCGCGCAGTCGGCGCCGGACGGCCACACGCTGGTGTTGGCCAGTCCGGCGCACACCGTCAACATGTCTCTCTACCCGAAGCTCACGTGGCACCCGCTCAAGAGCTTCGAACCGGTGATCATGGTCGGTGTGATTCCCAACGTGCTGGTGGTGCATCCGTCGGTGCCGGCCAAGAGCGTCGCCGAACTGATCGCGCTGGCCAAGGCGCGCCCGGGCCAGCTGAACTACGCCTCGGCCGGCGCGGGCAGTTCGGTACACCTGGCCACCGAGATGCTCAAGCAGGCGGCCGGCGTCTTCATTCTGCACATACCGTATCGCGGCCAGCCGGAGGCGACCACGGCGATGGTCGCCGGCGAAGTGCAGATGATGGCGCTGACCATGGCGCTGGCCAAACCGCGCATCGAAAGCGGACAATTGCGCGGACTCGCGGTCACCACCGGCAAGCGCTCCACGGCGATGCCCGAACTGCCGACCATCGCCGAGAGCGGCTATCCGGGATTCGACGTTTCCACCTGGTTCGCGTTCCTGGCGCCGGCCGGCACGCCGGCGCCCGTGGTGCAACGCCTCAATACCGACCTCGGCGCGGCAATCCGCCATGCCGAGGTCGAGAAGCGCCTGCGCGCCGCCGGCGCGGAGCTGAACCCCGGCACGCCGCAGGAATTGAAGCGCTTCCTTGAAAGCGATGTCGAACGCTGGGCAAAGGTGATCCGCCAGGCCGGGATCAAGCTGGAGTGACGCAGATGGCCGAGGCTCGCCCGTTCCTCCTCGCGCAGGTGAGCGACCTGCACATCAAGGCCAAAGGCCGACTCTCCTATCGCGTGGTCGACACCGCGACGATGCTCGCGGCCTGCGTCGCGCACCTGAACGCGCTGCCGCAGCGCCCTGATGTGGTCGCCTTCACCGGCGACCTGGTCGATTTCGGGCGACCGGACGAGTATGCCGAACTGCGCCGCCTGATCGCGCCACTCACCATGCCCTGCTACTTGATCCCCGGCAACCACGACGACCGCGACGCGCTGCGCGCGGCCTTCCCGGAGCACGACTGGCTGCACCGCGACGGCGAGTTCATCCAGTACGCGATCGAGGCGCACCCCCTGCGCATCGTCGCCATGGATACCCTGATTCCAGGACAGGGGGGCGGCCGCCTGTGCGAACAGCGCCTCGCCTGGCTGGACGCAACGCTGGCGGCACGGCCGCAGGCGCCGACGGTGCTGCTCCTGCACCACCCGCCGTTTCGCACCTTCATCGGCCACATGGACCAGCTGGGGCTGGAGAATGCCGACGGCCTGGCCGCGGTGGTGCGCAAGCACCCGCAAGTGGAGCGACTCCTGTGCGGACACCTGCATCGCCCGATCGAGGCGCGCTTCGCGGGAACGATCGCCTGCACCGCGCCGAGCCCTGCCCACCAGATCGTGCTGGACCTGGCCCCGGACGCCGCAGGCTGCTTCGCGATGGAGCCACCGGGCTACCGGCTGCATGCATGGACCGCCGAGACCGGGGTGATCAGCCACAGCGCCTTCGTGGGCAGCTTCGCCGGCCCGTACCCGTTTCGCGACAGTGGGAAACTGATCGACTGAATGCAAAAAAATCGCCAATCAGACGTTGACTGCCCGTGCCGGCCCTGAGCATGAACAGAACGCCCACACCGGCACGTCGTCCATCTATTGATCGCGTCGCCCACAGCGCCGCGCCTGCCATGCGGAGTCCATGCCATGCTTGAACGCGTCGATCGCATGCTCTTGGCCGTTCGCGACCGCGCTCTCGCCGCGGCGACCTTCACTCGCCTGCTCGGCGCGGATCCGCGCCGCGAAATTACGAGCGCATTCCTGGCCGCGCGCGCGACCGTGCTCGCGCTTGGCGAGTCGGAAATCGAACTCTGGCAGGCCAGCGGCCCCGGGCCGGTGGCCGAGCGCGTCGAATCCCTGGGGGAAGGGCTGCTCTTTGCCGGCTACGCGACCAAGCGCCTGGACGAACTCGCCGAACGTCTCACCGCACGCGGTGCCGCATGGCAGCGCGAGGACGGCCGTCTCTTCCTGCCGGCCACGTCGACCTTCGGCTTTCCGATGGTGATCTCGACCTGGCTGGAGCGCCCGCGCGTCGGCCCGCTGCGTTTTTTCTACGAGGCGACCAACGCGCTCAATACCGACTGGCGGGTCGTCGCCGAACGCTACGCCGACCTCTTCGGGCTGGATGCCGCGAAGTTCTCCCCGATCGAGAGCGAGCGCTGGGGCTACGCCGGCACGCTCACCCTGTTCGATCCCGCCAAGCGCCTGGACCGCATCGAACTGTCGCAGACCTTTGCCGGCAACAGCGGGGCGATGCGCCGCTTCGTCGAGCGCCGCGGCGGCGACGCGCTCTACATGTGCTTTGCCGAAACCGACGACTTCGTCGCGCTGCGCGAGCGCCTGCTGGCTGCCGGCGCGACCCTGACCGCGCGCAGCGGCGACATCGCGAACGAGCGCGACACCATGCACGTGCACCCGAAAAACCTGCACGGCATGCTCCTGGGCATCTCGCGACAAGACTTCGCCTGGACCTGGTCGGGGCAGCCCGCACGCGTACCGCCGGCCTGACACGGACGCGCTCGCCGGCACCCGGGTCGGACGACAGATCCGACCGTGCGAGCCTTGGCTACGCGCGCTCCTGCTTCCAGAACACGTCTTTTTTCGCAATGCGGCCGTCGCGCACGGTCAATAGCTCGATCCCACGCAACGAAAACTCCACCCCGTCGCGATACTTGCCTTGGGCCACATAGGTCATGACGATGCGGTCCGGCGCCAGGCCGAAGCACTGCACGTCGGCAAATCGCAGGCGCTCGAACAAGGCATCGTTCTCCTCGATGCCGCGCAGGAAGCCGTCGACACCCTTGCGCACGCGGCCATCGGGCGCATCGGCGCCGAAGGCGAAGTGCCACTCGGCGTCATCGCACAGGATGTCGGACAAGAGCTTGCGGTCGCGCTTGAAAAAGGCCCTGCCGAAGCGCTGCATGATTTCCGTCGCGGTTGCGTCGTCCATCGGGCCTCCTTGTCGATCGTCAGATTTTCATGGCCCGCTGCGGCGCGCGGCTGGCGCGGCGATTGGCGTTGAGTGAACCGCGCGCGAGCCAGCGCAGGCATGCGCTTACGAGTTCGTTCCTCATTGCGGAGAGTGCTTCGTCCTGCCACAGGTTGCGCTGCTCGCCCGGGTCGGCCGCAAGGTCGTACAACTCTCCCGCAGCCTCGTCGTCGAGGTAGAGCACGATCTTCCAGCGCCGGTCGCGGCGCATCAGGATGAACTCGCTGCCGGTCTGGATGTGGTCGCGCGCCAGTTCGGCGTAGACCGCATCGCGCGGCGCACGGACCGGCCGCCCGGCGAGGGTGCCCCACAGGCTCACCGCCTCGAAGTCTTCCGGCACCGGCACGCCGGCCGCCTCGAGCACCGTGGGTGCCACGTCGAAGAGCTGCACCAGGTCGTCGCGCACGCGGCACTCGATCGCCAGGTTCCTGGACCAGAAGACGAGCGGCACGCGCACCACCGAGTCGTACATGGTCCACTTCTGGATATGGCCATGCTCGCCCAGCGCGTCGGCGTGATCCGAAGTGAAGATCACCAGCGCGTTGTCGAGGTAACCGCGTGCGTCCAGCGCGGCCAGGATGCGGCCCACCTGATGGTCGATCATGCTCACGTTGGCGGCGTAGTGGCGACGCAGGCGCAAAAGGTCGGCCGCGCTGATGTCGCGTCGCCATGCAATCGAATCGAAGTTGAACTCGATCATGTTGTCCCGCAACCTGTGCTGCGCCGGCGGCTGCGCGCGCAGCTCTTCGGCGGTGACCGTGGGTACCGGGATGTCGACATCCGCATACGCCGCCAGCGCGTCGGGCGTCGGGTCGTAGGGCGGGTGCGGCCCAGGAAAGCCGATCTGCAGGAACAGCGGAGCGGTGTTCTTGCGGTCACCGATCCACCAGCACGCGGTGTCGCCGATGAAGTTGTCCGGGTGCATGTCGGCATCCAGGTGCCAGGCGAAAGCCCCCAGCGCCTGCTTGTATCCCTCGGGATCGGCGGCGTGGCGGTTGTAGCGCGAAGGCTTGACCAGCTTGCGCGCCCGCAGCGCCTTGTCCCACTCGTCGTAGATCGCGCGGTCGCGTTCCTCCAGGAACAACGGCCGGTCCTTGTTTTCCATGATCAGGCGCTGATGGAAACCCCCGGGCGCGTCGTAGGGGTTGATGTGCATCTTGCCGATGTTGACGCAGTGATAGCCGTGCTCGGCCAGGGAACTCACCCAGGTGGGCTGCCACGGCTGGAAATTGCTGAACACCTGGCAGCCATGCGGATACTTGCCGGTGAACAGGCTGGCGCGCGCACCGACGCACACCGGCGAGGTCACGAAGCACTCGGTGAAGGCCGCACCTTCGGTCGCGAGGCGGTCGAGGTGCGGCGTACGCATCCAAGGCGCGCCGAGCGCGCCGATGGTGTCGGCGCGCTGCTGGTCGGTCATGATGAGGATGATGTTCGGTCTGCTCATGATGACTCCCGCGCGCTGGCAGGCGAGCTACTCGGCGGAGCGCAACCCTGCGCTCTGGATCAGCGCCCGGAACTTCTCGCTTTCGGCGCGCGAGAACGTAGCGAAGTCGCCGCGGTTGCGATACAGGATGGGCTGCGCGACGTTCTGCATGCGCTGCACGACAGGGGGCGAGCGCAGCGTGCGCTCGCAGGCCTGCTCGATGCGCGCGATGACCGGCTCCGGAGTGCCGGCGGGCGCATAGATGCCGGTCCAGATCGTGTACACCATGTCGTAGCCCGCTTCGCGCATGGTCGGCACATCCGGAAAATCGGGATTGCGCTGCTCGGTGAGAAAGGCAATCGCATGCAGGTCGTACTGCCGGATGAGCAGCGTCTGGTCGATGAAGATCTGCAACTGCCCAGACAGGAATGCTGCCATCACGTCGCCCGAGCCTCGATAGGGGATGTGGTTCATCTGCACGTTTGCCAGACGCGTCAGCGCGACCATCGCGATGTGCGGGATGGTGCCGGCGCCAGTCGAGGCGTAGGGGAAGCCTGAGCCTTCGCGCCGCGCCCGTGCGACGACGTCCGCCACGCTGCGCAGGCCCGAGTTCTTCGGTGTCATCATGACCACCGGGCTGCTCGCGACCTGGCACACGGGAGCGAAGCTGTCGAGGGAGTAGGCAAGTCCCTGACGGAAGTGCGGCTGGATCGCGACGGGCCCGACCGGCGTGAAGAGCAGCGTCTGGCCATCCGGCTTGGCGCGCGCCACCTCGGTCGCGCCGATCGTGCCGGCCGCGCCGGTGGTGTTGCGCACCACGATCGACTGGCCGAGTGCGGCGGACATGTCCGGCTGCATCAGGCGCGCGACGATGTCCGACGGTCCGCCCACCGAGAAATTGACGACCACCTGTATCTGCGCCTGGATCGGCAGGCAGGCGAACGCGAGCGCAGTGCAAGCGAGCCAGCGGAACGAACGGGCGATGCGGCTGGGTGTCATGATGGCGATTCCGGACGAGAAGGCGCGACAATACTGCATTTGCTTCCGTTCCGGCCGCCGCAGCGACAAGCGATCGGCGCCGCGCAGCCCGAGATCCTCGCTTCACGCGGGAATGCATCACTTTTCACCAACCGACCCATATGACCATTTCATTCGGCAGCACCAAAGGCAGGCTGGAGGACGGACGCATGATCACCGGACGGGGGCGCTATGTCTCCGACTGGTCTTTCCCCGACCAGGCCCATGGCTACTTCCTGCGCTCGGACCGCCCGCATGCGGAGATAGCCGCCATCGACCCCGCCGCCGCCCTGGCGATGCCGGGCGTGATCGCGGTGTTCACAGGGGCCGACGTGCTGGCAGCCGGACAGGGACCGATGCCGGCGGCGGCGCCCATGAAGGGTCGCGACGGCAGCGAGCAGCGTGTCTCGCCGCGCTTCTCGCTGACCGCCGACCGCGTGCGCTACGTGGGTGAGCCGGTGGCGCTGGTGGTCGCCGCAACCGCGGCGCAGGCGCAGGATGCCGCCGAGGCGCTCGCGGTCGAGTACCGGGAACTGCCGGCGGTGGTCGACGCGAAAGCGGCGCTGGCCGCCGGCGCGCCGCTGCTGCATGCGACGGCGCCAGGCAACCTCGTGCTCGACTTCGAAGGCGGCGACGCATCCGCCACGCAGGCGGCATTCGCGCGTGCGGCCAAGGTCGTGACGCTCACCGGCTATCACACGCGCGTCATCGGTAACCCGATGGAACCGCGCGCCGCGACCGGTACCTACGATCCTGCCGACGATTCGTACTTGTTGCACGCCACCACGCAGGGCGCCGGCCCGATGCGCGCCCAGGTTGCCGCCATGCTCGGCGTGGCCCCGGAGAAGGTCCGCATCGTCGCCGAGGAAGTGGGCGGCGGGTTCGGCGTGCGTTTCAACGCCTACCCAGAATACGGCGCGCTGCTGTTGGCGGCGAAAAAACTTGGCCGCCCGATCAAATGGGTCAGCACGCGCTCGGAAGTGTTCGTCGCCGACGAACAGGCGCGCGACGTGTTCCACAAGGGACAGATCGCCCTCGATGCAGCGGGTCGCATTCTCGGCATGCGCTTCGAGTACGTCTCCAATGTCGGCGCCTACGTGGCCTTCACCGGAGCCTTCGTCAACACCGTCAACCTGGTCAACGTCGTCAGCGGGGTCTACGACGTGCAGGCAGTGCACGTCCAGGCCAAGCTCGCCCTGACCAATACCGTGCCGATGGCGGCCTATCGCGGCGCCGGGCGACCGGTGGCCTCCTGCGCCCTTGAACGCCTCATCGACCAGGCGGCGTTCGAGATCGGCATGGATCCGGCCGAATTCCGCCGTCGCAACCTGGTTCCCAAATCGAGTTTCCCCTACAAGATCGTCACCGGATTCGAATACGACTGCGGCGACTTCGAGGGCGTGCTCGACCGCGCGCTGGCCGCAGCCGACTGGGCCGGCTTTCCCGAGCGACGCAGGCAGTCGGCGGCTGGCGGCAAGCTGCGCGGGCGCGGGCTTGCCACCTACATTGAAGCCACCGCCTCAGGCGGCTTCGCCCCGTTCGACCAGGCGCATGTGACCTGGGAAGAGGACGGCTCGGTCACCCTGCGCACCGCCTCGCACAACCACGGGCAGGGGCACGCAACCGCCTTCGCGCAAATCGTTTCCGGAGTGCTGGGCATCCCGATGGAAAAGATCCGCCTGCGCACCTCGGAAGCGGGCTTCCAGATGACGGCCAACCCGACCGGCGGCTCGCGCACCCTGCTCGGGCTGGGCAGCGCCATGTACTCGGCGGCGCAGGAAATCGTGCGCAACGGCATTCCACTGGCGGCCGATGCGCTGGAATGCGCGGTCGCCGACGTGTCCTTCGACCTCGGGCAGTACCGCATCGTCGGCACCGACCGGTCGATCGCGATCACGGATCTGGCGCGGAAATTCCCCGGCAGGCTGGACCTGGATTACCGCGACCGCCCGAAGGTGCCATCGACGTTTCCGAACGGCTGCCACATCGCCGAGATCGAGATCGAGCCGGAAACAGGAGAAACGACGATCGTTTCCTACATCGCCTGCGACGACGCCGGCAACATCATCAACCACCAGATCGTTGCCGGACAGATGCACGGCGGCATCACCCAGGGCGCCGGCCACGTGTTTCAGGAGCAGGCGGTGTACGACGAACACGGCCAGCTCCTGACCGGCAGCTTCATGGACTACGCGATGCCGCGCCCGGGCCTGGTCGGCGGACTGAAGCTGCTGGACCACCCGGTGCCGACGGCGACCAACCCGCTCGGTGCCAAGGGCGTCGGCGAGGCGGGCGTCACCGGTTCCATGCCTTGCCTCATGAATGCCGTGCTGGACGCGCTGCGCCCGGCCGGCGTCACGCGTTTCGACATGCCTGCCAGCAGGGCGCGCGTCTGGCAGGCAATACGAGAAGCCAAGGCCGGCCGGCCGGACGCGCTGGCAGTAGCTGCCGTCTGAAACCGCGCGCGCCTGGCCTATTCGAACGGTGGCTCGTCCCACCAGGGATAGAAACCGGGCATGCCGTCGGAAACCCGGTCGGGGTAATTGGGTTTGCGCTTCTCCAGAAAGGCGCTGACGCCCTCGCGCGCGTCCGCCGAACGGCCGCGCGCCTGGATTGACCGGCTGTCGACCCGGTGCGCCATCATGGGATGCGGCGCCGCCGCCATGCGCCACAGCATCTGGCGGGTCATGGCCACCGATACCGGTGCGGTGTTGTCGGCAATCTCCCGCGCCAGCGCGCGCGCTGCCGGCAGCAGTTCCTCCGGCGCATGCAGGGAGCGCACCAGGCCGTGGTCCAGCGCCTCCTGCGCGCCGAATATGCGACCGGTCATGCACCACTCGAGCGCCGTCTGCATGCCGACCAGACGCGACAAGAACCAGGTCGAGGCCGCCTCCGGGGTGATGCCGCGGCGCGCGAAGACGAATCCGAAGCGCGCGTCGGTCGAAGCCAGGCGCATGTCCATGGGCAATTGCATGGTCACGCCGATGCCCACCGCCGCGCCATTGATGGCGCCGATCACCGGCTTGACGCTTTGGTACATGCGCAGCGTCACCAGCCCGCCGCCGTCGCGATAGACATCGCCGACGCGCATCTTCTCGCGTGCCGCCTCGGCGCGCGCTTCGTAGTCGAAGGTCTTGCCGCCCGCTGACAGGTCGGCACCAGCGCAGAACGCGCGGCCCGCGCCGGTGATGATGACCGCTTTGACCGCGTCGTCGGCGTCGGTCACATCGAACACGGCGACGAGCTCGTCGCGCATCTGAGGGTTGAAGGCATTGAGTTTCTCGGGACGATTGAGGGTGACGGTGGCGATGCCGTCAGACACCTCGTAGCGCAGCGTTTCCAGCGAACTCATGGGCATGGATGGTCTCTCCTGTGGATGCGGCGAATGCCGGCCGGGCTCGCCTGCTGGACTGCATTGTCGCAGCGATGCGTGTGCGTCACGCAGGCCTGACACAATGTGACGCCTGCGCAAGCCATACCCTAGGAGACAAGCATGACCGGAACCTGCCTGATCACCGGCGGCGCACGCGGCATCGGCCGGGCCACCGCGCTGGCCGCCGCGCGCGACGGCTGGGACGTCGCCATCAACTACCGCGAGCGCGCCGACGCGGCCAAGGCCGTGGTCGCGGAGGTACAGGCGCTCGGCCGCAGGGCCGTGGCGATCCAGGCGGATATCGCGCTCGAGGTCGACATCCTGCGGCTATTCAGCTGCGTCGAGTCCGACCTCGGGCCGCTCCGCGGCCTGGTCAACTCGGCCGGCATCGCGCTCGGCAGCCGCGTCGCGGCGCTCGATGCGGCCGCACTGGGTCGCATGATGCAGGTCAACGTGATCGGGTTGATGCTTTGCTGCCGCGAAGCCGCGCGGCGCATGTCGACCGCGCACGGTGGGCGCGGCGGTTCGGTGGTCAACATCTCATCGATGGCGGCGACCATCGGCGGGCGCAGCGGTGCTTCGACCTACGCCGCTTCCAAGGGCGCGGTCGACGTCTTCACCAGCGGCTTCGCCAAGGAGGTCGCGGCCGAAGGCATACGCGTCAACGTGGTGCGCCCGGGGGTCACCGATACCGACATAATCGCCGGCTCGCACGGCGGTCCCCGGCGCGCCGAGATCGAGGCGACGATCCCGATGAAGCGCTTCGCCAGCCCCGCCGAGGTTGCCGAGGCGGTCGTATGGCTGCTTTCCGACAAGGCCTCGTTCGTGACCGGCACGCACCTGAACGCAGGCGGCGGCGGCTTCCTGGTCGGCGCCGGCTGACCAGCCTGTGCCGTGCGAAAGCGCAAACAATAGAATGGCGTTCCCATTGATTGCCTGGCGGCCGATGCGCCGAGCCCCCAAGGCGCGACGCGCCGCTTGAAGCACCGACCGGCAAACCACACGCTTCCCGCCCGCGCACTTCGGCAATCCATCAAGGAGACCCCATGAAAGCAGCCGTCCTGCACGCCGCCCATCAGCCGCTGACCATCGAGGAAGTCAGCATCGACAAGCCGCGCGGCAGCGAGGTGCTGGTGCGCACCGCCGTGGCAGGCCTGTGTCACAGCGACCTGCACTTCATCGAGGGTTCCTACCCGGTGCCGATGCCGGTGGTGCTGGGCCACGAGGCGGCGGGCATTGTCGAGGCGGTGGGCGAGAACGTCAGTTACTTGAAGCCCGGCGACCACGTGATCAGTTGCCTGTCCGTTTTCTGCGGCCACTGCGAGTTCTGCACCAGCGGCCACCCGTCGATCTGCCAGACGCCCGAGGTCAAGATGCCGCCGGGCGCGGCCCGGCGACTCAAGTGGAAGGGCGAGCACTTGAACCAGATGTTCAACCTGTCGGCGTTCGCCGAGCAGATGCTCGTGCACGAGCACGCGCTGGTCAAGGTCCGCTCGGACATGCCGCTCGACCTGGCGGCACTGATCGGCTGCGGCGTGATCACCGGCTTCGGCGCCGTGGCTCATACCGCGAGGGTGGAACCAGGCTCCTCGGTGGCCGTATTCGGCGCCGGCGGCATCGGGCTGTCGACCATCAACGCGGCGCACATCGCAGGCGCCGGTCGCATCATCGTCATCGACAAGGACCCGTCCAAGGAGGCGCTCTCAAGACTTTTCGGCGCCACCGACTTCATCGACGCGAACACGCCGGACGTGGTCAAGCAGATCATGGCGTTGACCTCGGGCGGAGTCCACTACGCCTTCGAGTGCATCGGCCTCAAGATCACGGCGGAGCAGTCGTTCTCTTGCCTGCGTTCGGGCGGCACGGCCACCATCATCGGCATGATCCCGGTCGGCACCAAGATCGAGTTGCACGGCGTGGACTTCCTGCGCGAGCGCCGCATCCAGGGCAGCCTGATGGGGTCGAACCGCTTTCGCACCGACATGCCGCGCTTGGTCGAGTTCTACATGCAGGGCCGCCTGCACTTGAAAGAGATGGTCTCGGGCCGCCTCAAGCTCGATCAGATCAACGAAGGGTTTGCTGATCTGAAGAAGGGCGGCATCGCCCGCAACGTCATCATGTTCGATCACTAAGACCAGCGCGAGCCGAAGGCTCGCCACCCCTATCGCAACACAACCGGAGAATTTGAAACATGCCCAAGGTAACCTTCATCGCCCATGACGGCAAGCGCAGCGAAGTGGAGGCCAAGAGCGGCGAGTCGCTGATGCTCGCCGCCGTCCTCAACAAGGTGGCCGGCATCGACGCCGACTGTGGCGGCCAGTGCGCCTGCGCGACCTGCCATGTCTTCATCGAGCCTCCGTGGTCGGCGCTGATGCCGCCGATCGCGGACAACGAGGAGGAGATGCTGAACTTCACCGCCGAGCGCAAGGAGTACTCGAGGCTTGCCTGCCAGATCCCGATCACTGACGCGCTGGATGGACTGACCGTTTCGATGCCCGACGGCCAACACTGAAAAACATTCGGAGACAAGCCCATGAGCACCGCCACCGCGAACCCGACGGACGCGCGTCAACGCGCGTATTCCCTGCCGCTCGAGTCCCTCGACCCCAGCGACCCGGCGCTGTTCGTCGATGACAGCGTCGTCCACTACTTCGAGCGCCTGCGCCGCGAGGACCCGGTGCATCGCACGCACAGCCCCAACCCGATCTTCGGCGATTTCTGGTCGATCACGAAGTACAACGACATCATGGCGGTCGACACCAACCACCATGTTTTCTCCTCGGACTGGTCGCAGGGCGGCATCACCATCGGCGACCGGCCGATCAACGAGCGCTTCCAGATGTTCATCGCGATGGACCCGCCCAAGCACGACGTACAGCGCAAGGCGGTCAGCCCCATCGTCGCGCCCGGCAACCTGGCCAACATGGAAGCGCTGATCCGCGAACGCACCCGCTTTGTGCTCGACGGTCTGCCGCGCAACGAAACCTTCAACTGGGTCGAAAAGGTGTCGGTCGAACTGACCACGTTGATGCTCGCCACGCTGTTCGACTTCCCGCTCGAGGATCGCCGGCTCCTGACCTACTGGTCGGACGTGGCCACCGCCGTGCCCGAGGTACTGGTCGGCGTGGCCGACCCGGAGCTGGCGGCCAAGAAGCGGCTCCAGGAAATGGGCAAGATGGCCGAGTACATGACGCGGCTGTGGAACGAACGCGTCAACGCTGCGCCGAAGACCGACCTGATCTCGATGCTGGCGCACAACCCGGCGACACGCAACATGGGGCCGGTCGAGTTCATGGGCAATTGCGTGCTCCTGATCGTGGGCGGCAACGACACCACGCGCAATTCGATGAGCGGCAGCCTCCTGGCCATGAGCCGCCACCCCGAAGAGTGGGCCAAGCTGCGCGCCAACCCGGCCCTGGTCGACAGCATGGTGCCGGAGATCATCCGCTGGCAGACGCCGCTGGCGCACATGCGCCGCACCGCGCTGGCCGACACGGAACTTAACGGCAAGAAGATCAGGAAGGGCGACAAGGTCGTGATGTGGTACCTGTCCGGCAACCGCGACGAGAGCGTCATCGATCAGCCCGAGCGCTTCATCATCGACCGGCCGCGGCCGCGCCAGCACATGGCCTTCGGCTTCGGCATCCACCGCTGCGTGGGCAATCGCCTCGCGGAATTGCAGCTCAAGATCCTGTGGGAGGAGATCCTCGCGCGCTTCCCGGTGATCGAGGTGGTGGGTGAGCCGGTACGCGTGCGCAACAATTTCGTGCGCGGCTATTCGGAGTTGCCAGTGCGCATCCCGGGCTGAAGCCCCGCTCGACGTTCCCTGTGCTGAAGCGGTCCGCACGACGCGTGCGGGCCGCTGCCCGGTCTCGCGGGATTTGCATGTCCCGGGTCAGTAGGTCTCCAGGTGCAGCCTGCCCTGCGCCTTCAGTTCGGCGCCGGTTTGCTCCCAGTCCAGGCCGGTCTCGCGCGCCACGTCGCGCAGCGCCAGCACCACGCCTTCTTCCATGGCCTTCAGGCCGCAGACGTAGAAATAGGTGTTGGGATCGGCCAGGAGCGGCCCCACATCGGCGGCGCGCTCCCGCAACAGGTCCTGCACATAGCGCTTCGGGCTGCCTGGAGTGCGCGAGAACGCGAAATTGATGTCAATGAAGTCCTTGGGCAGGTTCTGCAGCGGGCCAAAGTAGGGCAGGTCTTCCTTGGTGCGTGCGCCGAAGAAGAGCATCAGCTTGCCGCCTTCGAACTTGCCGGACTGACGCAGGCGCCGGCGCCATTCGGTCATGGCCCGCATGGGCGCACTGCCGGTGCCGGTGCAGATCATGACGATGTTGGACCGGGGGTGATTGGGCATCAGGAACGACGCGCCAAAGGGCCCGATGACTTCCACCTTGGCGCCGATGCTCAGGTCGCACATGTAGTTGGACGCCACGCCGCGCACCGGCTTTCCGGAGTAATCCTCGAGCACGCGCTTGATGGTCAGCGAGACGTTGTTGTAGCCGGGCCGCTCGCCATTGCGCGGGCTGGCGATCGAATACTGGCGCGCGTGATGCGGCCGGCCATTCGCATCCGCGCCCGGCGGCAGGACGCCGATGGACTGGCCTTCCAGCACCGGGAACGGCATGGCGCCGAAGTCGAGCACGATGTGATGCGTGTCGTATTCGCGCCCGACTTCGGTGACGCGCACGTTGCCGGTGACAGTCGCGGTGATGGTCTTGGTTGCCGCCTTGGGGCCGTACAGGTTGGTGTAGGCGTGCGCGGCCGACCAGGGCGGCAAGGTCGCACCGAAGGAGGCGGATTGCGTCGACTCCACGGCGCTGCCGGCCGACGCGTTGGCCGGAGCGGCGGCAGCAGCGGTCGCCGGTGCGGCAACCGATGTCGCGGTGTCTGCCGCGTCACCCGCACCGAACTCGGCCAACTGCGCCGCGCTCAGTTCGGCGGGCAGTTCGTCCCAGCCCAACTGGGCCTCGATCGTGTAGGCCTGCACCCGCGGCATGGACCGCCAGTTGTCGATCGAACCGGTCGGACAGGGCGAGATGCAGTCCATGCACAGGTTGCACTTGGACGCATCGACCACGTAGTTGCGCGAGTCGTGCGTGATCGCCTGCACCGGGCAGATCGACTCGCAGGTGTTGCAGCGAATGCATATCTCCGGGTCGATCAGGTGCTGCTTGATCAGCGCGCCTTCGGTCGGTGCGTTCATTCTCTGGTCCTGCCTCCTGTCATGGGGTCCGTGCGTGCCGCCCCCGGCGCTTCAGCGCCGGGCCGGCAGTACTGTCGATCAATTAAAACGCACGTACTCGAAATCGACCGGCTGGCGGTTGATGCCCATCACCGGCGGGGCGATCCAGTTGGCGAACTTACCCGGCTCGACCACACGACCCATGAGCGACTGCACGTAGGCGCGATCTTCGGCGGTGGGCAGCCATTCGCCAACCTTGGCGTTCCATTCCGCGTCCGACACCACGCGGCCTTCCGGCGACACCTTGACCCCGGCCAGCGAGCCGATGTTGCGGTGAAAGGCCTTGTGAGGCACCTTCAACCGGAAAGGGATGCCGGCCTTCTCGATCACTTTGTTCCAGCGCTCGACCCCGGCGACCGAGTCCTTGATGTAGTCGTCACGCAACACTTCGTTCAGGCCATTGAGCATCGGCACGTCCTTCTCGGCCAGGGCGCCATTCTGCACGTGCAGCACCTTGTACGTCTGGCCACGCAGCTGGTGGTCATCGCTGCGCTTACCTTCCTCGAAGCGCCCCTTGAGCCCGGTCGAGTAGAACGTGGCGGCGTTGCTCGACTCGTCCGCGCCGAACAGGTCCACGGTCACCGAGAAGTGGAAATTGAGATAACGCTGCAGTGTCGGCAGGTCGACGACACCGGCGGCACGCAGCTTGCCCACGTCGTCGGTCTTGAGTTCGTTCATCACCTGGCAGGTGCGCTGGATCACGCGCGAAATGCCAGATTCACCGACGAACATGTGGTGCGCTTCCTCGGTCAACATGAACTTGGTCGTGCGCGCGAGCGGATCGAAGGCCGACTCCGCCAAAGCGCATAGCTGGAACTTGCCGTCGCGGTCGGTGAAGTAGGTGAACATGAAGAACGACAACCAGTCAGGTGTCTTTTCGTTGAAGGCCTGCAGGATGCGCGGGTTGTCCACCTGCCCGCTGCGGCGCTCGAGCAGCGCCTCCGCTTCCTCGCGGCCATCGCGCCCGAAGTGCTTGTGCAGGAGGTAGACCATGGCCCACAGGTGACGGCCTTCCTCAACGTTGACCTGGAACAGATTGCGCAGGTCGTACTGGCTGGGGCAGGTGAGCCCCAGGTGGCGCTGCTGCTCGACCGAAGCCGGTTCGGTGTCGCCCTGCGTGACGATGATGCGGCGCAGGTTGGCGCGATACTCGCCCGGCACATCCTGCCAGGCCTTTTCGCCCAGGTGATCGCCGAAGTGGATCTTGCGCTCCGCGTCGCCCGGATTCAAGAAGATGCCCCAGCGGTAATCCGGCATCCTGACGTGGCCAAACTGGGCCCAGCCCTGCGGGTCGACACTAACCGCGGTGCGCAGGTACACATCGAAGTTGCTGGAGCCGTCCGGCCCCATGTCGTCCCACCAGCCGAGGAAATTCGGCTGCCACTGCTCAAGCGCGCGCTGCAGCGTGCGGTCCTCGGACAGGTTGACGTTGTTTGGAATTTTCTCGCTATAGTTGATGCCGTTCATGTTGCTGCTCCTGAATGAAACGCGGTTTACGTGCCGGTCGGTGTTAGACCCGATTCCAGTCGAACTGGGCGCGATCGCCCTTGCCGAAGACCTTGAGGGCGCCCTTCTCGCCCACGGCGTTGGGGCGCTGGAAAATCCAGTTCTGCCACGCGGTGAGACGGCCGAAGACGCGGGTGAACATGTTCTCGGGGCCGTTGAAGCGCAGGTTTGCCTCCATGCCGGTCAGCGCATCGGGCGACATCGCGGAGCGTTCTTCGAGCGCGATGCGGATCTCGTCGGCCCAGTCGATGTCGTCGGGGTTGGCGGTGATCAGTCCGAGCGAGAGCGCGGCATCGGCGTCCAGCGGCTGGCCGGCCCGCGCGCGCACGGCGTCGAGTGCGCTCGCCTCGTCGTAAAAGCGGCGCCCCAGGCGCGTCTGGCCGGTCACCATCGGATAGAACCCGAAATTGGCATCCGAGACGGTAATACTGGGCGCCTTGTCGGCTGCGTCGGGTAGCGCCAGTTGATAGCTACGGTCACAGGCCAGGGATAGCTCGAAGAAGGTGCCGGCAAAGCAGGAGCCTTCATCGATGAGCGCGAACAGGCTGCGCGACGAAACATCCAGGCGACTGAACGTGCGGCGCAAATAGCCGATGGTCTCGCGCACCAGCCAGTGATCCTTGTGCCCCGTAAGCGCGGCATCCATCGCGAGCACGGCCGCGGCGTCGCCCTCGGTGCGCAGGAGCCAGGTGCCGATGTCGAGCTCGTTGGTGCGCATACAGAGAATCGCATCCTCCAGCTCACGCGCCAGGGCCAACGGGTACCAGCCGGCGCCAGCGGCCTCGATGGAGGAGATGTCGGCTTGCACCGGCGAAGTCGGCGCGCTGACGGTGAAAGTCGCGATGCGCCTGGCGCGATCGATTTCGACCCGCACGTTGGTATAGGTGAGACTGTCCGGCCCCTCGGTGCGCGCAAGCGGAGTCAGGATCACTCCCTTGGCCGCGGCCGGACGATCACTCTTCTCGGCCAGTTCGAGCGCGCGCTGCCTGACGGTTTGTGCGAACACCGCCGGCTTGGCGATCTCATCGACCAGGCGCCAGTCCTTGGCTTTCTTGCCACGCACGCCTTCGGTGGTCGTGCAGAAAATGTCGGCGAGGTCGTGGCGCACGTGGCGCTTGTCGGTGACGCGCGTAAGGCCGCCGGTGCCCGGAAGCACGCCCAGCAACGGCACCTCGGGCAGGCTGACCGCCGAGGAGCGGTCATCGACAAGGATGATCTCGTCGCAGGCCAGCGCCAGCTCGTAGCCGCCGCCCGCGCATGCACCGTTCACGGCCGCCAAGAACTTGAGCCCGCTGTACCTGGAAGAGTCTTCCAGGCCATTGCGCGTCTCGTTGGTGAACTTGCAGAAGTTCACTTTCCAGCCATGGCTGGAGGTACCGAGCATGTAGATGTTGGCGCCCGAACAAAACACCTTGTCCTTTGCGCTGGTGATGATGACGGTGCGCACTTCCGGGTGCTCGAAGCGGATGCGGTTGAGTGCGTCGTTGAGCTCGATGTCGACACCGAGGTCGTAGCTGTTGAGCTTGAGCTTGTAGCCGGGCGCCAGCCCGCCGTTCTCGTCAAAGTCCGCCGACAGGGTGGCGATGGCGCCGTCGAAGGAAAGCTTCCAGTGCTTGTATCGGGACGGATCGGTCCGGTAATCAACGGTCTGTGGGGCGTTCAAGAGGCCTCTCCTGGCGGGTTTTCTGGCAATGCATGCATAATATTTCCTATATTACGCGGTGTCAAGCAATTTACTGCATGTCTGTGGCGGGCCCTGTGCATTGGGCCTCACCTGTCCCCCCGCGCGCGGTATCAGTCAGGCAGCTTGAGGGCGCCGCGCGCCACGGCGCGCACGATGCCGAACGACTCCGCGAGCGGCTGGGCGCTGGTATTGACGACAAAATCGGCCTTGGAATAAAAGGCCGCGCGGCCTGCCAGGATGCGCTTCAGGTCTTCCATCGCTTCCGCGCTCGCGGCCATCGGGCGCAAGTCACCCTGCGCGGCCACACGCTGCATGTGGTCTTCCGGCAAGGCCTGCAGCCAGATCGTGGTGCAGTGCGCCAGGAGGAGATTGAACGTGGCGGCATCCGAGACCAGGCCGCCGGGTATGGCCAGCACAGCCTCGCCGTGCAACTGGATCGCCTCCTCGAGCGCACGCCGCTCGTAGCGGCGGTAGGCGTTCTGACCGTACAGCGCCTGGATCTCGGCGACCGTGCAGCCGGCGAACTTCTCGATCTCCCGCGACAGTTCGACGAAGGCAAAACCGAGGTCATCGGCCAGCATCTGCCCGAGTGTCGACTTGCCCGCGCCGCGCAGGCCGATCAGGGCGATGCGGGGACTTTTCGCCGGATTGCCGCCGCCGGTGCCGAACAGTTCGCCGACCGCGACGCGCGCGCGTCGCAATGCGGCCTCGTCGCGATGCTCGAGCAATTCGCGCAAGAGAAGCCACTCGGGCGAGGAGGTCGTGACATCTCCGGTGAGTTCGGCGAGCGAACAATGCAGCGCCTCCGCGACCTGCACAAGCACGATGATCGACGCGTTGCCGGTGCCGTATTCGAGGTTTGCCCAATGGCGCTCGGAAATGTGCGCGGATTGCGCGGCCGCCCTGCGTGTCATGCCGCGACGTGCGCGCAGGTCGCGCACTCGCTCACCCAAGGCGACCAGGAATGGATGCTTGCCACCCGCCGAACCGGCGGCGCCGGCCGCCGCCCGCGCAACCGGCGCCGCGCGAGGTGCGGCGACCTGGCCCACCGCGCGACGCGGGCCCGACAGCGATCGCCCTGCGGCCTTGGCACTTCGACCAGAGGTTCGACGCGACGCGCGCTCAGGCGCCGGCTTATGCATTATATTGCTTGACACATGCAGTTTAGTGCAATACTATCATGAAAAACCCGACAGGCGCTGAGGTCTTTTGCAAAATACTGCATAGCCCGACTTCGCGCCAACGCCATCCCGGAGACAACCTCATGCCCATGTCCGCCATTGCAGCACCGTCGGCGCACTTCAATTTCGCGCACCACCTGCTGGAGCGCAACGCGGGGCGAGCACAAAAGCCGGCCTATATCGACGACGCTGGCACCCTCACCTACGGCGACCTGGCATTGCAGGTGCGCCGCATCGCTGCGGGCCTCCTTAAGGCCGGCGTGCGACGCGAGGAACGCGTGTTGCTCCTGATGCATGACTGCAACGACTGGCCGGCCGCCTTTCTCGGCGCCCTGTACGCAGGGGTGGTGCCGGTGGCACTGAATACGCTCTTGACCGCGGATGACTACGCCTACATGCTGGAACATAGCCGCGCGCAGGCGGTCTTCGTATCCGGCGCCCTGCTGCCGGTCTTGAAGCAGGCGCTCGGACGCGCCAGCGCCGAAGCACGCGCGGCGGTGAAGACCGTGATCGTTTCACGACCGGATGGCGCACTGCCCGAGAATGCGCAGGACCTGGCCGAGTTCGCCAGCGCGAGCGCGGCGCTCGCCGCGCCGGCTCCGGTCGGTCCGGATGTGCCCGGCTTCTGGCTTTATTCCTCTGGCTCGACCGGGCGGCCCAAGGGGTGCGTGCACACCCACGGCAATCTGTACTGGACGGCCGAACTCTACGGTGTGCGCGTGCTGGGCCTGACCGAGGCGGACACTTGTTTCTCGGCCGCCAAGCTCTTCTTTGCCTATGGACTCGGCAACGGCCTCTCGTTCCCGCTCTCCGTGGGCGCCACCACGGTGCTGATGGCCGAGCGCCCCACCCCGGACGCCACTTTCAAGCGCTGGATGGAGAAGCGTCCCACGGTTTTCTTCGGCGCACCCACCGGCTTTGCCGGCATGCTTGCGGCGGCCAATCTCCCGGCCAAATCAGCGGTGTCGTTGCGCCTCGCGTCCTCCGCCGGCGAAGCGCTGCCGGCCGATCTCGGCGAGCGCTTTACCCGCCATTTCGGCGTCGAGATCATCGACGGCATCGGCTCGACCGAGATGCTGCACATTTTCCTGTCCAACGCCCCCGGGCGGGTGCGCTACGGCACCACAGGCTGGCCGGTAGCGGGCTACGAAATCGAACTGCGCGGCGAGGACGGCCGGCCCGTGCCTGACGGCGAGATCGGCGACCTCTATATCAAGGGGCCGAGCGCCGCGCTGATGTATTGGGGGAATCGCGAGAAGTCGCGCGACACCTTCCAAGGCGCATGGACCAGGAGCGGCGACAAGTACGTGCGCAACCAGGACGGCAGCTACACGTATTCCGGGCGCAGCGACGACATGCTCAAAGTCAGCGGCATCTACGTCTCGCCTTTCGAGGTCGAGGCCACGCTGGCGCAGCACGCGGCGGTCCTCGAAGCCGCGGTGATCGGCGTGAACGATGCCCAGGGACTCACCCGGACCAAGGCCTTCGTGGTACTCAAGCCCGGTGCGGTCACCGACGAGGCAGCGCTCAAGGCCTTCGTCAAGGATCGGCTCGCGCCTTACAAGTACCCGCGCGCAATCGAGTTCGTCACCGAGTTGCCGAAGACGGCCACCGGCAAGATCCAGCGCTTCCGGCTGCGCGAGAAGGAAGCAGCGGAGTCCTGAATGAACCGGGTCGCGCGCGACGATTCCGCGCGCCGCAATACCCGATGGCGCCCCGCACTGCGCCTAGAATCCCGGGCGCAAGGAGCGCGGCGGACACGCCGCGGCGACCCGACGCCACGACGCTGAATGATCAACCAATCCCCGGTCGACATCCTCATCATCGGCCCGGTGCGTCCGGCGCCGCTTTCGCCTGGAGCATGGCCGAGACGCGCATGCGCATCCTGTGCCTGGAGCAGGGCGACTGGATGAACCCGGCGCGCTATCCGAGCACGGGACTGGACGCGGAACTGCGCCAGATCGGCGAGTTCAGTTCCAATCCGAACGTGCGCGGCCTGGCGACCGACTACCCGGTCAACAACGACGCCTCGCCGATCCAGATCGCCAACTTCAACGGCGTCGGCGGCGGCACCGTGCTGTATGCCGCGCACTTCCCGCGCTTTCATCCGAGCGACTTTCGCGTCAGGAGTTGCGACGGCGTCGCCGACGACTGGCCGATCGACTACGCGACCCTCGAGCCGTTCTTCGCCCAGAACGACCGCATGATGGGAGTGGCCGGCCTGGCCGGCGACCCCGCCTACCCCGAGCACGATCTGCCGCTGCCGCCCCTGCCGCTCGGCACCTCCGGCGAGACCATGGCGCGCGGGTTCAACCGGCTCGGCTGGCACTGGTGGCCCTCGGACAGCGCGATTGCCAGCCGGCCCTACGAAGGGCGCGATCGGTGCCTGAATCTCGGCCCCTGCACCAGCGGCTGCGCGCAAGGTGCGAAAGCCAGTACCGACGTGACCTACTGGCCCGAGGCGATCCGGCGCGGCGTGCAACTGCGCACCCGCTGTCGCGTCCGTGAAATCACCGTCGACGACGATGGCATGGCCAACGGCGTCGTCTACTACGACGCCGACGGCCAAGCGCACTTCCAGCCCGCCGAAGTCGTGGTGCTGGCGGCCAACGGCATCGGCACGCCGCGCATCCTTTTGAACTCCAGGTCGAAGCGCTTTCCGAACGGCCTGGCCAACAACAACGATGTGGTCGGGCGCAATCTCATGCTGCACCCGTATTCGTGGGTCAGCGGCACTTTTCCGCAACGGCTGGACGGGCAGTTTGGCGCCTCCGGCTGCTGCATCTGGAGTCAGGAGTTCTACGAGACCGACGCCAGCCGCGGTTTCGTGCGCGGCTACACCATGGAGATCGTACGCGGCCGTGGCCCGCTGGTAACCGCGCTGTTCGGGCTGGGCAACGGGCAGATCCCGTGGGGTGAGGGCTTTCACGACGCCTTCGGCAAGTTGTTCGCGCACAGCACGGGCATGGTCAACATCTGCGAGGACCTGCCCGAGGTGCACAACCGCGTGACGCTGGACGAGGCGCTCACCGATTCCGACGGCATCGCCGCGCCGAAGATCCACTACACGCTCTCCGAGAACAGCCGCCGCATGCTCGCCCATTCGGTCGAAAAGGCGACCGAGGTGCTCAAGGCCGCCGGCGCGACAAGCGTGCAGCACGAGGCGCCCTGGAAGGTGGCAGGCTGGCACAACATGGGCACCGCGCGCATGGGGCTGGACCCGGCGACGTCGGTGGTCAATGAATGGGGCCGGGCGCATGAGGTGAAGAATCTCTTCGTCATCGACGGCAGCATCTTCACCACCTCGGCTGGCGTCAATCCGACCAGCACGATCCAGGCATTGGCGCTCTACATCGCCGATGCGATGAAGCAGCGGCTGGCCAATCTGTTCGATTGAGGGTTGAGCGCATGAATCTGTCCGCCCACATTCCCGTCTCGCCGCCGGCCTTTAACGCAGCGGAGCGCGCTGCGCTCGATGTGCTGATGGATAGTCTGATCCCGGCGTCGCCGGATCGCCGCATGCCGGCCGCGCGGTCCCTAGCGCTCTACGACAACGTCGCAACCATGCGCGCGACCGATCGCCGGCTGCTCGGCGAAGGACTGGCAGAACTCGACCGGCGTGCAGCAGAGGCACACGGCGCGCCGTTCGCCCTGCTCGATGCCGCGAAGGCGCAGGCTATCGTCGACGCCGTGCGCAAGGAAGGTCTGGCCTTCGTGCAGACTTTTGTCGCGCAGACTGTCGGCCGCTACGTCTCGCACCCGGCGGTGATGCCGCTCTTGGGCCTGGAGGCGCGACCCCTGTGGCCCACGGGCAATGTCGTGACGGAGGGGGACTGGACGCTGCTTGACTCCGTCAGGCAGCGCAAGAAGATCTACCGCAGGGTGTAGCCGCGCCCGGGGCGAGCGCTACGAACCGGTGAACGCGAACTCGACCTCGGGCTTGAGGCCGCTGATGATGCGCGCGATGCTCTTGCCCGAGCCGCACGAGTGCGTCCAGCCGAGCGTGCCGTGTCCGGTGTTGAGATACAGGTTGGGCAGCTTGGAGCGGCCGATGAGCGGCACGTTGGAAGGAGTCGCGGGCCGCAGGCCGGTCCAGAACTGCGCGCGCTCCGCGTCGCCAGCCCCGGGAAACAGCTCTTCGACGCGGCGCACGATGGCCTCGCAGCGCACGCGGTTGAGATCGCGGTCATAGCCGTTCAGTTCGGCCGTGCCGGCGATGCGCAGGCGTTCGCCCAGGCGCGAAAACACCAGCTTGTATTCGTCGTCGGTCAGCGAGACCTGGTGCGCCATCGAGGCGTCCTTGACGGGCATGGTCACCGAGTAGCCCTTGGCCGGGTAGATCGGCAACTCGATGCCGAGCGGCTTGGCGTAGATCGGCGAGAGGCTGCCCATGGCCAGCACATAGGCGTCGGCGCGCAGGCGCTGGAAGCGGCCTTCGCCGTCGGTGGCCTCCACATGATCGATCGCCCCGCCGGCTTCGCGCAGCGCGGTGACGGTGTGACTCATGAGGAATTCGACGCCATCGGCCTCGCAGCGCTTGACCAGCTCGCGCGCAAATCGATTGGCATCGCCCGACTCGTCTTCCGCGGTGTAGGTGGCGCCGGCCAGCTTGGGTCTAATGTGACGCAAAGCCGGCTCGATCCTCACCGCCTCGTCCGCGGAAATGACGCGCCGGTCGCAACCCAGTTCGCGCATCTGCGCGGCGGGCGCTTCGGCGCCGGCGAATTCCTTCTCGCTGGTGTAGAAGTGCAGGATGCCCTGGGTGCGCTGGTCATAGCTGATGCCGATGTCGCGCCGCAGTTGCTGCAGCATGTCGCGGCTGTAGGTGCCCAGACGCACGATCTCGCGGATGTTGCGCCGCGTGCGTCCCGGCGTGCACTCGCGCAGGAAGTGCAGGCCCCAGCGCCATTGGCGCGCGTCCGCGCGCAGGCGGAACAGGAGCGGCGCGTCCTCCTTGCCCAGCCACTTGAGCACCTTGAGGGGCGCGCTCGGATTGGCCCAGGGTTCGGCGTGACTCACCGATATCTGGCCGCCGTTGGCGAAGCTGGTTTCGGCCGCCGGGCTGGCCTGGCGATCGACGACCCTAACGTCATGCCCAAGCTGACGCAAAAAATACGCGGACGTGACGCCAAGCAGGCCGGCGCCTAACACGATGACTTTCATGAGAACACCTCCAGGAGTGGTTCGCGCGCTATCGCGCTTGCCGCTCCCCCTGTCCTCGGTACCTGAGAGATTCAGCCGCCGCGATCTCGCGCCGGCCTTGCTCCTTCGGTGCGCTCAACCGGCAAACGGCCGAGCGGCTCTCCAGACGGCGATGGTGGTGTGCAGTACGGAACCTGAGCGTGTATGGGAGTTTGCGCCTTCGGTGGCCACGCACCGGAATCCCGGAACGTGGCGCTCTCCTGCGAACGAATAATATTTTATCCGGCCCGCACGATCTGAGTCGACACCAAGCCTCAGATCAAGTACAACGGGTTGGTGCTGGCGAAGGCGGCGTCGCCTTGCTGGCGTATAGGGGAGCCACACGATGACCAAGCAAAACGGATTCGAGGGACTGGAACTGGGCTTTGACATCCCGGCCCTGCCCGGAATGGACGAAGCGGACATCCAGACACCTTGCCTGATGCTGGACCTCGATGCGCTGGAGCGCAACATCAAGAAAATGGGCGACTACGCCAAGGCGCACGGCATGCGTCACCGAGTGCACGGCAAGATGCACAAGTCCGTCGATGTCGCCAAACTGCAGGAGCGGCTCGGCGGCGCCGTCGGCGTGTGCTGTCAGAAAGTCTCGGAGGCCGAGGTCTTTGCCCGCGGCGGCATCAAGGACATCCTGGTCTCCAACGAGGTGCGCGACCCGGCCAAGATCGACCGGCTGGCACGCATGCCCAAGACCTACGGCTGCCGCACCATCGTCTGCGTCGACGACCTGGCCAACGTGGCCCAGTTGTCCGCCGCCGCGACCAAACATGGCTCGACCATCGAGTGCTTCATCGAGATGGACGTGGGCGCGGGGCGTTGCGGGGTGATCGGCGCGGACAAGGTGGTTGAGATCGCGCAGGCGATCGCCGCGTCGCCGGGCCTGAAATTCACCGGCATCCAGGCCTACCAGGGCGCCATGCAGCACATGGAAAAGTACGCGGACCGCAAGGCCAAGCTCGACGCGGCGGTGGCGCTGGTCAAGGCGGCAATCGACGCCCTGGAAGCTGCAGGACTGAAGCCGGAACTGGTCTCTGGCGGCGGCACCGGCAGCTACTATTTCGAATCGACCTCAGGTGTCTACAACGAGCTGCAGTGCGGCTCCTACGCGTTCATGGACGCAGACTACGGACGCATCCTGGACAAGGACGGCAAGCGCATCGATCAGGGCGAGTGGGAAAACGCGTTTTTCATCCTGACCCAGGTGATGAGCCATGCCAAGGCCGACAAGGCAATCTGCGATGCCGGCCTGAAGGCGCAATCGGTCGACAGCGGCCTGCCCACGATCTTCGGCCGCAAGGATGTCGAGTACATCAAGTGCTCGGATGAACACGGCGTCATCGTCGATCCGCAGGGCGTGCTCAAGGTAGGTGAGCGCCTCAAGCTCGTGCCCGGCCACTGCGACCCGACCGCGAACATCCATGACTGGTACGTCGGGGTGCGCAAGGGCAAGGTCGAAGTGCTGTGGCCGGTCTCGGCGCGGGGCAAGGCGTACTGAGCGCCTGTGCGTCCAAGCACAGGGCAGTGCAAAAGAAGTGGTCGTCTAGACCTGCGCCCCCCGCCCCGGCCTCACCTTCAATCGACAAAACGCACTGCCGCCACCGGGGGCAGGTCGCGCGAGAT
Source organism: Burkholderiales bacterium (assembly GCA_016790635.1). Taxonomy (GTDB): domain Bacteria; phylum Pseudomonadota; class Gammaproteobacteria; order Burkholderiales; family JAEUOS01; genus JAEUOS01. The sequence goes on from JAEUOR010000088.1 coordinate 63,401, forward strand.
GCAGTGCCAGCTTTCTGCGGCATCGCCGCTGATCCAGAACCCGCCGGTGGTCGAGGCCATGGCCAAGGTGCGACCATCCGCGGCGACGGCAAGCGCGTGCCGGTACACGAGGTGATAGGCGTGCGCGGACGGCAGGCCAGCGCCGAACACCTTGAAGCTCCGTCCGCCGTCGTCGGTGCGCGTGACGACCATGCGCGCATCCACCGGGAAGCGGCAGGCGTCGGCCTGCGCCGGGACGAACCACGCGCGGTCCGGATCAGCCGGATGCGCGGCAACCGGGAAGCCAAAGGTGCTGGGGCCAGCCTGATCGATCGATGTCCACGACTGCCCGGCGTCGATGGAACGATAGATGCCGCCGTGATGCTGCATCCACAGGACGTCCGGGTTGGCGGCGCAGTGCACGACGCAATGCGCGTCCTGCACGTTGGGGTCATCGACGCGCTCCGGCGGCATGTAGGGAGCCTTGAGTCCGCGGCCGGTGTTCTCCCAGGTGGCACCGGCGTCGCGGGTCTGCCACACGCCGCCGGAGGAGATGGCCAGGGTCAGGTGGCGCGCATCGCGCGGGTCCACCAACAGGCTGTGGATGCCCGGGTGGTCGTAGCCGCCACCCATCCATTCGCGCCGCTTGGGATGCTCCCAGAGTGCGTTGCACAGCGCCCAGGTCGCCCCGCCGTCGGTGGACTTGAAAAGCCCCGCAGGCAGGCAACCTGCCCACAGCGTGCCCGGCTCCTGCCCACCTCCGGCAGCGAGCGACCAGATGAGTTCGACATTCCACGGTGTCGGGTCATCGGCCAGCGGGCCGGTCGCGGGCTTGGCGGGGAAGGCCGGCGCGCCGACCTCGGTCCAGGTGGCGCCGCGGTCGGTGCTCTTGCGCAGCTTGATGCCGAAATGCCCCAGCGCCATGGCCGCGTACCACGCGCCGTTGCGCGGGTCGCTGAGCACCTGCGAAACCGCGTCGCCGGCGAAGTGGTGCGCGGCGATATTCCAATCCGCGCCTGTCCCATTGACGACAAACAAACCCTTGCGTGTGCCTAGAAGTATGGTGTGCATGTTGCCTCCCTGTCAGCTGACTGCGCGGCCTGCCGTATCGGCCTGTCGACGAGGCCGCGCCACGATGCTACCCGCCACTCAAGGCCTGAATGACCATGACCCGGTCACCATCCGCCAGGCGTCGGTCCAGCCGCACCCGTTCGCGCACCAACTCGTCATTGACGAACACCGCCACATGCTTGCGGATCGCGCCCTGGTCGTCGAAGACGTAGTGCGAGAGGGCCGGAGCGGCGCTAAGTGCGGCGACCAAGGCCTCACGCAGTATCGTTGCGCCCACTTTTTGCGCAGGACATGGGACATGCCGCTGCAACGCCGGGGCGAACTCGACACTGATCATGGGCTCACCTTGCGTTCGCAATGCTACATGCTCCTGGTTTACCCCGCATGAGCCAATGCATCGCTGGTCAAACGTCCGACCTCATCCAGCCACATGCGCCTTTGCTCCGGAGTGCTCGCAGCGATCGGGCCGAACATGCGGCGCTCGACCCGAGTGACACCGCACAGCGCGAACACACTCTTTTTCCAGATGCCTTCCAGCGGATCGCCGAAGATCGCCGCCTCGCGCTCCGGCGGCGTGTTCGAGGTGTTGAAGACCAGCGCTGCGCGCGCCTTGAGGAGTCCTTGCGGAGAGCCTGCCGCACCGACGCCCTCGGGATAGCGGTAAGCGGTGCCCAGGCGCACCACCCGGTCGATCCAGCCCTTCATGATCGCGGGCGGCTGGCTCCACCAGTTGGGATGGAACACCAGGATCAGGTCGGCAGCCGCAAGATGCGCGCAATGCGCTTCGATCAAGGGGTCATCGGAACGGGTGTTGCCGAACTCACCGACCGGCTGCACCGGGTTGAAGCCCTCGGCGTACAGGTCGTGCGTGACGATGTCGATGCCCGGGCGTTGCAGGACAGCGGTCGCAGCGGCAGCCATGGCGTGCGCGAAGCTGCCGGGGTTGGGGTTGGCGATGATCAACAAGGCCTGCATGAAGTCTCCCCTGCCAGCGTGATCGTATTCGATTTCCTGGTCGAGTCGGATTGCATGACCGCGCTGCGCTCCAGCTGCCGAGCTACCGATCCTGCCAGCCGGCCCGCGCCAACATCGCGGCACTGATGTGATTGTGCCGTGCGATCAGTGGAGTGAGGTCCGGCATGTCGACCAGCGCACCGTTCTCGACACGCACCTGCCCATCGATGACGGAAAGCCAGGCGTTCTGCGGCGCGCAGGTGACGAGCGCGGCGACCGGGTCGCCCTGCGCGCCGGCATGCGCCAGGTCGTCGATGCGAAAGGCGACCAGGTCCGCCGCCATGCCCGGCGCGAGGACGCCGATGTCGTCGCGCCCCAGCACGGCAGCGCCGCCGCGCGTGGCCAGTTCCAGCGCCGCACGCGCAGAGTAGCGATCCGCGCGCGACTCGAAACCCGGCCAGCCGACCCGCGCCAACAGCAAGGCCTGGCGCGCTTCGCCCAGCAGGTGGTTGCCGTCGCCGCTGGCCGAACCGTCCACGCCGATGCCGACGCGCACGCCGGCCGCCTGCATCTGCGGCACCGGTGCGATGCCCGAGGCCAGGATCATGTTGCTGTGCGGGCAGTGGCACACGCCGGTGCGCGTCTGCCCGAGGCGCGCGATCTCATCCGTCGACGGATGCACCATGTGGGCGAACCAGACGTCCGGCCCCAGCCAGCCCAGGCTTTCGGCATAGGCCACCGGACGCATGCCGAAACGCTCGACGCAATAGCGCTCCTCGTCGAGCGTCTCCGCCAGGTGGGTGTGCAGGTGCACGTGGGCGTGCGAGCGCGCCAGCCGCGCCGACTCGCGCATGAGGTCGGCCGACACTGAAAACGGCGAGCAGGGCGCCAGCGCAATGCGCGTCATCGCCAGACGGCCGGCGTCGTGACGCGCTTCGATGAGCCGCTGGCTGTCGGCCAGGATCGCAGCCTCGTCCTCGCATACCCGGTCCGGCGGCAAACCGCCTTGCGACTCGCCCACGCTCATGCTGCCGCGCGTGGCATGAAAGCGCACGCCCATGGCATGCGCCGCGTCGATGCTGTCATCCAGGCGCGCGCCATTGGGAAACAAGTACAGGTGATCGGCCACCGTGGTCGCACCCGAGAGCATGAGCTCGGCCAGCGCGATCTGCGTGCTGACGTAGACGGCCTCGGCATCGAGCTCCGCCCAGACCGGGTAGAGCGCCTTGAGCCAATCGAAGAGGACCATTCCGGGACCGGTGCCGATGGCGCGCGTCAGGGTCTGGTACAGGTGATGATGACAGTTGACCAGCCCGGGCAGGACCGCGCAGCCACGCGCATCGATTGTCCGGTTCGGCGCGCGCGCCGGGTCCGCGGCGATCCAGCGGCGCAGTTCATCGGTCCTGCCCACCGCCTCGATGACGTTGTCGCGCACGTAGACGGCGCCATCGACGATCTCGCGCCGCGCTTCGTCCATGGTGACGAGCGCCGCCGCACGCTCGATCAGGAGCGTGCCCATGCTCAGTGACCCTCGAAGGTGCAGACCACGTAGGGCGCCTGGCCCTGCACGGCGATGGCGCGCGAACCGCCCAGGTCCGGCAGGTCGATAATGGCCGCGGGCTGCACGCGCCCGGCGCCCAGGCGCCTGAGCAGGCGCAGCGCCGCCAGCATCGTGCCGCCGGTGGCAATCAGGTCGTCGATGAGAAGCACGCTCGCTCCGGCACGCACCGCGTCGCTGTGCACCTGCACGGCCGCGCTGCCGTACTCGAGCTCGTACTCCTCGGTCAGGGTGTCATAGGGCAGCTTGCCCTTCTTGCGGATCGGCACGAAGCCGCGGTTGAGTTCATAGGCGATCACCGAACCGAGGATGAAGCCGCGCGCGTCGATGCCGGCGACCAGATCGAGCCTCTCGTCCATGAAGCGATGGACGAAGAGATCGATGAGGATGCGGAAAGTGCGCGGGTCCGACAAGAGCGGGGTGATGTCGCGGAACATCACGCCCGGCGCGGGCCAGTCGGGGACGGTGCGCACGCGCGCGCGGATGAACTCCGAGAGCGACGCGGCCGTGTCCACGTCCTGACCCTCAGCGCGGCAGGACCGACTCGCCCGTCAGGAACTCGTCGACCGCGCGGGCGCACTGCCGCCCTTCGCGGATCGCCCATACCACCAGCGACTGGCCGCGGCGTGTATCGCCGGCGGCAAAGACCTTGTCCACCGAGGTGCGGTAGGCACGCGCGCCTTCTGTCGCGGCACGGGCGTTGTTGCGCTGGTCCTTCTCGATGCCGAAACCGTCGACGATCTGCGCGGTCGGGGCGACGAAGCCCATGGCCAGGAGCACCAGGTCGGCCTTGACTTCGAATTCGCTGCCCGGCACCTCACTCATGCGCCCGTCCTTCCATTCGAGGCGGCAGGCGATGAGCCGCTGGACCTTGCCGTCCGCGCCCTCGAAGCGCTTGGTGGCGACGCTCCAGTCGCGGTCGCAGCCCTCTTCGTGGCTTGAGGAGGTGCGCAGCTTGGTCGGCCAGTACGGCCACACCAGGGGCTTGTTCTCCTCTTCCGGCGGCATGGGCAGAAGTTCAAACTGGGTCACAGAGGCCGCACCATGACGGTTGGAGGTGCCGACGCAGTCCGATCCGGTATCGCCGCCGCCGATCACGACCACACGCTTGCCGGTCGCCATGATCTGCCCCGCCACCGTGTCGCCGGCGACAACGCGGTTCTGCTGCGGCAGGAATTCCATCGCGAAGTGCACGCCCGCCAGCTCGCGCCCCGGCACCGGCAGGTCGCGCGGCTGCTCGGCGCCGCCGGACACGACCACGGCGTCGAACTCGGCCAGCAACTGCTGCGGGCTCACGGTCTCGCGCGCGAGATTGGTGATCTTGGCATCGATCGGCTTCTCACCCACGTAGACCCCGGTGCGAAAATTCACGCCCTCGGCCCGCATCTGTTCGACGCGGCGGTCGATCAGGTGCTTTTCCATCTTGAAGTCGGGAATGCCGTAGCGCAACAGGCCGCCGATGCGATCGTTCTTCTCGAACACCGTCACGTCATGCCCGGCGCGGGCAAGCTGTTGCGCGCAGGCCAGACCGGCCGGCCCGGAGCCGACGATGGCGACGCGCTTGCCGGTCTTTTTCGCGGCCGGTTCGGGCACCACCCAGCCACGCTCCCAGCCGGTATCGATGATGAAGTGCTCGATCGACTTGATGCCGACCGCATCATTGTTGATGTTGAGCGTGCAGGCCGCCTCGCACGGCGCCGGGCAGATGCGCCCGGTGAATTCCGGGAAATTGTTGGTCGAATGCAGCACGTCGAGCGCTTCGCGCCATTGGCCGCGATAGACCAGGTCATTCCAGTCGGGAATGATGTTGTTGACCGGGCAGCCGTTGTTGCAGAACGGGATGCCGCAGTCCATGCAGCGCGCACCCTGCTTTTGCGCGGCCTCGTCCGAGAGTTTCATGACGAACTCCCGATAGTGAAGCTTGCGCGATGGCGGCGCCTCGTACTGCTCCTCTTCGCGCTCGAGTTCCAGAAATCCTGTGACTTTTCCCATTGCTTTCTCTTGGTTCGTCGTGTGTTGCTTCAGGCCGCGACCTTGGCGCGCGCCTCGGCCTTGTTGGCAGCGGCCCACAATTCGCCCAGCGCACGCTTGTACTCGGTGGGGAATACCTTCACGAAGCGCGCCCGCTCGGTCGCCCAGGCGTCCAGGATGTTGCGCGCGCGCGTCGACCCCGTGTGCTTGAAGTGGCGTTCGATGAGCCGCTTGGCGATCGCCTCATCGGTCTCGCGCGGCGTCTCGCGCCGCTCGCTGTGCCAGGCATCGCGCGCCGTGCGTTCCTGATCGGCGCCGGCAGCCAGCGGCTCCAGCGTGCAGGCCGCGGTGTTGCAGCGCCGGGCAAAGTCGCCGTCCGGATCGTAGACATAGGCGATGCCGCCGGACATGCCGGCGGCGAAGTTGCGCCCGGTCGCGCCCAGCACCACCACGGTTCCGCCGGTCATGTATTCGCAGCCGTGGTCGCCGGTACCCTCGACGACGGCGACCGCACCGGAGTTGCGTACCGCGAAGCGTTCCCCTGCGACACCGTTGAAGTAGGCTTCCCCGGCGATCGCGCCGTAGAGGACAGTGTTGCCGACGATGATGTTGTCGACCGCCCGGCCGCGGAACTCCGTATTGGGGCGCACGATGATGCGACCGCCCGAGAGACCCTTGCCGACGTAGTCGTTGGCTTCGCCTACCAGGTCGAGCGTGATCCCGTGCGCCAGGAACGCGCCGGCCGATTGGCCGACCGTTCCCTGCAGCTGGATGTGGATGGTGTCGTCGGGCAGCCCGTCGTGACCATAGCGACGCGCCACTTCGCCGGACAGCATGGCGCCGATGGTGCGATTGAGGTTCTTCACCGGAACGATGAACTGCACCTTTTCCCCGTTGGTCAGGGCCGGGGCCGAGGTCGCGATGAGCTTGTTGTCAAGCGCATGATCCAGGCCGTGGTCCTGTTCCTCACACTGCCGGCGTGGCACGTCAGCGGGCACATCGGGCTGATGGAAGATGCGAGAGAAATCCAGCCCCTTGGCCTTCCAGTGGGAAATCGCCTTGGCACGGTCGAGCAGATCGGTGCGCCCTATCATCTCCTCGAACCTGCGCAGGCCCAGCTGCGCCATGATCTGGCGCACTTCTTCGGCGACGAAGAAGAAGAAGTTGACCACGTGCTCGGGCTTGCCGGCGAATTTCGCACGCAGCACCGGGTCCTGCGTGGCCACGCCGACCGGGCAGGTGTTGAGGTGGCACTTGCGCATCATGATGCAGCCGGCGGTCACCAGGGGCGCGGTGGCAAAGCCCATTTCGTCGGCGCCCAGCATCGCGGCGATGACCACGTCACGGCCGGTCTTCATCTGGCCGTCGGCCTGCACGCGAATACGCGACCGCAGGCGGTTGAGCACCAGGGTCTGCTGGGTTTCGGCCAGACCCAGTTCCCACGGCGTGCCGGCGTGCTTGATCGAGGACAGCGGTGACGCCCCGGTGCCGCCATCATGTCCGGCGATGACCACGTGGTCGGATTTGGCCTTGGCAACACCGGCGGCAACCGTGCCGACGCCGACCTCGGAGACCAGCTTGACCGAGATCGATGCGTGCTGATTGGCATTCTTGAGGTCGTGGATCAGTTGCGCGAGATCCTCGATGGAATAGATGTCGTGATGCGGCGGGGGCGAGATGAGGCCGACACCGGGCACCGAAAAACGCAGCATGCCGATGTACTCGCTGACCTTGCCGCCGGGCAGCTGCCCGCCCTCGCCGGGCTTGGCGCCCTGGGCCATCTTGATCTGGATCTGGTCCGCGGAGGTCAGGTACTCGGCGGTGACGCCGAAGCGACCCGAGGCGACCTGCTTGATGCGCGAGCGCATCGAATCGCCCTCCTGGAGCGGGATGTGCGCCACCACCCGGTCCTCGCCCAGCACCGAGGCCATGGTCGCGCCGGCCTTGATCTTGATGCCCTTCAGGTCGTTGCGATAGCGCACCGGGTCCTCGCCGCCTTCGCCGGTATTGGATTTCCCGCCGATGCGGTTCATCGCCACCGCCAGGGTCGAGTGCGCCTCGGTCGAGATCGATCCCAAGGACATGGCGCCGGTGGCGAAGCGCTTGACGATCTCCTTGGCCGGCTCGACTTCCTCGATCGGTATTGCCTTGGCAGGATCGATGCGGAATTCGAACAGTCCGCGCAAGGTCATGTGGCGCCTGGACTGGTCGTTGATGATCTGCGCGTACTCCTTGTAGGAAGCGAAGTTGTTGGCACGCGCGGAGTGCTGCAGCTTGGCAATCGCATCCGGCGTCCACATGTGCTCTTCGCCGCGTATGCGGAACGCGTATTCGCCGCCGGCGTCGAGCATGTTGCGCAGCACGGGGTCATTGCCGAAGGCAAGCTGGTGCAGGCGCACCGCCTCCTCCGCGACCTCGAATACGCCGATGCCCTCGACGGTTGAGGACGTGCCGCGGAAGTACTTGTCGACAAGTGCGCGGGACAAGCCGATGGCCTCGAAGATCTGCGCCCCGCAATAGCTCATGTAGGTCGAGATCCCCATCTTGGAGAAGACCTTCATGAGGCCCTTGCCGATCGCCTTCTGGTAGTTGTAGATCGCCTTCTCGGGCGACAGGTCGCCCGGCAGGCCGCGCGCCATGTCGGCAATGGTCTCCATCGCCAGGTAGGGATGCACCGCCTCCGCGCCGTAGCCGGCCAGGAGTGCGAAGTGATGGACCTCGCGCGCCGAGCCGGTTTCGACGACCAGGCCGGTCAGGGTGCGCATGCCGCGCCGCACCAGGTGATGGTGAATCGCACTGGTGGCAAGCAGCGCAGGAATCGGCACCAGCGTCGCATCGACCTTGCGGTCCGATACGATCAGGATGTTGTGGCCGGTCTTGAGCGCGTCGACCGCCTCGGCGCAGAGGGAGGCCAGGCGCGCCTCGATGCCTTCCTTGCCCCAGGCCACGGGATAGCAGATGTTCAACTCGTAGGAGCGGAACTTGCCGCCGGTATGGCGGTCGATCTCGCGCACCTTCGCCATGTCGGGAAAGTCCAGCACCGGCTGGGTGACTTCCAGGCGCATCGGCGGATTGATGTTGTCCTTGTCGAGCAGGTTCGGCCGCGGGCCGACAAAACTCACCAGCGACATGACCAGTTGCTCGCGGATCGGATCGATCGGCGGATTGGTGACCTGCGCGAAAAGCTGCTTGAAGTAGTTGTAGAGCGGCTTGAGCTTGTTCGACATCACCGCCAGCGGCGAGTCGTTGCCCATCGAGCCGACCGCCTCCTCGGCGGCGACCGCCATCGGGCTCATCAGGAAGCGCAGGTCTTCCTGCGTGTATCCGAAGGCCTGCTGTCGATCGAGCAGCGGGACTGCCAACGGCGGCAGCTGCACGCGCGTGGCGACATCGTCCAAGCGCACGCGCACCGAGTCGATCCACGACTTGTACGGGCGTGCGTTGGCGTAGGTGTCCTTGATCTCCTTGTCATCGATGATGCGTCCCTGTTCCAGGTCGATCAGGAACATCTTGCCCGGTTGCAGGCGCCACTTCTTGATGATGCGCGATTCGGGAATCGGCAGGACGCCGACTTCCGAGGCCATGACCACCAGGTCGTCGTCGGTGACGATATAGCGCGCCGGGCGCAGGCCGTTGCGATCCAGCGTGCCGCCGATGTGACGGCCATCGGTGAAGGCAATCGCCGCCGGGCCGTCCCAGGGTTCGAGCATGGCCGCGTGGTATTCGTAGAATGCGCGACGATTGTCGTCCATGAGGGTGTGCTGTTCCCACGCTTCGGGAATCATCATCATCATGGCCTGCGCCAGCGGATAGCCCGCCATGGTCAGGAGTTCCAGCGCGTTGTCGAAACAGGCCGTGTCGCTCTGGCCTTCATAGATGAGCGGAAAGAGCTTTTGGAGATCGTCCCCCAGGACCGCGGACTTCATCACGCCTTCACGCGCGCGCATCCAGTTGAAGTTGCCCTTGACGGTGTTGATCTCGCCGTTGTGGGCGATCATGCGGTACGGATGCGCCAGCGGCCACTCGGGAAAGGTGTTGGTCGAAAAGCGCTGGTGCACCAGGGCCAGGGCGGAAACCACGCGCGCGTCCTGCAGGTCCTTGTAGTACACGCCGACCTGGTCAGCCAGCAGGAGCCCCTTGTAGACCACGGTGCGCGCGGACATCGACGGCACGAAGAACTCGCGGCCATGGATGAGGTTCAGGGCTTGGATCGCGTGCCCGCTGGACTTGCGGATCACATAGAGCTTGCGTTCCAGCGCATCGGTGACCATGATGTCCGGACCACGGCCGATGAAGATCTGCCGGATCACCGGTTCCTTGGCGCGCACGGTGGGCGACATCGGCATGTCGCGATCGACCGGCACGTCACGCCACGCCAGCACCACTTGCCCTTCGGCGCGCACCGCGCGCTCGATTTCCTGCTCGCAAGCCAGGCGCGAGGCGTTTTCCTTGGGCAGGAACACCATGCCCACACCGTATTCGCCGGGCGGCGGAAGGGCGATGCCCTGCTTCGCCATTTCCTCACGATAGAACTGATCCGGCATCTGGATCAGAATGCCGGCCCCGTCTCCCATGAGCGGATCCGCGCCGACCGCGCCGCGGTGATCCAGGTTGCGCAGGATCAGGAGGCCCTGCTCGATGATCCCGTGCGACTTCTTGCCCTTGATGTGGGCGACGAATCCGACGCCGCAGGCATCGTGTTCGTTACTTGGGTCATACAAGCCCTGCGGGCCCGGCGAGGAAGATTGGTCGGTCATGACAGTCCTTGAGCGCTTGTGTGCGCCGCACAAAAACAAGCATGGACTATACCGTGACCCACATTTTTCTCTCAAGAACTTTAAATGGGGTCAGACCCCATTTAAACACACAAGACTTAGGCTGTAGATTTAATGGGGACAGAGTTAAGCCTGCGGCCGCGCTTGCGGGGAAGGTAGCGTCTGGCTTGTTCTGGCAGGAGCTCTGTCGTGCGCAGGGGCTCCATGAGCGCCCAGCCCTTGAGTGTGGCGTCGATGATGCGCGCAGCTTGCACGGCAGTGACGCCATCATCAACGATAGCCCGATATGCCGCCTCCCGGGCAAACGGCGTGTTTCCAAGTTGCCAATATAGTGAGTGTTCCTTAACCAACGGATCGACGCGGCGGCCGGAATTGTGGGCATAGCTCGACCAGGCATAGTCACCCGGGTGGCTTGTCAAGCCGGCCCGGACAGGGTTAAGCTCAACGTATGCCATACAGGTGAAAAGGTAGCGCTCACTATCAATCACAGTGCCCTTGTAGCGCCCCTGCCACAAAGCGCCGGATCGCTCATGAGCCAAATTGAAATAGCGGACGTAGTTGCGTCCGATCGCCTGCATGAAAAGCGACAAACCGGAGGCCGTAGCCGGCGTGACAATCAGGTGGAAGTGGTTGCCCATCAGGACATACGCATGCAGGTCCACCTGGAAGCGCTGTGAGTATTCCGAAATGATAGTGAGCATTCGCTCATAATCCTTTCGATCGCGGAACAGCGCCTGTTGATTGGTTCCGCGCTGTATCAGGTGGTGGGGCTGTCCTGGGACGGCCAGACGCGGCAATCGGGCCAAATCGACACGCCTTTCACGGATTGCTAATGGGGTCTGACCCCATTTTACTAGCGGTCGTCGACAGTGAAAAGGCGGCGATGCTCGCGCATCGCGTACCGGTCGGTCATTCCGGAAATGTAATCGGCGACCGCGCGGGGGCGATTTTCGGCAGCTTTCGCCTGATACTGGGGCGGCAAGAGGCGTACGTCGCCGTAGAAAGCATCAAAAAGGTCGCTCACGATGCGCCTGCCCTTGCTGCTCATGCGCTGCACCAGGTAGTGCTGGTAAAGGTTGTCGCGCAAGAAGCGCTTGAGGGTCAGGGTTTCGGCTGCAACCGTCGCACTGTGGGCGACAAGCGTCGGCGCGGACCGCACGTCGTCCGGGCTACGCGGGTCCGCCGCGCAAAGGTTGGAATGCGTGGTCGCAACCAGGTCCTGCACAAGGAAATTGATCATGCGGCGCACGGTTTCGTTGACCAGGCGCCGCTCTACTGCCTGCGGGAAGAGGTGTATCGATTCCCTGAAGAACCGGTCGAAAACCTCCACCGAACGCATTTGTTCGACGCTCAACAACCCCGAGCGAAGTCCATCGTCAATGTCGTGGTTGTTGTAGGCGATCTCATCGGCCAGATTGGTGATCTGCGCCTCAAGGCTTGGTCGCGTCCCTTCGATGAAGCGGCGCCCGACGTCTCCCAGTCCGGCAGCGATCTCCGCTGTGCAATGCTTGAGAATGCCCTCACGGGTCTCGAAGGTGAGGTTGAGCCCGTCGAAGGCGCCGTAGCGCTCCTCGAGCAGGTCGACCACGCGCAGGCTCTGCAGGTTGTGCTCGAATCCGCCGTGCTCACGCATGCAGGCGTTGAGCGCATCCTGCCCGGCGTGACCGAACGGCGTGTGGCCGAGGTCATGCGCAAGCGATATCGCCTCGGCCAGGTCTTCGTCGAGTTCGAGTTGCCGGGCAACTGAGCGCGCGAGCTGGGCCACCTCGATGGAGTGCGTGAGTCGTGTGCGGAACAGATCGCCTTCGTGGTTGACGAAGACCTGGGTCTTGTACTCGAGACGCCGAAACGCGGTGCAATGTATGACGCGATCACGATCGCGCTGGAACTCCGAGCGCGTCTTCGCGGGCGACTCCGGCCAGCGACGCCCGCGCGAATTGGCTGCCTGCGCAGCATACGGCGCGACCGAAGGCATGCGATCAGCCGGTCGCAACCGTCGCAAGCGTCGCGGCGACGATGGCATCGGCCACCGGTTCCACCCGCGCCACGCCCAGGCGCGTGAGCAGCACGTAACGGATCGCCCCGGCCTCCGATTTCTTGTCCCCTCGCATGAGGCCCAAGTAGCGATCCGGCCCGAAATTCGGTGCCGCGACCGGCAGCCCGGCACGCGCGATCAGCCTGACGACCCGTTCGACATCGGCCGTACCAATGTAGCCCAGGCGCGCGGACAGGTCCGCCGCCGCGACCATGCCTGCGGCTACGGCCTCACCATGCAGCCACTCGCCGTACCCCAACCCGGCTTCGATGGCGTGCCCGAAGGTATGACCCAAGTTCAGCCAGGCGCGCATCCCGGACTCGCGCTCGTCGGCCGCGACGATGCGCGCCTTGATCGAGCACGAGCGCAGAATTGCGTGAGTCAGAGCCTGCGCGTCGCGCGCCAACAATGCGTCCAGATGGCCTTCGAGCCATGCCAGGAAGTCGAGGTCATCGATCAGTCCGTACTTGATCACCTCGGCAAGCCCGGACCGGTATTCGCGCTCGGGGAGGCTCGCCAGAGTGGCCGTGTCAATCAGAACCAGGTTCGGCTGATGGAACGCGCCGATCATGTTCTTGCCAAGCGGGTGATTGATGGCCGTCTTGCCTCCCACCGAAGAATCGACTTGCGCGAGAAGCGTGGTCGGCACCTGTACGTAAGGAACGCCGCGCTGGTAGGTCGCGGCGGCAAATCCGGTCAGGTCGCCGACAACGCCGCCGCCCAGCGCAACCAGTGTGGTCTTGCGGTCGCAGCGCTTCTCCAGCAGGGCCGAGTAAACCATCTCCAGCGTCGCGGCGGTCTTGGCCGACTCGCCGTCAGGCAAGACGATCTCGATGGTCGGTACGCCGGCGCCGCGCAGCGCGGCGGAGATGCGACCGAGGTACAGGGGCGCGATTCGCTCGCTGGTGACGACGGCAGCGCTCGCCGGAATCGATGCGCGCAAGCGCGCCGCGTCGTCGATCAGCCCGGGGCCGACAACGATCGGGTAGGCACGCTCGCCTAGTTCGACGCGTAACTCATCCATGCGTCACGAATCTGTTGCTCCAGCTTGCCTGCCAGCAGGTGCGAACTCTGGCGGCCTGTGTCGACGACCAGGTGGGCTACTTCGCGGTACAAGGGATCGCGCTCGGCGTAGAGCTCCCGCAATCGCGCCTCGGGATCGGCGGTTCGCAGCAACGGCCGGTTGCGATCGTGCTGGGTACGCTGCCACAGGTCCGCAGGCTGGGCGCGCAGGTAGATCACGTAACCGGTATCGTGCAGGGCATGCCGGTTGCATTCGGCCAGCACCGCCCCACCACCGGTCGCAAGAACGATGGAACTCCTGGTGGTCAGCTCGGCGATGACCTGGGCTTCACGCGAGCGAAACCCGGCTTCACCCTCGATTTCAAAGATGACCGGTATCTTCACACCGGTGCGTGACTCAATCTCGTGATCAGAATCGACGAACAAGCGCCCGAAATGTCGCGCAAGCAAGCGGCCAACTGTGGTCTTGCCCGCTCCCATGAGACCGACAAGATAGATGTTGCGCTCGGAATGCTCCACAGTCGGTCGATTTTAGCAGCGGCACCTGTGAGTCGCGACCAAAAAAACAACCGGGCCGCCAGGGCCCGGTCGTCATGCAAGCTCAACAAACTAGCGCGAGCTCAGCCGGTCGCTAACCACGCGCGGAGTGATGAAGACCAGCAACTCGGTCTTGTCGTTGGCCCGCTGACTGTTGCGGAACAGGTTGCCGAAGACCGGCAGGTCACCGAAGAATGGCACCTTGGTGAGGGAATCGCGTTCGTTCTGGGTAAAGATGCCGCCGATTACCACCGTCCCTCCATTGTCGACCAGGACCTGGGTCTTGACCGCCTTGGTATCGATCGCAAAGCCTGCCGTCGTCACCTGGCCCACCGAGTCCTTGTTGACCTGCACATCAAGAATGATGTTGCCCTCAGGGGTGATCTGCGGCTTGACCTTGAGGCTCAGGTTGGCCTTGCGGAAGGTGATCGCCGTGGCGCCGCTCGAGGTGGCCTGCTGGTAGGGCAGTTCGGTACCCTGCTCGATGGTTGCTTCGATCTGGTCGGCCGTGAGGACCCGCGGACTGGAAATGATCTTGCCTTTGCCTTCGGCCTCCAGCGCCGACAGCTCGAGGTTGATGAAGCGCGAGAAACTGTTGGTGAACAACGAGATCGCCAATGACCCGGGATTGATACCGCTAATCCCCTGCGCAGGCATGCTCACGTTTTGCGTGTTGGGAATATAGCTCTGGCCGGTCACGGCGGCTTGCAGGTTCTGTTCGCCGACGCCCAAATAGTTGCCCGAGAATCCGTAGCGGATCCGTTCGCCGAACGCCCCGCTGCCAGGGACGGAACGCCCCTGGATGGCCTGCAGGTTTCCGGTACCCAGCCGCGCACCGAGGTTCTTGCTGAAGGTATCGGTGGCTTCGACGATGCGCGCCTCGATCAGCACCTGGCGAACCGGTATGTCAACCTTTGAAACCAGACGCCGGACGTCATCGAGTCGGCTCGGCACATCCTGAATGAACAACTGATTGGTGCGCGGATCCCACACTGCGCTGCCACGCTTGGAAAGAATGCGCTGCTTGTCGTCGGTAAGAATCTTCGAAAATGCATCCGCCTTGGCGTAGTTGAGCTGGAAGCTTTCCGTGCGCAGCGGTTCGAGATCGGAAATCTGCGCACGCGCCTCGAGTTCGAGCTTCTCCTTGGTGGCCAGTTCGTCGCGCGGCGCGATCCAGATCACGTTGCCGTTCTTGCGCATATCGAGGCCACGCGTCTGCAGAACGATATCGAGCGCCTGATCCCATGGGACGTCCTTGAGGCGCAGCGTAAGATTGCCGCCGACGGTATCGCTGGTGATGATGTTGAGGTTGGTGAAGTCGGCGATCACCTGCAGGACCGAACGTACTTCGATGTTCTGGAAATTGAGCGAAAGCTTCTCGCCGTTGTAGCCGCCGCGCGATCCCTGCACCAGCTTGTTCGGGTCCTCGCGAACCGGCTTGACTTCGACGACGAACTGCGTGTCAGACTGGTATGCGTTGTGCTCCCACAAGCCTTTGGGCTCAATGACCATGCGAACGTTCTCGCCTTGCACGAACGTGTTGATGGTCTGCACGGGGGTTGCGAAGTCGCCGACATCGAGACGGCGGCGCAAGTTGTCGGGCAGCTGGCTCTTTTGGAATTCGACCACCAGAGACTGCCCTTGCTGGCGAATGTCGACTCCGGTATTGGCGTTGGCGAGATCGACGATGACGCGTCCGGACCCGTCAGGAGCGCGCCGGAAGTCGATGTCGCGCAGAGCCGAACGCCCATCGCCAGCGCGCGCGCTGGCAAAGCTGGTCCCCGCAGCCTGCGCAGCTCCCCCTGCGCCTGCCGCCGAACTGAGGGTGATGAGTACCGACTTGCCGTCGACGCGCGTTTCATAGTTAGCCGCGCCCTTCAGATTGAGCACCAGCCGCGACCGCTCACCGACCTGCACAATGTTGATGCTGCGCAGGTCGCCTTGCCCCACGTCCTGACTGTTGCGTCCCAGCCCGTTTACGGTATTGGGAAAGTCCAGTGCGATTCGTGGCGGATTGGCGATGATGAAACCGGCAGGCGGGTTGCCCGGTTCGTTCTTCAGGTTGATCTTGAGGACGACCGCCGGACCCTGCTGGGTGACGTTCAATGATTCGATCGCGTTCTGCGCAAACGCCAGCGACGCGACTGCAAACGCAGCCAAGCCGAGCAGAATATTGCGGCCGGAAGACATGATCACGCCGTGTTTCATTTCTTTTCCTCCTGAAGGACCAAGGTGCTGTCGCGGTAGACATACTCACCGCTGCCATCCTCGATCATTTCCTGCAATGTAACTTCGGTTTCCGTGATACCCGTGATCTTGCCGAAGTTCTGGCCAAGATAGTTGCCGACACGAACGCGATGCAGATTCTGGTCAGCCTTGATGATCGCGTAGAACGCGCCCTTCTGCTGCAACATGCCGACCATCTTGAGGTTCTCGAGAGGGAAGGATTCAAGCACTTCCTTGCGACGACTCAGGTCGGGACGCGGACCGGTCGAAGCTCCGGGCGTCTTGCGCTTGTCGTCGATCAATGCCGCGACTTTCTGCGGATTGAACGGGTCAACCTGCTTGTCGCTCTCGTACTTGTAAGGTGAGAACTTCTTGGGTTCCTCGACCTTCTCGACGCGACCGCGCATGTCCTTGGACACGTCGGCCATCCACTTCTCGATGTTTTCGCTTTCCGATCCGCCGCAGGCGCCCAACGCGATTACGGCGGCAACAATTCCTGCCCGCTGCATCATTTCTTCGCCCCTCCCGCCGGCGGCTTGGCCTTACGCTGTGCCGCGACCTCATCCGGATCCAGGTAACGGAAGGTCTTGGCTGTGGTCTCCATCGACAACGGCCCTGAGGCCGGCATCGCGATGGAAATGTCGTTCAAGGTCACGATGCGAGACAGATTCGCGATGTCACTGGCAAACGCACCGAGGTCATGATAGTTGCCCGTCACCTTGACCGCGATCGGTTGTTCTGCGTAATACTCCTTCACGTTGACCGTCGCGGGACGGAACAACTCGAACTGCAGCCCGCGACCCAGGCCAGCCTGGTTGATGTCGGTCAGGAGCGCGTCCATCTCCGCCTTGCTGGGCAACTGCTTCTCCAGGGTGGAAACGTACTGCCCGACCTGAGCCAGTTGCTTCTTCAGCTCGGGAAGGTTCACGGCCTTTTGCTTCTTGGTCTTGTACTCTTCCTTAAGCTTGTTTTCCTCGCCGCGTGCCGCTTCCAACTCGTCGTTGAGTCCGGTCCAGTAGAAATACCAGCCGGCCACAACCACGAGGACAAGAAGCAACAGCAACGCCATGATCTTGGGGCCTGGCGCGGCGTTGCCAATGTCCTTCCAGTTGACGTTCTTGAATTGTTCGGCGATGTTCATCTGCAACTCCCCGGATCAGTCCGCGCTCAGGCTTTGGGTTTGGCCGCCGGCGCAGCAGGCTGGCCGGGCGCCCCGGCGGCCGGTGCGGCAGGATCCTTGGGCCGTGTTATCGACACTCTCATGGTGAAGTCGTTAAGCCGCTTGGCCGCCGACCCGGTACCGACCGAGACCGCCTTGATCTCGACCAGTTCGGGAGCACCCAGCCAGGTGTTGCGTGTCAGGTTGCGCACGTAATCAGCCACCTTGGCGTTGTTGGCCGCATAGCCGTTGAGCGTGACCAGATTGCCGGTCTGCTTGATCGTGCGCAGGTAGATGCCGTCCGGCGTGATCTTGACAAGTTCGTCGAGCACATGAACCGGAATGTTGCGGTCGCCCTGCAGATCCTCCACTGCCTTCTGGCGCGCCTTGAGGCCGCGGATCTCGTCTTCGAGTTTGGCGATCTCCTTGATATCGTCATCAAGCTTCTGATTCGCCTTCTTGATGAACGCATTGACGGCCTGTTGCGAGGAAATCTGCTGTCCGATGAACAGGCCGACCATGGCGACAATGCCGGCTCCGATCGCAGCGACAACCGCGCACAGGATGCCAAACTGCCGGCGTCGCGCCTGGCGCTTGAGCTCGCGATGGGGGAGTAGATTGATGCGAATCATGCGTCGAACCTCCGCATCGCCAATCCGCAGGCCACCATCATGGCTGGCGCATCCATGGCAAGCTGTTTCGGCTTGACCCGCTGGTTGGCCAGCGCCATGTTGGCGAAGGGGTTGGCGACAATGGTGTTGACCTGGGTGCGCGTCGCGACGACCTCGTCCAGACCCGGGATCACCGCGCATCCCCCGGCGAGGACGATGTGATCGATCTGGTTGTAGGAGGTGGATGTGAAGAAAAACTGCATGGCACGGGTTACTTCCTGCGCGAGGTTCTCCATGAACGGGCGCAGCACTTCGTTGTCGTAGTTGTCAGGCAGGCCGCCGGTCTTCTTCTGTGTTTCTGCTTCCTCAAGCGACATGCCGAAGGCGCGCTGGATATCCTGGGTCAGATTGTTGCCGCCGAAGGCCTGTTCCCGGTTGTAGATCGCCTGATCATTGCGCAGGACGGTCACGTTCATCATGTTGGCGCCGACGTCGACCAAGGCGATCGACTGATCCACACCATTGTTGGGCAGCTGCTTCTCGATCATCTCGAAGGCGGTCTGGACGGCATAGGATTCGACGTCCATGACGGTCGCCTTGAGGCCGGCCGCTTCAGCCACCGCAACCCGGTCCTCGACCTTCTCCTTGCGTGAGGCGGCAATGATCACTTCGGCTTCTTCCGGGTTGGATGGAGAGGGCCCAATGACCTGAAAGTCCAGATTGACCTCATCCAAGGCGAAGGGGATGTACTGGTTGGCCTCGGTCTCGACCTGCATTTCCAGCTCTTCTTCGCGCAGCCCGGCAGGAACCACGATTTTCTTGGTGATCACCGCGGCCGCCGGCAATGCAAGCGCCACGTTCTTCGTCCGCGTCGCCATCTTCTTCCAGGCCCGTTTGACGGACTCGGCAACCGCCTCGAGATTGGTGATGTTGCCGTCGAGCACGGCGTCCTTGGGCAGACTTTCGATCGCATAGCGCTCGATCCGGAACGTGCCCTTGCCGGCGTCAGCGACCTCGACCAGCTTGACCGACGACGAACTGATATCGAGGCCGATCAGCGGTTGCGCCTTTGGGTTGAAAATGTCGAACGCCAAGTGTCGTCCCCTTTAGAGAGAGCGCTCCCCTGCGCGCGGTTCGTGGTGACCCGCGACGGCCGAGGTGCGTAACGAATTCCCATCGACCCGGGAGGTCGCTCAATTCCGCGTCCCGGGTAACGCCTGCCCGCTGCTCTTGGCGCCAGCTAACCCATTCGCAGCGCAATCCCGCCGAGCCCCTGCCCGCCGGGACGTTGTTTCTAGATTAATCCTTTTGTGACAATCGATTAGAGACAATCCTCACAAATTACATTAAATAATACCAGCAACTCCAAAGCAAGCAAACCGAAGGAACCCGCCCCTTCATGTGGCAGTTTTGCCACATCACCATCTTTTCAAGGTAGGTCTGATGCCATGTTTTTGCCAGACCCGCTGACTATAATCGTGCCTCCTGGGGTGCATGAAAAGCATTCGGTCAAGTCGCGCGCCACCCGAACTTCTCCATAAATTCATGAACTTATCTCGGCCTGCTCGGCTCGCAGCCGGTATTGTCGGGCTGATTGCAGCGCCCATCGCGCTGGGGCTTCTGGTGCTGCTTTTCGCGGTGGCCTGGGCATACCCGTCGCTGCCGCCGATTGATGCGCTCACCGACTACCGGCCCAAGATTCCGCTTCGGGTCTACAGCGCGGAAGGTGCGCTGCTGGGCGAATTCGGCGAGGAACGTCGCAACGTGGTCAGTTTCGACGCCGTGCCGGTCGTTCTGCGCCAGGCGATCCTGGCCGCCGAAGACGATCGTTTCTATCAGCACGGCGGCGTCGACACGATCGGCGTCCTGCGGGCGGCACTGACCAACCTCACCAGTTCGGGTCGCCAGCAAGGCGCCTCGACGATCACCATGCAGGTGGCGCGAAACTTCTTCATTTCCAGCGAGAAGACCTACACCCGCAAGTTCTACGAAGCACTGCTCGCTTTCAAGATCGAAGCCACTCTCGCCAAGGACAAGATCTTCGAGATCTACATCAACCAGATTTTCCTGGGCCAGCGGGCCTACGGATTCGCGGCAGCCGCGCAGATCTATTTTGGTCGCGCCTTGAAAGACATCACGGCAGCAGAAGCGGCGATGCTGGCGGGGCTCCCGAAGGCGCCTTCCGCGTTCAATCCGGTCGTCAACCCCAAGCGCGCGCGCACTCGCCAGCTCTACATCCTCGAACGCATGAAATCGCTCGGCTACCTGACGGCGGACCAGCATGCAGCCGCGGTGCGCGAGTCATTGGTGGTCAAGCGCGATGTAAACGACTTTCCGGTGAAGGCCGATTTTGTCGCAGAGATGGTGCGCCAGCTGGTCTTCGATCGTTATGCCGAGGACACCTACACGCGCGGATTTCGCGTAATCACAACAATTCGCAAGGTGGACCAGGAAGCAGCCCACGCCGCGTTGCGCCGCGGCGTGCTTGACTACGACAGGCGCCACGGTTACCGCGGCCCGGAAGCCTTCGTCGAACTCAAGACCGGTTCAGAGGAGGAACTCGAGGACGCGCTGTCTGACACCAACGACAGCGAATCTTTGCTGGCAGCGGTCGTGCGCGAAGCTTCACCCACCCAGGTGAAGGCGTATCGACGCTCCGGCGAAACTGTCGTGATCAGCGGCGATGGGCTCAAGTTCGCCGCCAATGCCCTCAACGATCGAGCCCAGCCAAATCGTCGCATACGGCGCGGCGCGATCATCCGCGTGATGCAGGACGAAAAAGGTGCCTGGTCAATTCTGCAGTTGCCGCAAGTCGAAGCGGCGTTCGTCGCGGCGGATCCATCCGACGGGTCGGTCAGGGCGTTGGTCGGAGGGTTCGATTTCGGCATCAACAAATTCAATCACGTAACCCAGGCTTGGCGTCAGCCCGGGTCGAGCTTCAAGCCCTTTATCTACTCGGCCTCCCTCGAGAAAGGCCTCACCCCTTCGACTGTGGTCAACGACGCACCGATATTCATCGACCCTGCCCTCACCGGTGGCCAGCTATGGGAGCCGAAGAACTACGACGGCAAGTACGAGGGGCCCATGCGCATGCGCGCCGCGCTGACCAAGTCCAAGAACCTGGTTTCGATTCGCATCCTGCAGCAGATCACCCCCCAGTATGCGCAGGATTTCGTGACCAGGTTCGGCTTTGACGCCGACAAGCATCCGCCCTACCTGACCATGGCGCTCGGCGCGGGCTCTGTCACGGCCTGGCAGATGGTCGGCGCCTACGCGGTGTTTGCCAACGGCGGGTACCGGGTCAATCCGCACCTGATTACGCGCATCACCGACGACAGCGGTCGCGTCCTCTCCGAGTCTCGCCCGGTGCGCGCGGGCGATGAGGCGATGCGAGTCCTCGACGCGCGCAATGCCTTCATCATGGAGAGCATGCTCGGCGACGTGACCAAGTTCGGCACCGCAGCGCGCGCCGGAACAACCCTCAAGCGCGCCGATCTTGCGGGCAAAACTGGCACCACGAATGATCACGTCGACGCCTGGTTCGCCGGATATCAGTCTTCGATCGTCGGCGTGGCGTGGATTGGCTTCGACCAGCCGAAAAAGCTCGGCGGCCAGGAAACCGGCGGCGTCGCGGCGTTGCCGATGTGGATCAACTACATGCAGCGCGTGCTGCGCAATGTCCCGGAGTCGAAACGCCAAGCCCCGGAAGGCGTGGTCAACGCGGGGGGCGAGTGGTACTACCGCGAGTACGCCCCCGGGGAAGCGAGCGTGCAGTCGATCGGACTGTCGGACGGCACGGCGGAGGGCGAGAAGCGTGTCGAGGAAGTAAAGAACCAGCTCTTCTGAGGGGTGGTCCAGTGCCCGCCTTGCGCATTTCGCTTCAACCGATCAGCCCGCCTGCGCCCCGCTCTTCATGCGAACTCGAATGGAAGATCAGGAGCGCCCTGCTCGCGCGCGACCCTCGTCATGAGATCGGCCAGGCTCTCTCCGCTGCGCGTGTCGCGCCACTCTCCCGCGGCGTACGCCAGGTGATATCCGCCTGATCTGGCGGCAACCCAGATCTGACGCATCGGCGCCTGACCATTGACCACGACGCGCGATCCGTTCTCGAATTCGATCTCCAGCACCCCGTCGGACTTGCGTTGACAATCGATATCTGACTCGCTCGCATCGATCACTGCCTCGATGGCATCCAACAATGCGGCGCAGGCCGATGCGAATTCCGATTCATTCATAATTGCATGCACTCCCTATTCATCGTCGCTTCATGAAGCTTGCGATTATCGCCACCTTGTGCGCCTGCCTGGCTTGCGCGGCCTGCGGCCATCGCGGCCATCTATACCTGCCGGGCAAACCTGGCGATCCGAGGCTCGGGGGGCCGAAACCAGGCGCGCAAGATGCCGATCCTGGGCGCCGCCCTGGCGGCACGGCCGATGATCCCCAAAACATTCGTAACCAGGTGCGCTGACAGTGGAAAGCCCATTTTTCGAACGCCGCGGGGGTCGCCTGCATGTCGAGGATGTCCCCCTGGAAGACCTGGCTGCCCTTCACGGTACTCCTACCTACGTGTATTCGCGCGCGGCGCTCGTTGAGGCATGGCAGCGCTTCACCTCCGGGCTGGCCGGTCGCGACGCGCTTGTCTGCTATGCGATGAAGGCGAATTCGAACCTGGCGATCCTTTCCACGTTCGCACGCCTGGGCGCCGGTTTCGACATTGTTTCAGGTGGCGAACTGCGGCGAGTCCTTGCCGCTGGCGGCGATCCGCGCAAGACGATTTTCTCCGGCGTCGGCAAAACAGCCCAGGAGATCGGTTTCGCCCTGGCGCAGGGGATCCGTTGCTTCAATGTCGAGTCGGCTTCGGAACTCGAGTGCATCGACCACGTGGCGCGCGAGGCAGGCAAGGTGGCGCCCATTTCACTGCGCGTGAATCCGGATGTCGATGCACGTACTCATCCCTACATATCGACCGGCCTCAAGGAAAACAAGTTCGGCGTTGATTTCGACGCGGCGCTCGACCTGTATCGCCGGGCAACCAGGCTGCGCGGGGTGCACATCGCCGGCATCGATTGCCACATCGGATCCCAGTTGAGTGACCCGGCGCCCCTGTATGAGGCGCTGGATCGCATGCTGTCCTTGGTCGATGCGCTTGCCGCAGAAGGTATCGGCATCGAGCATCTCGATCTGGGCGGCGGCCTTGGCGTGCGCTATCGCGACGAGAACGTTCCGGATCCGGCTGACTACATGCGCGAGGTCTTCCACCGGGTTGGTTCGCGCAAGCTGCAGTTGATGTTCGAGCCCGGCCGCAACCTGGTCGCCAATGCGGGTCTGCTGCTCACCCGTGTCATCACACTCAAACCCGCGACGCGCAACTTCGCTGTGGTTGACGCGGCGATGAATGACCTCTTGCGTCCCTCGCTGTACTCGGCCTGGCACGCGATCGTACAGGTCGGTTCGCGCGTAGCGCCGTTGGCGCCCTGGGATATCGTCGGCCCTGTTTGCGAGTCGGCAGACTTTCTCGGCAAGGAACGGCAGCTTGCGCTGGCGGAAGGCGATCTTCTGGCCGTCATGTCAGCGGGAGCCTATGGAATGGTCATGGCCTCGAACTACAACTCCCGCCCGCGCGCCGCCGAGGTGATGGTCAACGGCAGGAGCATGGATGTGGTTCGCGAACGCGAAAGCTTCGAATCCCTCTACGCGTTGGAACACATTCCAGGCTGATCGCACCAAGGCATAGGCGCAGGTCACAGCGCGCGCGCGCAGGCCACTGCCGAGGACCAGGCCCACTGGAAGTTGTAGCCACCCAGCCACCCGGTCACGTCCACGACTTCACCGATGAAGTAGAGCCCGGGCGCGATGCGTGACTCCATGGTGCGCGACGACATCTCGCGCGTATCAACGCCTCCCAGTGTCACCTCGGCCTTGCGGAAACCTTCCGTTCCAGCAGGACTGAGCTGCCAGCGGCTCAGGGATTGCGCCAGGTCGCGCAGGCGCCGGTCCGGCATATCGGCCAGCGGCCGGCCGGCATCGGCTCCCAGTTGCTTCGCCGACCAGGTCGTTGCGAGTCGGCGCGGCAGCAGGTCGGCCAAGGCGGTCGCGGCAAGAACCTTGCGACCCGGTTTGTCGGCCACCCAGGCGTCCCAATCGAAGTCGGGGACAAGGTCGATTGCCAGCATTGCGCCAGCGCGCCAGTGATTGGAGATCTGCAGGATCGCGGGCCCCGACAAGCCCCGGTGCGTGAAAAGCAGGTCCTCGCGAAACATTGCGCGGCCATACGGACCCACGCACTCGATGTCGGCCGTCAGCGACACCCCGGCCAGTTCAGCAAATGGCTTCCATATCGGCGCAGCGAAGGTGAGGGGCACCAGGCCCGGCAGCGGCTCGACGATGGTGTGCCCGAACTGGCGGGCGATGCGATAACCGAAGTCGGTTGCGCCGATCTTCGGAATCGACAAGCCGCCGGTGGCGATCACCAGCCGCCTCGCCGCAATCGGTCCGGCCGAGGTCTCGAGCGTGAAATGCTCACCCTCACGCCGCACCGATGCGATCGAGGTTTCACGGCGCCACGTGACCCCGCCGCTCGCGCATTCCGCCTCCAGCATGTCGATGATGTCACCGGCCGATCGGTCGCAAAAGAGTTGGCCACGGTGCTTTTCGTGGAACCCGATGCGATGCTGCCGCACTAGGTCGACGAAGTGACTCGCGTTATAGCCGGCCAGCGCCGAGCGGCAAAAGTGCGGGTTGCTCGACACGAAATGCTCCGGCCCCGCGCCGCGGTTGGTGAAATTGCAGCGTCCGCCGCCTGAGATGCGGATCTTCTCCCCGATCCGCGCGGAATGGTCCACGAGGACGACCCGCCTGCCGCGCTGCCCCGCCACAGCCGCGCACATCATGCCTGCCGCCCCGGCGCCGACGACGGCCACGTCGAAGGCTTGCGGACGCCCGGATGTGGACGCGGGCATACGAGGACTAGGCTCGCCTGCCGGTGCTACAGCTCGCCGTAGGAGTGCAACCCGGACAGGAAGATATTGACGCCAAGGAACGCGAACGTCGTCACCAGGAGTCCGGCCAAGGTCCACCAGGCCAGCAGGGTGCCACGCATGCCGTTGACCAGGCGCATGTGCAGCCAGGCCGCATAGTTGAGCCACACGATCAGCGCCCAGGTCTCTTTCGGGTCCCAGCTCCAGTAGCTGCCCCAGGCCTCGGCAGCCCACAGGGCACCGAGAATGGTCGCAACAGTGAAGAATGCAAAGCCGACGGCGATCGCCCGATGCATGACATCATCGAGCACGGTAAGCGCGGGCAGGCGCGGCGCAATGCGCGCGCGCAACATCACGATCAACGCCAGTGTCGCGCACGTGAACGCAAAGTAAGCCGCCCAATAAGGCGACGCGCCGCTCTTGCGAAACACGATCGCCTCGAGCGCGAGAGCGACGGCGAGGGCGATGCCCGCGCCCCAGACCGCGGCAAGGGAGCGCTTGCCCAGGGAGTCGTGATACGCCTTGAGAAGATAGGCGAAGCCAACCATGGCGGCGACCGAGAATGCGCCGTAGCCGATGAAATTGGCCGGCACATGAATCTTCATCCACCAGCTCTGCAGGGCCGGCACCAAAGGCTGGATTTCGTGAGCGCCCCGATCGAAGGTGTACCAGAGCAGGAAACCGACCGCCGCCGAGATCACCAGCATGACGAACGCGCCCATCGCGCGCGTCGCATAGCGCTTCTCGTAGTACAGGTACATCACGGCGGTAAGCATGCAGAAGAGGACAAATACCTCATACAGGTTGGAGACCGGAATGTGGCCAATGTCGGATCCGAGCAGATAGCTCTCGTACCAGCGCACCAGCATCCCGCAAAGTCCCAGGGTGACGGCCATCCAGGTGAACCGCGTCCCCGTCAGCATCCCGAACTCCGACCCCGCCAGAAGCCCCAGCCAATAGCTGCCGGTGGCAAGAAAAAACAGGAAGCTCATCCACAGGATGGCCGATTGACTGGACAGGAAATACTTGAGCAAAAAAGTCTTCTCCGCCGCCTCGAGCGACCCGCCGTAAAGGCCGACGGCGACCAGGGAAAGCGCCGCGACAACCACCAGAAAGACCCGCAGCGGCGCAAAAAACCAGCCTAGCCATGCAAGTACCGGTACCGTGCAAACCAGGATGCCTTTTTCGTAGCCATCCATGAACATGCCATAGCGGGCCAACGCAAAGGCAGCGCCGGCGGCCAGCAGAAGCGCAAATGCAACATCGAGCAAGGAGAAGCGCCGACGTGCCTCAAGGCTTCCGGTAGTAGTCGACAAGGTTTGGGTCAATTCCATTGCGAGATCCCCTCTAGTCCGCCGCGGACGTCGCTCTGGCGAGTCGGTGCGTCAGGTCGCTGAACTCGCGCTCGAAATCGACGCCGCGACGCGTTCCACTCATCGCGAACAGCGCGCGGTCCGACTTGATCAGAATCCAGGCACGCCGCTCGCGAATATAGAACATCGCGAACACCCCGAGCACCAGCAGGAGGCAGCCCAGGTAGACGATGTTCTTGCCCGGCGAGCGCGTCAGCTGAAACACGCTCGCCTTGACTTCGTCAAAGGCATTCAAGTGCAGGTACACGGGCGCGCCGTAAAAATGGCTGTCCGAAATCGCGTTGAGCGCGTCTTGCACGAAGCGCGTCGAGGCTTCGTCAGGCTTGAGCGGCGCCAGACCTTTCTGCTCACGCGCGGCCTGCCATGCATGCCACGCCGCGCCGTTGAGTATGCGCAAAAAAATCTCGGCTGCCTTCTCGCGCTCGGCCTCCGGGACGCCGCGGTCGATGAACTCGGCAACCGCCTGGTAACCGCGTACGCCGAAGGTTTCCAGGGAACGACGGCCCGACTCCGCCAGTTGGGCGCGCATCCTTGGATCGCCACCGGACGGCGCCAGGTCACCGGCCAGGCGCTCGCCGGCCAGCGACTGCGTAGCAGGGTCGGCCAGCGCCGCGCGCAGGCGCATGAATTCGTCGAGACCGCCCCTGCCATCGAGTGGCAATCGCAGGTAGCGAAAAGGATCTGCAGGGGCTTCACGCATGCCACTCAGCAGATACCATCGGCCGTCGATCTCCATGGGCAGCATGTAGTTCTGGTATTCGCGCGCCTGGCCCGCGCTGTCGCGCAGCTTGTACCCGACGGTCGGGCCGACATTGCGCATCTCTTTTTCGCGCCCCGGGGCAGTCCCGGGGCCGAGGCTTTCCCGGACTCGCTCGGCAACTGCACGGGCGCCGGACAGAGGGGCGCGTTCCTCTCTTCCCGCCACCCTTTCGACATTGAAGGGGCGGAACGCGACAACCTCGAGCGTCAACGCCTTTTCCGGCGCCGCCTCGGGAGCCAGCGCGGTGTTGCGCCCCACCTCCCCTTCCACGATGAACCGGTAATCGCGCCCCCCTTGCAGCGGAAATCCGTTCAGCGTGACCTGGGTTCCACCGTCATCGAAACTCGACTGATAGATCGCGATACCGCGGTGGATCAACGGCCGATTGACTTCAATGCGCGCCGCCAAGGTATGGCCGGAGTCGCGATCTGTGACTTCAACCTCGCTGGCAAATAGCTTGGGCTGACCGCTCGAATAGTGTTCGATGACGAACTTCTTGAGCGCGATGGTGAAGGGCAGTTCCTGCAAGAGGATGCCGTCACGATGCGCCAGGACGGCAAAGTCGCGCTTGTCACCCTCTGGGATCAGCACGTTGCCGCGAAAGCTCGGGTTGTCCGCCGCAAGACGGCTCTGCGGCGGTACGTCGGCGATCAAGGGGTTGCCCTTGACGACTTGCTTGCCGCCGAACATCAGTTGTGCGCGCAGCAGCAGGTCGCCATCGAGCAGCCCGCCGATGCAGATCACGATGATGCCGACATGGGTAAAGACGTACCCCAGCCGATTTGCGCTGCCGGCCTTGGCAGCGACCAGTGTGCCGCCATCAGTCGCCTTCGTGCGAGAGGCAAAGCCGGCCTCGCGCAGTACCGCTTCGACTCGCGCGGCTGCGCCCGCCGTTGGTACCGCCAGCTCGGCACGATGCGGGAACGCAGCAAACGCCTGCTCGCGCAGATTGTCCTTGTAGCGCCGCATTTCCACGAGCATCTTGGGTGCATTGCGATACACGCATAGGCTGGTCGAGAGGACCAGAAAGGCAAGAATACCGACAAACCACCAGGCGTTGTAGACCGCGTACAACGACAGCGCCTCGAATACACCAAACCAGAAAGGGCCGAACTGGTTGAGGTAGTTGGTGTAGGGCTCGTTCTGCTTGAGAATCGTTCCGGCCACCGATGCGATTGCGACCAGCGTCAGGAGGCTGATTGCAAAGCGCATCGAGCCGGCTAGCTCGAGCGCCGGCTTCAGGTAGACGGGGCGCATGCGAAAGGACGTCGGAACCGTCGCTTGGGGTTGGGGAGCGCCGCCTGGGCCGGCGCAATTCGAGGCGCGGCGAGCGCCTCCGCTTGGACCGCGCTATCGAGCGGCGAGTTCCGCCGATTCGGCGCGAGCCCCAGGAAACGGCACGTCCAGCGCGTCAGTTGGCCCGCTTCAGTCCGGCGATATAGTCGGCGACCGCATCGATTTCGCGATCGGACATCTTGGCCGCAACACCGCGCATCATGCCGCTGGGATCATTGGCGCGCTCGCCGGTGCGAAAGTTGACCAGCTGCGACTTGGTGTATTCGGCCCACTGTCCGGCGATGCGGGGATATTGCGCCGGGATCCCGCTGCCGGTCGGACCGTGGCATCCCGCGCACGCGGCAATCCCCTTCTCGGCAATGCCACCCCTGAAAATGCGCTCCCCCAGGCGAACTGTCGCCGCGTTGCGCGCGGCGCCTTCCTTGGGCGTTTGCGACGCATAGTAAGCAGCGACATTGCGCATGTCGTCGGGCGAAAGAGCTGCGGCGAATCCGGCCATGACCGCATTCTTGCGGGTCTTTCCTTCCTTGTATTCGGCCAGTTGCTTGACCAGATATTCCGGATGCTGGCCAGCCAGCTTGGGATTGGCCGCCGCGGGGCTATTGCCATCCGCGTTGTGGCACGCAGCGCACACTTGCGCAGCAATCTGAGAACCGCGCGCAGTGTCGGCCTTCGCAGCGGGCTTGGGCGCAGCACCGTACGCGGAACCCAGAACGAAAAGCGCGGCGAGCGCTGCGAGATGGACCGATTTCATGAGGTGTTTCCGCGCAAATGTGGGCGTCGCGGCCAGTCAATTTGGCGCGTGACTCAAACCTGTTATTCTAACGCAACTACCCAGGTTTCTTCAGGTGTACGCGACCCGGCCGGGTCATGTACGGTTGTCTGGCCCCGCGCCACAACGCGCTCTGGCCCCTTAACGCGCCGCAGGTCCATGGCATCCCTCGCGCAAGTTTCCTTCTACAAGAGCGCCGCCGCTCGTACCGATCTGGATTTTCCATCCGCCGGCGAAGTCGCTTTTGTCGGGCGCTCCAACGCTGGCAAGTCGAGCGCGATCAACACCCTCGTCAACCGCAAGCGGCTGGCTTTCACGTCACGCACGCCCGGACGAACCCAGCAGATCAATTTTTTTGCCTTGGGCGACGCAAAGTATCTGGTCGACTTGCCAGGATACGGTTATGCCAAGGTCGCCAAGAGCGAGCACCAGCGCTGGGGGGGGTTCCTGACCGAATACCTGCAGGCACGCGAGCCCCTCAAGGCACTGGTGTTGATCATGGATGCACGTCACATGTTCACGTCGCTCGATCAGCAAATGCTGGCCTGGTTCGCACCGCGACAACTTCCGGTCCATGTACTGTTGACAAAAAGCGACAAACTTAATCGCCAGGAACAGCAAGCCTGTCTGCGCGAAGCTGCACTCAAGGCGTCGGACTATGGCCCCGGCGTGACAGTAAGCTTGTTTTCCAGCTTGAAAGCAAGTGGCGTGGACGCGCTCGCCGAAAAGGTCCGGGATTGGCTGGACCTAAAGAAGAAACGCGGCGAAGAGCAAAAACTCTTCGCGGCCACCGCGCCTTGAAAAATTCAACCCGCTTTCACCTGATGGTCTAACGCGATATGTTGATCAACAAAGCACAATATCCTCAGGTCCGGATGCGACGCAATCGCAGGACCAATTTTTCGCGGCGCCTGGTCCAGGAGCACGTACTCACGACCAACGATCTTATCTACCCCGTTTTTGTCCTTGACGACAAGGACGTGGGAGCCGGTGTGTCCCAGCCGGTATCGTCGATGCCGGGAGTCTGCCGCGTGACCCCTGACCGGCTATTGCACGTGGCCGAAGAGACTCTTGAACTTGGCATCCCCTGCCTGGCGCTCTTTCCGGTGATCGAGCCTTTCCGCAAGTCGCCGGACGGCAAGGAGGCAGAAAATCCCGATGGCCTGGTGCCGCGCGTCGTCTCCGCGCTCAAGCGACGCTTCCCGGAACTGGGCGTGATGTGCGACGTGGCCCTCGATCCGTACACCAGCCATGGGCAGGACGGTGTGATCGATGACATGGGGTACATCGAGAACGACCCAACCATCGAGATCCTGTGCCGCCAGGCGCGCGTACAGGCGGATGCCGGTGTCGATATCGTCGCGCCATCCGACATGATGGACGGACGCATTGGCGCAATTCGGGCCGCGCTCGACACCGCCGGGCACGATCTGACACAGATCATGGCCTATGCAGCCAAGTATGCCTCTGCGTTCTACGGGCCGTTTCGCGACGCGGTAGGGTCCGCCGCCAATCTCGGCAAGTCCGACAAAAAGACCTATCAGATGGACCCGGCGAACTCCAACGAGGCGCTGCACGAGGTCGCGCTCGATCTAGCCGAGGGCGCCGACATGGTCATGGTCAAGCCTGGCATGCCCTACCTGGACATCGTGCGTCGGGTCAAGGATGAATTCCGGGCCCCGACCTTCGTGTATCAGGTGAGCGGTGAATACTCGATGCTCAAGGCCGCGACCCAGAATGGGTGGCTGGACGAGCGCCGTGTGGTCATGGAGACGCTGCTTGGATTCAAGCGCGCTGGTGCGGATGGTGTCCTGACCTATTTCGCTCCTGACGCAGCGCGCTGGCTGCGCGAGGGGTCCTAAGCAACCGGTCACGGGGCGGATTCGGCGCGCACCCAATCCAGGTAGCCAGGCAGGCCGTAGGCGACCGGCACCGCCAGCAATTCCGGAACCTCGTAGGGGTGCAAGCGACGCAACTCCGCCTCAAGAGCGGAATAGTTGTGCGCGCTGGTCTTGATGATCATCGGTACCTCGCACGCACGCTCAAGGCGCCCCTGCCAGCGATACACCGAATCGCACTGTCCGAGAACGTTCACACAGGCAGCCAGGCGCGCTTCGATGAGCGCGGTTGCGATCGAATCCGCAACTGCGCGATCCGGTGCATTGGTGAAGATCAGAAGAATGGAATCGTTCACCCTGTTTTCCTTTGCGATCTGCCCGGTGCGCGGCCGGTCGGTCGGCAGCCCTAGACGAGCAGGCGCCTGCGCGTGAGAACGACCGCGATCCAGGCCGCACAGACCACATACGAAACCAGAACCGCAGTGTTGAGCATGGCACGCGGCGGCATCATCCCGAGCAACAGCGGCCGCGCCATCTCCACCGCATGGGTCAGGGGCAGGCACTGCGACACGACCTGCAACCAGGACGGCAGCTGGTCGACCGGGAAGAATACTCCCGAAATGAACGACATTGGCGTCACGACCAGTGTGAAGTAGTAGGTGAAGAAGTCATAACCGCGCGCCAGAGCGTTGATGACCAGGCCAATGCCCGCAAACACCAGCCCGACCAGCATCACCACAGGCAGCACCAAGAAAGCGAGCGGGCCGTGCGCGAGTCCCAGGATGCCGATCACCAGCATGATTGCCACACCACTCATCAAGGCCTTCGTTGTAGCCCAGGCAAGCTCTCCCAGGACGACGTCATCAAGCGCGACGGGGGCATTCATGATGCCGTCCCAGGTACGCTGCACGTGCATGCGAGAAAAGGCCGAGTACAAGGATTCGAAGGTGGCAGCGTTCATGGTGCTCATGCAGATCGTGCCCGCGGCCAGAAACTGCACGTAGCTGACGCCCGACACCGTCGGCAGCAACGCGCCCAGCCCGTATCCAAAGGCCACCAGCGCAATCATCGGATCGGCAATATTGCCGAGGACCGAAGTGATGGCGAGCTTCCTCCATACGAGGAAATTGCGCCGCCAGACCGGCACCAGTCGCCAGGAGATCGCTGGCGGGGAGTAGTCAGGCGTCATCGTCAGTCGCGCAGTTCGCGGCCCGTCAGTTTGATGAAGACGTCTTCCAGGTTCGCCTGGCGCTTGAGGAAGCGCAGTCCAGGACGATGCGCGAGGTCTTCCAGCAAAGCGGTGCCGTCACGCACATAGCAAAACGCCGTTTCCCCGCTGCGCTCGGTCCGCAACGAAAGTCGGGCTCCCTGATTGCGCAGCCAATCACCCACCCCTTCGCCGTAAACCTCCACCACTTCGGGCTCGATGTGCTCGGCGATCAGTTCGCGCGGCGCACCCTCGGCGATCTTGCGTCCGTGATCGATGATCGCCAGTCGATCGCACAGGCGCTCTGCCTCATCCATGAAGTGGGTTGTAAGGAGCAGGGTCTTCCCCTGGGCCATGAGGTTCTTGAGGCGGTCCCAGATGAGGTGTCGTGCCTGCGGATCCAGCCCGGTGGTCGGCTCATCGAGAAACAGGATGTCCGGATCGTTCACCAGTGCTCGCGCAAGCGTCAGTCTGCGCTTCATGCCGCCGGAGAGCGTCTGGATGCGGGCGTCGCGCTTGCCTGACAGGCTGGCAAACTCGAGTAAAGCAGGCACGCGCTCATGCGCCTCGGCGTCGCGTATCCCGAAATAGCGAGCATAGACAACGAGATTCTCGGCAACGGTGAAGTCGGGATCGATATTGTCGATCTGTGGGACCACGCCAACCCGCTGCCGGGCAAGGCGCGCCTCTTCGGGCACCGGTAGCCCCAGAAGACTGATAGATCCGGCATCGGGGGCGGCGAGGCCAAGGGCCAGGCGCAGAGTCGTGGTCTTGCCGGCGCCGTTCGGACCCAGCAAACCGAAACAGGTGCCGCGCGCAACCGCAAACGAAATTCCGTCGACGACTATGGCATCGCCATAGCGCTTGACCACACGCTCGACCCGCAGTGCGTCGCTCTCGCTCACGGACGTTATGGCGGCCATGCCGGCGCAGAAAAAAAGGCCGGGACTGACCCGGCCTTACCGTTCGCTACCTGGCCGCTCAGCTCCCGGCAGCTGCCCCAGTCGCCACCGGCGCCTCCGGGCGATCGAGCAACTCGACCAATGCCATGGGCGCGTTGTCTCCCTTGCGGAATCCATACTTGAGAATTCGCAGATAGCCGCCGTTCCGCTTGGCAAAGCGCGGACCAAGCTCGCCGAACAGCTTGACAACGGTGTCGCGGTCGCGCAGGCGTGAAAATGCCAAGCGCTTGTTGGCCAGCGACGGCGACTTGCCGAGGGTAATGATCGGTTCGGCCATCATGCGCAGTTCCTTGGCCTTGGGCAGCGTGGTCTTGATGACCTCGTGCTTGAGCAGGGACACCGTCATGTTGCGCAGCATCGCAACCCGATGTGCAGAGGTGCGGTTGAGTTTTCGCAGTCCGTGAGCGTGACGCATGGCTTCTGGTCCTTATGCCTTCTCCAGCCCCGCCGGCGGCCAGTTCTCGAGCTTCATGCCCAGAGTCAGTCCGCGCGAGG
The DNA here is from genome assembly GCA_016790635.1 of Burkholderiales bacterium. Lineage (GTDB taxonomy): Bacteria > Pseudomonadota > Gammaproteobacteria > Burkholderiales > JAEUOS01 > JAEUOS01. The sequence goes on from JAEUOR010000088.1 coordinate 96,980, forward strand.
CCAGCACTTCCTTGATTTCGTTGAGCGACTTGCGACCCAGGTTAGGCGTCTTGAGAAGCTCGTTCTCGGTACGCTGGATCAGGTCGCCGATGTAATAGATGTTTTCTGCCTTGAGGCAATTGGCCGACCGCACCGTCAGCTCAAGGTCGTCGACCGGGCGCATCAGGATCGGGTCGATGGTCGGCGCCTTGGGTGCTCCGCCGTCACCCTCCGACGTACCCTCCAGCGCGGCAAAGACCGACAACTGGTCGACCAGAATGCGCGCCGCTTGACGTACCGCATCTTCGGGCTTGATCACGCCGTTGGTTTCGATATCGACCACCAGGCGGTCCAGATCGGTGCGCTGCTCGACACGGGCGGACTCAACAGCGTAAGAGACCCGCCGCACCGGGCTGTACGATGCATCAAGCACGATCTTGCCGATGGACTTGGTTTCCTCTTCGCCGACGATGCGCACGTTGCCGGGCACGTAACCGCGGCCGCGTTCGACCTTGATCTGCATGTCCAGCTTGCCGTTGGCTGCAAGGTGGGCGATGTGATGGTCGGGATTGATGATCTCCACATCGTGCGACAGTTCAATATCGCGAGCCGTGACCGAGCCGGCGCCGGCTTTCTTGAGCGTCAGCACAGCTTCATCGCGATTGTGCAGCTTGAGGACCACACCCTTGAGGTTGAGAAGGATGTCAACCACGTCTTCCTGGATACCCTCGATGGTGGAGTACTCGTGTACCACACCGGAAATGGTGACTTCGGTCGGAGCGAAACCGTCCATGGAGGAAAGCAGGACGCGGCGCAGGGCATTGCCCAGCGTGTGGCCGTAGCCGCGCTCGAACGGCTCCATCGTCACCTTGGCGTGCGAAGGGCCAAGACCCTCGACATTGACGATCTTCGGTTTGAGAAATCCCGTGTTGGCCATTTGATCCTTTCTGCTGTGTATGGTGCTGCGGCGTGGGCTGCGTTAAGACCCGGATCAGCGGGAATACAGTTCGACCACGAGGCTTTCGTTGATGTCCTGCGCAATGTCACCGCGATCCGGCAGTGCCTTGAACGTGCCAGTCATCTTGGCACTATCGACCTCGACCCAGGAAGGAAAGCCCGCCTGCTCGGCAAGCGACACCGAGTCCTTGACGCGCAACTGGCTGCGCGCTTTCTCGCGCACCGCGATCACATCGCCCGGCTTGATCTGTGCCGAGGCCACGTTGACTGCCTTTCCGTTGACTTCGATCGCCTTGTGCCCGACAAGTTGCCGCGCCTCCGCGCGCGTCGAACCGAAACCCATGCGATAGACGACGTTGTCGAGACGAGTCTCGAGCAAGTGCAGGAGGTTCTCGCCCGTATTGCCGCGGCGACGCACCGCCTCGGCATAGTAGCGCCGGAACTGGCGCTCCAGGACGCCGTACATGCGGCGCACCTTCTGCTTTTCGCGCAACTGCTTGCCGTAATCGGAAAGACGCTGTCCCGATTTCAGTCCGTGCTGGCCCGGCGCAACTTCGGACTTGCACTTGTCGGAGAACGCCTTGCGCGAACTCTTGAGGAAAAGATCAGTGCCCTCGCGACGCGAGAGCTTGCATTTCGGGCCGGTATATCTAGCCATGGTTCATGTCACCCCATTCGAAAATCACAACCGGGTTCGACGCCAAGCGCGTGGCCACCCGCAAGGGAGGCTGCAGGAATACTCAGATCCTGCGACGCTTGGGAGGCCGGCACCCGTTGTGCGGTACCGGCGTCACGTCGGTGATGCTGGCAATCTTCATTCCCAGCGCATTGAGCGCGCGCACCGAGGACTCGCGGCCGGGGCCCGGTCCCTTGATGCGTACCTCGAGATTTTTCACACCGCATTCGACCGCCACCTTGCCTGCCGCCTCTGCAGCGACCTGCGCCGCAAACGGCGTGGACTTGCGTGAGCCCTTGAAGCCTGCGCCGCCCGACGTTGCCCAAGAGAGGGCGTTGCCCTGGCGGTCGGTGATCGTAATGATGGTGTTGTTGAACGAGGCGTGGATGTGCGCAATCCCCTCCGCGACGTTCTTCTTGACCTTCTTGCGGACGCGGGTCGCGGCGTTCGGTTGCTGCTGCTTGGTTGCCATGTCTATTCCTGATCAGTGGGCGAGGCGCTTATTTGCCGGCAATCGCATTGCGCGCCTTGCGAGGCCCCTTGCGAGTACGCGCATTCGTGCGGGTGCGCTGACCGCGCACAGGCAAGCCACGCTTGTGGCGCATGCCACGATAGCACCCCAGGTCCATGAGGCGCTTGATGTTCATCGACACTTCGCGGCGCAGATCGCCCTCGACGATGAACTTCCCGACCTGCTCGCGCAGGCGGTCAACCTGCGTGTCCGTGAGGTCCTTCATCTTGACCGCTGGCGCGACGCCGGCGGCAACGCAAATCGCGCGCGCGCGCGGGCGGCCAATGCCGTAGATCGCGGTCAGGGCGACCTCGGCGTGCTGATGGTTCGGGATGTTGATGCCTGCGATGCGAGCCATTTGTTGTCCTCGTGCCTGTTCGAAGCGCCGTGCTTAGCCTTGGCGCTGCTTGTGCCGCGGGTCGGTGCAGATGACACGCACCACGCCTTTGCGCTTGATGACCTTGCAATTGCGGCAAATTTTCTTGACTGATGCCAGTACTTTCATGCTGCCTCCGATAATTCCGTCTTCTGCCATTCCAACCATCATCGCGACCTCGCCTGAGGCGAGGCGCACATCCAAACCTACCTCCGCTTCACTACCCCGTCACGCATCCGCACTTTCGAACACGCGGCTATAGCGGCGCAACCACGCCATCAACCCTGGAACATGCCGCCCTTGAAATTGGCTTTCTTGAGAAGCGATTCGTACTGGTGCGACATGATGTAGGCCTGCACCTGGGACATGAAATCCATGGTCACGACCACGATGATCAGGAGCGAGGTACCGCCGAAATAGAACGGCACGTTCCAGCGCAGGATCAAAAACTCGGGCAACAAGCACACGATGGTCACGTATGCCGCGCCAACCAGCGTCAGGCGCATCAAAATCTTGTCGATGTACTTGGCAGTCTGGTCGCCGGGCCGTATGCCGGGAACGAATGCCCCGCTCTTCTTGAGGTTGTCCGCGGTTTCCTTGCTGTTGAAAACCAGCGCGGTGTAGAAGAAGCAGAAAAAGATGATGGCCGCTGCATACAACATCACGTAAATCGGCTGTCCCGGAGACAGCGTGCCGGCAATATCCTTGAGCCAGCGCATCGAGTCGCCGGAAGAAAACCAGCTGGTGATGGTGGCGGGAAAGAGAATGATCGACGAGGCGAAAATCGGCGGGATCACGCCGGCCATGTTGAGCTTGAGCGGCAGGTGCGAGGACTGTCCGCCATAGACACGATTGCCCACCTGACGCTTGGCATAGTTCACCAGAATCTTGCGCTGACCACGCTCGACGAAAACCACCGCGTAGGTCACCAGCACCACAAGAATGATGATGAAGATGGCGGTCAAGGCATTCATCGCCCCGGTGCGCACCAGCTCAAAGAGCCCACCGATGGCCGACGGCAATCCGGCCGCGATACCGGCAAAGATGATGATCGAGATGCCGTTGCCGAGCCCGCGCTCGGTGATCTGTTCACCGAGCCACATGAGGAACATGGTCCCGGTGACCAGTGTCGAAATGGTCACAAAGCGGAACGTCAGGCCCGGGTCCATCACCAATCCGGGCTGCGATTCGAGTGCAACCGAGATGCCAAAGGCCTGGAAAAACGCCAGGAACAAGGTGGCGTACCGGGTGTACTGCGTGATCTTGCGCCGTCCTGCCTCGCCTTCCTTCTTGAGGGCTTCGAACGGCGGGTAGACGACGGTCATCAACTGCATGATGATCGACGCTGAAATATAGGGCATGATGCCCAGGGCGAAGATCGTGAAACGCGACAGGGCACCGCCGGAGAACATGTTGAACATGCCCAGGATGCCGCCCTGGTTCTGCTTGAATAGATCCGCCAACTGCGTGGGATCGATTCCCGGCACCGGAATATGGGCGCCGACTCGGTAGACCACGAGTGCAAGCAGCAGAAAGACGAGACGGCGCTTCAAGTCTCCATACTTGCCGGACTTGGCGACGGTCATCGCGTCAGTAGCCACTGTCTGTCTTTCCTGTGTTCGCGTCAGGCCGTCTCGGCGACGGCGACGCTACCCCCGGCGGCCTCGATCGCCGCCTTCGCGCCCTTGGATGCAGCGACTCCGGAGAGCGCGACTTTGCGTTCGAGCTTGCCCGAGAGGATTACTTTGGCCCGCAACGCCCCTGCGGGAACCATTCCGGCCGCGCGCAGAACTTCCAGCGTCACCTCGGCAGCGTCGATCTTCTGCAGGTCCGACAGACGCACCTCGGCCGACTGATCGCGTGTGAGGGACACGAATCCCCGCTTGGGCAGGCGTCGCTGCAACGGCATCTGGCCGCCTTCGAAGCCGACCTTGTGAAATCCGCCTGCGCGCGATTTTTGACCCTTGTGGCCGCGGCCAGCCGTCTTGCCCAGCCCCGATCCGATGCCGCGCCCAACGCGGCGCTTGGCATGCTTGGCGCCGTCAGCCGGCTTGATCGTATTGAGTTTCATGATGATCCTGTTGATCCCGCGAACTTCAGGCCGATTCGGCCCGCACCAGGTAATAGACGCGATTGATCATGCCGCGCACGGCGGGAGTGTCCTCCAGCACGCGCGAGGAATTGAGGCGCCGCAGGCCCAAGCCGCGTACGGTCGCACGATGCTTTTCGCTGGTTCCGTTGGGGCTCTTCACCAAGGTGACGCGAAGTGTTTTCTTGTCTGCCACGATCTTGTCCCCGTCAGGCTGCGGTGATTTCTTCGACCGACTTGCCGCGCTTGGCGGCCACTTCGGCTGGCGTGGTCATGCGGGTCAAGCCATCCAGCGTAGCGCGTACCACGTTGTACGGATTGGTGGACCCCTGGCACTTTGCCAGCACGTTGGTCACGCCGACCACCTCGAAGACGGCACGCATCGGACCGCCGGCGATGATTCCCGTGCCTTCGGAAGCGGGCTGCATGAAGACCTTCGCGGCGCCATGAACCCCGACGATTGCGTGTTGCAAGGTTCCGTTACGCAAGGAAACCCGCACCATCTTGCGGCGCGCTTCTTCCATGGCCTTCTGCACCGCCACCGGAACCTCGCGCGACTTGCCCTTGCCCATGCCGACGCGACCATCGCCGTCGCCGACCACCGTCAACGCTGCGAAGCCCAGAATGCGCCCGCCCTTGACGACCTTGGTGACGCGATTGACCGCAATCATCTTTTCCTTGAGGCCGTCGTCCCGTCCCTCGGAACCCGCCTGCACTTTTTGCATCTTCGCCATATCTGTTTCCCGCTAGAACTTCAGTCCGGCTTCGCGAGCTGCTTCGGCCAACGCCTTGACGCGACCGTGATACGCGAACCCGGAACGATCGAACGCCACCTCGGCAACGCCGGCCGCCTTGGCCTTCTCGGCAATACGCTTGCCGACCGCGGCCGCGGCGGCGACATTGCCGCCATTGGCCACGTCCTTGCGCACCTCTGCCTCGCCGGTCGAAGCGCTCGCCAGCACTTTGCCGTCGCCGATGACCTGGGCGTAAATGTGGCTGTTGGTGCGATGCACGGTGAGTCTGTTGATCTTCAGTTCGGCGATCTTGCGGCGCGTCTGCTTGGCGCGACGAAGACGGGATTGGTTCTTGTCCATGTCGGCTGCCCCTTACTTCTTCTTGGTCTCTTTGATCACCACGCGCTCATCGGCGTAGCGCACACCCTTGCCCTTGTACGGCTCGGGAGGCCGGTAAGCACGCACCTCAGCGGCAACCTGGCCAACCTTTTGCTTGTCAATGCCCTTGATGACGATCTCTGTTTGCTGGGGCGTCTCGCACTTGACCCCCGCGGGCATCTGGTGCACGACAGGGTGAGAAAACCCCAACGAAAGGTTGAGCTTGTCGCCCTGCGCCTGAGCACGATAGCCCACGCCAACCAGGGTGAGTTTGCGCTCGAAGCCCTTGGTGACGCCGACAACCATGTTGTTGATCAGCGCGCGGAACGTGCCCGACATCGCGTCGGCGTTGCGCGACTCGTCGACCGGCGCAATCTTGAGTGAATCTCCGTCGCGGGCAACACTGATCGCGCTGTCCAGGCGACGGCTCAGGGACCCGAGGGGGCCCTTGACCGTGATTTCGCCGGAGCCAAGGGTGGCCTCGACGCCCTTCGGAATGGTGATTGGATTCTTGCCTACGCGGGACATGTTGGTTCCTCTACGCGACCACGCACAGGACTTCGCCGCCGACGCCGCTGGCGCGCGCCTTGCGATCCGTCATGACGCCTTTGGAAGTCGAAAGGATCGCGACTCCCAGTCCGTTCATGACGCGCGGGATGTCTTCCTTGCCTTTGTAAATGCGCAATCCTGGACGGCTGATGCGCTCGATGCGGTCGATGACCGGCTTGCCCGAGTAGTACTTGAGGGCGATGGACAACTCGGCTTTGCCGGCAGCCTCGCGCACCGCGTAATCGTCGATGTAGCCTTCGTCCTTCAAGACACTGGCGATCGCCAGCTTGAGTTTCGAGGAAGGCATACCGACCTCGGGCTTCTCGGCAGCCTGGGCGTTACGGATACGCGTCAGCATATCGGCGATGGGATCGCTCATGCTCATGTCGTGGGTCTCCTGTCCGTTCGCCTTACCAGCTGGCCTTGACCAGGCCGGGGACATCGCCGCGCATCGCGGCCTCGCGCAACTTGTTGCGCCCCAGGCCGAACTTGCGATAGGTGCCGCGCGGGCGGCCGGTCAACTCGCAACGATTGCGCAGACGGGTCGGGTTGGCATTGCGCGGCAATTGCTGCAGCTTGAGGCGCGCCTCCATTCGATCCTCGTCGGACATCTTGGTATCGTCGATGATCGCCTGCAGCGCCTTGCGCTTGGGGGCGTACTTCTTGACGAGCATTTCGCGCTTGACTTCGCGATTGATGAGGGAGAGTTTGGCCATCTCGGTTGCAGCCCTATGCCTTGAAGGGGAAGCGAAACGCCGCGAGCAGGGCACGCGCCTCTTCGTCGTTCTTCGCCGTTGTGGTGATGCTGATGTTCATGCCGCGGATCGCGTCGATCTTGTCGTACTCGATCTCCGGAAAGATGATCTGCTCTTTGACACCGATGTTGTAGTTGCCGCGCCCGTCGAATGCACGCCCGGAAACGCCACGGAAATCGCGCACGCGCGGCAGCGCGATGCTGACGAACCGGTCGATGAATTCATACATGCGCTCGCCGCGCAGCGTCACCATGCAGCCGATCGGGTAACCCTGACGGATCTTGAATCCTGCGATCGCCTTTTTCGACTTGGTCACGACCGGCTTCTGCCCCGCGATCTTGGTCATGTCGCCGACCGCGTTGTCCATCACCTTCTTGTCGGCAACCGCCTCGGATACGCCCATGTTGAGCGTGACCTTGGTGATACGCGGCACCTGCATGACCGACTTGAAGCCGAACTTTTTCATGAGATCGGGAACGATCCGCTCCCGGTACTCGTTACGCAAACGCGCCATCTGTTGCCCCTCGTCTACTTGGCGTCGACCTGGTTGCCATTCGAACGAAACACGCGCACCTTGCGCTTGTCGTCGAGGATGGCGAACCCGACACGGTCGGCCTTCTGCGTCGCCGGATTGAAGATGGCGACGTTGGAAACATCGATCGGCATGACCTTGTCGGTGACCCCTCCGGTCTGCCCCTTCATCGGATTCGGCTTGGTGTGCTTCTTGACGACGTTGATGCCCTCGACGACGACACGGCGTTCATCGACGCGCTTGAGCACGGTGCCGCGCTTACCCTTGTCGCGACCGGCGATGACGATCACGTCGTCGCCCTTGCGGATTCTTTCCATCTAGAGCACCTCCGGCGCGAGAGATACGATCTTCATGAAGCGCTCCGTGCGCAATTCGCGCGTCACCGGCCCGAAAATTCGGGTACCGATGGGTTCGAGCTTCGCATTGAGCAGCACCGCGGCGTTGCCGTCGAACTTGATCAACGAACCGTCGTCGCGGCGCACGCCTTTGGAAGTGCGCACGACGACCGCGTTGTAGACCTCGCCCTTTTTAACTCGCCCGCGCGGCGCGGCATCCTTGATGGATACCTTGATGACATCGCCGATCGAGGCGTAGCGGCGCTTGGAGCCACCTAGGACCTTGATGCACATGACCGAACGCGCACCCGTGTTGTCGGCCACGTCCAGCCTGGACTGCATTTGAATCATGATCGTTTCCCATCCAACTTTACCCGCGGCCCTCGCAGGATCGCGGTCAGTTTTGGAGCCCGTACGGGCATTTGCGTATGCCGCCGGCGTCGCTCCGACGACTGACGCTTGGCATCTCGTGATGCCAAACGCCGAAAAGCTTTAAATCATAGCACGCGATCGCTCGCTGCGCAAGGCCTCAGGGGCCGGCGGCCCCTGAGCGCTAGACTTCTGTGGATTTGCTAACCAATCGGGTCACGCGCCAGGCCTTGGTACGGGAAATCGGTGCGGTCTCCTGAATTTCCACGGTATCACCGGTCTTGCAGTCGTTGGCTTCATTATGCGCATGAAACTTGCGCGAACGGGTCACGTACTTGCCGATCGTCGGATGCTTCACCCGGCGCTCGATCAGAACAGTCACCGTCTTGTCCATCTTGTCGCTGACCACGCGCCCGATCAGGGTACGCTTGAGCGAGGCGTTGCTGCCGGCTTCGGTCATGCCTTGGTTCCCCCCGATTTCGCTGCTTGCGCCATTACCGTGCGTACGCGAGCGATGTCGCGTCGCGTCTTGCGGATCTGGCTGGTATTGGTGAGTTGCTGGGTGGCTATCTGCATGCGCACAGAGAACTGCGCCTTCAGCAGATCCTGCAACTCCTTTGACAATCCTGCGCCGTCCTTGGCGCGCAATTCGCTGGCTTTCATGTCGTTTCCTTCACTTGGACATCAGCTGCCGACCTGGCGGCTGACGAAGGTGGTGGCGATAGGCAGCTTCGCCGATGCCAACCTGAAAGCCTCGCGAGCCAGCGCCTCATTCACGCCGTCCATCTCATAGAGAACCTTGCCCGGTTGAATTTCGGCAACGTAGTACTCAGGATTGCCCTTGCCGTTGCCCATGCGTACCTCGGCGGGCTTGGAGGAAATCGGCTTGTCAGGAAAAATGCGGATCCAGATGCGCCCGCCGCGCTTGATATGGCGCGTCATGGCGCGCCGCGCCGCCTCGATCTGACGGGCGGTAAGTCGTCCCCGACCGATCGCCTTCAAGCCGAATTCGCCGAACGAAACCTTGGTGCCGCGCGTGGCAATTCCCTTGTTGCGTCCCTTTTGTTCCTTGCGGTATTTCCGCCGTGCCGGTTGCAGCATGGTCGACTACTCCTTCTTGGCATCTGCCGGATTCGCGGCCTTGCGCACCCGCTTGGCGGGAGCCTTTGGCGCGGCCGGCCCGGCGGGCGCCGCAGCGGCTTCCGCAACATCAGGCTTGACGTCTTCACCAGCCTTGGCCACGCGCTTGCGCGGCGCCTTGGCGGCGGGTTTCATATCGGCGGGCACGGTGGCCGGCCGCGGCGTGCGGCGCGGCTTGCGCTCGGGCGCCTGCTCGGTTTCCAGGGAAGGTGTCGCAGCCGGCAGCTCGTGCTTGGCCAGGACGTCACCCTTGTACACCCAAACCTTGATGCCGATCACCCCGTAGGTCGTGCGCGCTTCGCCGAAGCCGTAGTCGATGTTGGCCCGCAGGGTGTGCAGCGGGACTCGACCCTCGCGATACCACTCGGTACGCGCAATCTCGATGCCGTTCAAGCGCCCCGACGACATGATCTTGATGCCCTGCGCACCAAGGCGCATGGCGTTCTGCATGGCCCGCTTCATCGCGCGGCGGAACATGATGCGCTTTTCGAGCTGTTGCGCAATCGAGTCCGCGATGAGCTGCGCATCGATTTCCGGCTTGCGGATCTCCTCGATGTTGACATGCACAGGCACGCCCAGCATGCGATTGAGGTCCGCCTTCAGTACTTCGATATCCTCGCCCTTCTTGCCGATGACCACGCCCGGCCGCGCCGAGAACACGGTGATGCGCGCGGTCTTCGAAGGACGCTCGATGAGCACGCGGCCGACGGAGGCATGCGAAAGCTTGCGCTTCAGGTACTCGCGCACCTTGATGTCCTCGCCCAGCATGTTCGAGAAATCGCGATTGCCCGCGAACCAGCGGGAACCCCAGTCCCTCGTTACGCTCAACCGGAATCCGGTCGGATGTATTTTTTGTCCCATCGCCGATCCTTATTTCTTGCCGTCGCCGACGGTCACGTAGACGTGGCAGCTTTGCTTGCTGATACGATTGCCACGCCCCTTGGCGCGCGCGGTGAAGCGCTTGAGGACCGCGCCCTTCTCGACGTAGATGGTGCTGACCTTGAGTTCATCGATGTCGGCGCCGTCGTTGTGTTCGGCGTTGGCAATTGCCGATTCGAGCACCTTCTTGATGATCGCCGCACCCTTCTTGGGGCTGAACGCGAGGACGTTCAACGCCTTTTCGACCGCCAGTCCGCGGATCTGGTCGGCGACGAGCCGGCCTTTCTGGGCCGACAGACGCGCGCCGCGCAATGAAGCTTTGGTTTCCATCGCTGTTGTCCTATTTCTTGCCGGCGACGTTGGCCTTCTTGTCGGCCGGGTGGCCCTTGAAGGTACGCGTCAACGCGAACTCGCCGAGTTTGTGCCCGACCATGTTCTCGGACACATAGACCGGGATGTGCTGCTTGCCGTTGTGTACCGCGATCGTGAGTCCGATGAAGTCGGGCAGGATGGTCGAGCGACGCGACCAGGTCTTGATCGGCTTCTTGTCCTTGGTCGCCTGCGCGACATCGACCTTGCGCGACAGGTGAGCGTCGACAAAGGGCCCTTTTTTGACGGAACGTGCCATGTCTTCTACCCTTTACTTCTTGTGCCGGCGCTGCACGATCATCGAAGTCGTGCGCTTGTTCTTGCGTGTGCGATAGCCTTTGGTCTTGATGCCCCAAGGACTGACCGGATCGCGCCCGGCCGCGGTCTTGCCCTCGCCGCCACCGTGCGGGTGATCAATCGGGTTCATCGCCACCCCGCGCACGGTCGGACGAATGCCGCGCCAGCGTTGCGCGCCGGCCTTGCCGATCTGCCGCAATGCGTGCTCTTCGTTGCCAACCTCGCCGATGGTGGCTCGACACTCGATGTGCACACGACGGATCTCGCCGGAACGCAAGCGAACCTGCGCGTAACTGCCTTCGCGCGCCAGCAGCTGCACCGAAGCGCCCGCGGTGCGCGCCATCTGCGCACCCTTGCCGGGAAGCATCTCGACGCAATGGATGGTCGAACCAACCGGGATGTTGCGGATCGGCAAGGCGTTGCCCGCTTTGATCGGCGCTTCCGCGCCGGATACCAGGCTCGCGCCGACGGCGACTCCCTTGGGTGCGACGATGTAGCGCCGCTCGCCATCCGCGTAGCACAAGAGTGCCAGGTGGGCGCTGCGATTGGGGTCGTATTCGATGCGTTCGACCTTGGCCGGAACGCCGTCCTTGTTGCGCCGAAAATCAACCAGGCGATAGTGCTGCTTGTGCCCACCGCCAATGTGACGGGTCGTGATGTGGCCATTGTTGTTGCGGCCTGCTGTCTTGGACTTCTTCTCGACCAGCGCGTCGACAGGCCGGCCCTTGTAAAGGCCCGGCGTCACCACGCGGACAACGCCGCGGCGGCCCGGAGAAGTCGGCTTGAGTTTCACGAGCGCCATATCAGATCGCCTCCGCCAGATTGAGGTCGCTACCTTCCTTCAGGCAGACGTAGGCCTTCTTCCAGTTGCGCCGGCGGCCATTGAAGCGCCCGAAGCGCTTTTGCTTGCCCTTGACGTTGAGCACCTGGACGCTAGCCACTTCGACCTTCTGTTCCTTGAACATCAATTCGACCGCGTCCTTGACATCGGCCTTGGTGGCGTCGTCGGCGACGCGAAATGCGATCTGGCGCAGCTTGTCGGCGACCATCGTGCTCTTCTCGGAGACGATGGGGGCGAGCAACACCAGCGGCAGGCGATCCTTGCTGTACTTGTTCACGCCAGCATCTCCTTCATCTTTTCCACCGCACCCTTGGTCATGAGCACGCGGTCAAAGTGAACCAGCGACACCGGGTCGGCCTGACGCACCTCTACCACGGCGGCGTTGACCAGATTGCGCGAGGCCAGCATCAGGTTTTCATCGATTGCGTCGGTGATGACGAGCACCGAATCGAGTCCCATGCCCTTGATCTTCTGTGCAAAGAGCTTGGTCTTGGGAGCTTCAACCTTGAAATCATCGACCACGGCGATACGATCCTCGCGCGCCAGCTGCGACAGGATCGAGCACATGCCCGCGCGATACATCTTCCGGTTGACCTTGTGACTGAAGTTCTCGTCGGGGGAGTTCGGGAAGATGCGACCACCGCCGCGCCACAGGGGGCTGGAGGTCATGCCGGAGCGGGCCCGACCGGTGCCTTTCTGCCGCCACGGCTTCTTGGTCGAGTGCTTGACTTCCTCGCGGTCCTTTTGCTTGCGATTGCCGCTGCGCGCGTTCGCCTGGTAGGCAACCACGACCTGATGCACCAGGGCCTCGTTGTAGTCGCGCGCAAATACCGCGTCTGGCGCGCTGACGTTGCCAGCGGCCTGGCCTTGCGAATCAAGGAGCTTGAGTTCCATGTCAGCTCCCCCGGGCGGCCGGCATGACCACCACATGACCGTCATCGTGACCCGGCACCGAACCCTTGACCAATATCAGGCCACGTTCGGCATCGACGCGCGCCACCGTCAGGTTCTGCGTCGTGCTGGTCACCGATCCCATATGCCCGGACATGCGCTTGCCGGGAAAGACCCGCCCGGGATCCTGCGCCATCCCGATCGAACCCGGCACATTGTGCGAACGCGAGTTGCCGTGCGAGGCGCGGTTGGACGAAAAATTGTGCCGCTTGATCGTGCCGGCGAAGCCCTTGCCGATCGAGGTGCCTTGCACGTCGACCTTCTGGCCTTCCTTGAAGAGGTCCGCTCCGATCTTGCCGCCGACCGCGAAGGAGCCGAGATCGCCTGCAGCGACTCGAAACTCCTTGAGAACCGCACCGGCCTCGACGCCGGCTTTGGCGAGATGCCCGGCTTCGGGCTTGGAAACGCGCGAGGCGCGCCGCGAACCAAAGGCAACCTGCACGGCGGCGTAGCCGTCGGTTTCGGGAGTCTTGATCTGGGTCACGCGGTTGTTCGACACGTCCAGCACGGTCACCGGAACGGCTGCGCCGTCCGCAGTGAAAATACGGGTCATGCCGACCTTGCGCCCGACAAGGCCTAACCTTGCTGACGTGGTCACTTGTTATCTCCTGATCCGGCTGCGATTGGCCGGAATCCGATGTTTCACCCCGGGACCGCGCGCACTACAAAAACAGGCGCGTAGCAAATCCGGGAAAGCTTTTGAGTATAGCTTGAAATCTGGTTTACTGCAACTTGATTTCGACGTCCACGCCGGCGGGCAGATCCAGCTTCATGAGCGCATCGACGGTCTTGTCGGTCGGATCGACGATGTCCATCAGGCGCATGTGGGTGCGCATCTCGAACTGGTCGCGCGAAGTCTTGTTGACGTGGGGTGAACGCAGCACGTCGTAACGCTGGATGCGGGTCGGCAACGGCACCGGTCCACGCACCACCGCGCCAGTGCGCTTGGCGGTATCGACGATCTCCAGCGCCGACTGGTCGATGAGGCGATAGTCAAACGCCTTCAGGCGGATGCGAATTTTCTGGCTTTGCATGGGTATTCCTTAAAGAGCGAGAGCACCCGAAGATGATTTCCGGGGTTTGTGCATTCCGCATCGCGCGCCTCTGCAGCGCGCGATGCGGACCAAAGAACGTTGCGTGAAGCCTTACTCGATGACTTTAGCGACGACGCCTGCGCCGACGGTGCGGCCGCCCTCGCGGATCGCGAAGCGCAGTCCCTGCTCCATCGCAATCGGCGCAATCAGGGTCACCACCATCTTGATGTTGTCCCCCGGCATGACCATCTCG
>JAEUOR010000022.1 GCA_016790635.1 Burkholderiales bacterium
CATGATCAAGGCCGGCGTGGTCTTGTCGCAGCCGCCCATGAGCACGCAGCCATCGGCCGGGTAGGAGCGCAAGAGCTCCTCGGTCTCCATGGCCAGCAGGTTGCGGTACAGCATGGTGGTGGGCTTTTGCATCGGCTCGGAGAGCGAGATCGCCGGCATTTCCACCGGGAACCCACCCGCCTGCCAGATGCCGCGCTTGATCTCCTCCACCCGCTGCTTGAAGTGCGTGTGGCAGGTGTTGATGTCGCTCCAGGTGTTGATGATGGCGATGACCGGCTTGCCGGCGTAGTCGCTGCGGTGATAGCCCATGCCCGCGGTGCGCGAGCGGTGGCCGAAGGAGCGCATGTCCTTGACGCCGTACCAGCGGTGGCTGCGGAGTTCTTCGGGTTTTTTGCGGGGAGGGGTCATGGCGGATTCCGGGTGGGTGAGGGTGGCGGGGCGGGAAAGCAGAAGGCGCTGAAGTTACTACAGGCGCCTGTCCGCCTGCTGCCCGACGGCTGTGCTGGCGCATCCACGCCCGCCTGGCTGGGGGTGTGTGGGCGGCCCGATCCAGTGAAGTCGCCGGGGCCGGTCGTTGTTGTGGCTCGCCTGGCGAGCCGGTAGGATGCCACCATGCGCGCATGCCGGAACCCTCGCCCGTGAACCAGACCGAGCGCCTTTACAAGATCGAGCAGATGCTCTCCGAATCGAGGGCGGTGCCGGTCGAGACGTTCCTCGAACGGCTGCAGATCTCCCGCGCCACCTTCAAGCGCGACCTGGACTACCTGCGCGACCGCTTGAACGCACCCATCGTGTGGGACCGGGAGATGCGCGGCTACCGGTTCGACGCCAGGTCCGGCAAGGCCGGCCGCGGCGGGCCGAAGCACGAGCTGCCGGGCCTGTGGTTCAACGCCAGCGAGGCCTATGCGCTGCTGGCCATGCAGCAGCTGTTGAAGGACATCGAGCCGGGGTTGCTGGCCGGCCAGGTGGAGCCGCTGAAGGCGCGCCTGCGCGCGCTGCTCGGCTCCACCGACCACGACATCGACCAGGTGGAAAAGCGCATCCGCCTGGTGCAGGTGGGCGCCCGGCGCGCCAAGCCGGCGCTGTTTGCCGAAGTGGCCAACGCCGTGCTCTCGCGCCGGCAGATCCGCATCACCTACTACTCGCGCGGCAGCGGCGAGGAGACCGACCGCACCATCTCGCCGCAGCGGCTGGTGAACTACCGCGGCAACTGGTATGTGGACGCGTGGTGCCACCTGCGGGAAGACCTGCGCAGCTTCTCGGTTGATTCGATCCGCAAAGCAGACGTTCTGAACGATCGCGCCAAGGCAGTGCCGGAAAAGGACCTGAAGGAGTATGTCGAGACCAGCTACGGGATCTTTCGCGGCAAGGCGACCAAGGTGGCGAAGCTCAGGTTCACACCGGAGCGGGCGCGCTGGGTGGCCGGTGAAGTGTGGCATCCGCAGCAACGGGGCTCCTTTGCTCCCGATGGCACCTACTTGCTGGAAGTGCCGTATCACGATGATCGAGAATTGATCATGGATGTCCTGCGGCATGGTGCGGAGGTTGAGGTGTTAGCGCCGCCGAGCCTGCGGACGCGGATTGTCAAGGCTCTACGTGATGCCTTAGAGCCCTACTTCGAGTCGCGAGAGCTCGCAAACGCCCCACCTCGCAGATCCGATATATCCGGGAAATGACGGGACGATAAGTGGACAATCCAGACAGCTTCCTGGCGTCACTTTTGAACCGACACGGACTGAAAGCGCCGGACCGGAGGATGCTTTTCAGTTACCGTTTGTCAACTGACGACTACGCGCGCCTTCGCGAGATTGTCGCGAACGAACTGCGCCCGGATGCATGGCGACGCATTCACTTGAGGTCGCAGGCCGCCCGAGCTGCTTTCGTCCTGTACGCATCGGAGTGGTGGAAGCGCGATTACGACGGCGGTCCATGGCGGTGGACTCCCGTGCTCGACTCGCTTGGTATCGGCCCCGTGGACCTCGGCACCAACGATCGGACCACCGCGGTTGAACTTGGGTTGTATTTCTGGGGTCATCGGCCAGGTACGGATGGCAAACGCTATTTCGGCGCGATCGTCGCCCATGGCGGACTGCCCCTCCAGGTCATCGCAAAAGGGGCGGGTGCCGTATCCGCAATGCTTATCGATGGCTTGAGACGCGCACAGCGATTCGGGTGGACCGAATTTGAACTGGAGCAATCCTTCGCCGAAAACGCTCATTCAATAAACCAGCATCTACGCGAGTACGAGATATTTCGGCTGTTCGCGGCAATTGTCACCACGGTGCTGGCTTTGCGCAGCGACCACAACTTGGTCGGCGTGTCCAATCCGGTCGAAGTGCTGGACTCGCGCGAGCCGGCATGGCGCGACCGTTTCCCGATGTCAGTCGATGACAACGCTGCCAAGCAGTTGATATCCGGACTAGTCCAAGAAGCAGCCCGAGTTCATCGAAGTGCAGGCGCCGCGGCGATCCTGGTTGAAAGGTATTTGCGCCAAACGCCGGAGGGCGCGTTTGAACTGCTCTCGACCGTTCAATTCCCTCGCGCGCTGCCTACCGATGCATTGGCCGCAAGCTGCGGCATTCCGGCTACCCAACTCCCGCGATATTTCGCCTTGGACGTTCAATCGGGCAAACGAGAGCAGATCTGTCAGGGGCGTCAACTTCTAAGCGATAGCGAATCGACGGTCTCACTGGATGGGAAATTCGCTTTCCGGTCCGGAGCGGATGCCGCGGCTGAGCATCTGCTGATCGCCCGCGATTCACGCGGCGACCTCGGTGAGCCGATTGCGCTGCCTGGAGGACGGAGTTTGGAGCCCGACCTCCCTTGGATATTCGCTCTTCGCGATGCCCGCTGGTCCGCTATCGCTGCCGGAAATTGCCGGATCCCTGACGAGGAGGCGCAGATCGTCCTACCCGAAGATGCGCGCATCATTCCGGCAGATGGTGGCGCCATGCCAACCGCTCTTGGTGCAATGATCGGATTGCCCTATGCGGCGAAGGCTTATGCCGCGAAAGGTGACGTTTCGATCGAGATTGGCGGCAACACCTATCGCATACGCACTAAGCAGATCGTGGATAGTCCGGCGCAACTGGCGTGGAAAGGAAAGCGGCTCCCACATTCATCACATCCGATGCCGATCTTCTTGGGGATACCCAGGTTGTATCGATACCTTGAAAGCGGTGAATCGCGACTTGTCGCGGCTGCCGATTTGGAATGGATCAGCGCGGGCGGTCACGCGCAGCCAATTGAGAATCTCAAAGCACATCGTGGTCCGGTTGAGGTCTGGTGGCGTCCAAACGGTGAACGGCAGACCCGGTTCCGCTTCGTCTTGGAAGACGTGGAAGCCAAAGTCACTTTCGCATCGGGAAAGGATGAGCTTCACGGAAGCATTGGGTTTTCTGGATTCACGGCGAGCCATGTGGCAGTCGAATCCAGTCTTGACCACGATTTTGAGGTTGAGCCAGGTCAGCGACTCTTGAATCTGGCATCGACCGGCGCTCCACCGGCGACAGTGGCCATCGAATTGTTATGGCCGAGCTCGCCGCGCACGACAAAGCTCGTTCTGCCGTTCCCATCCTCCGGCGGCCATTTCTTTGATAGTGAGGGGCGCCAAGTGCCGGCCGGAGCAAGACTCGCAGTCGGTGCGCTCGCTGGCGCTCGCCTCCGCGTATTCGACCGAGACCCTGAACATCCCCGCTCCTATTCGGTGCTTCTGGAACTTCGCGCACCTGAAAAGCAATTAAACGGTTACGGGTTGCACCGCTCTATCAAGCTGTCGATCGACGCGACCGGCATCGCCGAAGTGCGCCTAATCGATCTCGAAAGCGTGATCGTCGGTCTGCTTGGGCAATCTGACGAACTGGACGCGCGCGTGACCTTGACACTGCAGGTCGGCGCCCATTCTCTGACAAATGTCACGGTATCGCGTTATCAAGCGATCCTCAACCCCGCGGCCGATTTATATGAATTAGCTCAAGATGACTTTGCGTCCCTCACATTCGAAACGGTAGCCGCGACTCGATTGTCCGCATTGCCATTGCTTTTGGCGGATCAGCCTTCAGTGGGCGTCGAACAAAAGCAGTCAGAGGGTTGTTACATCGGATCATGGAGCGTTGACCGTCTCGACATCGAAAGAGCTCCTTGGCTGTTGTTCCCTGCGCATGATTCCGCCATTCAGTTCAGGCCGGCCCTTTACTGGCCCAAAGCAGGCGACGACGGCACTGAGCGGTCTACAGTTGCCACGCTCTGTCCTTTGGGATATGCGATGTCGGAATCAGACCCCGGGGAGCGCCGAGTCCTGCTCGACAAGGTGTGCTCGGAAATGGCCGACAACATGGACCACCCGTCCTGGGCGATTGTGGCAAATCATTGGCGCAATCTATCCCATCTGCCGCTCAGTGTTCTTGATTCGTGGCGAGCCATTGCGCGAAATCCGACCGCCTGCCTCATGTGCCTGTTCAATCTACCGGAAGACGCCGCGGTCATCGCCAGGCGTTTCCGCGACGAACTCGGCGTGCTTTGGGAACTTCTTTCAATCAATGACCTTTGCGTCGCTGCAGAGCGGCTCAAGTCCAAGTGGCGAGAATCGCTAGGCGGTGCTCTTCCGGAACGGATTGCCCTTGAAGGGGCCGATGAACAGCTGAAGATCGCCGGGAGGGCGGTATCGGTCCTCGCATTGCCCACGGCATTGGCCGCGTACGAAGCCCAGCTCTCCGCACCGCAAGAAGTTCTCGACCTGCAGCGAGAAGCCCAGCAGTCAAGGCAGCGCATCCTCGAAACGCTCTGGCGAGCCGGCGCAGACAGCATGGGACAGCAACTCTTGATGCGCGTGCACG
Organism: Burkholderiales bacterium; assembly: GCA_016790635.1. Classification (GTDB taxonomy): domain Bacteria; phylum Pseudomonadota; class Gammaproteobacteria; order Burkholderiales; family JAEUOS01; genus JAEUOS01. The sequence continues at coordinate 4,836 of JAEUOR010000022.1, forward strand.
CCGATGATGACGCTCACTGGCCCAGCTTCGAATTGACTACGAGGGCGATTGAGGCGCTTCAGAAAGCCGTCGATGTCGATACGATGAAAAAGCTGTCGCAACATGCGTCCGCGCTCTTCCGGATGCCGCAATCGTCCAATGCCGGAGGCAGGAAAATCGTTGAGCATTGGCTTGACGTCGCGAACATGCCTTCAATTTGCGCGGTTTGGGCCATGAGTGGCGCAAACGTGAATTGGTGGCGCGAGCCGCACATTGCGAACGCATTGCGACAAATCAAGAGCTTTGATCCGCTTTGGTTCGAGGAGGCATATCGACACGCCCTGAAGGTGTGCGTCGCAATTGAAATTTGGAAACCCCGATATTCGTCGAATGCCCCACTCCAGTCGCGGCGGCGGCGTTATGTACCTCCGACCGGCGCAGCTGGTAATGCTCCCTCCGATTAAGGACATTATTCTCGATCAACGACAAAAAGCAGGCGATCCCGGCGGATTGCCATTGAAAGTGAAATCCAAGATGTCCGCAAATGATGGAATTCGTGCCGATGGATCAACGTATTTTTCGTCGATCTTGTCCGAGCTTTCCGTTCGAGCGGCGCGCGCGACTGTCAGCAGGCTGGGCTTTTCGAACCCGCCATTGCGCCGACATCTGATTGATCTCTTTTCCAGGACGTACGGCGAGCCCGGAAGCTTCCTGGGTGACCCCGTCTTCGAGGCCACGTTTGGTTGGGAACCCCACGACGAGTCGATGGAGAAACTTTCTCCCGCGATGCTGCATCCGGACCTGGTGTCCGCAATGGATGCGCCGCCAGGCGGGCACACCAGCGAGTATCGATTTTCGCGGGAAACGCATCCATACAGCCACCAGGTCGCCGCCTGGAAGCACTTGCTCGATCCGACGCCAAACTCCGTCTTGATCACCAGCGGGACCGGATCCGGGAAGACGGAATGCTTCATGGTGCCAATATTGAATCAGCTGGCCACCGAGCGCGAGGCCGCTGGAAAGCTAGTTGGTGTCCGGGCGTTGTTCTTATACCCGCTAAACGCCCTGATTCAGAGTCAGCGAGAGCGACTCAAAGCCTGGACTTCTGGATTCGGCGCGGGTGTCCGCTTTTGTTTATACAACGGCAACACACCTGACAAGAGTCGCGCCGATCGGCAACGCCAATCGCCCAACGAGGTATTGGATCGCGAAGTGTTGCGCGCTTCGCCGCCGCCCATATTGGTCACCAACCCGACAATGCTTGAGTACATGCTGGTCCGCGCTCAAGATGCGCCGATCCTCGAGCAGTCCCAAGGAGCCCTTCAATGGGTGGTGCTCGACGAGGCGCACAACTACATCGGGTCGCAAGCCGCTGAATTGGCCCTGCTATTGCGGCGAGTCTTGCATGCGTTCGGTGTTCGCTCGGACCAGGTTCGGTTCATCGCCACCTCGGCGACGATACGAGGTGACAAGGAGACGACGACCAAGCAGTTACAGGAATATTTGGCAAGGCTCGCAGGAGTGCCATCTGAACGGGTTCATGTCATTGAAGGGCGGCGCCAGATCCCGCCGCTCAACAACTCAACGTCAATCCAGACGACCAACCTTGGGGAACTTGAAGCAATCGACGATGCTGAAGCGCTCTATTCAAGGTTGGAAATCACCGCTGTCGCAAGAGGCATGCGGGAGTTGTTCATCCCGAGCAGCGATGGTGAATCGTGTCAGCCATTGAGTTCAATCGAAGCATTTCTCGAGCGGAGTGCAGTCATTGGAAACACTGGCGAACAGGCTGGCTCGCGATGGCTTGACCTATTGACGCGGGCGCATCGCGGGACCGGAAGGGCTCGGATTGAGTTCCTTCCGCTGAGGATGCACGTTTTTCACAATACCTTGAACGGGTTATGGGCATGTGCCGATCCTGAGTGCCCGGGCCGGCGGGACTCGGCCCTATCAGATGACACATGGCACTTCGGCATGATCTTCACCGAAGAGCGGCGGCATTGTGAATGCGGCGCACCTGTGTTCCCACTGTGTTCCTGTAACGACTGCAATTCGACTTTTTTGCGCGCGGACCAGTTGATTTCCGGGGGTGCCGCAAGATTGATCGCCCCCCGAGATCAAGATGTTGACGAGTTCACGCTGGACGTTGAAGAGACTGAAGAGGCAGATTCGCCTGAAGATGCGCCGGACGAAATCGTCCAGTCGCGCGTTTCACCGCTGCTCATCGTGAACGGCGTGTCCGCCAACGGCGCGAAAGTCGCCGTTGATCGGCTGACTTGCGAGATCGACCCTCGCGACGCCGCCGGCACGCTCGACCTTCGCGTGCGCGACTTGACCTCGGTAGACGGTTCATTAAGGTTGGTTTGTCCGTGCTGCGATAGCTCCGGTTATGAGCCAGACCTCCACTTTCGCAGGGCAATTCTTGGGGCTCCATTCCTGCTTGGTGAGATCGTCCCGACCTTGTTGGAATTCTGCCCTGATGGAGAGGCTCCTCTGGAGCGTCCCATGCGGGGACGACGCATGATTACATTCACTGACAGCCGCCAGGGGACTGCGCGGATCGCGGCCAAGCTTCAGCAGGATTCCGAGCGAAACACAGTCAGGACAGCGGTCTATCAGCGCGTAGTGCGCGGCGGGTCGAACGCCGGCATTGGAAGCGATGAGCTTCGACAGAGGATCGTCGAATTGCGTGCCGCAGAGGCCGCATTGAAGGGCCAGGCGGTGGGCGCAATCATCACGCGCCAGATCGAAGAAGCGGAAAGGGAGTTGGCCGATCAGGCCAAGCCCCCTGCATTTTCGTTTCAAGACATGACCAAGTGGCTGGCGACGCTGTCGCAAGACGTCGGTACTTGGATTCACAGCTATTACGCGGACCTCGACGGGGAATTCCGCGGCAACCTCGGGAAGGAGCGCATTGCCGAAATCCTGCTGATGCGCGAATTCGCGCGGCGACCCAAGCGCGTCAATAGCCTGGAAACACTGGGACTGGTCGCGGTTCAGTATCCCAAGCTTGAAAATGTCAGAACCAAGCCGGCGGCAGTCGAATACACCGATTTGACCCTTGAGGAATGGCGAGCATTTCTCAAACTGACGCTCGACTTCCACGTTCGCGAAAACACTTTCGTACTCCTCCCCGACAGTTGGCGCAAATGGGGCGGCAACAGGATCGCTGCAAAGCAGCTTCTTCCTCCGACATCGCAGGAAAAGGCGACCAGCCGCCTGAAGAAGTGGCCACAATGTCTGCCAGGGGCCCGGCAGGGTCGTTTGGTACGCCTGCTGTCGTGTGTTCTCAAACTCGATCCGCGGAATTCATATGGGCGCGACGTTCTTGATGGGCTGCTCCGAGCCGCCTGGGATGATTTGACGAATCGGGCGGGCCTCTTGCAACAGGGGCAACTCGGCCGCTATCTGTCCTTGGATGATCTTGCGTTCTCTCCCTTGAGGCGTGGTTGGATTTGTCCGGTGACCAGACGGATTCTCGATACAACCTTCCGAGGCGTGACCCCATATCTGCCGGTCGAAAAGGGCGGCGAAGAAACCTTTCGGTGCCGCGCGATCGAGCTACCCGCTTGTGAGTTGCTCGGCAGGGACTTTCCATCGGAGCAAGCGCGCACACATGCGGTGCGCGAGTGGATCGACGCACAGCCTGCGATCGCAAGCGCGCGTGCGGAAGGCGTTTGGTCCGACCTCAGCGATCGAATCGTGGAGGGCAGTCGATATTTTCGGGCCGTAGAACACTCCGCGCAGCAATCTGGGAAAAGGCTTTCCGACTACGAGGAGCAATTTCGGTCCGGCCGCATCAATCTCATGAGTTGCTCGACAACCATGGAAATGGGTGTCGATATCGGCGGCATCAACATGGTAGCCATGAACAATGTCCCGCCTCATCCCGCCAACTACCTGCAGCGTGCGGGACGTGCCGGGCGGCGCGGGGAGTCGCGTTCGGTTGCGCTGACCGTCTGCAAGAACAATCCTCATGATCAGCAGGTGTTCGTCAACACGCTGTGGCCGTTCGTATCGGCACTGCCGACACCCAACGTATCCCTTTCCAGTCCGTTGATCGTGCAGCGGCACATCAACGCCCTTCTACTGTCGAGTTTTCTGCGCAGGCTCGACAAAGAAGGAGATCTCAACAAGCTTTCAATGGAATGGTGGATGCTGCCGAGAGGTGGTAGCCGCCAAGAAAAGTTCTGCGCTTGGTGCGAGTGTTTCGAGCAAAAGGATGAAGCTCACGTCGTCGCGGGCCTGCGCTCGATCGTGAAGCACACCGCATTTGATGGCCGTTCCAGTTTTTCAGGCCTGGTGACCGCGGTTGCAGCCGCGGCAATACGCCATGCCGACGCCTGGTTGAACGAATTCCAGGCGATCGAGCAGCAAATGGGCGACTTCGTCGGTGGTTCAAGAGAACTCGAGAAGGAACCCGCGTTCCGTGCCCTGAGAATTCAGCGTGCACGACTGACCGGGGAGTATCTGCTCCGCGAACTGGCGACCTCCGGGTTCCTACCCGGCTATGGCTTTCCTACCGACATCACTTCATTTGAGACCCTCAATCGCGACGCCTTGGAAGCGGCGCGCCAGATTGGGATTAGCGGCCCCAAGGGCCGGGTGGACAACCGATACGAGCGTCGCGATCTCCCGAGCCGGGATACCGTGACAGCCCTTCGCGAATACGCGCCGGGCGCGACGGTAGTGCTCGACGGGCTGGTCTATGAGTCCGCCGGCATTACGTTGAATTGGCATGTCCCGGCTACCGTGCAGGATATCGCCGAGATACAGAACATTCGCCGTGCTTGGCGCTGCCGAGGGTGCGGTGCAAGCGGTACCACGGTCCAGGCGTCGCGCCTGGATCATTGCCCGGAATGCGGTCAGGCACTTCATGACAGCGCGCTATTGACTTATCTCGAACCGGCCGGTTTTGCCGTAGACATTTACGAGTCTGCGCACAATGATGTGTCGCTACAGACGTACGTTCCGGTGGAGAGTCCCTGGATTAACGGCGATGGCGAATGGATGCCCTTGTCGAATCCATTACTCGGCCGCTTTCGGTGCACCGCCACGGGTTCCGTCTTCCATTTTTCCTCAGGCGTCAATGGTGCTGGCTACGGGGTCTGCCTTGATTGCGGCCGCGCCGCCCCGATCGGCAGTGCTTTGGATGGGGATGACACGCCCCTGATATTCCGGCGGCCGCACAAACGCCTGCGTGGGAAGCAGGGCGGAGAGGATTCGGAGTGCAATGGCAGCCACAATCCGTTCGCGATCAAGAAGGGGCTTCGGTTCGGTCGAGAGTACACCACGGACGTCCTCGAAATCGTGCTTTACAGTCAAAGCGGGCGGCCGCTGACCGATCAGACCGCTGCGTTCACCATCGCGGCCGCCCTTCGCCGCCAGATTGCAGCCCTTCTGGGAGTGGAATTCAGCGAGCTCGGATGCGACACCAAGCAAATTCGGACCGGGAATGGTGACCTGATTCGCGCGATCCAGATTTTTGACGTCCGATCCGCTGGGTATTGCTCATCCGTTGGACCTCACATCGTTGAACTCCTCAAAGGTGCTCGGCAAAGCCTTCTCTGTCCGCAGGAATGCGACAGCGCCTGTCAGCATTGCTTGTTGACGTTCGACGTGCGCTTCAAAATCGATTCCCTGGATCGCCAAAGGGCCCTTGATTTCCTCACGGCCGAATGGACCAATGCGCTGCGGCTACCCGCGGCCGAAGCCCATTTCGGGACGAATTCGACGGCCGAGCACCAGCCGCTGACGGAAGCCATTACGCGCGAAATGAACCGACCGGAGACAACCGGACTGGTGGTCTATCTCTCCGGCGGCCCCGAGGAATGGGACATGCCGATTTGCCCGGTCACGAATTTGCTGCATCGGCTTTCGATCGTTTCCGACAAGGCGATTTCCATCCACATCAATGCCGGATCATTGAATTCAGTACCGGCAGAGTCGATGTCCGTGTTGCGCGGCCTGCGAGACCTGGGTCGCGTTGCAATATCCCTTGGTGAGCCCCCGACATTGCAAACCGGCGCCCCTGTTCTGGCAAGCGTCGTATCGCGCGACGGCACGTGTCGGTCCTGGGCGACATCCGATCCACTCGCCGGTTACCCTGGCCCGCTCTGGGGAACGACATCCGCTTCGCTCCTCGTCATTGGCGCGACCGCTATCCCGGTCGCGGGGCCGCCTGCCACCATTGATACGCCCGATTCCATGCATGTCGCTGCCAAGGGCGCACTGCGGATAGAAGTGAGCAACGAGCTTGACGGCGCTGCAGATGGCTTCGGCCGACGCCTTTTGGCCTTGGTCAGAGAACATCTTCCCGGTGGACTCCATCCGGAAGCAGGGACAGTCACGTCCCTTCAATACGAAGACCGATATCTGAAGGCCCCGGTGGCCGCCGGTCTGTTTATTGATTTTGTCGCTGCATTGAAGCAGTACTTTGAATCCGAGGACCGTTGGTCACCGCGCGACGTCGCCGTGGTCACCTGCGACGTGAATGTCATTCCCGGCCGCTCCTTTGCGCCCTCGATTCACGTTTCCAATGACTGGACTTCCGCGCACGCGAGAAATGAAGCGCTCTTGGCAGCGCTGGCATATTGCGGGATTGACGCAAGAATATCGGTGCTCGATCGCCGAGATACCACCCACAGCCGCGTGCTGACGCTGGGATTTGCGAACGACCGCTGGCTCAAGATCTGGCTCGATCAGGGATTTTCGTACTGGTCGGCAGCCAAAGTTGCAGGCCGGAATCCCCTTGTTTTCCCGTTCAACGAATCGGTGAGCATTCAGGGAGAAGCTCTGGCCAGGCCTGGGATGAAGGTAATGGGCCACGAACGCCCGACGCAGCTTTTTATTTCAATTCGCTAAATGCGTGGTTTGGCGGCCTCACCGCCGTGTTGCACTAATGCCCCATGCGAGATGACAGAATAGGCGGATGCGTTTGAATTGCACTCTGATCATGGTAAATCAGTTCCGTTGATTCGCGAAAGTCACCGGTAAATTAGAGCGATTAGCGTTGACATGGCATTAGACCCGCGGATGAAACAAGCAATGGCGTTCAGTTGAAGAATCGAGGTCCAATTTGAACGTCTTCGAATTCCGGGAATCGCTTGTCGGTGAATACGCCGAATTCACCCGCAGCTTCACGCGCATCAAGGCCGACGACATCCGTACGTTTGTCGATTCGGAATATGCCTCTCAGCGCTTCTGGCCGGAGCCGTTGGTCCAGATCAATCCGAATTTCAAGGCCGGCGGCACGGTCGAGGAGTTCTGCCACGCCGGCCACCTGCACCCGCGTTGCGCCGAAATCTTCCGCTTCGGAAAGAGCGCGTCGTCAGCCGGTCATTCCCTACCGCTCCACAAACATCAATCTGAGGCCATCAGTCTGGCAGCCGCCGGCGAAAGCTATGTCCTGACCACCGGCACGGGTTCCGGAAAGTCGCTCGCGTACTTCATTCCGATTGTCGACGCCTGCCTCAAAGCCAGGGCGGCGGATCCGACGCCGCGCACACGGGCGATCGTGGTCTATCCGATGAACGCGCTGGCCAACAGCCAGTTGGAGGAGCTGAAAAAATTTCTGGGTGCCGAACCGAGCACCAGGCCGGTCACCTTCGGGCGCTTTACCGGGCAAGAGGGGGCAGAAGAGCGCGAAGCGATGAAGGCGAACCCACCCGACATTCTGCTGACCAACTTCATGATGCTGGAGTTGCTCCTGACGCGGCAGAACGCGATCGATCAGCAGGTAATGGCCAACGCGCGCGGCCTGCGTTTCCTGGTGCTAGACGAGTTGCACACCTATCGAGGCCGGCAGGGTGCGGATGTGGCATTGCTTGTCCGTAGGGTCCGTGAAGCCCTGGCCGACCGGCTCATCTGCATTGGCACGTCAGCCACCATGGCCACCGACGGCACTGAGATGGAGCGCAATTCGGTTGTCGCAAGGGTGGCCTCGCGGCTGTTCGGCACCCCGATTCCGGATCGCAATGTCATCACCGAGACCCTGCGCCGCACGACGCCGGATGCGCAGACCGCGGCAACCGTCGCTCCGCTGCTCGGGCCCGCCATTCTTGCCGGGGTGCCGGCCGGCCTCAGTTACGAGGAGATGGCTGCGCACCCGGTGGCCGTCTGGGTTGAGCTGACCTTGGGGCTCACCTACGAGAGCGGCAAGCCGCGCCGCGCGAAGCCGCGGACACTGAAGGAGGCTGCCAAGCTGCTCGCCGAGGCGGCCGGGCAACCGGAAGCGGGGTGTCGACTGTATCTCCAGGAGTTCTTGCTGCGCGCCCACACCGTCACCGATGACTCGGGCAAGTCGCTGTTCGCCTTCAAGCTCCACCAGTTTATTTCCGGTGGCGGCCAGGTTTTCGCCACCCTGGAGGCGCCGGCCCGGCGAGCGATCACGCTCGACGGCCAGCAATTTGTGGCAGGCGACCGGTCCCGGCGCCTGTACAACCTCCACTTTTGCAGGGACTGCGGGCAGGAATATGTTCCCGTATGGGACGTTGACAGCCCAGAAGGTCGCACTTTTGAGCGCCGCAGCATCGACGAGCGCCAGCACGATGAGGACGGCGTCAAGTTCGGGTATCTGATGCCGGATGTGGACCAAGCCTGGAATGATGCCGACGCAGAGCGCTATCCAGAAACATGGATCGAAGAGCGGGGCGACGGCGATTGGCGCGTCAAGTCCTCTTACAAGAAGTTCATCCCGCAAGCCGTCAAGGTGCAACCGGACGGTGTCGCCACCAATGCCGATGGCGGCGTGCCAGCCTGGTTCCTTCCCGGGAGTTTCCGCTTTTGCCTTGCCTGCGGCACGTCCCATACCACCTCCGGCAAGGACTCGTTGCGCCTGACCTCGCTCTCCGGCGAAGGTCGTAGCTCAGCGACAACCATGCTGACGCTGTCGTCGCTGCGCTATCTGTACGAGCAGGACACGCAGTTGTCCAAGGACGCCAAAAAAGTCCTGGGGTTTTCCGACAACCGTCAGGATGCCGCATTGCAGGCTGGCCACTTCAACGATTTCGTGCAGGTGCTGCTGATCCGCGCGGCACTGCTTTCGGCGATTGAGCGCGCCCCGAATCGAGCCCTTTCGGAGAAGGAAGTGGCCAATGCGGTGTTCGAGGCACTCGGCTTCGACCGCGATGACGCATCGGTCCGCGCCGAGTTCATGCAGCAGCCCGATGTGAAAGGTAATACCCGGCGCCAGGTGCAGGATGCGATGCGCGCCATCCTCGGCTACCGCAGCTTTTACGATTTGCGGCGCGGATGGCGTTTCAACAACCCCAATCTGGAGCAGCTCGGGTTGGTGCGAGTCGCGTATCAGGACATCGACGATCTGGCGGCCGACAAGGAAGAGTGGGCCGATGCGCCACCGGTGCTTCAGGCGGCGCGGCCCGAAGAACGCGCTGTCGTATTGCGAGCCCTGTTCGACGCGATGCGCCAGGGCCTGTGCATCGCGACCCGCTATCTCGATGGAACCGAGCTCGACCAACTCCGTACCCTGAGTTTCGCCAACCTGCGGGAGCCCTGGGGATTCACCGAGGACGAGCGGCCGATCCCGGCTAGATGGTTCGTCACCAGCCGCCCCCCCGAAAATGCACCGATCCGCGGGCGCAAGCTCAAACCGGAAGACTACTTGGTCATCGGATCCAGCCGCTCGCGCCTCGGCCGCGAGTTGCGCAAGGGCAGCACCTGGGGAGGCGCCAACCCGTACTACAAGCAGATCAACGACCGGGCCTATCCGGACGTGATCGCGGCGCTCCTAAAAGCGGCCGAACGGTATGGCCTGGTACGGAAAGAAGAAACAGATGTCGGCCTCACAGGCTGGCAGCTCAATGGCAGTGCGTTGCTGTGGGTCGCCGGTGAAGGCAAGAGCGCGAGCCAGGCGCAGGACAACGCATTCTTCCGCAACCTGTATCGCAACATCGCGCGACTCCTGGCCGAACCGGCCCATCAGTTGTTCGACTTCGAGGCGCGCGAGCATACCGCGCAGGTCGAGCAGGAAGACCGCATGGAACGCGAAGCCCGCTTCCGCTTCACCGACAAGGATCGGGCGGAGTGGACCCAGTCGCACGGCAGCGCGCTCGAATGGCTGCCCGTCATGTTCTGTTCGCCGACCATGGAACTTGGCGTCGACATCGCCTCGCTCAACACCGTCTACATGCGCAACGTGCCGCCGACTCCGGCCAACTATGCGCAGCGCAGTGGCCGTGCGGGACGCGCCGGGCAGCCGGCACTGGTCATCACCTATTGCGCATCGCAGTCCCCGCACGACCAGTATTACTTCCGCGATCCGGTTCGCATGGTGCACGGCCAGGTGAACGCGCCCACGGTGGACCTGGCCAACCGCGAACTCGTGCAAAGCCACCTGCAGGCCATCTGGCTGGCCGAAACCGGCAAGAAGCTCGGCAGCAGCATCCGCGATCTCCTCAACATGGAGAAGCCCGACGAGTTGCCGATCACCGACGATCTCGCGCTCGATCTGGGCAAGCCCGAGGCGCAGCGCCGCGCCCATCAGCGCGGCCTGGCTGTCCTGGGCATGCTGACGGACGAACTGACGCCGGCGCGCGCGCCCTGGTACACGCCGACGTGGCCGGAAGCCGTGTTTCAGCGCGCCTATCAGGAATTCGATGGTGCGCTGAACCGCTGGCGCGACCTGTATCGCGCGACGGCACGGCAGATCGAGTTGAACTTCAAGATCGAGAACAACCCCGCCGTCAGCGAGCGGGAACGGCGTGAAGCGCAGCAGCGCCACAACGAGGCGCGCAAGCAGCGCGACCTGCTCCTGGCCGGCGACAGCGCCTTCAACAGCGATTTCTACACCTACCGCTATCTGGCGAGCCAGGGTTTTCTGCCCGGCTACAATTTTCCGCGCCTCCCGCTATTGGCCTACATCCCGGCGCGCAGGGGCAACATCGGTCGCGAAAACTTCCTGTCCCGTCCGCGCTTTCTTGCGCTGGTCGAGTTCGGTCCTTACAGCCTCATCTATCACGAAGGCAGCCAGTATCGGGTCACCAAAGCGCTGCTCACCATCACCAGCCAGGATCAGGTTTCGGAAGGCGCTCGGCTGACGACAGAGGTGGCGCGACTCTGCCCGGCCTGCGGATATGGCCACTTCCGCTCGCAACGCGATGCCGATCGTTGCGTGTCCTGCGGCGCCTCGTTGTCCGGGGCCGAAGAAGTCAAGCATCTCTATCGCATCGAGAATGTCTCCACCCGAAGGGCCGAGCGCATCACGGCGAACGAGGAGGAGCGTGTCCGTCAAGGCTACGAGATGCAGACCACGCTGCAATTCGCCGAAGCCGACGGCAAGCTTCAAATGGTGATCGCGGAAGTGGCGGATGACCAGGGCCCCCTCCTGCAGCTTCAGTACGGACCGGCGGCGACCCTCTGGCGCATGAACTACGGCTGGAGGCGGCGCAAGGCGAAGACGGTACGCGGATTCATGATCAACCCGGTGACCGGCCACTGGGTGGGCAGCGTCGAAGAGGCCGGCGAAGATGCGGCCGACGACACACCGCCCGACAAGACACCGCCCCAGCGCATCGTGCCCTTCGTGGAGGATCGACGCAACATCCTGATCGTCCATCCGCACCCGATGTTCGGGGAGCTGTCGGAAACCTCGATCACCACGCTCCAGTACGCGCTCAAGCGCGGCATCGAATCGCACTATCAATTGGAAGAAAGCGAATTGATGGCCGAGCCGCTGCCCAATCGCGACAGCCGGCGTTCAATCCTGCTGTTCGAGGCGGCGGAAGGCGGTGCCGGTGTGCTGACCCGCATCGCCACCGAGCCCGACGCGCTGTCGACGGTCGCGGCGGAAGCGCTGCGCATCATGCATTTCGAGCCGCCCGCGAACGGCAGCGCGTGGGCCAAGGCGGACTTGCGCGAAGAGCGCGATGCGCACGGCCAGCCATTGTGCGAGGCCGGGTGCTACAAGTGCCTGCTCTCGTACTACAACCAGCCGGACCACCCGCTCATCGATCGCGCGGACAAGAGCGCGGGCGGCCTGGTTCTCGATATCCTGTGCCGATTGACCGCGGCGAAATCGAGCCTCGGCACCCTGGGGCGCGCACCGGCGCAGCATAATGCCGAGCTGGCACGCATGTCCGGCAGTTCGCTCGAAACGGCATGGCTGGCCTATGTGGAAGAGCACGGCCACCTGAAGCCCGACCGCGCCCAGCACACCCTGAGCGCAGCCAACACCTGCGCCGACTTCTTCTACGACGAGTATCGCCTCGCGGTGTTCATCGACGGTCCCGCACACGAGAACCAACAGCAGCGTGACCGGGACGAGGCGATCGACCGACGACTGGACGAGCTCGGCTTCTTCGTCGTCCGCTTCTCCCGCGACGTCCGGACCTGGCCGGCGGTATTCGCCGCCCATGCCGACCTGTTCGGACCGGCCAAGACACGGCAGACATGAACGCGCCCAAACTCGAATTCCGTCCCGGCAGCCTGATTTCCGCGCGCGGGCGCGAATGGATCGTCCTGCCGGAATCCCATGGCGACACCCTGCGCGTGCGGCCTCTCGGCGGCGGCGACAAGGATGAGTCCCTGATTTACCTGCCGTTGGAGCGGCAGCCCGTTGGGCCGGCGACGTTTCCATGGCCCCGCCCCGATCAGGCGCGCAATCATGCCGCCAGCCAGTTGCTGCTCGATGCGTTGCAGTTGAAGCTGCGCAATGGCGCGGGCCCGTTCCGCAGCTTCGGCAATATCGCGGTCGATCCCAGGGCTTATCAGCTGGTCCCGCTCCTGATGGCGATGAAGCTCGCCACCGTGCGGCTGCTGATCGCCGATGACGTGGGCGTGGGCAAGACCATCGAGGCCGCGCTGATCGCCCGCGAGATGCTCGATCGCGGCGAGATTCATCGCATGTCGGTGTTGTGTCCGCCGCACTTGTGCGAGCAATGGCAGCGCGAGCTCGCCGAGCGTTTCCATATCCACGCCGTCGTGGTGCGTTCCGCCACGGCGGCGCGTCTGGAGCGCGATCTGCCGCCCGGGGCTTCGGTGTTCGATGCGCATCCGTGCACCGTGGTCAGCCTGGATTACATCAAGTCCGAACGCAGGCGCGAGGCGTTCCAGCGTTTTTGCCCGGAGTTCATCATCGTCGACGAGGCGCACACCTGCACGCAGGGTGGCCAGGGGCGCCAGCAGCGCTACCAGTTGCTCAAGGGCCTTGCCGAGGACGATGGACGTCACATGCTGCTCTTGACCGCCACGCCGCACAGCGGCGACGAAGAGGCGTTCTACAACCTGCTCGGTCTATTGCGCGCGGATTTCACCACGCTGAAAGATCTCTCCCCCGGCGCGCGCGCCGACCTGCGCGACGACCTGTCGCGCCAGTTCGTGCAACGGCGACGTCCCGACATCGCGGAATGGCAGGACACCTCGATGTTCCCGGACCGCGAGACGGCCGAAATCACCTATCGCCTGACCGGAGCGTGGGGCCAGTTGTTCAACGACGTGCTGGCCTACGCGCGCGAACTGGTGGAGCGCGCAGAGGGCAAGGAGCTGCGTGAACAGCGCATGAACTGGTGGGCGGCCCTGGCCTTGTTGCGCTGCATCTCGTCCTCGCCGGCCGCGGCGGTCAACGCGCTGCGCACCCGGCTGGACGGCGCACTGGTACCCGGCGAGCACACTGCGGAACTGACCCTGGACGAGATCGAAGCCCAGGCGGGCGAACGTGTACTCGACGGAATCGAAGACGGGCTGTCCAGCGACGACATCGAGCCCGCCGCGCAGACCGAGGACTCGCTCCGGCTGAAAGAGCTCATCGCTGCCGCGGAGCGTCTGGCGGGTGCGGCGAATGACCCGAAGCTCGCCAAGCTGCAGGACCATCTCGCGGCTCTGCTGAAGGAAGGTTTTCGGCCGGTGGTGTTCTGCCGCTACATCGCCACCGCGCACTACCTGGCGGATTTTCTGCGCGCCAAATTCAAGGACGTGGCGATCGAGGCCGTGACCGGCGAATTGACGTCCAGCGAGCGCGAAGCCGCGGTCGAGGAGCTGGGCGACAGCGAGGCGCGCCTGCTGGTGGCGACCGACTGCCTCTCGGAAGGTATCAACCTGCAGAACCTGTTCACCGCGGTGGTGCACTACGACTTGAGCTGGAATCCGACCCGGCATGAGCAAAGAGAGGGGCGGGTCGACCGCTTCGGCCAAAAGGCGCGCGAAGTGCGCAGCACCATGTTGTATGGTGAAGACAATCCTGTCGATGGCGCCGTGTTGCAGGTGATCCTGCGCAAGGCCGAGAGCATCCGCAAGGAACTGGGCGTGCTCGTGCCGATGCCCGACGACGAGGGCAAGTTGACCCAGGCGCTGCTGAACGCGGTGCTGCTGCGCAAGCACAACGCCTTCGGTGACCGCGCGCAGAGCGCATTTGACTTTGGCGAAGCCGGCGCGGAACTCGAGACGGCGTGGCAGAGCGCGCGCGAAAAGGCCGCCAAAAACCGCTCGATCTTCGCCCAGCGGCGCCTGAAACCTGAGGATGTTCTGCCGGAATGGCGCAAGTCAACCGCCGTCCTCGGCGGCGAGGCGGATGTCGAACGCTTCGTTTTGCGCGCCGTGGCGAAACTGGGCGCACCGCTGCAGGCCTACAAGGAGCACTACAAGCTGCTGGTCGACCACCTGGCGCTGCCGGTCAGGGAGCGCCTCGCGGCGGACGGCCTGTCCGGAACCTTGCGCGTGGACTTCTACCAGCCCGCGCAACCTGGGTCGCTGTTCATCCACCGCACGCACCCGTTGGTGGTGGCGCTGGCCGACACCCTGCTCGAACGCGCGCTCGAATCGCCCGGGTCCCCTGCCGAATCCAGTGACGCGGATGCGGTCGCTCGGGCGGGCGCCGCGTTCGTTGACGAGGTCAAAGTCAAGACCACGGTCCTGCTGTTGCGCATGCGACACCAGCTCACCGTGACTCGCGGCGCCCAGTCTCGCCTGATGTTGTGCGAGGAAGCCGTCGCCGTCGCCAGCGCCGGCTCCGCACCAATCGCCGAGCTCGAGCCCGACGCGGCGCGCACCCTCCTGGGCGCGGAAGCCGTGCGCAACATGCCGCCGCCGGTGCGCAACCGCCATTTGCAGCAGGCGCTCGACGCGCTTCCTGGTTGGCAGAGCGCGCTGGAAACCATTGCGCAGCGCAGAGCACAGACCTTATTGCAGGACCACCGGCGAATTCGCGCGGCGGCCGATGCGAAAGGTAGCTACCTGGTCACGGCCAGCCTGCCGGTTGACGTCATGGGCGTATACGTGCTGGTGCCCGCTGGCCAAGGGGCTTGATCGATGGCCCGCCGAAACACCGCCCAACTCGCCTATCAGGCCATCCGCATCGAGGGCGCGCTGATCCCGGCCGACGAACTGACGCGCCTGACCACGCTGCAAGCGCCGGGGGAGACCGAGCAGACCGACTCGCAATACGGCGTGCCCAAGGGCCTGAAGCTGCGCGACGAGATCGCCCGCTACTGGAAGATCGCGCAAAACCTGTGGGCCGACCTGCAACCGCTGCGCGTCCGCCAGGACGTCGACGCCTACGACGTGACGGTGCGGGAGTTCCTCGTGCCGCTGCTGCGCGACGTGCTGGGCTTCACCGACATCGCGCCCGGCGCGGCAATCACGGCGGGCGACCACACCTACAACATCGGATACTCCGCCCTCGGCGACCGCCTGCACCTGATTCTGGCTGGCCATGCGCAGGGCCTGGACGAACCCAGCGAGCGCTTCGGCGAGGCGAACCCGGAAACCGGGCGCATCCGCCGCCGCTCCCCTTTCATGCTGGCGCAGGAAGCCTTGAACGCGACCGATCGTTCGCTCTGGGCCCTGGCCAGCAATGGCCTGAAGCTGCGCATCCTGCGCGACAACCCCAGTCTGACGCGGCCCGCTTTTGTCGAAGTCGACCTGGAGGCGCTGTTTGCAGAAGACCTGTACGCCGACTTCGCCGCATTCTGGCTGCTGGCGCATGCCAGCCGCTTCGGCCGGCCCGAGGCGGAGCCGGGCGACTGCCCGTGGGAGCGTTGGCGCGGCGCGGGCCAGCAGGCCGGCGTTACCGTGCGCGGCAAATTGCGCTACCAGGTCGCGGAGGCCTTGCGTGAACTCGGCACGGGCTTTCTCTCGCACCCGGCCAACGGCGCCCTTCGGGCCGCCCTGCAAACTGCGGTCGGGGGCTACAACGCCCAGGCCTATTTCGAGGAATTGCTGCGCCTGGTCTATCGGCTCATCTTCCTCGCCACCGTGGAAGACAGGCGCGATCGCGCCACCAATGAACGCCTGATCTTTGCGCCGGATGCCGGTGACGAGGCCAAAGCCCGTTACCTCGTCGGCTATTCGCTCACCTGGCTCCGGGAGCGAGCGGTGCGGCGCAGCCAGCATGACCGCCATGCCGACCTGTGGCAGGCGCTGACCATCACATTCGGTGCGCTGGCCAAGGGCGCGCCGGCACTGGGCCTGCCGGCGCTCGGAGGACTGTTCGATACCGACCAGTGCCCGCACCTCGACGCGGCCCAACTTGAAAATCGCTACTTGCTCGCCGCCGTGTTCCAACTCGGCTGGTTCCGTGCTGAGGGTGGCTTGTCCCGCGTGAACTACCGCGACATGGGTCCGGAGGAACTGGGCAGCGTCTACGAAAGTCTGCTGGAACTCGTGCCCGACCTGCAGGGGCTGGTGTCGCCAGCAAGTGCACGCCTCGCTTTCGTAGGGGATGACGAAAGCGAGGCCAGCACCCGCGGCAACACCCGCAAGCTTACCGGGAGCTACTACACGCCCGACAGCCTGGTGCAGGAGCTCATCAAGAGCGCGCTCGAACCGGTGATCGCGCAGACTGTCAAGGCCCACCCGCAGCGCCCGGTGGAAGCCTTGTTGTCGCTCACCATCTGCGACCCCGCCTGCGGCAGCGGCCACTTTCTGCTTTCCGCCGCCCGGAGGCTGGCCGACGAAGTCGCGTTGCGCCGCGCCGCGGCCGAGCGCGACGGCGGCGCGCCCACGCCCGCCGACTACCGTCATGCCCTGCGCGACGTGGTCAGCCGCTGCATCTATGGCGTGGACAAAAACCCCATGGCCATCCAGCTGGCCAAGACGGCGCTCTGGCTGGAAGCCTATTCCCCCGACCGGCCGCTTTCATTCGTGGACCACCACCTGCGAGTCGGCGACGCGCTCCTCGGTGTGCTCGATCCCAAGGTGCTCGAACACGGCATTCCCGACGAGGCCTATACCGCCCTTTCCGGGGACGACAAGACGGTGGCCAGCGCGCTGAAGAAGCGCAACAAGGCCGACCAAAAAAGCTGGCGCCAAATTGCCGGCGGCGACCTAGTCACCCAGGCTGGCCTCGCCGCACAGGCTGTGAGTGTCGAAACCCTCGACGACGATACACCGGAGCACCTGGCCGCCAAACGCCAGGCCTGGGCCGCGGCCGAACAGCAAGCGCAACGTAGTACCTTCGCCCGCTTGGCCGACACTTATGTCGCCGCCTTCCTGGCCCCAAAGCTGGCCGGCACACGCGAATCCGTGCCGCTTTCAGGCTACCTTTGGGGCGTGCTGAGCGGGCAACCGCCCAAGGCGGAAGTGGAATGCGCCGCTGATGCGCTTTGCCGCCGTCACGGCGTTTTTCACTGGTGGCTGGCGTTTCCGCAGGTCGCGGCGCGCGGTGGCTTCGACGTGATGCTTGGCAACCCGCCTTGGGAGCGCATCAAGCTGCAGGAAGAAGAATTCTTCGCCACCCGCAGCCCGCTGGTGGCAGCGGCGAAAAACAAGGCCGAGCGCGCGCAACGGATCGAGTGGCTGCGCGAAGGCATGTTGCTGCACCGCGTGGCACCCGACGTGGAGCGCGCCGAAGGGCTGATGCCGCCGAACCGCGCAGAGATCACCTTGCACGAGAACTTCATCGCCACGCGCCGAGGCACCGAGGCAGCAAGCCTGTACGCGCACGACAGTCGTCGTTACCCATTAACAGGCATTGGCGATGTCAATACCTACGCGCTGTTTTCCGAAACGTTTCTCCAATTGATGGCACTAGATGGACGAGCTGGATTCATTGTCCCTACGGGAATTGCCACCGACGATTCAACCAAGCACTTCTTCGATGCAATTTCGGCCGGGCGCCTAGTCAGATTGCACGACCTTCGTACCGGGCCTGGATTGTTTTCGGAAATTGGACATCAGCGCTTCAAGTTTTGCCTACTTACGCTCGGCAATGCTCCATCCGCGGAGTTTGCTTTTTTCGCATTGAATGTCGAAGAATTGAGTGACGCCCGCCGCCACTTTCGCCTCACTCCGGAAGAGTTCGCCCTCATCAACCCCAACACCCGCACCTGCCCGGTGTTCCGTAGCGAGCGCGACGCCGAACTGACCAAGAAACTCTACCGCGCTGCACCGGTGCTCATAAAGGAAGCCATGACCGACGCGGAGGGCGCAGTGATTCAGCCCGAAGCGAACCCCTGGGGCATTTCGTTTCAGCGAATGCTCGATATGTCCAACGACAGCGGCCTATTCGCCGATGCTCCTGCCGCTAGCGGACAGCGCCGACGCCTGCCTCTGTACGAAGCGAAAATGGTCCACCAATTCGACCACCGGTGGGCGACCTACGTCGACGCCGCGAACGGCAATGCCGGCGAAGTGGAGACAGCCGATTCAAGCGATGAGCAAAAGTCAAATCCGGGCTTCTCCGTGCGCCCGCGCTATTGGGTGGATGAGCGAGAGGTGTTGGCACGCATCGCCCGCGTGCCCGCGCGTGTCGCGCGCGCATGGCTAACGACCCATAGGGAAGGCGAATATGCGGATTTCGATGACGACAAGTCATTGGAGTTCGCCGTCGCCAGCTGGCTTGCCGGGGACTGGATGCGTCGAGAGCTTGGCGCCGCGGCGAGCGAGGCTTCTGCGAAAGAACTGGCGCGCGTCCATTGGCACGTCAGGGGCAAGCTTGAACAATTTGCACAGCCGCTGATGGATGCCTTACGACGTGCACGCGGTGGAGAGGATCTGAGCAACTGGATGAAATGGGCCAGACAAGATGCCGATGCGCCGATCGGACCCGAAGAAGAAGATGCACTGTGCGATTGGCAGCACGGCTTCCATGGCGGGTCTAACGCGGGTACGCGCATCGGGCTATTGCTGCACTTCGTGGACGAGTGGATGGATCGGCGCAGTCCGAAGTGGCTGATGGGTTGGCGTGACATATGCCGCAGCACAGACGAACGGACTGTGATCGCCGCAGTGGTGCCTCGTGTCGGCGTGGGTCACACGCTGCCCCTGCTGACCACCGCGCAAAGCGTCGCGCGTACCGCGGCCTTGTTGGCGAATTGGACATCTTTATCGTTCGATTATGTCGCGCGAACAAAAGTAGGTGGAACTCATCTTACGTACAGTTATTTGAAGCAATTTCCGGCGATCTCGCCAGATAGCTATAAGCCGGCCGACCTCGCCTTTATCGCGCCTCGCGTTGTCGAATTGACTTTCACCGCGAATGACTTGCAGCCATGGGCCGAAGACCTCGCCGAATACGATCTACGACCGTCCGCCGAACGTGGCCAACCCTTTGGCTGGAACCTACTGCGGCGCGCAAAGTTGCGGGCGGAGCTTGACGCTTATTTCGCTTCCCTTTACGGTCTGACTCGCGACGAGCTGCGCTACATCCTCGATCCCGCCGATGTGATGGGTCCTGACTATCCCAGCGAGACGTTCCGCGTGATGAAGACGAACGAGATTCGGGCCTTTGGCGAGTACCGCACAAGGCGGTTGGTGCTGGAGGCGTGGGATCGAATGAATTCTGCCTGACAAATTTGGAGATCGGGACAAACGTGGACTGGAAGAAGCTGCTATCAACCAAGCGAATTGGGCGTACCGGTGCGCCAGATGACGCGCCGCCTCCAAGAACCGAATTCACGCGGGACTACGATCGCATCATCTTTAGCTCGGCGTTTCGTCGCTTGCAAGACAAAACACAGGTCTTTCCGCTCGCCAAGAGCGACTACGTGCGCACGCGACTCACTCACAGCCTAGAGGTTGCCAGCGTAGGTCGCTCGCTCGGAATGCTTGCTGCCGATGTTATTGAGCGCAAGCAGCCCGAATTCAAGGAATTGGCCTTGCCTCACGATATAGGAACCATTGTCGCGACAGCATGTCTGGCCCATGACATTGGCAATCCACCCTTTGGGCATGCCGGTGAATCCGCCATCCAGGAGTGGTTCACTTCCCGGAAACCCGCCGAAGGCGTCAGCGACTCGGAGCGCCTGGATGTCCTGAAATTCGAGGGCAATGCCCAAGGCTTTAGAACGCTTTGCTCATTGCAACAAGCTCCTCAACCGGGTGGATTGCAGTTGACGTACGCGGTCCTCGGCGCATTCACGAAATATCCTAGAGCGTCCGTGGTTGACGAAGAGCAACGCAAGGGAATCAGCGGCAAGAAATTCGGTTTTATGCAAAGTGAAGCCAAGCTCTTCGAGACTTTGGCCGATGAGGTTGGGTTGGTACGCAAGCCGGGGACCGCTGCGGCGTGGCATCGCCATCCGCTCGCATTTCTCGTGGAGGCCGCTGACGACATCTGCTACCACGTCATGGACGTGGAAGATGGTTACAAGGCGGGTTGCCTTTCATTCGAAGAGATTGAGGCGCTGCACCGACCCTGGTTAACATCGACGCAGCGCGATCGCGGCTTGACAATTGCCGAGGTTGGCCGTCGCGCTGAGTACTTTCGCGCTGTCTCAGTCAATGCGATGGTGCGAGCGATCGTTCAGGCGTTCGATGACCACTACGATGGCCTCATGAACGGCACATTTGATGAGGAACTTGCTTCGAATATTCCGCTCAGCAAGGAACTGAAGGCATTCAAGGAGTTGGCCAAGCGGAAGGTGTACAGCGATCGGCGGGTGGTCGAGATCGAGGCCTGCGGGTTTGAGGTGATTGCCGGTTTGCTGACTTCGTTTGTCGATGCGATTGAAATCAAGGCGAACGATGCGCGCGCCGGCGCGAACAAGGCACGGACACTCCTGGGGTTGATGCCCAAGCCGCTAGTGGAGCTGAACGAGATGAATCCCTACGAGCGCATGCTATTCGCCACGGATTTTGTTTCGGGCATGACCGACTCCTTTGCCGTAGACCTCTACCAACGCATCCGTGGGATCTCGCTGCCGTGACCGACACACTCTTCAAGGAAGTCCACTACTCGCTTGGCGGCCTGATCAACGACATCGGCCTCGGGCGAATCGGACTCCCCGATATTCAGCGGCCGTTCGTGTGGGCCAATGCCAAGGTCCGCGACTTATTCGATTCGATGTATCGCGGCTATCCCGTCGGCTATTTCCTGTTCTGGCAAACGGGCGCGGATGGCGTTGAAAGCAAGGTCATCGGCGACCTGAACAAGCAGAAGGCGCCTTCGCTGCTGATCGTGGACGGGCAGCAGCGACTGACGTCACTGTATGCCGTGATCCGCCGCGAGGCGGTGTTGCGGGAGAACTTCGAGCGCGAATTCATTCGCATCGCGTTTCGGCCACAGGACGGATCCTTCGAGGTGCCGGATGCAACGACCGAGCGCGATCCAGAGTACATCGTTGACGTTTCCGAAGTCTTTGCCAAACCCACCCACAAGACGATCGGCGACTACCTGAAGCGATTGCGGGATGCGCGGACGGTGACGGACGAAGAGGAGGAACGGGTCGCCGAGGCCATCGGCCGGTTGTCGGGCCTCACCAATTTTCCGTTCATTGCCCTGGAACTTTCGCAAACATGCACCGAGGAGCAGGTCGCGGAAGTATTCGTGCGCATCAATAGCGAGGGCAAAAAGCTCAATCAGTCGGACTTCATACTGACCTTGATGTCGGTGTTCTGGGATGCGGGCCGCGCGGCGCTGGAGGCGTTTTGCCGCGACGCCCGGCGCCCGGCGCCGGTCGGGCAAGCCAGCCCTTTCAACCAATTGTTCCAGCCCGATCCCGATCACCTGCTCCGCGTGGACGTTGGGGTCGCATTCCGGCGGGCTCGCCTGGAGCATGTGTATTCCATTCTGCGCGGCAAGGATCTCGGCACCGGTCAGTTCAGCCTTGAACAGCGCAATGCGCAGTTTGGGCTGTTGCAGCAAGCGCAGTCCCGCGTGCTGAACCTCACGTACTGGGCCGATTACCTGAATATCGTGCGCAGCGCCGGGTATCGCAGCCACCGTTACATCAGTTCGGTGACCGGCTTGGCATTCGCCTATCAGCTTTACTTGCTCGGGCGCATCGACTACGGCGTGGAGCCGTTTATGCTGAAAAACGCGGTCGCGCGCTGGCTGTTCATGTCCCTGCTGACGGGCCGCTACAGCAGCTCGCCGGAATCGAAAATGGAAATGGATCTGGCCGCCCTGCGGGATGTGACCAGCGCCGACCAGTTCCTGCAGAGACTTCGACAGGTCGAGGAAGTGACACTCACCGACGACTACTGGACCAAGACGCTGCCGCTCGATCTTGCCACCGCTGCCGGGCGGGGCCCGGCCCTCTTCGGGTTTTATGCCGCGCAGACGTTACTGGGCGCCAGGGCGCTGTTCTCGAAAAGCCCGGTATCGGATCTGCTCGATCCGCCCGCGCAGGGCCAGAAAAAGGCACTTGAACGCCATCACCTGTTCCCGAAGAAATACCTGAAGACGATCGGCTTCGAAGGGGTGCGCGAAACCAATCAGATCGCCAACTACGCATTGGTGGAATGGGATGACAACATCGCCATTTCCGACGACGCCCCGGCGAAGTATTGGCCGGCGTACGCCAAGCGGTTCGCCACGCAGGAATTGGAGTCGATGTGCCGCTGGCATGCGCTGCCGGAATCGTGGTGGAGCATGTCGTATCCGGATTTTCTTGCGGCGCGCCGCCCGCTGATCGCGAACGTGATCCGGGACGGCTATCACAAGCTGGCCAAGGGCGCCGCGTGACGCCACTGCAGCGGACTCGGCTGGAGAAGGCCGCGGCGGATTGCGGATTCGATCTGCCACCAGCGCTGGTCGACGGCGCGCTGGTATTGCGATCCACTCGGTTTCCGGAATCGGTCACGGTGCACGTCCGTGGTGACGCCCGGTTCGAGCTCGCCGCGCCGAGTGCGTTGATGCTGCCGGCCAGCGGGCCGGACGGCACAATGACTGTTGATGGCTTTGACGCGCTATACGACGCGCTCCTGAAGGCTGCGGCTACCGCACGCACCATGCCCAATCGGGTCGCGGAGAAGTTCGCGGCCAGCACGGCCAACCTGCCCCGGTCGACGGAGGCGGAGCGGCTGGTGGTACAGCGTGTCGGCCAGGACCTGTTTCGCAGCGCGCTGCTCGACTATTGGCAGGGCCGCTGCTGCGTGACCGGCCTGGACGTTCCGGAATTGCTGCGGGCTTCGCATATTCGTCCGTGGGCGATGTGTGATCGCGACGAGGAACGCCTGGATGTATTCAACGGGCTTCTGCTGTCCCCGGCGCTGGATGCGCTTTTCGATGGCGGGTGGATTTCGTTCGCGGTGGATCGGGCCATGCTCGTGTCGCCCGCGCTGCCGGCCTCCAAGCTGGGGATGATGGGGGTCGATCCTAATGGCCGGGTGCATGGATTGCAGACTCGGCATCTGCGCTATCTGGAGTTTCACCGGGCGCAGGTATTTCGGGCCAAGCTGGCGAGCCGATAGCGATGGGCATCAGCCTCGTGATCGCAGTCACGGATGACGCGTGGTTCGACATGCTGCGTCGTCGCCCGGGACTTTCCGAAGTGAATTTCTGGGCTCCGTCCGGCGCCCAATTTCGCGCCCTGCGACCCGGCGAATTGTTTCTTTTCAAGCTGCATGCACCGCGGAACGTCATTGTCGGCGGCGGCATTTTCGCTTACGCCAACACGCTGCCGTGCTCGTTGGCATGGGAAGCGTTCAGGGAAGCGAATGGCGCCCAATCCGCCGGGGAAATGCGTGCCCGCATCGCCAAGTACCGGCGTTCCGATCCCAGCGATCGCAGCGACTTTCCCGTCGGTTGTCGAATATTGACGCAGCCGTTCTTTTTCGCAGAGGCAGACTGGATCCCGGTGCCCCAGTCCTGGTCGCGGAACATCGTTTCGTTCAAGACCTACAACACCGACGAGACCGATGGGATGACGTTGTGGAACGCGGTGGCCGAGCGCATGACCCAAGTGCCGGCGCCGAACGCCGTCATGGAAGACCGCTTTGGCATGCCGCACCTGATTCAGCCCCGCCTGGGTCAAGGTGCCTTCCGGATCCTCGTCACGGACATCTACCACCGCCGCTGCGCTGTCACGCAGGAGCGAACGCTGCCGGCGCTGGAAGCTGCGCACATCCGTCCCTATAGCGATGGGGGTGAGCACGAGGCCAGCAACGGCTTGCTGCTGAGGCGCGACATCCATAGCCTGTTTGACGCTGGCTACGTGACAGTCACGCCCGACTACCGATTCGAGGTCAGCCGCCGCATTCGGGAAGAATTCGACAACGGCAAGCACTACTACGCGCTACAGGGTGCGCGAGTCGCCGTTCCCGAGGTGGCCGGTCAGCAGCCCGACCCCGGCGCGCTCGTCTGGCACAACGAACATCGATTCAAGGGCTGAGCTTTATTTCGCTCGCCGATTTTGTTTCGTGATCGTGCAAGCGAGCACTATTTGCGACCTGGCTCGATCACCGAGATCGCCGGGCGCTTGCGCCGTGACAGCCGCGCCGTCAAGCGCGACATCGATGACCTGCTGAATGCCGGCCTCGTCAGCATTGCCGAAAAGCCATCATTGGGTCACGGCCGGCAGAAGGAGGTGCGCGCGGTGGCGGACCAGGTATTGACGGCGGTGTTCGCTTAGGTTCCGATCCAAGCATCGGGATCGGCGGTCAGGCGAGCCGCCCGGGTCGAAAATTCTCTGCAGGGTCGCAGGGCCGGCGCGTAGGGGGCATGGGGTTGGCGCAATTTCCTGGCGCGACAAAGAAATCGCGTTTCAGCGATATGTTGACAATATCGTTTTTAAGCGATATTGTGTGTCGATGGACTACCCGATCCGCTTCCCGGACCAGCTCCGGCAGCAGCTGCGCGCGCTGCGCAAGGCCAAGGGCCTGACCCAGGCGCAGCTGGGCAGGCTCTTGGGCGTCGGGCAGGTGCGTATCGCCGAAATCGAAAAAGACCCTGCCGCAGTGAGCGTCGCGCAGCTCTTCAGGCTCTTCACGGCGCTCGACGCACACGTCGTGCTGCGCGATGCGCGATCTGGCGACGCGGCCGGGACGGCGGCGCCACCGCAGGGATCCTGGTGAGCACCGACCTGCATGTCTGGATGAATGGAGAGGCGGTTGCGGTGTGGTCGCGCACGCGCACGGGCGGACATCGCCTGACTTATGAGGAGGCGTGGCTCGATTCCCCGCGGCGGCGCTCGCTTTCGCTGTCGTTGCCCATCGCGGCGTCGCGCGAAATTTCCGGCGCGGCCGTAGCGAGTTTTTTCGAAAATCTGCTGCCCGACAACGACAGCATCCGGCGTCGGCTGAGCGCGCGCTTTGGCACCCGCGGCACCGAGGCCTTTGAATTGCTCACTGCCATCGGACGGGATTGCGTCGGCGCGGTGCAGTTGCTGCCTGCGGGGATGGTTCCCGAAGGATTCGACCGTATCGACGCCGTGCCGGTGGGCGAAGGCGATGTCGAGCGTCATCTGCGCGGTGTCGTCGCAGGTCCCATGCCCGGCGCGAGCGAAGACCCGGATGCGTTTCGCATCTCGATCGCCGGCGCGCAGGAAAAGACGGCGCTCTTGCGCCGACGGGGCAAGTGGTTTCGTCCGCGCGGCGCGACGCCGACCACCCACATTTTGAAGTTGCCGCTCGGTGTCGTCGGGGGCGGGCTCAATCTCGACATGTCGGCGTCGGTCGAGAATGAATGGCTTTGCGGGCAGATTCTCGGCGAGCTTGGCTTTGCGGTGGCGCAATCCGAAATTGCCGTCTTCGGCGCGCAGAAGGTGCTGGTCGTCGAACGCTTCGACCGGCAGTGGATGGAAGGGCGATGGATCGCCAGATTGCCGCAGGAGGACTTTTGCCAGGCGCTGGCGGTGCCGCCCGGGCGGAAATACCAAGCCGACGGCGGCCCCGGCATACACGACGCGTTGCGGCTGCTCTCAGGCAGCACCTCGCCCGATGCGGACCGCGAGCGGTTCCTGCTCACGCAACTGGCCTTCTGGCTGCTGGCCGCGACCGACGGGCATGCCAAGAACTTCTCGGTCTTCCTGGGCGCGGGCGACACTTATCGCCTGACGCCGCTCTACGATGTGCTCTCGGCCTGGCCTGTCATCGGGCGTGGCGCCAATGCGCTGTCGCCGCACAAGGCGCGCATGGCGATGGGTCTGCGTGCAGGGAACATGCACTACAGGCTCAAGGAAATCCGTGCGCGGCACTTCCGCGCGCTGGCCGACGGGAGCGGCGTGCCGACCGTGTGGGACAGCATGCGGGCGTTGATCGAAAAGGTCCCGGCAGCGCTCGCAACGGTCGAGAAGCGCCTTGCCCCCGGCTTCCCGCCACGGCTTTGGGAGGCCATTGCGAGTGGCATGCGTTCGCAGGTGGACCTGTTCAAGGATGAGAATCTGCGCGCCGGTGGCGCGGGATAGGTGCCCCATATCGCCGTTCATGTTTATCATCTATTGATACAATAAGGCATGCGGAATCCACTCGGTCTGGAGACTTTGCTGGACCTTCACGAGTCCATCATCGACCAGGGCGGTGGCTACTGGATCAGGATCGAGGCGTGGCGCGTGCAGGTAACCGATGACATTCCGCATGGTATTCGTTACGCCCTGACGCTCCATGAGCCGTATGGCACGCGAATCCTCGGATACGACAATGCGCACGCGGTCAAGTTGCCGAAGAAGTTCAAGTACGCGGGCCGGCGCCTGCCTTTCGACCATAAGCACCGCCATGCCTCCGACAAGGGGGTGCCGTACGGTTTCGAAAGCGCCTACCAGCTGCTCGAGGACTTTTTCAGCGATGTTGACCGCGTCTTACAGGAGATCAGGCAGTCATGAAAGCGATCAAGATCGGCATCCTGCCGCAGGAAAGGATCCGCGCTCGCATACTGGCCATCGCGCGCGGCGAGATCAAGCCGCGTCCGGGCGATCCGAAAATCTGGTTCACCTCGATGAAATCCTTGGCCGAGGTGTTGAGTGACGACAACCGCGCGTTGTTGAAGGTCATTCGCGACACCCGGCCGGATTCGGTATCGATGCTGGCTGCGGCCACCGGGCGCAAGCCCGGCAACCTGTCGCGCACGCTCAAGACCATGTCCCACTACGGCATCGTCGAGATGCGACGCGAGAAACGGGCTGTGCGTCCTATCGCCAAGGCCACCGAGTTTCGGATCGTCGCGGCTTGACGGGCGGGGAGCCGGGCATCGGCGTCAGGTACCCCGGAACCTATCCCAGTGTCAGTTCCGGACCGAGGTATTCAAGCGGCGGAACAAGGCGACGCGCCGCGACCTCCTGCGCCAGCGCTTCGATCTTGCCACGCACCACCACCGGCACCGAAGGCGCCATCGCCAGGCGCACCGCCTCCGAGTCTTCCATGCCCAGGGTGCGCACCTCGCCGCGCGTGAGTCGGCCGCAGACGATGTCTTCCAGCCAGCGGTAGACCAACCGCCCGGTGTCGGCTACCGCGGAAGCGACGAACACGTCGGGCTCGGCCACGGTCCAGTCGCGCACGTTGCCGATCTGCGCTATGCCGCGCTCGCGGCAGGCGGCGATCGCGCCCTGGCGGCCGCCGTTCAGCATGGTGTACATGATGTCGACGCCGGCGTCGATCTCGGCTATGGCGGCGCGGTGCGTGACGGTGTTGTCTTCCTGGGTGCCGCAAAAGCAGGTCACCAGGCGCGCCTGCGGGTTGGCGGTCAGTACGCCGGCGGCATAGGCCGCACGGCCGCGTAAGCCCGGCGCGATGCGGATGCCGGACAGGTGGCCGACCACACCACTCTTCGTCATCCAGCCGGCCAGTGCGCCGGCCAGGAATGCGGACTGCGGCTGCGCGATGTTGAAGGAGCAGAAATTCTCGCCAGACGTCTCGCCGTGCGTGGACAGGAAGCGGATCGACGGATGGCGCGGCGCCACTGCGGCCACCGCGTGGTCGCTGCTGCCGCCGTGCGCCAGGATCAGGTCGGGCCGCGTGGCTACGCCCGCTTCGATGGCGGCCGCCAGGTCTTCTGCGCTGACACCGATGCGCTCGACGTATTCGAGCGCGATGCCGAACCGGTCGCACGCGGAGCGTGCACCCTTGTAGCCGGATTCGATGAATCCGCCGTCATCGATGCGCCCCGCAAATGCCGCGTAGAGGCGCAGTCCCGTCTTGGCCATTCACCAACCCTCCATCGCCTGACGAGCCTACCGGCGCGCTGGTTTCATTCTTGCTTCAGGCTCACCCGAGATGTATTGTTGCATCGATCGCCCAAGGGAGAGTGCCATGTCGAATCTGCGCCGTACCGTGCTGAAAGGTCTTGCAGTGTCGCTGGCGAGCGTCCCCGCCGCTTCCTTTGCGCAGGATGGCAAATGGCCCGCGCGCCCGATCCGCCTGGTGGTGACCTTCCCGCCCGGCGGCACCAGCGACCTGGTGGCGCGCCTGATCGGTCCCAAACTGTCAGCCGCCTTGGGCCAGCAGGTGGTGGTCGAGAACCGACCCGGGGCCGGCGGCATCGTCGGCGCCGACGCGGTGGCCAAGGCCGCGCCCGACGGCTACACCCTGGTGGTTTCCACCGTCGGTTCGCACGGCATCGGGCCCACGCTCAATCGCAACATCCGCTATGACGCGGTGGCCGACTTCAATCACCTGGCGCTGATCGGCGCGGTGCCGCACGTGCTGCTGGTCAATCCGAAGTTCCCGGCCAGGACCCTGGCCGAACTGGTCGCCGCCGCGCGCGCCCAGCCGGGCAAGATCAGCTACGGCAGCGGCGGCTCGGGGTCGATCAACCACGTCACCGGCGAACTCTTCCGGGCGCGCGCCGGCATCGACATGGTGCACGTGCCCTACAAGGGGTCGGGTGCGGCCATCACCGACCTGCGCGGCTTCACCATTCCGGTCGCGGTCGACGCGCTGCCGGCCAACCTGGGCCTGATCAGGAGTGGTGAGCTGCGCGCGCTGGCCATCACCAGCCGCGAGCGCTCGCCCCTGGCACCGGAGGTGCCGACCTTCATCGAGCAGGGCTTTGCCGACGTCGTCGCCGACAACTGGATCGGCATCTCCGGCCCGGCCAAGCTGCCGGAGGACATCGCGCGTCGCCTGACCGCCGAGACCGAGAAGGTCGTGGCCCAGGCCGATGTGCGCGACAAGCTGCGCGAGTGGGGCATGGCGATCAACCTGCGCACCGGTGCCGACTTCACCTCTTTCGTCCGCGCCGACATCGCGCGCTGGCGCCCGGTGATCATCGCCTCGGGGGCGCAGATCGACTGACGAGTCGGCCGGCAGGTCGGCGCACCGGCGCAGCGCCCGTTGGAAGGTCAGCCGGGCCGCGAACGCGGTCGCGCATCGATAATGCGCAATCGCTCCGCCAACCCGCACCCGCCATGCCGCGCATCCTCGTCCTCAACTCCAACACCACGCCCTCGGTCACTGACCTGGTCGTGCGCCACATGCGTGACGTGCTGCCGCCGGAAGTGGAATTGCTGCCGGCCACGGCGCGCTTCGGCGCGCCCTACATCTCCACCGAGGCGGCCTACGCGATCGCGGGCCACTCGGCGCTCGATGCCCTGGCTGAAGCGGGCGACGGCTTCGATGCGGTGCTGCTCGCCTGCTTCGGCGACCCCGGGCTTTTCGCCTTGAAGGAGGTGAGCGCGGCGCCGGTGGTGGGCCTGGCCGAGGCCGCCATGCAGGAAGCCGCCGCGCACGGGCGCTTTTCGATCGTCACCGGCGGCGTGCTGTGGAAGGTGATGCTGGAGCGCCTGGCGCTGGCGTTGGGAATGGACGAGCATATTGCCAGCATCCGCCCCATCACCCTGACGGGCGCCGAGATCGCTGCCGATCCCGACGCGGCCATCAGTTTCCTGGCCGACGAGGCACGCGCTGCGCAGCGCGAGGACGGCGCGCAGGCGGTGATCCTGGGCGGCGCGGCATTGGCCGGGCTGGCCGCGCGCATCGCGCCCCTGGTCGAGGTGCCCTTGATCGACAGCGTGCATGCCGGGGCGCGCGTCGCGGCGCGCCTGGCCGA
>JAEUOR010000047.1 GCA_016790635.1 Burkholderiales bacterium
CAGCGCATCCAGATAGCGCGCCTCCGGGATCGGCGCGGTGTCCTTGACCGCGTGCGAGTTGAAATCGCAGTACGGACACTTGCGCTCGCACCAGGGGAAGTGCACATAGACGGTCAGGGGCGGCAGTGCCGTGAACGCGGGGCGCATGCCCGCCTGCGCGTTCTTGCGCGAGCGTGGCAAGGCGACCCGCACCTCGCTCACCAGGCTTCCTTCAGTTGCGCCAGCAGCGCTGCCAGCGCGCGCGCGCGATGGCTGACCCGGTTCTTCTCCGCGGGGTCCAGTTCGGCCGCGGTGCGCCCGAGGGAAGGGATCAGGAAATACGGGTCGTAGCCGAAGCCGTGCGCCCCGCGCGGCGTGTCGATGACCACGCCGTCCCAGCGGCCCGACGCGATCAGCGGCTCCGGGTCGTCGTGGCGGCGCACCATGACCAGGAGGGCGACGTAATGCGCGCGGCGATCCGTTTGTCCGCGCAGGCATTCGATCAGGTGTTGGTTGTTGCGCAGATCGGACTTGGGCTCGCCGGCAAAGCGCGCGGAATGCACGCCGGGGCGGCCGCCGAGCGCGGCCACGCAGATGCCCGAATCGTCCGCCAGTGCCGGCAGCCCCGCGGCGCGCGAGGCGTGGCGCGCCTTGGCCAGCGCGTTTTCCACGAAGGTCGCGTGCGGCTCGTCGGCCTCGCCGATGCCGAGCGCGCCCTGCCCGACCAGTTCGATGTTCTGCGGTTCAATCAGCGCGGCGAACTCGGCGAGCTTGCCCGGATTGTTCGAAGCCAGGACCACGCGCCGCATCGTTGCCTCAGGCAGGTGCGAACGCCGCGCGCTGGCGCGCCACCAGTTCGGCAATGCCGCTGCCGGCCAAGCCCAGCAACGAGTCCATCTGCGTGCGCGAGAAGGGCGCGCCCTCGGCGGTACCCTGCACCTCGACAAAACCGCCGCTGCCGGTCATGACCACGTTCATGTCGGTGTCGCAGTCGGAGTCCTCGGCGTAGTCCAGGTCCAGGACCGGCGCGCCGCGGTAGATGCCGACCGATACCGCGGCCACGTGGTCGGACAGCGGGTTCGCATCCGGTGCCAGCGTGCCGGCCGCCTTCAGGCGGTCGATCGCCTCGCACAGCGCGATCCACGCCCCGGTGATCGCGGCGGTGCGCGTCCCGCCATCGGCCTGGATCACGTCGCAGTCGATCTGGATGGTGCGTTCGCCCAGGGCCTTCAGGTCGGTGATCGCGCGCAGGCTGCGGCCGATCAGGCGCTGGATTTCCTGGGTGCGCCCGGATTGCTTGCCGCGCGCGGCCTCGCGGTCGGAACGCGTGTGGGTCGAGCGCGGCAGCATGCCGTATTCAGCGGTCAGCCAGCCCTGGCCGCGACCCTTCAGGAACGGGGGCACGCGCTCCTCGACACTGGCGGTGCAGATGACGCGGGTGTCGCCGAAGCCGATCAGGACCGAACCCTCGGCATGGCGCGTGAAGCCGCGCTGGATCAGGATGGGGCGCAGTTCGTCGGCGCGGCGGCCGCTGGGACGTGGGTGCATGAGGGACATCCTTGCAAGAGCGGGTCAGAATCGGATCAGGGTCGGGTCAGAAGGGCACAAACAAAAAGCCCCGCCGAAGCGGGGCTTTCTGGACAACCGGTGCCGAATCAGTTGTTCGGGCGGGTGCCGACCACTTCGATTTCCACGCGGCGGTTCTTGGCGCGGCCTTCGGCGGTCTTGTTGTCGGCGACGGGCTGCTTCTTGCCCTTGCCTTCGGTGTAGATGCGGTTGGGCTCGATGCCTTTGGTGACCAGATAGGCCTTGACCGCTTCCGCACGCTTGACCGACAGCTTCTGGTTGTACGCGTCGCCGCCCACCGAGTCGGTATGACCGACCGCGATGACGACTTCGAGCGCGATACCCTTCAGCTTGCCGACCAGATCGTCCAGCTTGGCCTTGGCTTCCGGCTTCAGCACCGCCTTGTTGAAGTCGAAGAACGCGTCAGCCGCGAACGTCACCTTCAGAGAGGCTTGCGCCGGGGGCTTGGGTTTCTGTACCTGCGGCTTGGGCGGTTGCGGCTGGGCTTTGGGCGGCGGCGGCGGCGGCGCAACTTTGGGCGGAGCCGGCTTGGGCGGAGCGCAAGCGGCGCCGACGATCGGGGCGTCGCACTCGCAGTTCGCGGTGGCTGGAGTCCAATAACCGGTGCGCCAGCACAGGTTGCCAATCTTGGGGTCGCCGAAGTTGGAGTTGCGCACGATCACGCCGCGCGCGTCCTGGACATAGGCGTCTTTGCTGTTTTGCGCCGAAGCGCCTGCGGACACTGCGAGGCCGAGCGTGGCCAAGAGCATGCCCAGATTTTTCGAGACCTTCATGTTTCTCCTCTTCGCGAAGTGAATTTGACTTCTGGTTTCAATACCGCTTTTTCACGATTATCGGCCAAAACCGCAAACTTTGCACGCCGGAAAAGAACCCGGTTCGCCGATGTCCACGCGTCGCAACCTGATGGAACGTCAGGAAGTTTACCCCTATTCCGCTCTCAGGCGATTCTGCCACAGCCGCGCGAGTGAATCCAAATCGCTGTCCGCAGCGTGCGTCAATCGTTGTTTGCGGGCAACACTCCTGCCGGCGACCCAGACCTGCGCCACGTCGGTCCGCTCGGCCACGTAGACCAGGTGCGAAACCGGGTCGTAGACCGGGTTCAGGTCGGTGCGTGCGAGCGAAACGGCAGCCAGGTCCGCGCACTTGCCCGCGACGATCGAGCCGATCGTCGCCTCCAGGCCCAGCGCGCGCGCGCCGCCCAGCGTGGCCGCGCGCAGCGCCGAGGCGGCCGGCAGCACCTCGGCCCGCCCGGAGGCTCCCTTGGCCAACAGGGCCGCCAGACGCATCTCGGCAAACATGTCAAGCCGGTTGTTGGAGGCGGCCCCGTCGGTGCCGATGGCCAGGTTGACGCCGGCGTCGGCCAGGCGCGCCACCGGCGCGATGCCGCTGGCAAGCTTGAGGTTGGAGGCGGGGCAGTGCGCGACCGAGACGCCTTCGCGCGCCATCAGTTCGATTTCGGCGTCCTCCAGATGCACCGCGTGCACGGCGATGGTCTGCGGGCCGATGAGACCCAGGCGATGCAGCCGTGCCAGCGGGCGCACACCGTGGTCCTTGAGGCTTTGCGCGACCTCATCGGCCGTCTCGTGCAGATGCACGTGCACCGGCACACCGAGTTCGGCCGCGTAGCGGGCGATCTTCTCGAAGGTCTTGTCACCGACGGTGTACGGCGCGTGCGGTGCCAGGCAGAACGACAGGAGCGGGTCGTGGCGATGGGCATCGCGAAACGCCAGTCCCTTCGCCAGGTAATCGTCGGCATCGCTCGCGTAGGCGGTCGGGAACTCGATGGCGATCATGCCCAGCGCGGCGCGCATCCCGAGCGACTGCGCCGCGCTGGCTGAAGCCTCGGGAAAGAAATACATGTCGTTCATGCAGGTGACCCCGCCGCGCAGCATCTCGGCGGCGGCCAAGCGGGTGCCGTCCTCGACGAAACCGGCCGAGACGTGCCTGGCCTCGGCCGGCCAGATGTGCTCGGCAAGCCAGGTCATGAGCGGCAGGTCGTCGGCGTAGCCGCGCAAGAGCGTCATCGCCGCGTGCGTGTGCGCGTTGACGAGTCCCGGGATCAGCACCGCGTCCGGGTGGCGCACGGTCTCGGCGGCGGCGTAGCGCTCGGCTGCCAGCGCTGCGGGCAGGAGCGCGACGATGCGGCCGTCCTTCACCGCCACGGCGTGGTCGGTCAGCACCGTGCCGTGCGGCTCGACCGGCACGACGTAGCGCGCTTCAATCAGGGTGTCGATGTTTTCCATGGGCATCGCCAATCGTCGCAGAAGCGCGCTCCGCGCGCAATCGCGACGTGCGCCGGACCTGCGCGGAGCGCCGGCGCGGCATGGTTTGCGGACCTTTGCGGCAGGCGATTTGCCAGGGGGCGCGTGATAAAATCGTGTGTCTGCAATTGCGGGATTTGCGGACCGGCGTCAAGCGCGTCAGGAGCCCGTTTCCCGTTCACCAGCCGCGCACCCGTTTGGGGGCGCGGCGCGCCGCACCCGCATCGTGATTCAACCCTCAGACTCGTTCGCCAAAGAAACCCTCCCGATCAGCCTCGAGGAGGAGATGCGCCGCTCCTACCTCGATTACGCGATGAGCGTGATCGTCGGCCGCGCGCTGCCCGACGTGCGCGACGGCTTGAAGCCGGTGCACCGCCGCGTGCTGTACGCGATGCACGAACTCAACAACGACTGGAACCGCGCCTACAAGAAGTCCGCGCGCATCGTCGGCGACGTCATCGGCAAGTATCACCCGCACGGCGACATCGCGGTCTACGACACCATCGTGCGCATGGCGCAGCACTTCTCGCTGCGCTACATGCTGGTCGATGGCCAGGGCAACTTCGGCTCGGTCGACGGCGACAACCCGGCCGCCATGCGCTACACCGAGATCCGCATGGCCAAGATCGGCCACGAACTGCTGGCGGACCTGGACCGCGAGACGGTCGATTTCGGACCCAACTACGACGGCAGCGAGAAGGAACCGCTGATCCTGCCGGCGCGCATCCCCAACCTGCTCATCAACGGCAGTTCGGGCATCGCGGTCGGCATGGCGACCAACATTCCGCCGCACAACCTGTCGGACGTGATCGACGCCTGCCTGCTGCTGCTGAAGCGCCCCGAGACCACGCTGGACGAACTGATCGAGATCATCAAGGCGCCGGATTTCCCCACCGCCGGCATCATCTTCGGCTTGGGCGGCGTGCGCGAGGGTTATCGCAGCGGCCGCGGGCGCGTGATCATGCGCGCCAAGACGCACTTCGAGGACATCGGCAAGAACGGCGACCGCCAGGCCATCATCGTCGACGAGCTGCCCTACCAGGTCAACAAGAAGACCTTGCAGGAGAAGATGGCCGAGCTGGTCAACGAGAAGAAGATCGAGGGCATCAGCCACATCCAGGACGAGTCCGACAAGTCGGGCATGCGCCTGGTGATCGAGTTGAAGCGCGGCGAGCAGGCCGAGGTGGTGCTGAACAACCTCTTCAAGCAGACCCAGCTGCAGGACACCTTCGGCATGAACATGGTGGCGCTGGTCGACGGCGCGCCCAGGCTCCTCAACCTGTGGCAGATGCTGGACCAGTTCCTGCAGCACCGCCGCGAGGTGGTGACGCGGCGCACGGTCTTCGACCTGCGCCGCGCGCGCGAGCGCGGCCACGTGCTCGAAGGGCTGGCGGTGGCGCTGGCCAACGTCGACGAGATGATCGCGCTGATCAAGGCCGCGCCGACCCCGCCGGTGGCCAAGGACGAACTGATGCGCCGGCCGTGGAAGTCCGGCGTGGTCGAGGAGATGCTTGCGCGCGCCGCGGTCGATGCCTCGCGCCCCGAAGGCCTGGCGGAAGCCTACGGCCTCAAGGCGCAGGGCTACTACCTGTCGGAAGTGCAGGCCGGCGAAATCCTGCAGATGCGCCTGCAGCGCCTGACCGGGCTGGAACAGGACAAGATCGTCGCCGAGTACAAGGAGGTGATGGAGCGCATCGCCGACCTGATCGACATCCTGGCCAAGCCCGAGCGCATCACGGCCATCATCGCCGAAGAACTGGCGAAGGTGAAGGACGAGTTCGGCGACGCGCGCCGCTCGACGATCGAGACCAACGCCGCCGACCTCGACGCCGAGGACCTGATCACCCCGCAGGACATGGTCGTGACCGTCTCGCACGCGGGCTACATCAAGAGCCAGCCGCTGACCGAGTACCGCGCGCAAAAGCGCGGCGGGCGCGGCAAGCTCGCCACCGCGACGCGCGAGGACGACTACGTCGAGCAGCTCTTCATCGCCCACACGCACGACTTCCTGCTCAATTTCTCCAACCGCGGCAAGGTCTATTGGCTGAAGGTCTGGGAAGTTCCGCAGGGCGCGCGCGGTACGCGCGGCCGGCCGGTGGTCAACATGTTCCCGCTCGAGGAAGGCGAGAAGATCACGGTGGTGCTGCCTGTCAAGGGCTTCACGCCCGACCGCTATGTGTTCATGGCCACCAGCCAGGGCGTGGTCAAGAAGTGCGCGCTGACCGACTTCGCCAACCGGCGCAGCGCCGGCATCATCGCCGTCGACTTGGACCCCGGCGACTTCCTGATCGGCGCGGCACTGACCGACGGGCGCCATGACGTGATGCTGTTCTCGGACGCAGGCAAGGCAGTGCGCTTCGACGAGAACGACGTGCGCGCGATGGGCCGTCTGGCACGCGGCGTGCGCGGCATGATGCTGGACCCCGGCCAGAGCGTGATTGCGCTGCTGGTGGCGGAGAACGAGGCGCAGAGCGTGCTGACGGCCACCGAGAACGGCTACGGCAAGCGCACGCCGGTGGCCGAGTACACGCGCCACGGTCGCGGCAGCAAGGGCATGATCGCGATCCAGACTTCCGAGCGCAACGGGCGCGTCGTCGCCGCGACCTTGGTCGAGCCCAAGGACGAGATCATGCTCATCACCACCGGCGGCGTGCTGATCCGCACGCGCGTGGCCGAGATCCGCGAGATGGGCCGCGCCACCCAGGGCGTGACCCTGATCAACGTCGACGACGGCACCACGCTCTCCGGCCTGCAGCGCGTGGTCGAGAGCGACGTCGACAACGGCGAAAACGGCAACGGCAACGGCCACGCCGGCAACGGCGGCGAGGATGGCGACGGCAACGGCGGCGAGGGCGGTGCGGGAGGGCCGGGTACCCCCGGCCCGGGACTCATGCCATGAGCGACCTGCCGCGCCTGCGCCAGGAGATCGATCGGCTCGACGACGAACTGCTCGCGCTCCTCAACGCGCGCGCGCGGGTGTCGCAGCAGATCGGCCAGGTCAAGCGCAGCGAGGACCCTGCCGCGCCGGTCTTTCGCGCCGAGCGCGAGGCGGCGCTGCTCCGACGGCTCGAGGGTGCCAATCCCGGCCCGCTGCCCGCCGATGCGGTGAGCCGCATCTTCCACGAGGTCATGTCGGCCTCCTCGGCGCTGCAGCGGCCGATCCGCGCGGCCTACCTGGGGCCGGCGGGCACGTTTTCGGAACAGGCCATGCTGCGCCAGTTCGGGCACTCGGCCGCAGGCATCGCCTGCGCGAGCTTCGATGAGGCCTTTCGCCGCGCCGAGTCCGGCGCGGCCGATTTCGCCGTCGTGCCGGTGGAGAACTCCACCGAAGGCACGGTCTCGCGCGTGCTCGACCTACTGCTCGGCAGCCCGCTCAAGGTGTGCGCGGAGGTGGTGCTGCGGGTCGAGCAGAACCTGATGCGCGCGCGCGCGGGCATGGACGGCATCAGCAAGGTGTACTCGCATGGCCAGTCGCTGGCGCAGACGCGCGAATGGCTGAACCGCAACCTGCCCGGGGTGGACCGCGTCACCGTCGAGTCCAACGCCGAAGCCGCGCGCCTGGCGAGCCTGGACCCCGCCACCGCGGCGGTCGCGGGCGCCAACGCGGCGGCCAACTTCGGCCTCAACATCCTGGCTGCGAACATCGAGGACGACGCGACCAACCGGACGCGCTTTGTCGTCGTCGGTCGCAACGATTCCGAACCCTCCGGGCGCGACCGCACCTGGCTGGTGATGTCGGCGCCCAATGTCGCCGGCGGGCTGGTCAAGCTGCTCTCGCCCTTCGCGCGCCACGGCGTGTCGATGACCAAGATCGAATCGCGCCCGGCGCGCCTGGCGTCGATGCCGGGCTCCTGGGAGTACATGTTCTACGTCGACCTCGAGGGCCACCAGCGCGACGCCGGGCTGGCGGCTTCGCTTGCAGAGCTGCGCGGCATCGCGCCCTACCTCAAGATATTCGGCTCCTATCCCGTCGGCGACTACTAGCAGAACGCCCATGCATCCTTCCGCCACTGCCTTGCCCTACGTGCGCAGCATCGCCCCCTATCAACCGGGCAAGCCGATCTCCGAGGTCGCCCGCGAGCTTGGCATGGCCGAGCGCGACATCATCAAGCTGGCCTCCAACGAGAACCCGCTCGGGTGCGGCGAGCCGGCCAAGGCGGCGATGCGCCGCGCCATCGAGGAAGTTCACCTGTACCCGGACGGCGCCTCCTACGACCTGCGTGCCGCGCTGGCGGCCAAGTGGGGCGTCGCGATGGACGCGGTCACCGTCGGCAACGGCTCCAACGACCTGCTCGACTATCTGGCGATGGCCTATCTGGCGCCGGGCGTCTCGGCGGTGTACTCGCAGCACTGCTTCGCGGTCTACCCGATCACCGTGCTGGCGCGCGGCGCCCACGGCATCAAGGTGCCGGCGCGCGACTACGGCAACGACCTGGATGCGATGGCGCGCGCGATCCGCGCCGACACGCGCATGGTGTTCCTGGCCAACCCGAACAACCCGACCGGGACCTTTACGCCCTACCCGGCGGTGCACGATTTCATGAAGCGCGTGCCGGAAAGCGTCATCGTCGTGCTCGACGAGGCCTACAACGACTTCCTGCCGCACGAGCTGCGCACCGACACGGTCGCCTGGTTGAAGGAGTTTCCCAACCTGGTCCTGACGCGCACCTTCTGCAAGATCTACGGCCTGGCGGGGCTGCGCGTGGGCTACATGCTGGCGCACCCCGAGGTGTGCGACATGGTCAATCGCGTGCGCGCGCCGTTCAATGTCAACGCCATTGCGCAAGCCGCGGCGATCGCGGCGCTGGGCGACGAGGAATTCGTGCGCCGCACCTTCGAGAACAACCGTGCCGGCATGGCGCA
Source organism: Burkholderiales bacterium (assembly GCA_016790635.1). Lineage (GTDB taxonomy): Bacteria > Pseudomonadota > Gammaproteobacteria > Burkholderiales > JAEUOS01 > JAEUOS01. Next base: position 8,691 of record JAEUOR010000047.1, read on the forward strand.
GCTGACCGCCGGATTCGACGCATTGGGGTTGCCCTACATTCCCTCGTCCGGCAATTTCGTGACGGTGGATGTCGGTGACGGCCCGGCCGTCTTCAACGCGCTGCTCGCGCGCGGGGTGATCGTGCGTCCCATCGTCGGTTACGAATTGCCGCGCCATGTGCGCGTGACCATCGGCCTGCCGGAGGAGAACGCGCGCTTTCTCGCGGCCTTGGGCGAGGTCCTCAAGGCGCGCCGGTCATCGTGAATGCGCCGCACTTCGGCCGCGTCGTCGTCGTCGGCGTCGGCCTGATCGGCGCTTCGTTCGCCCTGGCCGGCAAGCGCGCGGGTCTCTTCGAGCGGGTCATCGGCGTGGGCCGCAGCCGCGCCAACCTGGAGCAGGCGCAGGCGATGGGCGCGATCGACGCGGCGGCGGGCGACGCCGGCGCCGCCTGCGCGGATGCCGACCTGGTGTTCTTGGCCACCCCGGTCGGTCAGCTGGGGGCGCTCATGCGCGCCATCGCCCCGCGCTTGGGCGCGCGCACCATCGTCACCGACGCCGGCAGCACCAAGGCCGACGTGGTCGCGCTGGCGCGCGAGCACCTGGGCGCGCACCTGGCGCGCTTCGTCCCGGCGCACCCGATCGCCGGCGGCGACCGCTCCGGCGCCGCCGCGGCCGATCCAGAACTCTATCGCGCGCGCCGCGTCGTGCTCACTCCACTGGAAGCGACCGACCCCGCCGCCTTGGCCGCGGTGCGCGCAACCTGGGAGGCGCTGGGCGCGCAGGTGTCGCTCCTGTCACCAGAGCGGCACGACCGGGTCTACGCGGCGGTGAGCCATCTGCCGCACCTGCTCATGTTTGCGCTGGTCGACGCTTTTGCGCGTCGCGACGACGGAAGTGACCTGTTCGCCCACGCCGGGCGCGGGCTGTCGGACACCACGCGCATCGCCGGCGGCAGCCCGGAGATGTGGCGCGACATTTCGCTGGCCAACCGCGCCGCGCTCCTGGCCGAACTGGACGCCTACACGGCGGCCCTGGCGCGCGCGCGCGCCATGCTCGCCCAGGGCGATGGCGCCGCGCTGGAAGCCCTCTATGCCAACGCGCGGCGCGCGCGCCTGGCGTGGATGGGCGGCGCGGCCGGCGTCGAGGGCTAGGCGGGCATGGTCGAGTCCCTGCGCCTGCCGCGGTTGACGCGTGCGCGCGGCGAACTGCGCCTGCCGGGCTCCAAGAGCATTTCCAACCGCACGCTGCTCCTGGCGGCGCTGGCGGACGGCGCGACCCGCATCGGCGGATTGCTCGATTCGGATGACACGCGGGTCATGCTGGCCGCGCTCGAGCGCCTCGGGGTCGAGGTCGCGGGCGCGGGCGAAGAGCGCCTGGTGCACGGCGTGCGCGGCAGCTTTCCGGTCAAGCAGGCGGACCTCTTCATGGGCAACGCCGGCACCGCGATCCGACCCCTGACCGCGGCCCTGGCGATGAACGGCGGGCGCTATCGCGTCTCCGGCGTTCCGCGCATGCACGAGCGACCCATCGGCGACCTGGTCGACGGCTTGCGCGCGGTTGGCGCCAGAGTTGCCTATGAAGGACGCGAGGGTTATCCGCCACTTGCCATCGACGCGGCCGAGATTCGCATCGACCGCGCGGTGCCGGTGCGCGGCGACGTCTCCAGCCAGTTCCTGACGGCGCTCCTCATGGCGCTGCCCCTGGTTGCCGGGCGCCGCGACGCGCCGATCGAGATCGAGGTCATCGGCGAACTGATTTCGCGGCCGTACGTGGAGATCACGCTCAACCTGATGCAGCGTTTCGGCGTCACGGTCGAGCGCGACCAGTGGCGTCGCTTTCGCATCCCCGCCGGCGCGCGCTATGCGTCGCCCGGTGCGATCGCGGTCGAGGGCGACGCCTCCTCGGCGTCGTACTTTCTGGCCGCCGGCGCCCTGGGCGGCGGGCCGCTGCGCGTCACCGGCGTGGGCCTGGACAGCATCCAGGGCGACGTGCGCTTCGCCGATGCGCTGTCGCGGATGGGCGCCAACGTGATGGCGGGCGCCGACTGGATCGAAGTGCGCGGCTTCACCAACGAGGCCCATCCCGATCGCCTGATCGCCTTCGACGCCGATTGCAATCACATCCCGGACGCGGCCATGACGCTGGCCGTCCTGGCGCTCTTCGCCGACGGTCCGTCGACGCTGCGCAACATCGCCTCGTGGCGCGTCAAGGAGACCGACCGCATCGCGGCCATGGCGACCGAACTCGCCAAGCTGGGCGCCACGGTCACTGCCGGCGCGGATTTCCTGCGCGTCGAGCCGCCCGCGCAGGTCCTGCCCGCGGCCATCGACACCTACGACGATCACCGCATGGCCATGAGCTTTTCGCTGGCGGCCTTCGGCATGGCGGACGGCCAGCATCTGACCATCAATGATCCGCAATGCGTGGCCAAGACCTATCCCGACTATTTCAGCGACTTCGGTCGCGTGTGCACCTGAAGGAGGCTTCATCATGAGCACGTTGCGCGTCGAGGTGGCGGACGCGCCCTGCGGCGCGGTGGTGACCGGGGTCGATCTGTCGCAGCCGCTGGCGGCAGATGTGTCGTCTGAACTGCGGCGGCACTGGCTCTCGCACCTGGTGCTCTCGTTTCCCGACCAGTCGCTCGACATCGACGCGCTGGAGCGCTTTGCGGCGAGCATCGGGCCTTTTGGCGTCGATCCGTTTTTCGGCTCGGTGCCCGGCCATCCGCACGTCGCCCAGATGCGGCGCGAGGCTGACGAAAAGACCCGGCTTTTCGCCGATAGCTGGCATTCGGACTGGAGTTTCCTGGCGTCGCCGCCGACGGCCACCCTGCTCTCGGGCGACGTGATTCCGCCGGTCGGCGGCGATACCCTGTTCGCCAACCAGATCGCCGCGTGGGAGGCCCTGCCCGCGCATCTGCGTCGCACCGTCGACGGCCGCTTGGGCGTGCATTCGGCACGGCGCGGCTACGCGCGCGACGGGCGCTACGGCGAGCGCGACAGCGGCCGTTCCATGGACATCCGCTGGTCCGACGCGGCGCTGGCCGTGCAGACCCACCCCATCGGGCGCGTGCACCCCGAGACCGGGCGTACGGCGCTGTTCGTGAGTCCCGGCTACACCATCGGCATCGAAGGCATGCCGGACGACGAGGCGCAGGCCATCCTGCGTGCGCTCTTCGAGCACCAGGCCGAGGAACGGTTCATCTACAGGCAGCGCTGGTCGCAGGGCATGCTGGTCATGTGGGACAACCGCAGCGTGGTGCACGCCGCGACCGGCGGCTATGACGGCCACCGGCGGCTCTTGCATCGCATCACGGTGGCCGAGCGCCCCAGAACCTAAAGGCGCGCGCCTGCCGAAGCAGGCGTGCCGCGCTCAGTGCGCAGCGTCCGTCCGACGCGTAGCGCCGCGGGCGCGGTTAGGACGCCGGCTTTTCCTGCACCTTGACCACGGCCTGCACCAGTTCGGCCAGCGAGCGCACGCCCATTTTTTCCATCACCTTGGCGCGGTGCGCCTCGACGGTCTTGATGCTGATGTCCATGGCGTCGGCGATGGTCTTGTTCATCTTGCCGGCCACGACCAAGTCCAGCACCTCGCGCTCGCGCGGCGACAATCGCGCGAGCCGGTGCGCGATCTGCGCCTGCGCCGCGACGGCCCCCGCGTTCTTCGCGTCAGCCTCGAGTGCGCGTTCGATGATTGCGGTCAGCTTCTTTTCGTTGAAGGGCTTCTCGACGAAATCGAATGCGCCGCGCTTGATCGCCTCGACCGCCATCGGCACGTCGCCGTGCCCGGTGACAAAGACGACCGGCGTCGCGACGCCGCGGCGGGTCAACTGTTCGTGTACCTCGATGCCGCTCATGCCGGGCATGCGGATGTCCAGGATCACGCAGGCCGGCGCCGCCGCGGTCATCTGCTCGAGGAAGGCCTCGCCCGAGGCGTAGGTGCGCACTGTGTAGCGCTCGCTATCGAGCAGCCAGGTGAGCGAGTCGCGCATGGCCTCGTCGTCGTCGACGACATGGATGAGCGGGCGCGCGTTCATGCCGCGAGCACCGCGGCGGATTCCGCCAGCGGCAAGGTGAAGTGAAAGACGCTGCCGCCGTCGGGACGACGCGAGAACCACAGGTGGCCCTCGTGCATCTCGACGATGGAGCGGCAGATGTTGAGGCCCATGCCCATGCCATTGTCCTTGGTGGTGAAAAACGGGGAAAACAGTTCGCGCTCGACCTCGGGGGCGATGCCGTGCCCCGCGTCGATAACCTGGATCTCGACCATGGGCGGCACGCCCTCGGCCTGCGCCTGGCGGGTGCGCACGACCAGGCGGCGCCGGTCGACGGGCACGGCGCGCATCGCATCGATGCCGTTCTTGATCAGGTTGACCAGCACCTGCTCGATCATGACGCGGTCGGCGAACACGGGGGGAACCTCGGCCTCGGGTTCGAGCACCAGCTGCACCTGCGCCTTGTCGGCTTCGATCTCGACCAACTCGGCGAGTTCGGCGATGATCAGGTTGATCGAACCGGGCTCGCGCACCGGTTCGCGGCGGCGCAGGAACTCGCGCACCCGGTGCACCACGCGCCCGGCGCGCTCGGCCTGCGCGGCCGATTTTTCCAGCGCCGCGACCAGGTCTTCCTTCTGCCAGTGGTCCGACTTGAGGCGCCGCACCGCTCCCATGTTGTAGTTGGCGATCGCCGAGAGGGGCTGGTTGATCTCGTGCGCCAGGGTGGAGGCCATCTCGCCCACGCTCATCAGGCGCGAGGTGAGCAGCAGCTTTTCCTGCTGCACGCGGCTGCGCTCGTCAGCCAGCTTGCGTTCGGTGATGTCGGAGATCATGGTCATGCGCACCGCGCGTCCGTCGACCCAGCGCACCGCGCGCACCCGCAGTGCGTACCAGAGGTCGCGCGACTCGTCGCGCACCTCGAGCTTGTGCACGCCGCCCAGGCGGCCGTCGGCGGTCAGGAGTGCGGCGCGCGGGACTGCCTGCGAGGGGATCGGCGTGAACGCGGTCTCGAGGTCGGCGGTGTTGCTGCCCAGGGTGTGGCCGGGGAAGATGCGCGCGAAGCTCTCGTTGCAGAACAGCAGTTCGCGCGTGTCGAAGTCGGAGACGGCCACGCCGGAATCGAGTGCATCGAGCACGGTGACGAAGCGTTCGTGCGAGGCCATGAGCGCGCGATCCACGCCGGCCTGCATTTCGACGCGCCGTCTCAGCGACCAGAGGCTCCAGGCAAGCACGATGGTGACCAGCGCGATGATCGCCATGAGGACGGCGCGGCCGACCAGCGAGTCGCTCTTGTACGACGTCGCCGTCAGGTCGAGGCCGCGCCAGGGCAGGGTGAGGGAAACCGTCTGGGTCAGCCATTCGTAGGTCTCGCGCGCATCATCGGGGCGGAACAGTTCGCGCCCGCTGCCGTCGATCAGCGAAAGGCGGTACTTCTCGCTGACCGAGAGCGGCACCAGGCGCTGCATCGCGGCGCGCAGCGACAGCGAAGCGCTGATGGTGCCCAAGAAACGGCCCTCGCGCACCACCGGGCTGTGGTACTCGATGTAGGGCTCATCCTGGTAGTCGCGATAGGGGTCGGAATAGGTCGAGCGCCCGGTGGCGGAGGTCAGTCGCAGCATGCGCTCGCGCTCGGCCGGCGGCGGGCGCTCGCGCGCGATCGACGAGGCGTCCTTCCAGGACGGCGCCGCCCAGCTGATGGTGCCGGCCGGGGACGTCCACAGGACGTTGCGCAGCTCCGGGTTCTGGCGCAGGTAGATCTGCGCCTGGTCGGTCAGGGTCAGCGCGTCCTGCCCGGACGAGATCGCGCCGGCGATGCGGTCGACCAGGTCCTGGTGGGCGAGGATCCGGCGCGTGATGGCGAGTTCGGCGTACTGGGTGTCGCGGCGCAGGTTGGAGAGTTCGATTTCGGCCTCGTGCTTGAGCACGAACCAGAGCAGCGCCGCGATCGCGGCGACGAACAGCGCCAGTGCCGCGAACGGCACGATCCACACCGAGCCGCCGGCCCGGCGCGACGGGGGCGGGTGGGTCGCTGCCGAAGGCGCGTGGCCCCCGGCGTCGGCGCCGGAATCGTCGAATTGAGCTTGCATGCGTTTCCTGGCCATGAGGCCATAAGGACATCATACCGTTCCGCCGGTGTCAATTCGCTGCGACCCGTACCACGGGTTGCCTCCGGTTAGGGTTAGCCTGATGGAGCCCCCCCCCGGATGCGCCTATACTGCGCGCCTCTGGTGCAAATCCATCCCTTAACCGAGGAGACAAACAAATGACGCAAGACGTCGCGAACCGCCGCAAGTTCCTGACCGGCGCCACCGCCGCTGCCGCCGGCACGGCCACGCTGGGCTTCCCGAGCATCGTCAGCGCGCAAGGCCCGATCTCGATGAAGTGGCAATCGACCTGGCCGGCCAAGGACATCTTCCACGAGTACGCCAACGACTTCGCCAAGAAGGTCAACGACATGACCGGCGGCGACCTCAAGATCGAGGTGCTGCCCGCCGGCGCAGTGGTGCCGGCCTTCGGCCTGCTCGACGCGGTCACCAAGGGCACGCTCGACGGCGGCCATGGCGTGCTGGTCTATCACTACGGCAAGCAGAACGCGCTGGCCCTGTGGGGCTCCGGCCCCGCCTACGGCATGGACGCGCAGCAGCTGCTGGCCTGGCACAAGTATGGCGGCGGCAAGGAACTCCTGGCCAAGCTCTACGCGTCGATCGGCGCCAACGTCGTGTCCTTCCCCTATGGCCCGATGTGGACCCAGCCGCTGGGCTGGTTCAAGAAGCCGATCACCAAGTCGGCTGACATGAAAGGCCTCAAGTACCGCACCGTCGGCATCTCGATCGACGTGTTCACCGCCCTCGGCGTGTCGGTCAACGCGCTGCCCGGCGGCGAGATCGTCCCGGCCATGGACCGCGGCCTGCTCGATGCGGCCGAGTTCAACAACATGACCTCGGACCGCATCCTGGGCTTCCCCGACGTTTCCAAGGTGTGCATGCTGCAGAGCTTCCACCAGAACGCCGAGCAGTTCGAGATCATGTTCAACAAGACCAAGTACGACGCGCTGCCGGCCAAGATGAAGGCCATCATCGAGAACGGCGTCGAGGCCGCATCGGCCGACATGGTGTGGAAGTCGATCGACCGCTACTCCAAGGACTACGAGGAGATGCAGACCAAGGACAAGGTCAAGTTCTACAAGACCCCGGATTCGATCCTGCAGGACCAGTTGAAGGGCTACGACGCAGCGGTCGCCAAGCGCAAGGACAACGCGCTCTTCAACGAGATCGCCGAATCGCAGCGCAAGTTCGCCCAGCGTGCGGTCAAGTGGGACCTGGACAACAACGTCAACCGGCGCATGGCCTACAACCACTACTTCGCGCCCAAGAAGGAAAAGGCCTGATCCAGCGGGTCGTCAAGGCAAACCCGACACCCGGCAACTGCCGGGTGTTGTTTTTTCCGCTGCCGGCCGGTGTCGGCCGGCAGCGTACCCCCGAGGTACTGTCATGCAGAAGCTGCTGCTGTTCATCGACCGGCTGAGCACCTGGGTTGGCCAGGCCTTCGCCTGGATCATCGTCCTCCTTTCGCTGCACGTGACCTGGGAGGTGTTCGCGCGCTATGTGCTGGGCAGCCCGCGCGCCTGGGCCTTCGACGCCATGATCATGATGTACGGGACGCTCTTCATGATGGCCGGCGCCTACACGCTGTCCAAGAACGGCCATGTGCGCGGCGACGTGCTGTACGGCTTTTTCCGGCCGCGCACGCAGGCCTCGCTCGACCTGATCCTGTATTTCGTGTTCTTCCTGCCGGGCGTGATCGCGCTCACCTACGCGGGCTATTTCTATGCCGCTGATTCATGGCGCATCGACGAGCATTCCAACATCACCGCCGATGGTCCGCCGATCTACCCGTTCAAGACCGTGATCCCGGTCGCCGGGCTGTTCCTGCTGCTGCAAGGCATCGTCGAGATGGTGCGCTGCGTGATCTGCATCCGCCAGGGTGCATGGCCTTCGCGCGAACAGGATGTCGAGGAAGTCGACGTCGACAAGCTGAAGCAGATGGTGCATGTCGACGATGCCGGCGCGGCCGCCGGTGGTGCACCCGCCGCGCAAGGACGCTAGACCATGCGCCGCGAACTCTGGTTCGGCTTTTCGCTGATGGCCATCATCCTGGCCGCCACCGCCATCTTCATGCCTTGGTCGACCATGACCAACGGGCACCTCGGTCTCCTGATGCTGTCGCTGGTGGTGGTGGCCATCATGCTGGGCTTCCCGACCGCGTTCACGCTCATGGGCATGGGCGTCATGTTCGCCTGGTTTTCGTACCGCAGCGTCGATCCGTCGACTGCCGGCGCGCGCGTGCTGGACCTCATGGTCCAGCGCGCCTACGCGGTCATGAGCAACGACGTCCTGATCGCGATTCCGCTGTTCGTCTTCATGGGCTACCTGGTCGAACGCGCGGCGCTGATCGAGAAGCTCTTCAGGAGCCTGCACCTGGCGATGGCGCGCGTGCCCGGTTCGCTCGCGGTGGCGACGATCGTGACCTGTGCCATCTTCGCCACCGCCACCGGCATTGTCGGCGCGGTCGTCACGCTCATGGGCCTGCTGGCGCTGCCGGCCATGCTCAAGGCGGGCTACAGTCCCAAGATCGCCGCCGGCGCGATCACGGCCGGCGGGTGCCTGGGCATTCTGATCCCCCCTTCGGTGCTGCTGATCGTGTACGGCGCGACCGCGGGGGTGTCGGTGGTGCAACTCTATGCAGGTGCGTTCTTCCCGGGTCTCATGCTCGCGGCGCTCTACGTCGGCTACGTGATCCTGATCGCCAAGCTCAAGCCCGACCTGATGCCGCCGTTGGCCATGTCGGAGCGGCAGGTGGCGCTGCCGCCGGTGGCGCAGGCGTTGCGCTCGCGCGGCAACAATGCCTTCGCAGGCCTGTGGCGCGGCCTGGCCGGCGGTGCGGAGCGCGGCGCGGTCATGAAGCAGTTGCTGGTGACCCTGCTGCCGGCGCTCTTCGTGGCCCTGGTCCTGGCGCTGGTATGGCGCGCTGCGACCGCACCTGTGGCACAGGAGGCCACCGGGGTGGTCGAAATGGGGAGTTCCGGTGGCGCCAGCGAATCGACCGACTCGGGTGGATTGGCGGAGCCCAAGGCAGAGGAGGGTGGCCTGGCCGAGCCCAAGGAGGAGTCAACCGGCCTGGCGGAGCCGCCCAAGGAAGACGAGACGGACGCGAAAAAGGAGGGCAAGGCAGAAGCCTCGGCGGCCGGCCTGGCCGAACCCGGCGCCGTAGCGAAGACCCCAGCGAAGGCTGAGACCGCTGCACCGGCCGGCGCTAGCGACAAACCTGCGGAGGAGGCCGGGGAGCGAGGCGAAACGCCGACCTGGTTCCTGGGACTGGCGGCCGGTTGCGCGCTGTTCCTCCTGGCCGTCTACGCCCTCTGGACCTGGGAGCGCCTGGAGATCTTCAAGATGCTCCTGGGTTCGTTCTTTCCATTGGCACTCCTCATCCTCGCGGTGCTGGGTTCCATCGTCTTCGGCTTGTCCACGCCCACCGAGGCGGCGGCGGTGGGCGCGTTTGGCGGCTTCCTGTTGGCGATCGCGTATCGCTATCTGGAACATCGCCGCGCCGGCGCCGGGGCAGGCGGCGCGACGGTGCGCGAAGTCGGCGGCATCCTCAAGGACTCATCCTTCCTCACCGCCAAGACCAGCGCCATGGTCTGCTGGCTGTTCGTCGGATCGTCGATCTTCTCGGCGTCGTTCGCGCTCCTGGGCGGTCAGGAACTGGTCGAGAAGTGGGTGCTGTCGCTGGGGCTCACGCCGCTGCAGTTCATGATCCTGGCGCAATTCATCATCTTCATCCTGGGCTGGCCGCTGGAATGGACCGAGATCATCGTGATCTTCATGCCGATCTTCATCCCGCTCTTGCCCAAGTTCGGCATCGACCCGCTGTTCTTCGGCCTCTTGGTGGCGCTCAACCTGCAGACGGCCTTCCTCTCGCCGCCGGTGGCGATGGCGGCGTTCTACCTGAAAGGCGTGGCGCCGCCGCACGTGACCTTGAACCAGATCTTCGCCGGGATGATGCCCTTCATGGGTATCCAGGTCATCGCGCTGGTGCTGCTGTACGTGTTCCCCGAGATCGGGTTGTGGCTGCCACAGACGCTGTACAACCGGTAAGCGGTCGGCGCGGGGCGGGCGCGGCGGCTAGCTGCGCCCTTCACCGTTGCCCAGCACCACCCACTTGACGCTGGTCAGGCCCTCGAGCCCGACCGGGCCGCGCGCGTGCAGCTTGTCGTTGGAGATGCCGATCTCCGCGCCGAGTCCGAACTCGAACCCGTCGGCGAAGCGCGTCGAGGCGTTGACCATGACCGAGGCCGAGTCAACCTCGCGCAAGAAGCGCATCGCGTTGCCGTGGTGGCTGGTCACGATCGCGTCGGTATGCTTGCTGCCATAGCGCTCGATGTGCTCCATGGCTTCGTCGAGGTTGGCGACGACGCGCACCGCGAGGATGGGCGCCAGATACTCGGTGCGCCAGTCCTCCTCGGTCGCCGGCAGCGCCGCGGCGATTAGTGCGCGGGTGGCGGCGTCGCCGCGCAGCTCGACGCCCTTGTCGGCGTAGACGCGGGCCAGCCGCGGCAGGACGCGCGGCGCGATGGCGGCGTGCACCAGCAGGGTCTCCATGGTGTTGCAGGTCCCGTAGCGCTGGGTCTTGGCGTTGTCGGCCACCGCCACGGCCATCTCCAGGTCGGCGTGCTCGTCGATGTAGACGTGGCAGATGCCGTCCAAATGCTTGATCATCGGGATCTTGGACTCGCGCATCAGGCGCTCGATCAGTCCCTTGCCGCCGCGCGGCACGATGATGTCGACGTACTCGGTCATGGTGATGAGTTCGCCGACTGCGGCGCGGTCGGTCGTCTCGACAACCTGCACCGCGTCAGCCGGCAGCCCGGCAGCGGCCAGCCCGGCGGCGACGCAGGCGGCGATGGCGCGGTTGGAATGGATCGCCTCGGAGCCGCCGCGCAGGATGGCTGCGTTGCCCGACTTGAGGCACAGCCCGGCCGCATCGGCGGTGACGTTGGGACGCGACTCGTAGATGATGCCGATCACGCCCAGCGGCACGCGCATGCGCCCGACCTGGATGCCGGTCGGGCGGAACTTGAGGTCGGTGATCTCGCCCACCGGGTCGGGCAGTTCGGCGATCTGCGTGAGGCCCTGCGCCATCGCGTCGATGGCCTTGTCGGTGAGGGTCAGGCGGTCGAGCATCGCGCCATCCAGCCCCTTGGCGCGGCCGCCGTCAAGGTCGCGCGCGTTTTCGGCCTTGAGGCGCACTCGCTCGCGGCGAATCGATGCGGCGATCTCATTGAGCGCCGCGTTCTTGGCTGCGGTGCTCGCACGCGCCATGGCGCGCGAGGCGGCGCGCGCCGCGCGGCCCATGGCGCGCATGGCGGCGGCGACATCATCTTTGGGTTGCAGGACAGCGCTCATGGGTCAAGTGTACGGCAAGGCAAACCCGGCAGGATAGCCTAGGCGGCCAGACGCGCGCCGAGGCGGTAGAACTCCTCCCAGACATCGCCGGAAATCTCGCGGGGCCTGAGGCCCTTGATCAGCCGGTCGATCGCGGCGGCGTGCTTGAGCGCGTCGCCGATTGAGCGCGGCTCGATGCTGCGGGCGCGCTTCTCGTAGGCCGGCAGGCGCGGCCCCTTGTTGAAGACGCGCTCGCCGCGCTTCAACTTGGCCAGGGTGCGGATGTCGTCGGCCATGGCCCACAGCACCAGCGGCGGCGGCTCGCCTTCCCCCTTCAGGCCCTCGACCATGCGGCGCAGGCGCACGCAGTCGCCCGCCAGCCAGGCCTCGGAGAGCTTGAAGAGGTCGTAGCGCGCGACGTCGAGCACCGCATCCTGCACCTGCTCCCAGCTGAGCGGTCCGGCCGGGTAGAGGAGTTCAAGCTTTTGCAACTCCTGATGCGCGGCCAGCAGGTTGCCCTCGACCTTGCCGGCGATCAGGCGCAGGGTCGCATCGTCGGCACTCTGGCCCTGGCGCTTCAAGCGCAGCGCGATCCACTCCGGCAGGTGCTTAGGCTCGATGCTGCGCGACTCGACGAATACCCCTGTCTCCATCAGTTTCCTGCACCAGGCGGTCTTGAGCGTGCTCCAGTCGCCGGGGAAGGTGATGAGCAGCAGCGCGTCCGGATGCGCCGCTTCGGCCAGTTTCTCGAGTACGAGCGCGCCGTCGCGCCCGGGCTTGCCGTTCGGGATGCGCAGGTCGATCAGCGGCCGATCGCCGAACAGCGACATGCCCGCCAGGTCGGCGCGCGGCGCGGCCCAGTCGAAATGCTGGTGGGTCGAGTAGAGCTTGCGGTCGGAGAAGCCGGCCTTTTTCGCCGCTGTGCGGATGGCGTCGGCGGCCTCGAGGGCGCGCAGCGGTTCGTCACCGGTGACCGTGTAGAGGGGTGCAAGTCCCCGCGCCAGGCGCGCCGGCAGGTCTTCGGGGGAGAGCGCGGCGGCCACGCGTTTTAGTTGCGCGCGGGGTCGCGCTCGCGCGGCAGTGGCTCGGTTGCCGCCAGGCGGCGCAGCACCTGCTGCACCATGTCGGTCTGCATGTCGCGGTAGAGCAGGGCTTCCTCGGACTCCTTGGCCAGGACCTGGGTGTCGTTGAAAGGGAAATCGCGCTCGATCAGGAGGGCGACCGGCGCGATGATGTCGCGGCCCTGGGTGTCGATGATGCGAAAGGCGAAGTTGTACTTGAGGCGGAATTCGCGCACCCGTCCGGCGCTGGAAAGCGACAGGATGGTCTTGCTGCGCTGCTCCACGGTAGGGGCCAGGATCGCCTGCGCCTCCTCGCGGCGCGCGACGATGCGCGTGTTGCTGCCGGCGCGCAGGTTGCGCTTGAGCTCGGCGCCGAGCGCGCTGGAATCGGGAATGTCGACGAAAAGGGTGTCGTAGGGCAATTGCGCGCTGCCGCGCAGCTGAAAGCCGCAGCCGGCCAGGAGCAGGGGCGCGGCTGCAATGACGAAGGCGCGGCGTCCCGGCGTCATGGTTTCCACCTCAAGCGACGATGTTGACCAGCCGGCCCGGCACGACCACCACCTTCTTCGGTGTCCGGCCGGCAAGGTGCTTCTGCGCGCTCTCCGAGGCCAGCGCCAGTTGCTCGATGTCCTCGCGCTCAGCCGTCGCCGGCACCTGTACGCCGCCGCGGTGCTTGCCGTTGATCTGCAGCACCAGTTCGATCACGTCTGCCTTGAGCGCTTCGGCGTCCACGACCGGCCACGCTGCATCGAGGATGTCGCCCAGGCGGGCGGCGTAGCCCAGCTCGACCCACAGGGCATGGGTGATGTGCGGCACCACCGGATGCAGGGCGCGCAGCAGGATGGACAGGCCTTCGCCGACCACCTGCGCGGACCGCGCGTCGTCGCGCGGCGCACCTTCCAGCGCGTTGAGCATCTTCATCACGCCGGACACCACGGTGTTGTACTGGATGCGCGCCAGGTCGAAGTCGATCTGCTTAAGGCACAGGTGGACTTCGCGCCGCAGGCGCTTCAAGGGTTCGGGGAGCGCACTCGCGACCACCGGCGGCGCGGCGGCGAGGGCGTCGCGCCAGGCGTAGGCGAAGGCCCACACGCGCTTCAGGTAGCGCGCGGCGCCGTCCACCCCGGCATCGCTCCATTCGAGGGTCTGCTCCGGCGGCGAGGTGAACATGGTGTACAGGCGCGCGGTGTCGGCGCCGTAGCGGTCGATGATCTCCTGCGGATCGACCCCGTTGTTCTTGGACTTGGACATCGTGCCGACGCCCTCGTAGTCCACCGCCGAGCCGTCGCGCTTGAGTTTGGCGCCCGCCACCTTGCCGTCGGCGCCGAACTGGTTCTCGACCTCGTGCGGCCAGAAGTACTCGATGCCGCCCCTGGCGTTCTTGCGCGAGTAGATGTGGTTCAACACCATGCCCTGGCACAAGAGGCGCGTGAACGGCTCGTCGAACTTGAGGAGTCCCATGTCGCGCATGACCTTGGTCCAGAAGCGTGCGTACAGCAGGTGCAGGACCGCATGCTCGATGCCGCCGATGTACTGGTCCATCGGCATCCAGTAGTCGTTGCGTGCATCAACCATCGCGCCATCGCTGCCCGGGCTGCAATAGCGCATGAAATACCAGGCCGAATCGACGAAGGTGTCCATCGTGTCGGTCTCGCGCCGCGCCGGCTTGGCGCAGATCGGGCAGACCACACCGGCGTGAAAGCCTGCGTGCTTGTTGAGCGGGTTGCCCGAACCGTCCGGAATGCAGTCTTCCGGCAGGACCACCGGCAGGTCCTTCTCCGGCACCGGCACCGCGCCGTGGTCCTCGCAATGGATGATCGGAATCGGTGTGCCCCAGTAGCGCTGGCGCGAGATGCCCCAGTCGCGCAGGCGCCAGGTGATGCGCTTCTCGCCCAGGCCGCGTGCCGCGATGTCGGCGGCGACGGCATCGACCGCCGCGCCGAAGGCCAGGCCGTCATACTTGCCCGAATTGACGCAGACGCCGCCCGACTTGTCGGCGTAGTGCTCGGCCCAGGCGTCGGTGGAAAAGGGCTTGCCCGCCACGCGCACGACCTCCTTGATCGCCAGGCCGTACTTCCTGGCGAACGCGAAGTCGCGCTCGTCGTGCGCCGGCACGCCCATGACCGCACCGTCGCCGTAACTCATGAGCACGTAGTTGCCGACCCACAGCGCGACCTGTTCGCCGGACAGCGGGTGGGTGACGAACAGCCCGGTCGGGACGCCTTCCTTGTCCCTCAACGCAAGCTCGGCCTCGGTGGTGCCGCCTTTTTTCGCCTCGGTGACAAAGGCCGCCACGGCCGGCTCGCGCGCTGCCGCGACGGCGGCCAGCGGGTGCTCGGGCGCGACTGCGCAGAAGGTCACGCCCATGATGGTGTCGGCGCGCGTGGTGAAGACGTGCATGCGGCCGTCCTGCACCAGGCGGCCATCGGCGTCGCGGATGTCGTGGGTGAAGGCAAAGCGCACGCCTTCGCTCCTGCCCAGCCAGTTCTCCTGCATCAGCCGCACGCGTTCGGGCCAACCCGGCAGCCTGGTCAGGGTGTGGTCCAGCAGCTCCTGGGCGTACTCGGTGATCTTGAGGTAGTAGCCGGGGATCTCGCGCTTTTCGACCAGCGCGCCGGTGCGCCAGCCGCGCCCGTCGATGACCTGCTCGTTGGCGAGCACGGTCATGTCGACCGGATCCCAGTTGACGATCTGGGTCTTGCGGTAGGCGATGCCCTTTTCCAGCATCTTGAGGAACAGCCACTGGTTCCACTTGTAGTAGCCGGGGTCGCAGGCCGCCATCTCGCGGCTCCAGTCGATGGCCAGGCCCATGGCCTGCATCTGCCGCTTCATGGTCGCGATGTTCTCGTAGGTCCACTTGGCCGGCGCGACGCCGTTTTTCATCGCCGCGTTCTCGGCCGGCAGGCCGAACGCGTCCCATCCCATGGGCATCAGGACGTTGTAACCGCGCATGCGCAGCTGGCGCGTCATGACGTCGTTGATGGTGTAGTTGCGCACGTGGCCCATGTGCAGCTTGCCCGAGGGGTAGGGCAGCATCGAGCACGCGTAGTACTTGGGCTTCTCCTGGCCCTGGGCATTGCGCGCGCCCTCGACGACGCGATAGGCATCGGTCGCATTCCAGTGCGCCTGGGCGGCTGCTTCGACCTCGTTGGGGAGATACTTGTCCTGCATTGGGGGGTGCCGCCTGGATCAAACGCAAAATTATAGCGGCCGGCTCGACTGCAGCCCCCGTGCAACCATGCGTGACATGCATCACAATCCGGGCGCGGCCGGCGCATCCGCGCCAGGCGGCGCCGGCGTAGATGATCAGGACGGACCAACCTTGAAGGAACGATCATGAAAATGCCTTTGCTCGCAGCCAGCCTTGCCCTCGGATTCGCGTCCGTTACCGCCATCGCCGCGCCGACCGCGGTGGTCGAGGGCGTGCAGATGCCGGCATGGGTGGAGCGCGGCGGCACGCGCGAGCCCCTGAGCCCTGGCATGGAGCTGCGTGCCGCCGACAAGATCAGCACCGGCGCCAACGCGCGCATCCTCCTGCGCATGGCCGAGGGCAGCCAGGTCAAGCTCGGCGAGAACGCGCTCCTGGCCTTGGACAGCCTCGGCCAGCGGCAGGAGAACAAGCAGACCTACGTGCAGGCGGCGCTGGCGATTGCGCGCGGCGCGTTCCGCTTCACCACCGACGCCCGTGCCAAGCTGACCAGCCGGCGCGAAGTCGACATCCGCGTGGCGACCGTCACGGCCGGCATTCGCGGGACCGACCTGTGGGGCAAGTCGGCGGATGACCGCGACATCGTCTGCCTGATCGAAGGCGCCATCTCGGTGCAGCGCGACAGCGAGGCGCCGGTGGCGATGAACCAGGCCTTGCAGTTCTACATCGCGCCCAAGGCCGGCGGGCAGCGCGACGCATCGCGCGCTGCCAGCCTGGCGGCGGTCTCGCCGCAGCAACTGCAGCAGTGGGCCGCCGAGACCGAGATCGCGGCCGGCCAGGGCGCGGCGCGGCGCGGCGGGCGCTGGAAGGTCATCGCGGCGGCAAGCGCCAACCAGAACGAATCCCTTGCCGTCTATGACCGCCTGCGCGCCGAGGGTTTTGCCGCAAGCATCTTCCCGACCGGTGCGGCCGAGAGTCGCAGCTACGAAGTGCGCATCGGCGGGTTGCCCAACAAGGCCGAGGCGGATGCGCTGGCGGGGCGCCTCGAACCTCTGTTGGGCGCGCGACCCCGGACTGCGATGTAGTCGACGCCAGTCCGCAGGCCCGCGACGCGTCGGCAACCTGTCCGGCGGCTGCTGGCAGGGTTCGCGGAACCTGTTTGCGGGGTGCGGCGCAACAGCATCACGCTGACGTTGCGGGGAGGGGCCGGACTTCGGTCAAAATGGGGGTCGAGGCTCCGATTCCCCCGTGATGCGCACAGAACGCCTGCAGCGGTTCTTCCCCTTTCTCGCCTGGTTTCCCGTCACCGCAGCCATCCTGCGCGCCGACGTGATCGCCGGCATCACCGGTGCCCTGGTGCTGGTGCCGAAGGCGATGGCCTACGCCCAGTTGTCCGGACTTCCGGTCCATTTCGGGCTCTACGTGGCGTTCGTTCCGGCGATCCTGGGCGCCCTGTGGGGCTCGTCGCGCCAGCTGGCGACCGGCCCTGTGGCGATCATCTCGCTCATGACCGCGGCGGCGCTCACGCCGCTGGCGGCGCCGTTCTCCGACCAGTACATCGAACTCGCGCTGCTGTTGACCCTGATGGTGGGGGTCATCCAGTTCGCGCTCGGTGCCTTGAAGCTCGGCGCCATCGTCAATTTCGTGTCGCACCCGGTGATCCTGGGCTTCATGAATGCGGCGGCGATCATCATCGCGCTGTCGCAGCTGGACATGCTGCTGGGCATTCCGAAGGGGCGCAGCGGCTCCTTCCTGGGCGATATCTGGGAGATGCTGTCGTACCTGCCGCAGGCGCACCTGCCCACACTCGCCATGTCGGCCTTTGCGCTTGCGCTGATGCTCATCTTCAAGCGGGTCCCGGCCTTGTCCAAACTCAACGTGCTGATCGCGGTCGCGCTGACGATCGTCGTCAGCGCGCTGTCGGGCTACGAACGGCTGGAACGCGTCGGCGCCGCGCAGATCGCTGATGGCGAGACGCGCGAGCGTGTCTTGCGTTACATCGACACCAAGGAGCGCATCAAGGCGCACGAAGCGCGCGCCGTCGAGCAGGTGGCACAGCTGCGCAAGCTCGCAGGTGGCGAGCCGCGTGCCATGGCGGCGCTGCGCCACGAGCTGCACCTGAGCGAGCTCGATGCGGCCGATCTGGCGCTCGAGAACAAGGAGCGCTGGGGCCGTCTGCTGCGCGTCGCCTTCGAGCGGACCGTGCCCGCATCCGGCGGCGCCGCGACGCTCCATCTGAGCGGCCAGCGACCCGCCGGGAGCGCAAGCGATGGGCATGCCTGGCGCATCAAGAAGATCGTCGGTGGTGAAATCCATCTCTCCGGCGGCGGCGATGTGGTCGGCCAGATTCCGCAGGGACTGCCGGCGCTGCGCGTTCCGCAACTCGGCCTTGATGCGTTCCTCTCCCTCCTGTCGGCCGCGCTGGTCATCGCGCTGGTCGGCTTCATGGAGTCGGTCGCGATGGCCAAGGCGCTGGCGGCCAAGACGCGCCAGCGCCTGGACCCGAATCAGGAGCTGATCGGCCAGGGCGTGGCCAATCTCGGCGGCGCGTTCTTCCAGTCCTACCCCGCCTGCGGGTCGTTCACGGGCTCGGCGATCAACCTGCAGGCCGGCGCGCAGACCGGACTGGCGATGATCTTCAACGGACTCTTCGTCGTCGCCACGCTCTTGGTGCTGACCCCATTGCTCTACCACCTGCCGAAGGCGACCCTGGGCGTCATCATCCTCATGGCGGTCACCAGCCTGGTGACACCGGCCGCGCTGCGCCACACATGGCGCGCGAGCCGTGCCGATGGCCTGGTGGCCGCCACAACCTTCGTCGTCACTCTCGTGGCTGCACCGCACCTGGACCGGGGCATCCTGATCGGCGCCGCGCTGGCGGTGCTGATTTATCTTTACCAGACCATGCGACCGCGCCTGGCCGAATTGGGCCGCCACCCGGACGGGGCACTGCGTGATGTCAATGCCCATGCGGGCCTGGCGACCTGCCCTGAAGTCCTGGTGCTGCGCTTCGACGCGGGTCTCTACTTCGCGAATGCGGCATTTTTCGAGGAGCAGGTACTCGAGGCAGTGGCCCGCAAGCCCGCGACGCGGATTCTTCTCCTGGCGGGCGCAGGCATCAATCGGATGGATTCGGCCGGCGAGGAGGTCGTGCGCCACCTGGTCGAGCGCCTGCGTGGCGGCGGCATCGACGTCAGGTTCAGCGGTCTCAAGAAACAGGTGCTTGACGTCATGCATCGCACCGGACTGGATCGGCTGATCGGGCAAGAGCACCTCTTTGCCAGCGACGACGCGGCGCTCGTCGCCATCTACGCCGCGCTTGGCCGCAGCGGGCGCGGCGAACTCCTGCCCGCTGCCGGAGCCGCGGCAGGCGAGGCGGCTTGAACCGGCGTGCGCCGGGACCGGGGCTTGATGCGCGCTCGATGCCAGTTCAACTTCGTATACTCGCTCGAGCATGCCAACGAAGGCGTGTCGTCAGCATCCAAGGAGACTGCCGTTGAACAACATCCTGCGTCATGTCGCGGCCCTCGGGCTCGCTTTTGTCTGTGCAGCGGCCGCAGCGCAGTCCTGGCCGGCGCGTCCGGTCAAGACCATCAATCCCTTCCCCGCCGGCGGACCGTCGGACGTGCTCGGCCGGCTGATCAACGAGCGCCTGAGCCAGCGCCTCGGGCAGGCCTTCGTGATCGAGAACCGGGTGGGTGCCTCGGGGAACATCGGCGTCGACGCGGCGCTCAAGTCGGCGCCCGATGGCTACACCTTCGCCTGGGTGGTCGATTTCGTCCTGGTGTTCAACCCGTTCCTGTATCCCAGGATGCCCTTCGACGTCGAGAAGGACTTGCAGCCGGTGGCCACCTTCGCGGCGACCGAGGTCGCGCTGGTGGTGCATCCTTCAGTGCCGGTCAAGACCATGGCCGACCTCATTGGTCATGCCAAGCAGACGCAGGTCGCGTTCGCCTCGGCCGGGGCCGGTTCTCCTGGACACGTCTTCGGCGAACTCTTCAAGCGCGAGTTCAACCTGGCGCAAATGCTGCACGTGCCCTACAAGGGCAACGCGCCGGCCTCGCAGAGTATCGTCGCCGGCGAGACGCAGGCTTTCTTCGGCGCGCTGCCCGGCACCATCGCCAACATCCGTGCCGGCAAACTGCGTCCTCTGGCGGTGTTCTCGCGCGAACGCCTGCCCTATCTGCCGGAGGTGCCGACGGCGCGCGAACAGGGCTTCCCGAAGTTCGAGGTGCAGAACTGGTTCGGCATCGCGGCGCCGGCCGGCACACCGCGCGAGATCGTCAGCCGCATGGCGCAGGAGATCGCGACGGTAGCGCGCGAGCCGGAGTTCCTCGGGCGTCTGGAGAAGACCGGCTTCTCGTCGCATGCGTCGAACCCGGACGAGATGCGCGCGCTGATCCGGCGCGACGCCGCGCGCTGGGGCGAATTCATCCGCAGCGCCGGGATTCGCGCCGAGTAGTCGGCGCCGGGCCGCGCCTCAGGCCGCGCGCGCCAGGCGCGGAGCGGCAGGTTTTCCGCGCACCTCCGCTTCCTCGAATTCGGCTGCCCTGATTGCGCGGTCGAGGGCCGCGCGCAGGTCTTTCGCCGTCTCGAGCGTGAGTTCGATCGCGGCGCGCGCACCGGCATCGAGGCGCGGGTTGATGAAGTCGAGCGTGATGACATCGCCCAGCGGGGCGTGACGCGCATGGTCGTAGGCAACCACCGCCTGCGCCAGCGGAAACCACGCGTCGCCGCGCTTGGCCATGCCTTCGACAGGCACGGACTCGATGATGGAGGTGCACATGTGCGAGCCGCCTATTTCGCCAGGTGCTTCGCGAAAAAGCCGAACACGCGGCTCCAGCCGTCCATGGCCTGCTCGGCGCGATACAGCGGGCGGTGCCAGTAGAAGAAGCCGTGGCCGGCGCCATCGTAGCGATGGAACTCGTAGTCCTTGCCGTGCTTCTTCAACTCGGCCTCGTGCAGGTTCACCTGTTCCGGGCTGGGCGCGCGGTCGTCGTTGCCGAAAAGTCCCAATAGCGGGCAGTTCAGGTCCTTGGTCATGTCGATCGGCGCGACCGGGGTCTTGGCGTTGAGTTCATCCGTGCCCATCACCACGCGCCCGCCCCACAGGTCGATGCAGGCGTCGACATCCTTCCTCTGGCTGGCGTAGATGACCGCATGCCGCCCGCCTGAGCAGGAACCAAACAGGCCGACCCTGCCGTTGTGCTTCGGTTGCGCGCGCATCCACTGCACGGCTGCCGCGGTGTCGCCGACCATCTGTGCGTCGGGGATTCCGCCATCGGCGCGCACCCTGGCGGCAACATCGTCCGGGTTGCCCGGCCCGGCGCGCTCGTAGAGGTTGGCGCAGATCGCCATATAGCCATGGTGCGCGAAGCGGCGCGTGGTCTCGATGTAGTGCTCGCTCCAGCCCGGCAGGTGGTGGATCAGCACCACGCCGGGGAAGGGGCCCGGACCGGACGGGGTGGCCACGTAGGCGGTGATCGGCGTTCCCGCATCGCCATGGATAGTGATGTTCTCGCAGGTCATGCCACGATAAAAGGACATTGTTCTTCTCTCCAGGATTCAGTTTGGGCGTGCGGCGGTCCGCGGGGCAAGCCTGGCCGCGGTGGAACGTTGTACCTTGTCGGCCGGACCCGGCAGAGCGCAAGTATGCGATAAACGCGGGACAACAACCGGTCCGGAGGGGGGCATATGCCGGGGGGCAAACTGATACGCAAGTCGATACTCGTCATCGCCGCGCTTGGCGTTGCGGCGCCGGCGGTCGCGTTTGACTATGAAGAGCTGATGAAACTGAAGCGGCAGTTCGAGGTGGTGCGCGACCTGATACGCAAGCTGCGCGGTCGCGAGCCGGCGCCGCCGCCGCCGTCCCCGCCTACGCAGACGCCAGCGCCGGGCGGCCAACCCGGTCCCTCGACCGACGGCAGACCCGTGGTGGTGCCTGCCCCGGCCACCGGCATGAACTTCGCGGGGTCGTGTGTCGGTCGCGACGAAACCGGCTACGCCGAGAACGCGCAGGTGCGGGTTGCCGATGGCAAGGTGTCGCAGATGAACGTGCGCATCGACGTGCCCAGCCGCGGCAACTGCCGGTATCAGCTGGCAGTCTTCAGGCAGACCAAGCAGACACCATTCGTCGAACTGATCGCCAACAACGACGCCACCTGCGCCGTACGCATGTGGCAGCAGGGCGACCGCATCACCCTGACCGCTTCCGAATGCGCATCGCAGTGCACCGGCAGCGCGTTCGAATACGCCTGGCCGGTGGAATTCAATGCCAAGGGCGGCTGCGGCTGAGGCCACCGGCCGCGCGATCCATGCAGGAATTTTTCGACAATCCGGTGGTTCAGGGGGGCGTGGCGCCGTTCGTGGTCGCGCTCGCAGTTGCCTTTGCGTTCTTCGCCGTGCGCCTGGGGGGGCTGGCGCTTGCCGCTGCCCTGGCGACGGCGGCTTACCTGCTTGGCGGCGTCGTGTTCCCGCCCGTGTCGGCCCAGCAAAAGGTTCTGGTCATCTCGTTGGCCATGCCCGTGGCGGGTGTGCTTGTCGATCTCGCCTTCAAGCCGGCGCGCAGCGCTGGTCCGTTGCTGGGCCTGGTCGTGGGCGCGCTGGCTCTTTGGGTAGGTATCAACGTGCTCAAGCAAAAGGAGCTGGCAGCCATGCTCGTCACCGGCGCCGGCCTGGTCGCGCTGGCCGGCTGGCAGACGGCTGCGCTATTCGCGCTGCGCGACCAGCCGATCCGTGCGGGTGCAGCGGCGTTGGCGCTCGGGCTGGGCATCGCGGTGTGCGCCTTGCTTTCGGCTTCCGGCTCCTATGCCTTGTACGGCGCTTCCATCGGCGCCGGCGCCGGCGCATTCCTGCTGGTGCAGGTGCTGCTTGGGCGCAGCATCGCCGCCGGCGCCACCTTCACGCTCGTCGCCGGCGCCGCGTGCGGGCTCCTGCTCACGGGTGCCGTGCTGGCGTCGCCGTTGCCGTGGTACGCGGCGGCACTGCTGGCGCTGATTCCTGCCGTGGTGCGGCTGCCGTTGCCGCAGGGCGGCGTGTGGCTGCAAGCGATTGCCGCTTGCGCCTACGCGGGAATAGCCGCCCTTGCCGCCTGTTTGCTGGCCTGGCCTGAGGTGCAACAGCGTCTGGGCCTTTGATTTTTCAACCCGAAGGAGTCATGAATGAGAATGGCAATCATCGGCGCGCTCGCGCTGACCCTCCCGCTGGCTGTCGCTGCTGCGCCGGAAAGCTACACGATCGATCCGACCCACACCTTCATGTACTGGGAGGTCGATCACCTCGGTGTCTCCATGCAGCGTGGGCGGTTCGACCGCACCAGCGGGAAATTCACGCTCGACCGCGTCGCCAAGACCGGCGGGGTTGACCTGACCGTGGAGACCGCATCGCTGTCTTCCGGGGACAACGTCAAGGGCAGTCGCCCGCGCACGCTCGACGAGCATCTGCGTAACGCCGACTTCTTCAACGTTCCCGAGTTTCCGCGCATGACTTTCAAGTCCACCGCGGTGCGCTTTACCGGCGACAACCCGGTCGAGATTTCCGGCCAGCTCACACTCCTGGGCGTCACCAAGCCGCTGACGCTTCGGGTCGAGCGTTGGGTCTGCAAGGACAACCCCATGAACAAGCGGCCGATGTGCGGCGGCAACGCTACGGCGACCTTGAAGCGCACGGACTGGGGCATGAAGTTCGGCGTGCCGGCCATCGGCGACGAGGTGCGGCTGTGGGTCGCGATGGAAGGGTACAAGGACTAGGCAGCGACTTGTCTCTCCCGCAGGCACGCATGTTCAAAACAGGTACTTGGCGCGGCGTGCAGCCGGTCGGCAGGCCAAGCCCAATGCCAAGGCGAGCAGCCATATCGATCCGGGCTCCGGCACGCCGTTGGGGCCGCCGGAGCCTGCGAGCGTGATCGCGAAGCGGCTGCCATCGTCCCATTCGAGGTAGGCATTTGCGACGGAAGGCAAGGAAAAAGCTTGCAGCGAACGGCCGCTCGGCAGCGGCTGGGTGTCGTCTGCGAAGTAAATCGGATCCGGCAATGTCACCGAGGCGAGGTAGGCCGATATCGACATCATCGCATTGAGCCCGGCGCCGTCGATGGTTTCCGTGACCCAGCCACGGGTACCGTCGGAGGCTGTACCGGACACCGACAGTTCCGTCGGGACGGACAGATCGAAGCGCTGGCCGCAGAACGACTGTCCGCGGGTATTGCCGTTGCACTGCACGATGCTGTCGGGATTGCCCAGGCTGCCCTGGAAATTCTGCACCACCAGGTTGCCGAACATCGAATAGCTGCCGCCGGACGGGAAAGGAAGGCCTGCCTCGACGAACGCTGACCAGCCCCACGATGCTTCCGTCGCCAGGAAGCTGTAGGTGCCCTGCACCATGAAGTTGAAGGTCAAGGGGGCGTTGGCGGTGATGCCGTGAACCGTGAAATCGGCGCGGTTGTGCGCGTAGCTGGGAATTCGGACGGTGCTGGTCGTGCCTTCGATCGAAACAGCGCCGATGTTCGACTGCGCGGTGACACTGCCATTGGTTTGACTGGCGTCGTGCACCCCGATTGTGCGGCCGTTGAAGCCCGATTCGGCGCCGGCCCAGGCGATCGGAACCGCCTGCGCGGCCGGGACCCACGCCGCCAGCGAGGCGCTTGCTACGATGGTGGCACAGGCCAACGGGTGCCATACGAATCTTGATTCCTGCGAGTCCATTTTTTGGTCCTTGTGTTGGGAAACGCATTGCCGGATGCCGAGATCGGCCATGCTCGAAAACGAAAACTTTTCATAAATTACGGCCGCCACGCGCGCCGCGCATCATCCAGGTGGATGAAATGTTCGATTCGCCGGCTAACATGCCCGGGCTTCACTGACTACCGAATAGATATCGATAAGCATGCGCCCCGCCACGTCGCCCGCCCACTTGCTGCAGCCGGACTTCCTGCGTCTCCTGTATGAGGATGCGAGCAGCGGAACCGGATTCGATCGGGCCTTGGTGCAAGTCGCCGAGGGTTTCCATGCGCGTGTCGCCCACTTGCTGGCGCTGGATGGAGTGAGCGGTGCGCCGACCTGGGGCCTGTTGGCCGATCTCAGCGGCAGCGCGCTAGCCGAGGCTGCCCGACAGTATGAACAGCACCACTGGCGCCACGACCCGCGCCGCAGGGCCCTCAAGCTGCTGCGCCCGGGGCTGGCGGTGCGCTGCCAGCACCTGATCGATGAGCGCGAAGTGCGTGGAAGCGAATTCTTTCAGGACTACTTCTTGCCCATCGACCTGCGCTGGACCTTGATAGGCCGGTTGCCGCAGGCGGTTGGTGCGTCGGAATCAGTCGACCTCGCTCTGGTACGCGACCCGCGCCGTGCCGGCTTTGACGACCGGGAGAAAACCTCGCTCGAGCAACTCTTGCCGCATCTCGAGGTCGCGCTCGGATTGCAAAGGCGCATCGCTCGCGCGCAGACCGGCGAGCGCGCCTTCATGGAATCAGGGCAGGGATTGGTCGTGTTCGACGCGCGACTCGATGTCGTCGGAAGCACGCCAGGCACCGCAGAAGCGCTCGGCCGCTACGCGGGCAGTCTGCGTTTCAGTCCCGACACTGGCCGACGCGGCCAGCGTCCGCTGGCCCGGGCGCTGCGCGACTGTCTGGTCGATGGAATCGCCCGCCATCTGTCCCTCCGGGTGGGCGGTGGCGCGGCACGCGATGGCGCGGCTGAAACCGTGTGGCTGAGCGTGACGCGGAGACGGGCATCCACCGGCGGGTACGAAGTGGTTTTGCTGGTGCGTTGGCCGGCCCGGGGTCGGCTCCCGGATTTGCCCATGCTGATGGGGTGGCTGAATCTGACTCGCGTCGAAGCCGAGCTCGGGCTGGCACTGCTGCACGGGCAGACACCGCGCCAGATGTGGCAGGCGCGCAAACGCTCCGCGGCGACCATCCGTAGCCAGCTTCGATCCTTGTACGCCAAAGCGAATGTGGCGGGTCAGGTCGAGTTTGTCCGACTCGTCGGCGGATTGGGGAAGAATGGTGCCGCGATGGAGGGCGAAGGTTCCGGCAGGTGATCGCGCGCCACACCTTGATCTTGCAGGCGCTTCGCCCGACACATACCGTACTGTCACGCAGGCCGCGCCGGCAGCGACGTTGCGCGTGCGTTCGTCGTAGAGAAACTTCATCGACGGCGGCCACACCGTCACGATGGAGTAGCGGCGTCCGCCCGAGGCCGCGATCGACATCGCGTTCTCCCCGGCGTCGATGACCGGTATCGAGACAGCCGCATGCATCGCCTCGATGCCATAGTCGGCGTAGGTATTGATGAACAAAGCGGCGCATCCGTCCGCCTCGGCGCGCTGCGCCATGTCGACGTAGGCCAGGTCCACTGCCAGGCGGTCGTAGGGATTGCCGGCGAAGGCAGCCAGGCGCGGGGTGTAGAGCACCGGGGTCGTGTCCCTGTCGCCAAGCGCGGCCAGGTGCGCCGGCATGACCGATGTGCGGGTGCCGCTGCCGAGGACGGCGATCTGAAGGGGGACAGCACACTGTGTTGCGTTCACGGCGATCTCTCCTGGGAGCCTGGTGCCGAGTGGCTGCATTCATTTTCCCGCACCGACGTCAGCATGGCATCACTTCACTTTATAGTCACGACTTCGAACGCAAGTGCGCTGCGAGGTTCCGCGTGAATCAACCCCTCGACCCCAAGACCTTCACCATCAACGCCGACCGCCTCTGGTCGTCCCTCATGGACATGGCCAGGATCGGCGCCACGCCCAAGGGCGGCGTCCGGCGCATCGCCCTCACACCCGAGGACAAGGCGGGGCGCGACCAGTTCGTCGCCTGGTGCAGGGCGGCGGGGCTAGCCGTCAAGGTGGATCGGATGGGCAACATCTTCGCGCGTCGCGCCGGCACCGACCCCGATGCCGCGCCGGTCATGAGCGGCAGCCATCTCGACACCCAGCCGTCCGGCGGGCGTTTCGACGGGTGCTACGGGGTCATGGCGGCGCTGGAAGTGTGCCGCTCGCTGGATGACTACGGCATCCGCACGCGCGCGCCCATCGAGGTGGCGGTGTGGACCAACGAGGAGGGCACTCGGTTCACGCCGGTCATGGAAGGCTCGGGGGTATTCGCCGGCAAGTTCACCCTCGAACATGCTCGCGCGCAAAAGGATGTGGACGGCATCAGCATGGGCGACGCGCTGGATTCGATCGGCTACGCCGGCGACGCGCCGATCGGACACCCGGTGGCGGCTTACTTCGAGGCACATATCGAGCAGGGGCCGGTACTGGAGGCGGCCGGCATCGTTATTGGGGAAGTCACCGGCGGGCTGGGCCAGCGCTGGTTCAACCTGACCGTCACCGGCATGGAGGCCCACGCCGGGCCGACGCCGATGCGCCTGCGGCGCGACGCATTGCAGGGCGCGACCTCGATCATGCAGGCCATCGATGCGCTGGGGCGCACCTCGCCCGACACGCGCGCGACGGTGGGGTATGTGAAAGTCGAGCCCAACTCGCGCAATGTGATTCCCGGGCGCGTGACCTTCAGCGCCGACTTGCGTGCCGCGACGCTGGCAGAACTGGCGACGCTGGAGGCCGGCATGCGCGAGGCCGCGACACGCATCTGCCGCGAACGCGCACTCGAAATCGATATCGAGCAGACCGTGGAATTTCCGCCGACCCCGTTCGCGCCCGAGTGCCGCGCCGCGGTGCGCGACGCGGCCACGCGCCTGGGCTATGCGCAGATGCCGCTGGTCTCCGGCGCCGGGCACGACGCGATCTACCTCGCCTCGGTGTGCCCGGCGGGCATGATCTTCGTGCCCTGCAAGGACGGCATCAGCCACAACGAGATCGAGGACGCCCGTGCCGAGCATCTGGCCGCCGGCGCCAACGTGCTCTTGCACGCCATGCTCGAGCGCGCGGGAGTGGCGTAAATGGACGACCGCAGCACGCTCAAGACGCGGCTGGCCGCGGCCATTGCGGCGCGGCGCGGCGCCATGCTCGCCACCCTCAAGGCGGTGGTCGAGGCGCGCAGCTTCTCCGGTCACGAGGAAGCGGCGCAGGCGGTGATGCGCCGTGAACTGGAGGCCGCTGGCTTTGCGATCGAGTCGATCCCGGTGTTTCCGACGGCCATGACGGGCAACCCGCTGTATTCGCCGGTGGTGAAGGAGTTGCACGGCTGTCACAACTTGCTGGCGCGCATGACAGCTGCGGGCAGCCAAGGACGTTCGCTCATGGTGAGCGGCCACGTCGATGTCGTCCCGACCGGACCGGAGGCGCTGTGGCAGACGCCTCCCTTTGCCACACGTACCGAGGACGGCTGGTTCTATGGCCGCGGCGCCGGCGACATGAAGGGGGGGCTCGTCGCCGCCCTGACCGGGATTCGAGCCCTCGCCGACCTCGGGCTGCAACCCGCCGGCCCGCTCTGGTTCAACACCGTGGTCGAAGAGGAGTGCACCGGCAATGGCGCGCTGGCGACCGTCGAACACCTGAAGCAGCACGGCATCCGCATCGACGCCATGCTCGACCCGGAACCCTTCGGCGAGTCGATCATGAGCGGCCAGGTCGGCACCGTGTGGGCGCAGTACATCCTCACCGGCCGGCCGGCGCACGCGATGGAGGCGCAAAAGGGCCTGAACCCGATCGAGGCGGCCATGCACGTGTGGCGGCGCCTGAAGGAGGTCGAGGCGCGCTGGAATCCGCCGCATGCGCTGCACCCGCTGTTCGGCGGCCATCCGCACCCGCTCAATTTCAACCTGGGCAAGATCGCCGGCGGCGAATGGGCTTCGTCCGTGCCGACCACCTGCCGGGTCGACTTTCGCTTCGGCATCTATCCGGGCCGCGATCCGGCCGAGGCCAAGCGCGAGGTCGAGGCGGCGATCCGCGCCGCGGTGGCCGAACTGCCCGAGCCGCCGCGCTGCGAGGTGGGCTACGAAGGCTTTCACGCGCCGGGTTGCGTCGTCGACCTGGACGCTGCGCCGATGCGCCTGCTCGCCGCCTGCCACACCGAAGTCAACGGTTCGCCGCCACCGAGCTATGCTGCCACCGGCACCACCGACGTGCGTCTCTTCCAGCTCGGCGCCGGCATTGCGTCCACCTGCTACGGCCCGCGCGCCCAGCGCATTCATGCGCTCGACGAATGCGTCGAGATCGCCAGCATGGAGCGGGTGGCGCTGGTCTACGCCCTCTTCATCGCCGGGTGGTGCGGCGTCGAAGCAGCCGCGCCTTGAGCGCAGTCGGCGCCGGGGCGTCGGCGCCGCGCTGGCGCACCTGGGTGGCACTGGCCGGCGGCGTGCTGATCGTCTCCACCGCGGCCATCCTGATCCGCGAGGCGCAGGCGGCCGGTGTCCCGTCGCTGGCCATCGCGGCCTGGCGCCTGGTCGGCGCGGCGCTGTTGCTGGCGCCGTTCGTGTTGGCGCTGCGGCGCGCGGAACTGGCGGCGCTGCCCGCCCGTGACCACTGGCTGGGCATGGCCTCGGGACTCTTCCTGGCGCTGCACTTCGCGACCTGGATCGCGTCGCTCGAATACACCTCGGTTGCCAGCAGCGTCGCGCTGGTGACCACCAATCCGATCTGGATCGCGCTTTTCTCCTTCCTGGTCCTGCGCGAGCGACTGCCTGTGGCGCGCGTGATCGCGGTCGCCGTGGCGATCGCCGGCAGCCTGATCGTGCTGGTGGACGATGGCAGCAGCGCGGCGACGCATGCGCCGCGGCCTGCGCTTGGCAACGCGCTCGCCATCGGCGGTGCGCTTGCGGTGTGCGGTTACCTGCTGATCGGCCGGCGCTTGCGGGCGCACGTGTCTCTCCTGGCGTATGTCGGCATCGTCTATGCCGTGGCAGGCGCGGCGCTCATCGTGGCTGCCTTGGCGAGCGGCGTTCCGCTGTGGGGCTACAGTGCCGGTGCCTGGATCCTGCTGGCGGCGCTGGCGCTCGGCCCGCAGCTGCTCGGGCACGGCGCGGTCAACTATGCGTTGAAGGAAGTGTCGCCCACGGTCATCGCGCTGGCGGTTTTGGGCGAACCGATCGGCGCGGCGCTCCTGGCATGGCTTCTGATGGGCGAAGGCATCGGCCCGGTGAAACTGTGCGGGCTGGCCCTGCTTCTGGCCGGAATTTTCTTGGCGGCAAGGAGCGAATCGCGCGCGCCGGCACCGGCGTGAACGTGAACTGCGTCACGGATGGCGTGAAAAATCTTGTCACGCGGGCCTTCAGAGCCTGCCCGAGCCGGGTCAGCCCCCGGCGCGCATGGGACACTCACGGCTTCGCGTACCGTGACCTCCGCTCCGACCATGTCCAAGACCCTGCGCAACCTTCTCTTCTGCACAGGCATCGGGTTCTGTCTTCCGGCTTTTGCCGCCCCCCAGGTTCTCTACGACATCAACCAGACTGGAAACCTTCCCACTGAGGCGGGCTGGCTGGCGGGAGGTTTTGCTTTCAGCAGTCAGACCCTGACGCCTCAAGGAGCGCAGGTCGCGCCCCTGCTGGCCGGAAACTCCACGCTGGGCGGCTATGCCAATCACACCTCGGTGATATCGCTCTTTCCCCAATTGCAGGTCAGCAATGGCCCGCTGGTCAATGCGCTTTTCCCCGCGCTGGATCGGAATGCCGGCTTCGCGCTGAGTCTGGGTTTTCGCATCATCGAGGAGTCGCATTCCGGCAATCCGAACCGCGCCGGCTTTTCGGTGATCCTAGTCGGGCAGGACCTGAAGGGCATCGAGATCGGCTTCCAGAACGACCGCATCTTTGCGCAGAACGACGGCGTGGCGCTGTTCACCGCCGGCGAGAACACGGTCGATCCGCTGTTCGTGGGACGGGCGTTCGCCGCGCACAACCGCTGGGACTTGAACGTGCAGGGAACGAGCTACGCCCTGGTGCAGGGAGGAACGACCATCCTGTCCGGCGCGCTGCGCGACTATTCTTCGTACTCAGGCTTTGGGCAGGACGCCTACCGCACGCCCAATTTCGTCTTCTTCGGCGACAACACCACGTCCGCGCGCGGCGCCTTTCTGGTCGACTATGCGGCAATCACCGCGGTTCCGGAACCCGCTCCGTTCGCGCTCTTCATGGCCGGCGTGGCGCTCATCGCGGGGTTGCGCCGGGCGCGCGCGGCCTGAGCGCCCGGATCGGCCGCCAGGCCTCAGTCACCCGGCACCACGCGCCGCGCCAGGCGCCAGGCCAGCCAGAAGGCCGCGGCTGCCGCAAGCAGATGCTTGAGGGTGTGGCCGCTGACCAGTCCGGCCAGCGCGGAGTAGGTCTGGGCATCGAGCACCTCGAAGACCTTGGCTGCCAGGTACAGGCCGATCGCGCCGTACCAGTCGCTTGCCGCCAGGATGCCCGGTCGCGTCAGTGCGCATACCAGCGGAATGAGGGCGATCGGCAGGAACTGGACGAAGAGATAGACGCGCAGGTCCCCGTCACCAGCTGCAGCGCCGCTGTACCAGAGCCACACCGACAGCGTAGCCAGGCCGAAACCCAGCGCCTGGGCCAACGGACCACCCAGGCGTGCGTCGACGCGCTCGGCCAAGAGCGCGCAGGTGATCCAGGCGCAAGCCCAGGCGATCGGCAGGCGGTCGATGGCGAGGCCGAAATCGTCTGGTTCCCAGTGATAAAAGGCCGAACCGGCAGAGGTCATCGCCACGGCGACAAAAAAGAGCCCCCAGGCCGCACGCGATGGCGCGGCGCGCGGCATCTGCAGCGCGACGATCAGGCCTAGCACTCCGGCCAACAGAAAGGGCAGGTTGGAGAGCACGTCGGCGGCATGTGGAACATCGTTCCAGGTGCGCTTGTCGGCGAAGTCGTGGTAGTTCTGCGGTTGGGCGATCGGGCCGTGCCAGAGCAGCGCCAGCGCGATCAGCGCGACAAAGGCGGCCAGGAAGGCAAGACGACTCGGGGCGATGGCGGGTTGCATGATGGCGGTCTCGTGACGACAAGAGCCCTCAGGATGGCGCGTTCCGGTGCTCAATGCCAGTCACGCGCGACCGGTCGCGCCGCTTGCTCCCCATCGTCGCCTGGCGCGCTACCCTGGTATCACGCCGTCGGCGGCGCCGATGCCGCGTAGGCCGGCACGGCACTGGCAAACCGGGCCAGCCATTCCACCATGCGCGGGTGGGCGGCGCGCCAGCGGCCGGCGTGGCGGAAATCCATGTAGCCGAGTGCGGCGGCGATGGTCAGGTGGCCGTAGTCGGGATGCGCGCCCCAGGCCGGCGGCGCGACCTCGAGCATGGCGAGCGCGCGGTCGATCTTGCCCTGCAGGCGGTCCACCCACGACTGCACGCGCATGTTTTCCGGCCGGTAGCGGCCTTCGTAGACCTGCAACAGCGCCTGCTCGATGAGTCCGTCGCCCAGCGAGGCCATGGTCAGGGTGCGCCAGCGCTCGGGCCCCGCACGCGGCACCAGCACCGGGCCGCTGCCGATCGTGTCCAGGTACTCGCAGATGACGTGGCTGTCGTGCAGGGCCTCGCCGCTTGCGATGATGAGCGCCGGAATGCGGCCCAGCGGATTGGCGGCATTGAGCGTGGCGTCGCCGCGGGTCGCATCGACAGGCATGACCTCGACCTGCTGCTGGAGGTTCTTCATGGCGATGACCATGGTGACCTTGCGGCCAAAGGGGGAGGCGGGACTGGAGAGGAGTTTCATGTTTGGTCCGGGAGAGTGGCGGGAAGGGAGGATGCCGCGGGAGGGGCGCGCGGCCGGTTCAGGTCAGTGCGTTGGCGGCCACCGATCGCGGCCACAGGTCGGAGCGCCAGCGCCAGGCGATTGCAGCAGTCAATACCAGACCCAGGGCGCAGTAAAGCATGTTCATCGTCCCGTAGCCCAGCGCGGCGATGACCGGACCGGAGATGATGAGGCCCAGCGGCAGGCCCCAGATGGCCAGCATGCGCATGCCCATGACCCGCCCGCGCATGTCCGGCGAGGAGACGCGCAGCATGACCGCCGCCAGCGGCGTCAGGCAAAAGCTCTGCACCAGGCCGGCGGCGAACAAGAGGACCAGCCCGGTGGCAAGGTCGCGGGTCTGGCCGAATGCGAGCAGGGCGACGAACCACGCAGCGCTGCCGGCCAGCATGGTGCGACCGGCACGCAGCGGCAGGCGATTGGCGCCAACCAGGATCGAACCGGCCAGGGCGCCGCCCGCGAACGCCGCGGCCAGGGTGCCGAGTCCGGCCTGGCCGATGGCGAATACCTCCTTGGCGATATAGGGCAGCAGCCCCAGGGTGAAGGGAAACGCCAGCATGTTGACCAGGAAGGCGATGGAGAACGCGGCCAGCACCGGGGGAGTGCGCCAGACGTAGGCGGCAGCCTCCCTCAAGTCGACCAGCGGATGCGTCGGCGTTGCCGCGGCGTCGCCGTGGCCCGCGGGCCGGCCGGCGACAAAACAGGACAGGACCACCGCTGCCAGGTACATGATCGTGACGATCGCGTAAGCCGGCCCCATGCCGATCAGCGCGACGACGGCCGTGCCGGTCAGCGCGCCGAACAGGCGCGCCGTGTCCGAAGTCGTTCGCGATACCGCAAGCGCACCCAGCAACATGCCGGGTTGCATGGTCTGGCCGACCAGCGCATGGCGCATGACCATGTCCGAAGGCTTGAGCAAGCCTGCAATGAAGGCGATGACAAAGACATGCCATGGCACGAGGACGTCGCTCGCGACCAGTGCCAGGAGCAGCGCGGCCAGCGCCGTGTAGACCGCGCGCGTCGCGATCAGGACCGTGCGGTGCCCGAACCGGTCGCCGGCCACGCCGAAGAAGGGGGAGATGAGCGATCCCAGCCAGGCCAGTGCGCCGAACACCACCAGTTGTTGCACCGACCCGGTCACGCTCAGGATGTACCAGCCCAGGATGAGCGTTTCCATCTCGAAGGCCCAGGATGTCAGGAGGTCGGCCGGCCACTGGAAACGGAAACTGCGTACGCGAAACGGCGCCAGGGCCGCCGCGCGAGCCGCGGGAGGAGGCAGGGTCATGCGCGAATGCTACATGCTCGGACCATCGCATGGCCTGAAAAGCGCTGGTCCGGGGGGTTTTGGTATTGTTCGCCATCTGCCGGCGCATGGGCGCCGGCCGCTTCCCTTCGACGCCAGGAGTCTGCCGGCATGGCCACCAAGCTTCACGAGATCGAAACCGACTGGGTGCACGTCAAGTTCACCGAGACCTCGCAGTTCACCGAGGTCTACGGCTTTTCCGGTTCGCAGGGTGTGGTCAACCTGGAAGGAGTGCGCCTGCGACCGCGCGGTGTGCCCTCCAAGACCCTGGCGATCTACATGCATCCGGCCAGCACCCTGCAACTGTTGCCCATGCCGCAGGAGATGGCGCGTCACGGCGTGCACGTGCTGTGCGCTGCCAGCCGTTACTGCAAGAACGACGCTCCGCTGATTTTCGAGAAGGTCATCCTTGACCTGGGTGCCTACATCCGCCACGCGCGCGAGGTGTGGGGCTACGAGAAGATCGTCCTCAACGGCTGGTCCGGCGGCGGTTCGCTGGCGCTGTTCTACCAGTCGCAGGCCGAGCATCCGACCGTCACGGCGACACCGGCGGGCGATCCGGTCGATATCGCGGGTGCCCGGCTGATTCCGGCCGATGCGATGATCTTCCAAGCCGCGCATCTGTCGCGCGCCCACATGCTGGCCGATTGCATCGATCCGTCCGTGATCGACGAGAGCGATCCCGACACCCGCGATGTCGAGCTCGACATCTACGATCCGAGGAACCCCAACCAGCCGCCGTATTCAAGCCAGTACATCGCGCGCTATCGTGCGGCGCAAATGGCGCGCATGCGCCGCCGCACCGCCTGGGTACGCGAAACCCTGGACAGGCTCAAGCGGCGCGGCGGGGACGAGATGGAGCGCGGATTCGTCACTTTCCGCACCATCGCCGACCTGCGCTTCCTCGACCCGGCCATCGATCCCAACGACCGCAAGCCCAGGAGTTGCTGGATCGGCAACCCGGGAACCGCCAACACCGGGCCGGTGGGCCTGGCGCGCTTCTCGACCCTGCGTTCCTGGCTGTCGCAATGGTCGCTGGACGACAGCAACGCCAACGGCGAGACCGCGGCAGCCGGCATCCATGTGCCGTTCCTGGCCATCGAGAACTCCGCCGACGACGCCGTGCCGCAGCCGCATACCGGCATCATCCACGCCGCCGCGGCCAGTACGGACAAGAGCATGCACGTGATCCGTGGCGCGACCCACTACTACCAGGGACAGCCGCAGCTGCTGGCCGAGGCGGTCGATACCTGCCTCACCTGGATGCGCGCGCGCGGATTGGCCTAGGGGCAGATGTACCCGGCGCGCGCAGTCCGCATCATCGTGCCCTATGGGCGCGACGGCGCCTCTGACCGCCTGGGACGCGCAGTCGGCGCGCGCCTGGCCCAGCTGTGGGGCGTCGCGGTGGACTACGAGAATCTGCCCGGTGCCGGCACCGCGATCGGCATGCGCCGCGCGGCGGACGCGCCGGCCGATGGTTACACGCTCATGCTGGGCACCTCGACCACGCACGCGCTGGCGCCGGCCCTGCGCGGCGACCTGGGCTTCGAGCCGGCGCGAGCCTTCGCGCCGCTGTGCATGATCGGCTGGTCGCCCAACCTGCTGCTCTCGCGGCGCGGGCTGGCTGCGGGCGTGCAGGAACTGGTGGCACTGGCGCGCGCGCGTCCCGGGGTGCTGCGCTACGCTTCTGCCGGAGCCGGGCAGACGATCCATCTGTGCGCCGAGCTGTTCGCCCGCCTGGCCGGCGTGTCGCTGTATCACGTGCCCTTCGAGAGCGGCAGCATGGACGGCCTGAAGGCGCTGGCGGCGGGGCGCGTCGACCTGATGTTCGACAACGTGCTGGCCGCCCTGCCGATGCTGCGCGAGCGTCAGGTCGAGGCGCTCGGCGTCGCTTCCAGCATGCCTTGCGCCATTCTGCCGGACTTGCCGACGCTGGCCGAGGCCGGCGTTCCCGGCTACTCGGCCGACATCTGGCTCGGTCTTTTCGCACCTGCGGCAACGCCGCGCGAGGTGGTGGGCGCCCTGGAGCGCGACGTGGCGACGGTGCTGGGTCAGACCGACCTGGTCGCGGAACTGCGCGCCTTGGGGCTGATGCTCGATGTCCAGTCGGGAGAGGACTTCGCTGCGGAGATCGCGCAGAACGCGCGCGACTGGCAAGGCATCATCGCTCTTTGCGGCCTGCACCCGGCATGAGAGAAGCGACGCGATGAATCCCCCATTCACGACCCGTCCCGAGATGCGCGGCAGCTTCGGCGTCGCCGCCTCGACCCACTGGATCGCCTCCGCGGTGGCGATGCGCATGCTGGAACTGGGCGGCAATGCCTTCGACGGCGCGGTCGCCGGCGGCCTGGCGTTGCAGGTGCTCGAGCCGCACCTGTGCGGGCCCGGCGGCGAAGTGCCGATCCTGCTCTGGAACGAGGCCGCTTCGGAGTGCAAGGTCATCTGCGGCCAGGGCGTGGCGCCTCAGGCGGCGACGATCGCGCACTTTCGCGCCATGGGACTCCACATGGTGCCCGGCACGGGCCTGCTGTCTGCGACCGTCCCCGGGGCCTTCGATGCGTGGATGCTGCTCTTGCGCGATCACGGCAGCCTGCCGCTCCGAACGGTGCTGGAACCGGTCATCGGCTACGCGACCCGCGGCGTGCCGCTGGTGCCGCGCATTCGCCAGGCGATTGCCGCCGTCAAGGATCTTTTCCTGGCTGAGTGGCCTGCCTCGGCCGCCACCTACTTGCCGGGCGGCGCGGTGCCTGGTGCGAATCATCTGCTCGTCAACGCCGGCATCGCCGCCACCTACACCCGGGTATTGGCCGAGGCAGAGGCGGCCGGGTCGGACCGCGTGCGTCAGATCGACGCCGCGCGCAACGCGTGGTACCGCGGCTTTGTCGCCGAGGCCATCGGCGCCTACTGCCGCAGCACGCCTTCGATCGACACCACGGGCGAGCGCCATCGCGGGCTCCTCGATGCCGACGACCTTGCGCGCTGGCAGGCCGCCTACGATGCGCCGCTCCTCTACGCCTATGCCGGCGTGGAGGTTGCCAAGTGCGGGGCGTGGAGCCAGGGGCCGGTGCTGCACCAGCAGCTTGCGCTCCTGGCCGGATTCGACCTGGCGCGCATGGGCCACAACAGCGCAGCCTTCGTCCACACCCTGGTCGAGGCGAGCAAGCTCGCGATGGCCGATCGCGATGCCTGGTACGGCGACCCGGACTTCCAGGACGTGCCGCTGGCGGACCTGCTCTCGACGGACTATGCGCGTGAGCGTCGGGCCTTGATCGGTGAAGCGTCGTCGACCACCTTGCGCGCGGGCGCGCCTGGCGGGCGGCAGCCGCGCCTGATCGACTGGGAGTCGGCGCAGGCCGACGTGCGGCGCGACCGCTTCTTCCATGGCCTGGGCGAACCGACCTTTGCCGAACTGCCGGCCGGCAATGGCGTCCTCAACGGCGACACCTGCCATATCGATGTCATCGACCGCTTCGGCAACATGGTCTCGGCGACCCCGTCAGGCGGCTGGCTGTCGTCCTCGCCGGTGATTCCGGGCCTGGGCTTTGCACTCAACACGCGTGGTCAGATGTTTACGCTCGAGGCTGGCCATCCGGCCGCGCTGGCTCCTGGCAAGCGTCCGCGCACCAGCCTGTCGCCGGGCATGGCGTTTCGTGACGGCCTGCCCTGGGCCGTCTTCGGTACGCCCGGCGGCGACAACCAGGATCAGTGGCAGGTGCAACTCCTGGTGCGATTGCTGCACTTCGGCATGAACCTGCAGGAGGCCATCGACGCGCCGGCCTGGCATTCGTCGCACCTGATCGCATCGTTCTGGCCGCGCCGGCCGCAGCTGAATTCGCTGACCCTGGAAGGTCGCTTCGACGCGCAAGTGATTGCCGAACTGCGCGAACGCGGCCACGCGGTCACGGTCGGCGAACCCTGGTCGGAAGGGCGCCTGTCGGCGGCATCGCGCGAGCCGGCCGGCGCCGGGCGACTGTTGCGCGCGGCGGCGAATCCGCGCGGCATGCAGGGTTACGCAATCGGACGCTGAACGAGGGGGAGGAGCCTCCGCTCCTCCCGGCGAGCACTGCGGTCAGTGGCGGCGTGCCGGAATGACCACCGGCATGGCAACGAAGCCATGCACGAAATTCGACTTGGTGCGCACCGGTGTGCCGGTCACCTCGATGCGCGCGAAGCGGGCGAGGATTTCCTCCCACAGCACCTTGAGCTGCAACTCGGCCAGCCGGTTGCCCACGCAGCGATGGATGCCGAAGCCGAACGACAGGTGCTGGCGCGGCCGCGCCCGGTCGATGATGAAGCGATGCGCATCTTCGATCGCGCTCTCGTCGCGGTTGCCCGACAGGTACCACATGACGACCTTGTCGCCCTTCTTGATGGTCTTGCCGCCGACGACCGCGTCGGCGAGAGCGGTGCGCCGCATGTGCGCCAGCGGCGTCTGCCAGCGGATGATCTCCGGCACCATGGAGGCCACCAGCTGCGGGTTGGCGACGAGCTTGTCGTATTCGGCCGGGTGCCGGTTCAACGCCAGGAGGCCGCCGGTGATCGAATTGCGCGTGGTGTCGTTGCCGCCGACGATCAGGAGGATCAGGTTGCCCAGGAACTCGTCCGGCCCCATGTTGCGCGTGGTGGGGCCGTGCGCCAGCATCGAGATCAGGTCGTTGCCCGGCGCGGCGTTGACGCGCTCGTTCCACAGGCGCGTGAAGTAATCGCGGCACTTGCCCAGTTCGACGAGGCGCTGCTCCCAGGAGGTGACCGGGCCGTTGCCGTCGGGGTCGCCGGTGGCCATGTCCGACCACCAGGTGAGGAGACGCCGTTCCTCGAAAGGGAAGTCGAACAGGGTCGCAAGCATCTGCGTGGTCAGTTCGATCGACACCCGCTCCACCCAGTCGAACTCCTCGCCGATCGGCAGGCCGTCGAGGATGGCGCCGGCGCGTGAGCGGATGGTGCTTTCGAGCCGCGCCAGGTTGGCCGGCGCCACGATCGGGCTCACGGTCTTGCGCTGCTCGTCATGGCGCGGCGGGTCCATGGCGATGAAGCTCGGGAACATCTCCTGCGGCGGGCGCTCGGCCAGCGCGATGCCGCCCAGCCGGGCCTCGGAAGAGAAGACCGCATGGTTGGTGTCGACCGCCATGATGTCCTGGTAGCGGGTCACCGACCAGTAGTGGCCATAGCGCTTCGACTGCGAGCGATGTACCGGGTCCTCGCGACGCAGGCGTTCGAAGTAGAACTCGACTAAGTCCTGCTCGAAGAGATAGCCGCGGCTGACGTCGATCTCGTCGAGCGGCATCGACCAGGCGCGCGCGCGCTCCGGGTGCGATTGGTGGTCGGTCTGCATGACACCGAGTTTATCGCGCAAGCGCGTCCTGGCGATGCACGCCTCATGCGGCATGCCGAGGTTGTGGCAGATGCGACTTGTCGCTGCGCCACGCTCGACTCTGCGCGCCGCTTCACCGTCATCATGGCATCGGGACTAGACTGGAATTGTCGTCGCTTGCCCTTGAGCTTCCATGACCACTCCTGCATTTGCCGGCTTTCCACAGCGCCGCGCCTGGCTCCTGCGTCAGGTGACGGACGGACGCCTGGCTCCCGCTCAACTGGCGGCGGCGCGCACGGCCTTGGGGCTGGTGCCGGGGCGCTCGGGCTGGGTGCGCCTGATCTGGGCGACCCTCTTGACCACGGGCATCGCGCTCTTCGCGGCAGCGGCCATCTTCGCGGTCGCGTTCAACTGGGATCGCCTCGGGCACTTTTCGCGCTTTGCGGTCGTACAGGGTCTGCTCATCGCCACCGTGCTTGGCGCCTGGTGGCGCGGGGTCGGCAGCGTGGCGGGCGAAGCGCTGCTGATCGCCGCGGTGCTGTTGACCGGCGCGCTTTTGGCCCTGTTCGGCCAGACCTACCAGACCGGGGCTGATCCTTACTCGCTCTTCGTCGTCTGGGCGCTCCTGATCCTGCCGTGGTGCCTGCATGCGCGCTGGTCGGCGCCCTGGCTGATCTGGCTTGTGGTGGCCAATGTCGGGCTGGCGCTGTACTGCCACTCCCTGGGGAGCGGGGCGCTGTTGCGGTATTTGTTCGGCCGCGGTGAGGGGTGGCTGAGCGCGGCGATTGCCTTCAACGGCCTGGTCGTGCTCGCCTTCGAAGCGCAGCGGCGGCTGGCGGGCGCGGCACGACATGCGCTCGTGCCGCGCGTCGCTCTCATCGCCGTGCTGCTGGCGGCGACCGCGATTCTCGTGTCGGCCGTGGGCTTCCGGCCGGTCTGGTTGCGGGATTCGTTTGCGTGGGAAGCGCTGTGGGCGGCGGCCGCGTTCGCGCTCACGCTGTGGTGGACCTACCTGGGCCGGCGCGATCTGCCGATCCTGGCGGCGACCACGCTGGCCGGCATCGGCATCGGATTTTCGATCTTCGTGCGCATCATCGGGCCGGCCGACGCGTTTGGCGTCTTCCTGTTGTCCACCATGTATTGGGTGGGGCTGGTCAGCGCTGCGGTGGTGTGGCTGCGCGGGCTGGCCCTGACCAGGGAGGCAATATGAGTGAACACACCAGCGCCTGGGAGGCGCGACTTGCAGCGTCGGGCATCGTGCTCGACGGCGCCCCGGCACCAGCGAGTGCGGCCGACCCGGCCAATCCCTGGTACCTGCGCCTGGTGGCCGGCATCGGCGGGTTCATCGGCGCGCTCATGGTGCTGCTTTTCCTCGGTGCGGGATTGGGTTCGTTGCGCCTTCTCGACTCGGCGCAGTCCGCCGGCGCGGTGGGTTTGTTCCTGTGCGCGACGTCGGTCGGCCTGTACGCGTTCTCGCGCGGCGTGGCGGCCGAGCAGTTCGCGCTGGCCGTCAGCATCGCCGGCCAGATCGCCCTGGCCATTGGCGTGGCCGACGTGTTTCGCAGCGGATCACTGACCAACTGGTGGGCGCTGGTCGGCGTGCAGGCGCTCCTGTGGGTCCTAGTCAACAACGGCTTGCACCGCAGCCTGACTGGCGCCGCGCTGGCGATTTTCGGCGCGCTTTCCTGCCGCACGCCGGGCCTCTTGGCGCTGTGGTGGGGCGCGCTGATGCTGGCATGCGCCGCCATCCTGCTTGCTGAAGGATGGCTGGCGGCGCGCGGGCGCGCCGACGCGGTGGCGCCGGCAGTGTTCGGCCTCATCGCCGGGATCATCGCCGCGCAGATTCCGTGGTTCTTCAAGCTCTGGCCGGGCAGCGCCGGCGCCGGGCCGGGGTCACTGCCCTGGGCCACGCAGCTGCCGGCCTTGCTCCTCATCACCTGGGCGGCCGCGCGCGGCGCGCCGGTGACGGCGCGGGCCGGCGCATTGCTGCTGGCCTTCGCGACCGCCACCCTGGGCGCATGGTTGCCGGGCTGGATTCCGGCCCTGTTCCTGGCGCTGGGCGGGCTGGCGTGGGCCCGCCCCGCATGGGCGATGATCGCCATGCTGGCGCTGATCTTCTCGGTCTCGGCGTACTACTACAGTCTCGCGATCACGCTCCTGGACAAGGCGGCGCGGATGGCCCTGGCCGGCGTGGCGTGCCTCGCGCTGGCGGCCGTGGTGCGGCAGGTCGGTGCGCGCTGGATCGCAGTCGAAGCTTCGCGGGAGGCACCATGACGCGCGTGTTCGAGAA
This sequence comes from Burkholderiales bacterium, assembly GCA_016790635.1. Classification (GTDB taxonomy): domain Bacteria; phylum Pseudomonadota; class Gammaproteobacteria; order Burkholderiales; family JAEUOS01; genus JAEUOS01. The sequence goes on from JAEUOR010000047.1 coordinate 49,845, forward strand.
GTCCTGGTGGCTGCCGCTGGGCCTGGCGCTGGTCCTGGGGGCGGTCAACCTGTCGATCGCGGGCAAGGAGCGCCTGGTGGCCGACGGCCGGATGGTGCTGCTGGAACTGGCGCCGCTGGACCCGCGCTCGATCATGCAGGGCGACTACATGCGCCTGGACACGCGCGTGGCGCGCAGCCTGCCGACCGACATGGTCGTCGGCGGGACGCATGCGGTGCGCCTGAAGCTGGACGCACGCGGTGTGGCGACTGCGGCGGAGTTTGATCGCGGCGGTCCGCTGGCGGCGGGCGAGGCGCGCATGGTCGCGCGACCGCTGGTGCGCTCCGGCTGGCGCCTGGGCAGCGATGCGTTCTTTTTCCAGGAAGGGACGGCGCGGGTCTACGAGTCGGCACGCTACGGCGAGTACCGTGTGACCGAGGGCGGTGAGTCAGTGCTGGTGGCGCTGCGCGACGCCGATCTCAAGCGCCTGGGGCCGGATCGCTATGCCGATCGCTGGCAGGTACCGGAGGCGCCGCGAGCGCGCAAGCGATAAGACGCGCTGCTATAGTCCGGCGCTCCCAACGAGCATGGACGTCCTGCATGAGCGCTGCCCAGATCGCGATCGCGCCCGCCAACTTGAGCGCCTACATCCGCGCCATCGTCGCGGGTACGGGCAGCTCCGCGCGTGAGGCCGAACTCACTGCCGACAACCTGGTACTGGCCAACCTGTCCGGCCACGACTCGCACGGCGTGGGCATGATCCCTGCCTATGTGGGGTTCGCGCTGGGTGGCGGCCTGGTACCCAACCAGCACGCCAGGGTCACCGCCGATCTGGGCAGCATGGTCATGATCGACGGCTGCCGCGGCTATGGCCAGGTGATCGGTCACGAGGCCATGCGCATCGGCGTCGAACGTGCACGTGCGCACGGCCTGGCGCTGGTGGCCTTGTCCAACAGCCATCACATCGGCCGCATCGGCCAGTGGGCGGAGGATTGCGCCGCGGCCGGCATGGTCTCGTTGCACTTCGTCAACGCGGTGCTGCGGCCGCTGGTTGCGCCCTTCGCGGGGTCCGACGCGCGCTTCGCGACCAATCCGTTCTGCTGCGGCATACCGCGTGGCGGCGAGGAACCGCTGATCCTCGATTTCGCGACCTCGCGCATCGCCCTGGGCAAGGTGCGCGTGGCGCGCCAGGAAGAAAAGACCCTGGCGCCGGGCACGCTCATCGACGGCGCCGGCAACCCCAGCACCGATCCGCGCGTCATGTACGAACGCGACGTGGCCGGGCGCCTGGGCGCGATCCTGCCCTTTGGCGAGCACAAGGGCTACGGCATGGCGGTGATCTGCGAAATCCTCGGCGGCGCCTTGACCGGCGGCAAGACCCTGCACGAGGACAGCGGAAACTTCACCGGCATCTACAACAACATGCTGTCGATCATCATCGATCCGGAGCGGCTCGGCGGTGCGACCTTTCATGCCGAGCGCGATGCGTTCATCGACTGGGTGCGCGCCTCGCCGGCCGCACCCGGCCACGATCGCGTGCGCATCGCCGGCGAGCCCGAGCGGGAAATGCGCGCCCGACGCAGCCAATCGATTCCCATCGACGCCAACACCTGGCGCGACATCGAAATGGCGGCGCGCAAGGTGGGCCTGACTGATGCCGACATCGCCCGCTTCTGCGCCGGCGCCCGCCCCATCTGAGCGTGCCGTCGCATCCGCGCTCGCGTCCCCAGCGTAAATTGCGGATATCCCCGCCTTGAGGAACCCTTCATGAGAGCTCTTGTCATCGCCCTGTGGCTGTGCGTCTTTCCGGCCGCCGCGCAAAACACGCCTGCAGTTCCGCCTGGCCATGCGGTGGCCACCTTCGCGGGAGGCTGCTTCTGGTGCATGGAACCACCCTACGACAAGATCGACGGCGTGATCTCGACCACCTCGGGTTACATGGGCGGCAAGACCCGCTTCCCGACCTATGAGCAGGTCTCGTCCGGCACCACCGGTCACACCGAGGTCGTGCGCGTGATCTACGATCCCAAGAAGGTCAACTTCCGTACGCTCCTGGAGACCTTCTGGAAGAACATCGACCCCGTCGCGCGCGACCGCCAGTTCTGCGACGGCGGCACCATGTATCGCAGCGGCGTGTACTGGCACGACGACGAACAGAAAAAGCTGATCGAGGAGTCCAAGGCGCTGCTCAATCGCGGCCAGGCTTTCGGCAGCGCGCGGCCGGTCGGCTTCAAGGGCGGGGTGGTCACCGAGACCGGCCCGGCGCCGGACTTCTGGCCAGCCGAGGAATACCACCAGGACTACTACCTCAAGAATCCGGTGCGCTACAACTACTACCGCACCGGTTGCGGGCGCGACGCGCGCTTAAAGCAGCTCTGGGGCGAGTCCAAGTAATTCAGGCCTTTGCGGCCGGCCGCCGGGCGGCGTCGTCCGGCGCGCGCCCGGGCCGGCCTGCACCGGAGCGGAAGGCCGCGCGCAGGTGGCTGTGCAGGATGGCCGCTGCCGGATGCAGTGTCGCGCCGTGGCGGGTCATGATGCCCAGTGTGCGGCGCACCGCCGGATCGGTGAGTTTGATGGCGATGAGCGACGGATGCACCGCCGAGGGCATGGCGAGCCCCGGCAGGACCGCGATGCCCAGGCCTGCCTCGACCATGCCCAGGAGGGTCGAGACCCGATTGACCTCGAAGGCGATCGAGGGACGCAGTCCCGCCTTGACCAGCGCGTCATCGAGCAGGATGCGATTGCCGTTGCTGCGTGCCGGTGCCATCAGCCTTGCGCCGTCCAGTTCCGGCCAACGTACCGTGCGGCGTTTGGCCAGCGCGTGGTCGCGGCGCACCGCGAGCACGAAGGGGTCTTCACGCAGCGGCTCGAAATCGAGTTCCGGCACGCGTGTGCCCATGAAGCCGATGCCGAAGTCGGCGTCGCCGGCGCTCACGGCCTGTGCGACATCGCTGTCGTTCTCGTCGACGATGCGCAGCCGGATGCCGGGATGGCGCTCCGCGAACGGCCGGATCACCGAGGGCAGGAAGTAGAACGCCGCCGACGGCACGCAGCCCACCGTGACGCGGCCGCTGTGGCGCGCGGCGGTTTCCTTCATGCCAAGGGTCGCAGCCTCCAGGTCGTCGAAGGCGGAGCGCGCGCGCTCGAGAAAGCGCCGTCCCAGCCCGGTCAACGCGACCTGCCGCGTGGTGCGGTCGAAAAGGCGTGCGCCGAGTGCGGCTTCGAGGCGTTCGACCCGGCGTGACAGCGCAGGCGCGGACAGATGGATGGCACGCGCGGCGGCGACAAAGCTGCCGCGTTCGGCCACCGCCAGGAAGGCATGCAGTTCGGCTAAGTCAAAATTGATGCGCTGCATGCAACAATGGTAGCAAATACTGCACTTTACGAATACGGTGGTCCGGCCCCAGAATGCCTTAATCCAACGGGCCGGCGCCGCGCGGGTCGGCCCAGGACCCAACCTCACCCGGTGACCGCCAGGAGACTGACATGCAACAAAGCGCACTGAAGGACTGGGTCGGTCGCAGCGAAACGCTGGATGACGTCGTCAATCCGACGCCGGTGGCCGCGCTTTCAGCCACACTGGACTGGCCGGTTGCGCGTCCGAAGGACGGTACGCCGCTGCCCTATCTCTGGCACTGGCTGTATTTTCTGCCGCTGGCGAGGCAGTCCGAGATCGGACCGGACGGACACCCCCGGCGCGGCGGCTTCCTGCCGCCGGTGCCGCTGCCGCGCCGCATGTGGGCGGGCAGCGATTTCGCGTTCCACGAACCGATCCTTGTCGGCGACCGCGTGGCGCGCACCTCGACGATCGTCGATGTGAGCGAAAAGTCCGGGCGTACCGGCACGCTGATCTTCGTCAAGGTGCGCCACGAGCTGCGGCGCAACGGCGCGTCCGCGGTGGCCCTGACGGAACACCACAATATCGTTTACCGCGACGCGCCGCGACCGGACGACCCCGTGCCCAAACCCGCCGCGGCGCCGGCGGAGTCGGCCTGGCGGCGCGACATCCGCGCCGACGACGTGTTGCTGTTCCGTTACTCGGCCCTGACCTTCAACGGTCACCGCATCCACTACGACCGCAAGTACGTGACCGAGGTCGAGGGCTATCCGGGACTGATCGTGCACGGCCCCCTGATCGCGACACTCCTCATGGACCTCCTGCGGCGCGAGCGCCCGGATGCGCAGGTAGCCAGGTTCGAATTCAAGGCTGTGCGGCCAACCTTCGACATCCACCCCTTCTCGGTGCACGGCCAGCCCGCGCCCGACGGCAAGACAGTGCGCCTGTGGGGGCGTGATCATGAGGGATGGCTGACCATGGATGCGACTGCGACCCTGGCCTGAAGCCGATGAGGAAGCCTGCATCGAGGATTTGGCTTTTTTCAACGAGGCGCCGGCATTTCGGCGCCTTCAATAAAACGGGGGAGAGAAAATGAAGAAGTCGATCGTCCTGCTGGCGCTGGCAGCGGCCGGCTGCGCGAGCCAAGGCGTGCTGGTCAGCGACATGGGTTCATTTCACGTCGGTGGCCGTGAGCACACCGTCCGCGGCCAGCCGGTCAAGACCGTGACTTTCACCCCCGGCGGCGCGCCGGCGACCATCGACCCGAATGGCGTGTACCAGGTCGAGCAGATGTACGTGCAATGGTTCAAGCCGGCGCGCGAGCGTGGCACGCTCCCGCTCCTCATGTGGCACGGTGGCGGGCTCACCGGCGTGACCTACGAGACCACGCCCGATGGCCGGCCAGGCTGGCTCAACTACTTCCTGCGCCAGGGCTGGACCGTCTACAACTCGGATGCGGTCGAACGCGGCCGCTCCGGCTGGGCGATGTATCCCGAGGTCTTCAAGGGCGAACCGGTGTTCCTGACCAAGGAAAACCCCTTCGAACGCTTTCGCATCGGCGCCGGCCCCGGGTCATACAACAAGGACCCCGCGCGCATGCGCCTCCTGCCCGGCAGCCAGTTTCCGCCGGAGGGATACGACAACTTCACCAAGCAGGGCGTGCCGCGCTGGACCACCACCGACGTGCCGATCATCGCCGCCTACACCGCGCTGGTGGATCGCGTGTGCCCCTGCGTCGTGCTGGCGCATTCGCAGGGCGGGCCGTTCGCGTTTCGGGTCGCGCAGGCGCGCCCCGACAAGGTCAAGGCACTGGTGCTGGTCGAGCCGGCCGGCAACGGCGATGCGGCGCGCGCCGCGGCACTCAAGGACACGCCGATCCTCACCGTCTTCGGTGACTACATCGAGCAGGACGCGCGCTGGCCGACCATCAAGGGCAACGTGGTGCGCTTTCTCGACGAGGTCGAAAAATCCGGCGGCAAACCCGAGGTGATCGACCTGCCGCGCATCGGCATCAATGGCAACTCGCACATGATGATGATGGACCGCAACAGCGACCAACTGGCCGGGGTGATCCAGAACTGGCTGGCGGGCAAGGGGTTCGTGCGCTGACGCGCAAACGCTTGTCGGCGAACCTTTCCCCGTTCCTCCTTTTCAAACTCACGCAAGGCCAGCAGCATGCCCGCATCCATCATCGACTCGAAAATCTTCGGCGACATCTTCTCCGACGCACGCATGCGCGAAGTGTGGTCCGACGAGAATCGAACCGCCAAGTACCTCGATATCGAGCGTGCGCTGGCCAAGGTCCAGGGCGAACTGGGCATCATCCCCAAGCATGCGGCCGAAGAGATCGTGCGCAACTGCGAGCTCTCGCAGATCGACTGGGTGAAGCTCAAGGCCAAGACCGAGGCCATCGGCTACCCGATCATCGCGGTGGTCAACCAGATCAACGCCAACTGCAAGGACGGCCTGGGCGAGTACTGCCACTGGGGCGCGACCACGCAGGACATCACCGACACCGCGACCATCCTGCAGATCCGCGAGGGCCTCGCGCTCATCGAGTCCGACCTGGCCGAAGTGTCGGCATCGCTCGCCGCGCTCGCGAAAAGGCATCGCGACACGCCCATCATCGGCCGCTCCAACCTGCAGCAGGCCACGCCGATCACCTTCGGCTACAAGATGGCTTCCATCCTGGCCGGCATCGAGCGCCATCGCGAACGCCTCACGCAGATGAAGCCGCGCGTGCTGGTCGGTGAGTTCGGCGGCGCCTCCGGCACCCTCTCCTCGCTGGAGAAGGGGGCGATGGAAACCCAGGCGGGACTGATGCGCGAACTGGGCCTGGGACAGCCGCTGATCTCCTGGCACACGGTGCGCGACAACATCGCCGAGGTCGGCGCCTTCCTGGGCCTGGTCGGCGGGTCGCTGGGCAAGATCGCGATGGACGTGAAGCTCCTCATGCAGACCGAGGTGGCCGAAGTGTTCGAGCCCTTCGCGCCGGGGCGTGGCTCGTCCTCGACCATGCCGCAAAAGCGCAACCCGATCTCGTGCCTGTACATACACGCCAACGTCTCGGTGGTGCGCCAGCACGCCGCCGCACTCATGGACGCGATGGTGGCCGACCACGAACGCTCGACCGGCCCCTGGGAGATCGAATGGGTGGTGCTGCCCGAGGCGTTCTGCCTTCTCTCGGGGGCGCTCAAGCAGGCGAAATTCATCCTCTCCGGGCTGGAGGTCGATGCCGCGCAGATGCGCCGCAACATCGACATGACCCACGGCCTGGTGATGTCCGAGGCGGTCATGATGGGCCTGGGGCCCTACCTGGGGCGCGAATATGCGCACGACCTGGTCTACGACCTGTGCCGCCAGGCCTTGGCCGAGAAGCGAGCGCTGATCGACATCCTCGCCGCGCATCCCGAGATCACCAAGCACGTCAATCGCGCCAAGCTCCAGGAATTCTGCGATCCGATGAACAACCTGGGCCAGGCCGGCGTGATGGTGGATCGCGTCCTGGCCTCGCTAAGGTAAATGGGGTCAGACCCCAATTCCCGGGTGGCCGCTGGAAAGTAAATGGGGTCAGACCCCAATACCCCGGGCGACTCAAGTACCGCACAATCGAGCGTACAACCGCCGCACCCTTTGGAGGAGATGCCATGAAACGCCGTGATTTCGTCGCCACCGCAGCCGTCGCGCCCTTTGTCATCGGCAGTGCCCGCGCGCAGGACCGCTACCCGGTCAAGCCGATCCGCCTGGTGGTTCCTTTCGCGCCCGGCGGCAGTTCCTCGATCGTCGCGCGCGCCTTCGCCACCGAGATGGCCAAGGGCCTGGGTCAGGAATTCATCATCGACAACCGGCCGGGCGGGGGCGGCAACATTGCCATGGAAGCGGTGGCCAAGGCCGAGCCGGATGGCTACACCCTGATCATGGGCCACATCGGCACCCTGGCGGTCAACCCCTTCATGTTTTCCAAGCTGCCCTTCGACACCAACCGCGACTTCGCTGCCGTGTCGCTTTTGGCCAAGGTGCCGTCCATCTACGTGGTCAACGCCGGCGTACCGGTCAAGAACCTGAAGGAACTGATCGACTATTGCAAGGCCAACCCCGGCAAGGTGTACTACGGCTCGGCGGGCAACGGCAGCGCCGGGCACCTCGCGTTCGAGTACCTGAAGCTCACGACCAAGATGGACATCACGCACGTCCCCTACAAGGGCACCGGGCCGCAGCTGACCGACCTGATCGGCGGCCTGACCCAGGCCAGCTCCGCCGGCACCCCGCCCCTGTTGCCGCACATTCGCTCCGGCAAGCTGCGCGCGATCTCGGTCGGCACCACCAAGCGCCTGCCGGAACTGCCGGACGTGATGACCATCGCCGAGCAGGGCTACCCGGGCTTCGAGACGGTTCAGTGGTACGGCATGAACGCGCCGGGCAAGACGCCGCCGGCGATCCTGAAGCGCCTCGCCGACGAGGCGGCAAGGGCAGCCAAATCCAAGGAAGTGCAGGCGCGCTTCGCCGACGACTCGACCGAGGAGATCGGCTCGACGCCGGAGGCTTACGCAGCCTTCATCAAGGCCGAGCAGACGCGCTGGAGCCAGGTGGTCAAAGAGGCCAAGATCAAGGCCGACTAAGCCACCTTGCGTCGACGCGTGGCCGCGAGGCCGGCGAGCGCCAACCCGACCAGCAGCATCGAGCCGGGTTCCGGAATATGGAAGGCGCGTCCGGTCGCGTCGGTAATGACGCTGAACTCCCCAATGCTTTCCGCGCGCACGATGATGAATCCGCCGATTGTGATGGTACCGCTGCCGCCGGTTCCGCCACCTAAGGTCGTGTAGGTCGGATTGAAGATGTAGGCGCTCGACATGAAGGGATCGGTCAGGGGGCCCAGGCCGTCGCCGTCGATGTCGATCGCGTCGATCCCTGCTTCGAATCCGGAAAGCGCGAAGAACGCGCCTGCCGAAGCGAAGTCGCGCATCGGGTCGTCGGCGCTGAGGTCCACGTCCCAGCTAAACGAGAACCCGAAGGCAATCCGGATATCGGTTGTGTCGGGTCCGGGGCCGCCTTCATTGTTGATTCGGATCACGTGGCCCGTCATGCGGGTCGATTCCGCATACGAAGTCCCGGGCCCGGTCGCGGTACCGCTGACATCGATGATTTTTCCTGCAGGCAGGACACCGCTGCCGGTGATGAAAATCGTCGTGTGGGACGCGGAGGCCGCGCCGATCTCGGTCTTGGAGCCTGTATTGCTGTTGATCTCTACAGCGTCGGCCGTTCCGATCGCAAAAGAAGAAACGGCGCTGGAGCTGTATATCGCGCCTGACCAGGCGGGAGAACACGTCAGGACGATGGCGGCGGTGGCAATGTGAATGACGAATGCTTTCATGGGAATCTCCAATCGGCTTCGGTTCGTTGCTGCCTAATTTTTATGCAATGTTTGCGCCAGTCGCAGGCGCCCAAGAAAAATCAACAAGTAAACAAGGTGTTGGCCATTGGGTTTCAAGCCTCCATCGCAAGGATTTGCTATTGTGCGGTGCGTCATGTAAGCTTTTTCGACATTCAAATCCCCGCCCGCTCGGTCGTTGCTGCGTCGTCCCTTGACGTGGCGAGACCACCCTTCCATGTAACGCCAGCTTTTTTGGAGGAACGCACATGCGCAATCGCACAATGCTGATTCAGGTGATTGCAGGTTTGTTGGCGGCTTGCCTGGCTTGGCCCGGCCTTGCCCAGACCTGGCCGCGCACCCCGATCAAGATGGTCGTCACCTTCCCGCCGGGCGGTTCGTCCGACATCGTCGCGCGCGTGCTCTCGCCGCTCCTGGCCGAGAAACTGGGGCAGAGCGTCATCGTCGACAACCGTCCCGGCGCCGGCGCAACCATCGGTGCGCGCGCAGTGGCCGAGGCGCCGGCCGACGGTTACACGCTGATGCTTTCCAACACGGCGCCGATCAGCATCTCGCCGTTCATGCTCGACAAGGCGCCCTACGACCCCATCAAGAGCTTCACGCATGTCTTCTACATCGGCGCGGTGCCCAACGTGTTCGCGGTGCATCCCTCGGTGCCGGCCAGGAACATGGCTGAACTGGTTGCCTGGCTCAAGGCGCAGAAGGACCCGACGCCCTTCGGCAGCGGCGGGGTCGGCTCCATCGGCCATATCGTCGGCGAGATCTTCAAGGGCAATGCCGGGGTGCAGATGAACCACGTGCCCTACCGTGGTTCGTCGCCGATGCACACCGACCTTCTGGGCGGGACCATCAAGGTCGCCGTCGACAGCCTGGCGCAGAACATTCCCTACATGAAGGGCGGGCAATTGCGCCTGCTGGCTGTCACGTCGCGTGATCGCATGACCAGCGCCCCGGAGATCCCGACGGTCGGCGAGGCCGGGTTTCCCAACCTGATCGCCGAGAACTTCCTGGGCGTGTCCGGTCCCGCGGGTTTGCCGCGCGAGATCGTGACGCAGGTCCATGGCGCGATGGCCGAGATCGTCCGCCGTCCCGATGTGGTCAGGAAACTCGACGAACTCGGCATCGCGCCGCGCGCCATGTCGTCCGCCGATTTCCAGACCTTCGTCGCCAACCAGGTCAATGCCTGGGCGCCTGCGGTGCGCGCTTCCGGCGCGCGCCTCAATTGACGCCATGACGCGGGTCGCGGTCGTCCTGTTCGGCCCGCGCGGAGAGGGCGGCTTCAATGAGTGCGGCGCCGCCGGCGCGGAGCGCGCGCGCGCGCATGCGCCAGGCCTCGAGATCGTCTGGTGCGAACCGCCGGCCGACCGCGCCGCCTGCGTGCGCGATCTGGCGCGGCAGGGCTACGCGCTGATCGTCGCGCACGGCGGGCAGGGCGACGCGCCCGTCGCTTCCGTGGCCCCGGACTTCCCCGCCACGGCCTTCGTGGTCACGCAGGGGTCGCAGCCGGCTGCCAATGTGGCCTGCTACGACGCGCAGCAGGAACACTCGGCTTATCTGGCTGGAGTGCTGGCGGCGCTCGAGACGCGCACCGGCGTGGTCGCGCATATGTCGGGCGAGCGCGTGCGTCCGGGGCTCAAGGGACGCGCCGCGTTCGCCGACGGCGTCGCGCGCACGCGACCCGGGGTGCGGCTCCTGACCACGTTCTGCGGCGACCAGCATGACCCCGACCTCGCCTACCGCGTCGTCGCCGCGCAGGCGCGGGCCGGTGCCGACATCCTGTTCGCGATGATCGACGGCGGGCGCGCGGGTGCGCTACGCGCCGGTAGCGAATTCGGCGTGCGCCACATCGGCAATGTCTTCGACTGGACCGTGCGCGAGCCCGCGTCCTGCATTGCCTCCGCGGTGGCCGATTCCGGCGAATGCATCGCGCGCGCGGTGCGTGATCATGCAGCCGGGGCCTTGCGGATGGGTACAGTCGTGCATATCGGCAGCGAGGCGCCGGAAGTCGTGCGCCTGGCAATGGGCGCGGCGATCGGTGCGGATACGCGTGCCGTGATCGCCGCGGCCGCGCAGCAGTTGGCTGAAGGCAGGATTCGTCCGGCGGCCGAATACACCGGGCGCGAATTCGAGTTCGCCGCCTAGAAGATTTTCTTTCTGGAGTCGCTCCGATGAGACTTGGCAAGCGGCTGCTTGCAGCCATTTCCATTGCCCTGCTGTTGGCAGGGTCCGTCAGCCATGTCGCCGCGCAAACCTGGCCGACCCGCCCGGTGCGCCTGGTTGTGTCCTTTCCGCCGGGTGGCGGTGCCGATGCGATCGCGCGCCTCCTGGCGCCCAGGATCGCCGACGGCCTCGGGCAGTCGGTGGTGGTGGAGAATCGCGGCGGCGGTGGCGGCACCATCGGCGCCGATGCGGTCGCCAAGTCCGCGCCCGATGGCTACACCTTCCTGCTCGATGCGTCCGGGCACAGCGTCAACCCGTCGCTGCAGCCGAAGATGCCCTTCGATACATTGAAGGACCTGGCCTCGGTGTCGCTCCTGGTCACGGTGCCCAACGTGCTGGTCGTGCACCCCTCGTTTCCGGCGGCCTCGGTCAAGGAATTCATCGCGCTCGTCAAGGGCAAGCCCGGCCAGTTCTCGTTCGCTTCCAGCGGCAACGGCGGGGCGCAGCATCTGGCCGGGGAACTCTTCAAGGCCCAGGCCGGGCTCTTCATGGTGCACATTCCCTATCGTGGCGGCGGACCGGCGTTGATCGACGTCATGTCCAACCAGGTGCCGATCTTCTTCGGCAACATGGCCTCGACCCTGCCTCACATCCGTGCCGGCAAGTTGCGCCCCCTGGGACTGACCGGGCGCACGCGCTCGCCGGCACTTCCGGCGACCCCGACCATCGCCGAGGAAGGACTCAAGGGCTACGAGGTCTATGAGTGGAACGGCGTGTTCGCACCTGCCGGCACGCCTGCCGACGTGGTGGCGCGCATGCAGCGCGAGATCGCGCGCGCCATGGGCCTGCCCGAGGTGCGCGAGCGCCTTGCGACCTTGGGCGCGGAGCCGATCGCGTCCAGCGCGGTGGAACTCGAGCGCTTTCGCCGCGCGGAAATCGAAAAGTGGGCGGCGGTCATCAAGCGCGCCGGCATCAAGGCCGATTAAGACCTGGAGGCGCGCTTGACGCGCGCTGGCGAATGCGGCTTCATCCGCGCGCCATGGTCGGGCGCGCGAGCGCGACTGCGGTTGCCATGGCGAGCACGCCGAAGCCCGCGAAGGTCGGCAGGTAGCTGCCTGTCGCGGTGACGAGCGTGGCGCCGAGCGAAGGCAGGACCAGTACCCCGCTGAACATGGCTGCCGATCCCAGCCCGGTGGCCTCGGTACGCTTAGGTCCGCCCAGGCGCGCGAACTCGGCATAGGCCAGGCCCGTGGTGCCGTTGGCGGAGGCGCCGGCGATGGCGGTGACCACCAGCACCAGGGCGGCGGGCCAGTGCTCGCTGTAGAAGCCGGCAGCGATTGCGGCCGCTCCCGTGACAAAACCCAGCGCGGCCAGCAGCCCGCGCGCGCTGCCGATGCGATCGGCCAGCGCGCCCCACAACGGCCGGCTGACCACCCCCGTGACTTGAAAGAGCGCCAGGGCCTGCGCCGCCGCGATGAGGCCGAAACCCGCGCGCTCGGTCAGTTGCACAGTCATGAAGGCGACGAAGCACAATTGCACCCCCTGGAAGACGAAGCTCGCCAGCGTCAGCCGACGCAGATTGGCGCTGGATGCCAGGAGGCCGCGCAGCTGTGCCAGCCCGCCGTGCGGCGCGGACGCGCTGGCCTGCGCCGGCGCATCCCACTGACGCCGCGGCCATTGCAGGCAGACCATGAAAAGCGCGATCGGTACCGCCGACATGAGTAGCGTCGCCTGCCAGCCCAGGTTGAGCGCCAGCGGCGGCAAGGCGAGCGCTGCCAGCACGCCGCCCAGCGGCACGCCGATCTGGCGCACGGACAGCACGAGGTTCAGCATGGACACGGGTGTGCGCGGCACCAGCAGGTGCGCGCTGACCGGCGCAGTCGCGCCGTAGGCCATGCCCAGCACCACCGCGCCCAGCGCCAGTGCGGCGGCATGTCCGCTGGCGCAGATGGCGAGCATGCACACGGCCGCCAGCAGCACCAGCTGGCTTACCCGCACGGCTCCGAAACGATGGATCAGGTTCGCCGCCGCGAGCGAGGAGACGATGCCCACACCATAGACCAGCGAGACGAAATAGCCGGAGAGCGCGCCGTCGATGCGAAGGTCGTGCGCGATCACTGGTGCCAGCGATGGCACCGAGTACGCTGCCATCGTCGCCGCGGTCTGCATCGACATGGTCGCGGCGAGCGGTCCGAAGGGAAACGCGCCGTTCGGCTGCGTTGTCGGATGTGCGGGCATCGGCGGCCGGGTCAGTGCTCGGTCATGGCGCCGCCAGCAACTGCAGGCGGAAGCAGCGTTGCGACGGCTTCCTGATCAGAGGACCCTAATCGGCAAGGGCGGAACCTCGCGCACGTGCGGCGCCGAGATGCGGTTGCGCAGCACGCCGATCCGCGCCACTTCGAGTTCGATCAGGTCGCCGTCCTTCATGAAGCGGCCCAGCTCGTTGCCGCAACCGCCGCCGACCGTGCCCGAGCCGAGGACCTCGCCCGGGTAGATCGTCTCCTCGAGAGAGGCGTAGGCGACGATGTCGGCAAATGTATGCTTCATCGCCGCGCTGTTGCCACGCGACCAGGTCTCGCCGTTGATGCATGCGGTCATCTCGAGGTCCTGCGGGTCACCGATCTCGTCGGCGGTGGTAATCCACGGGCCCATGGCGTTGCCGGTGTCGAAGTCCTTGCCCTTGGCCGGACCCAGCTGACCGGCCATCTCGGCGTACTGCTCGTCGCGCGCGGAAAAGTCGTTGAAGACGGTGTAGCCGAAGACGTGGTCGAGCGCGGCGGCGCGCGACAGGTTCTTGCCCTCGCGTCCCATGATGAGGCCGATCTCCAGTTCGTAGTCGATGATGCGCGAGTACGCGGGCCAGTGCACCACGGCGTCATGGCCGACCACGCTGCAGGGGTTGCACTTGTAGTACACCGGGCGTTCGTACCAGACGCGGGCGATCTCGACCTTGGCCGGGTCGAGGCGCTCGGTGCCCAGGCCGAACAGGTGGCGGTTGGCGCGCGACTGGCGCACGTGCAGTTCGAAGCACAGGAAGTCGCGCATTCGCGGCGGCCGCGGGATCGGCGCCAGCAGCCGGACGCTGCGCAACTCGACCGGCTTGCCGGTCTTGAGGCGCGCGAGCGCCGCGGGTCCGGCCTCGATCAGGGCCAGCATGTCCGGGTGATTGGTGACCGGCACGATGCGGTCACCCTCGACGACGCCGACCCGGGTCTCGTCCCCGGAAACAAAGGTGGCGAGCTTCAATGCTCCCCCGCGTGGCCGAAGTGCTTGTGTCCCATCAACTCCAGCATGCGCAGGATGTCCGGCGCCTCATCGGTCGGCGTGGCGCCGAACTCGCGGTAGCAGGCGTAGACATTGATGTACATGCGCTCGTCCTCGGCGAAATGCGCCCACGGATCGAGCGAGATGGCGTCGGCCGCCTGGATGAAATCCATGCCCTTGTCGAAGCACTTGCGCGCCTCGGCGCGCAGGTACTCGAGGTAACCCCTGAATTCGCGGATGCCCGACTTGTCGGTCAGCGCGCCGTGTCCGGGCACGACGACCTCCACATCCCAGGACAGCATCAGGTCGCAAGCCTTGATCCAGTTGGCGATCGGTCCGGCCCAGATGGCCGGGTGCGCGCTGTTGAAGAGCATGTCGCCGGTGTAGACCACCTTGTCTTGCGGCACGTGGACGATCACGTCGCCGCGCGTGTGCGCCGGTCCGACCTCGAGCAAGTGCACGTCCTTGTCGCCGACCTTCATGCGCATCTCGCCGGAGAAGGTTTCGGTCGGCAGTTCGAGGCGAATGCCCTGGAAGTCGAAGTGCCGGCCCATCACCTCGTACCAGAATTTGCCGGCCACGCCCATGTTGCGCCATTCCTTTTGCCAGGTGGCGTACTGCGCCGGGGGCCTGAGCGGCATGTCCTCGGCCGCCGCGCGCGAGGCGATGATGCGGTGCCCCTCGAGAAGCTGGTTGCCGAAGAAGTGGTCGCCGTTGGCGTGCGTGTTGACCAGTGCGCCGATCGAGGCCGCGGCCGGGACCGCCTTCTTCATCGCATCGAGCATCTCGCGCGTGAGCTTCAGGTCGAAGAGCGTGTCGATGAGCAGCGTCTGGCCGCCGTCTTCGATCAGGCCGGCGTTGGACCAGCCCCAGCTGCCGTCGGGCATGAGCCACGCGTAATGGCCGTTGCCGATGTCGTGCAGGCCCTTGGTGTAGCGCCAGTCCTGCATGTCAATCCGCCTTGATGCCGGCGTCGCGGATCACCTTGCCCCACTTCTCGTAATCCTTCTGCACGATTGTCGCGAACTCGGCGGGCGTGTTGCCGATGGTCTCCAGGCCGATGTCGGCGAGTTTCCTGCGCACCTCAGGCGTGGCAATCACGCGCGCGAAATCGGCGGCCACCCGGTCGACGATGGCCTGTGGCGTGCCGGCCGGCGCGAAGAGGCCATGCCAGGCGTCGCCGAAGAAGCCCGGCACCGTCTCGGCGATCGCCGGCACGTCGGGCAGAGACTCGAGGCGACGCGCGAGCGAGACGCCGAGGCCGCGGGCCTTGCCGCCCTTGGCTGCCGGCACGCCGGTGGTGTAGGGCGTCATGGTCAGGTCGGTCTCGCCGGAGTAGACCGATTGCAGGGCCGGCGTGGTCATCGGGATGTGCAGCATCTTGGTTCCGGTCATGCCCAGGAAGAGTTCCATGACGATGTGCGTGCCGACGCCCACCCCGGCGGAGCTGTAGGTCAGCTTGCCCGGCTGCGCGCGGGCCATCGCGACCAACTCCTGCAAATTCGTGGCCGGCAGGCCGTTGCGCGCGACCAGCACGTAACCCAGGTTGACGACCTGGGAGATGGGGACGAAGGCCTTGAGCGGATCGAAAGGCATCTTCGAGAACAGGTGCGGATTGGCGCAGATCACCGAATTGACCGTGTAGAGCAGCGTGTAGCCATCGGCCGGGGCGGTGGCGACGACCTGCGAGCCGATGTTGCCCGACGCACCAGTGCGGTTCTCGATGACGATCTGCTGGCCCCACATCTGCGCGACAGCAGGCGTCGCCATGCGCATGACGATATCGGGCGAAGTGCCCGCGGGGAAGGGAATGATGAGGCGTACCGGGCGGTTCGGCCAGGCCGACTGGGCCTGCGCGACACATGCGGCCAAGGCCAGGAACAATGCAAACAGGGTGCGCATGCAGGTGTCTCCTTCTGGGTCGATCTGTCGGGCTCAGGGTCAATCTACCCGAACCGGTGCGATGCGACAACCGCCCGCTGCGGCGGCTGTGTGCGATGCGGCCGGGGCTTGACAGGGCGCAGAGGCCGGACCTATAGTGCCGTCCAGCCTAACGACCGTAAGGTAGTCTACCCACAGCAGGGTTGATTGCCTAGTGCGGACTTTTTCTCGAAAAGGAGATTCGCTCCATGTCTGCCGTGCTCAACAATCAGCAAGAAGATTCCAACGTGCGCATCGATGCGCTTCCCGCCATCGACTACGACTCGATCCCGCTGGCCGATCCGCCGCGCGACGTCGAAATCCTCGCCCAGCCGCGTCAGTTCAAGCTGGGCGATGCGCTGCCCGACGAATATCGCGACCTGCTGGTCAAGCTGATCTACAACCACGCCGAGATCCTCGATTCCAAGCCCTACCGCGACATGATCGACTCGCAGTGGGAGGTGGCCAAGCGCGAGGCACCCACGCTCAAGGACCTGGCGATGATGGCGCGCTTCAACTACGAGGAGTTCAACCACGGCTACATCTTCTCGAACCTGTTGCGCGGCATGGGCGCCAAGTTCGAGAAATTCGAGTTGCGCCAATACCTCTTCGAGCACCCCAAGCAGACCTGGTTGGACCTGGCCATCCATCATTTCCTTGCCTCCAAGGTGGGGGTCATGCAGGCCGCCGAATGGATGGATTCGAGTTACGCGCCCTTGGCCGACGTCGTGCCGCGTGTCTTTCGCGAAGAACGTGGTCACGCCGGCATGGGCTACATGCATCTGGCCGAAATCGTGCGCGACCCGGCGGGCAAGGCGCAGGCCCAGGAGAAGCTCAAGGTCTGGTGGCCGATGGCGCTCGACATGTTCGGCAACACCGATTCGCAGCGCAACAAGCGCTATCGCGCCTGGGGCCTCAAGGTGCATACCAACGGCCAGCTGCGCGACGCCTTCATCGCCAATACGGTGCCGCAGATCGAGGCGCTGGGCCTCACGGTGCCGGACCACAACGCCAACCGCCGCTACCATTGAGCGCGACCGGCGACCCCGCCGCACTGCCGGCGGCCCTGGCCGGGCTGCGTGGCTGCACCTTGACGCGCCTGATCGTCGACGACGCGCTGACGATGGTCCTGGTGGCAGCCGGGCGCGAGGCCAGCGTGCGCATGGACGGTCGCGGGCGCGTGACACGCGCCGGGCTTGCCACGGAACTGGCGCCGGACGAGAATGCCGCGAGCCTGGCGCCGGTGCTGGCGCTGCTCTACGAACATGTTGCCGAGGTGGCGCTCGACGCGGACGGCACGCTGGCATTGCGTTTCGGCGGCGGCGCCGCCCTCGAGATGCTGCCGCACGATCACCAGATCGCCTGGGTGGTGCGCTGCGGCGCGGCCAGCGCCGCCTGCATCGCCGAAGGGAGGGTGGTATGGGAGTGACGCCGCTGCGTCGCAAGGAGGCACCCGCGCCGGGGCCCGAGCCGGCGCGCATGCAGGAGGTGCTCGACGTGGCCGCGTCGATGTTCGCCGGCAGGGGCTACCGCGGCACTTCGCTCAACGACATCGGCGAGGCGCTGGGCATGAACAAGGCCTCGCTGTACCACTACGTGCGCTCCAAGGAGGACCTGCTCTATCGCCTGATCCTGCGCGCCGGCCAGCGCCTGCGCGATGTCTCCCAGGATCCGCAACTCGCCCGCCTGCCGGCCGTGGCGGCGCTCGAGCGCCTGGTGCGCGAACACTGCCGCGTGGTCTTCGAGCACCGCGCCGAGCTGGGGGTGCTGGTGCACCAGCGCCGCTACCTGGAACTCGATGCCGACGGCGAGGTGACTTACCGCGAGCGCGTCTATGTCGATCACCTGAAGGCCGTGGTCGCGCGCGGTATCAAGGAGGGCACGCTGCGGCGGGTTGATCCGTCGCTGGCCGTGCAATTGATCCTCGATACCGTCAACGGCCTGTTGCGCTGGCACCGGCCGGATGGCCGCCTCGGCCGCGAGGCGGTCACCGAGCAGGTGTGGCGCTACGTCAAGGGAGGCCTGGCCGCATGAGCCGCGCCGCAGGCGCTTCGCGGGCCTGCTCAAGGGCTGCGCAGGCGCGGACCGGGCAGCGGCGCCAGAGGCTGCAGCGATGAGCGTCTGCGGACTGCCGGAATTTCGCCTGCACGCCACTCCCGAGTCGGTGGCGCGTTGGTGCATCGGGCGCGACGGGACGCTCGCACCCCCGCCCGCCGAAGGCGACGCACTGCCGCTCGCGTACCTGGTGTTCCTGCGCGTGCAGCCGATCCTGGGTCTGTCCATCCATCGACATCTGGCGCGTGACCCGGACCGCGGGCTCTACGGCGGGGTTACCTACGCGGCGACGCGCACGCCGCGCGTCGGCGAGGCGTTCGTCGCCACAGCCGAAGTGACGTCCCGTCGCGAGGTGGAGTCCCCGCGCGGCACCATGGTCCTGCGCAGCCTTGCCACGACCTATCGCGACGGCGCCGGTCCCGTCGTCACCGAGACGGTACGCATGGTCGACCTGCCAGCGGGGCCGCCCGCGGACCCGGCGCGCGGACCCGCACGGCCACCCGCCCATGAACCCGTGGCCGTGATCGCGCCGCTGACACGCACGCAGGTCGCTTGGCTGACGGTGGAGACCGGCGACATGAACGCACTGCACCTCGACATCGCGTACGCCGCCGCGCGGCGCTATCCCAACGTGGTCATACCGGGCACGCTCACCGTTGCCCTCATCGAGCGCGAACTCGCCAAAGTCCTTGGTCGGCCGCTCGCACGCATCGACTTGCGCCTGACCGCCGCGTCCTATCCCGGCGAGGAGTACCGCCTGCATGCCGCTGCCAAGGGCGACGGACTCGGCTACGAGTTGTTTTGCGGTGAGGAATTACGCGCGGAGGGCAGTGCCGCATGATCGGCGATTTCCAGGCCCTGGCACAGGCCATCGGCAGGATGTGGCGCCTCTCCGATTTTCATCGCGCGCACTGGCTCGCGCGCGGCGTGAAGGAGAACTGGGTGCCGGGCGAGCCGGCCGAACTCGAAGGCCTGCCGGTGATCACCAAGGAGGACCTGCTGGCAGCGCAGAAGCGCCAGCCGCCGTATGGCGGCAATTTGTGCGTCGACCCGCGGGAGATCGCGCAGGTACACCTGACCACGGGCACCTCGGGCATTGGGCAGGAGCGCTACGCGCTCACCGCCGCCGACGTGCACGTCATGGGCGCCTCGTGGGCGCGCCAATACCAGGCGATCGGCCTGACCCCGGGCGACGTGGCCGTGCTGACCATTCCGGTGTCGTTCTTCTGCGCCGGCCTGTCGGCGCTGGAAGGTGCGCGCCTGCACGGACTGGTGCCGGTGCTCACCGGCGTCGCGTCCAAGGACCTGATGCTCGAACTCTTAGTCGAGCAGCGCCCGGCCTATCTCTACGGCGTCGAGAGCCTGCTCCTGCAGCTGGCCAACCTGGCGCGCGAGCGGGGCCTGCGATTCACGGGTCTCAAGGGCGTGCAGGCCGTGGGTGCCTCGCCGCAACTGCTTGCAGCCGCCAGCGAGGTCTATCAGGCGCGCGTCTTTGACGTCTACGGCTGCACCCAGGCCGCAGCCAAGATCGCCACCACCTGCCGGCTCGGCGTCGCCGCGGGGACCAACCATTTTCATCCTGAGCACCTGTTCATCGAGACGCGCGACCCGGCCAGCGGTGCGCCGGTCGACGAGGGCGAGGCAGAGATCATCCTCTCGACCACCTACCGCGCGGCCAGCCCGGTGATCCGCTTCGCCATGCGCGACCGTGTGACCCTGGTTCCCGGCGGCGCCTGCGCCTGCGGTGACCCGCTGCCCGGCTTCGTGCCCGGCAGCGTCGGTCGCATCGATTCCATGCTCAAGATCCGCGGCGTCAACCTGTGGCCGCAGCAGGTAGAGCAGATACTCCTCGGCTACCCGGCGGTCGAGGACTTCCGCGCGCAGGTGCAGCGCCGTGCCGACGGTGCTGACGAACTGCTGCTGCGCGTGCGGGTACAGGCCTCGGCGCGCGCGGAGGCCGCCGGCGTCGCTGCGGCGCTCGAATCCCTGGTCAGGGAAAACACGATGGTCAGGCCGCGCGTCGTGGTGGACAACGCGCTTGACGACACCGCCGGCGCCTACAAGGTGAAGCGCTGGACGGACTTGCGGAGAAAGGCTTGAACATGCGCGCAGGCAATCCCCTGGTCGTGGGCGTCGGTATGTCGCAGTTCGGGCGCCAGCCCGGCGTCGGCTTGAAGGAACTCGCGGGCATCGCGACCAAGGCCGCGCTCGCCGACGCGCGCTTGGGCCCTGAGGCGCTCGACGCCGTCTTCGCCGCCAACGTCGGCGCCGGACTCATCACCGGCCAGGAATCGATCCGCGGCCAGGTGTGCTTGAAGGACGTCGGTATCGGCGGCAAGCCGCTTTTCAACGTCGAGAACGCCTGCGCCTCCGGATCCTCGGCCGTGCATCTGGCGGTGGCCTATATCCGCGCCGGACTCGCGCAGTGCGTGCTGGCGCTGGGTTACGAGAAGATGGCCGTTGCCGACAAGCAGGCACCGTTCCGCGCCATCGAAGCTTGCAGCGATGTCGAGGAAGTCGCCGCCCTGAAGGCGCAGCTGCCCGAGGGATCGAATCGCTCGATCTTCATGGATGCCTATGCCATCAAGGTGAAGAAGTACTTCGCCGCGTCCGGCGGCGCCGGCCCACGGCACTTGGCCGCCATCGCTGCCAAGAATCATTCCAATGGCGTCCTCAATCCTTACGCCCAGTTCCGCCAGGCGCAGACAACCGAGTCGGTGCTCGCCTCGCGCGCCATCGTCGAACCCCTGACGCTGCTCATGTGCTCGCCGATCTCCGACGGCGCGGCCGCGGTGATCGTCGCCTCGCCCGATTGGGCACGCGCGCACGGCTTGAGCGGCCCGGAAGTCGCGGCCACGGCGGTCCGCTCGGAGTCGTTCTCGAGCGCATGGTCGCAGGTCCATGACACCACGCTTGAAGCCTACCGCAGCGCCGGCATCGGTCCGCAGGACGTGCACGTGGCAGAGGTCCACGACGGCACGGCGGCGGGGGAACTCCTGGCGTACGAGGAACTCGGTTTCGCCCCCTACGGCGCGGGCTGGCAGCTCGTTGACGAAGGCGCGACCCGCCTCGGCGGGCGCGTGCCGGTCAATCCCAGCGGCGGCCTGCTCGCCCGCGGCCATCCGCTCGGCGCGACCGGCACCGCGCAGATTTGCGAACTAACGTGGCAGTTGCGTGGCAGCGCCGGTGAGCGGCAGGTCAAGGGCGCGCGGGTCGCCGTCGCGCAGTGTTCCGGTGGTGACGCCGCCTTCGCGCGCACCAGCGGGTCGGCAGCCATGAGCGTCATGGTGCTGCGCGCTTGATCGTGGGCGGCACCGTGCACACACTCCACGCCGATCCGGCGCCCGCGTCGCGCCCGCGTCCGGGCGCGGCGCTCATCGAGTTCCGCGACGTGGCCAAGCACTTCTTCGTCGGCGGGGAACTGCGCCCCGCGGTCGAGAACATCAACCTGGAGGTACGCAGCGGCGAGATCGTCACCCTGGTCGGACCCTCGGGCTGCGGCAAGTCGACGCTCCTCAACATGGCGGCCGGCATGTTCGGGCCGACGCGCGGCACCGTGCTCTATGCCGGGCGCGAGGTCGGCGCGCTCAACCACAGCGTGGGCTACATGACGCAGCAGGACCATCTGTTGCCGTGGCGCAGCGTGCTGGACAACATCGCGCTGCCGTTGGAGCTGCGCGGCGAGGCGCGCGACCGGCGCGTCGCGCGGGCGCAGGAACTTATCGCGATGGTGGGGCTGGGCGGATTCGAGATGCATTTTCCCTCCCAGCTTTCCGGCGGCATGAAGAAGCGCTGCGCGCTGGCGCGCCTCCTTGCCTATGACCCCGAGACCCTGCTTCTCGACGAGCCGTTCGGCGCGCTCGATGCGCAACTGCGCATCGGCCTGCAGATGGAAATCCTGCGCATCGTGCGCACGCTTGGCAAGACCGCGCTCTTCGTCACGCATGACCTGGACGAGGCGATCGCGATGGGCCACCGCTGCGCGGTGTTCGAAGGACGGCCAGGGCGCATCGCCACGGTGATGGACATCGACCTGCCGGCCGAGCGCGACATCCTCACGCTGCGCTTCGATGCACGCTATGTGGAGCTGACCCGCGATCTCTGGACCCGCATGGCACCCAGCCTGGGAGCGGAGGCAAACCGATGATGAACGAACGCAAGCTGCTGGGGTGGCGCATCAGCCTGCTGCTGGCTTTCATCGCGCTGTGGCAGTTCGCCTCGGGCCGGCTGGTGGCGCCACTGTTCATCTCCAGTCCCTACGACGTGACGATGAAGCTATGGGCTCTCGCAGTTTCCGGCAAACTCCTCTTCCACGCCAGCTACACCGCGATGCATGCGCTGGCCGGATTCGCTCTCGGGGCGTTGGCGGGGATGGCCATGGGTCTGGCGCTCGGCCGCATGACGCGGACCGCCGAAGTGCTCGACCCCTTCATCATGGGCTTCTACAGCCTGCCCAAGATCGCGCTCGCGCCGCTTTTCATTCTCTGGTTCGGGGTCGGCACGCAGATGAAGGTGCTGTTCGTGGCGGTGATCGTGTTCCTGCTGGTGTTCCTCAACACCTATGCAGGCGTGAGGAGCGTCTCGCGCGAGCAGATTGCAATCCTGCGGCTGATGAGGGCCAGCGAGGCGCAGATTCTCGGCAAGGTCGTGCTGCCCTCGGCGGTGACCTGGGTCTTCACCGGCCTCAGGCTATCGGTTCCGTACGCCCTCATCGGCGCCATCATGGGGGAGATGATGGCGTCGAACCGTGGCCTCGGTTACCTGATGGCCGATGCGAGCGCGCAGTTCGACACCGCCGGCGCTTTCGCCGGCCTGGTGGCGATCATCGTGATGGCCGTGCTGCTCAACTGGGCGGTACGGGTCGCGGAGAGAAAAGCGTTGCCCTGGCGCGAAGCCGAGGCTGCGCGCGAACTTTCATTCTGAATTGCAGCGCAACCATGCCAATGCAGCACCATTACCAAAAGGAGACAGGAATGAACACACTTCGAGGCTTCACCCTTGCCGCCGGGCTGGCGGCCGCGTTCTCTGCCGTCCCCGCGGCGGCGCAGCAAAAGCACACGGTCAACCAGGTGGTGGCGACGGTCACCTTCGCGTTCCTGCCGGTCTACGTGGCCGAGCACATGGGCTACTTCTCCGAGGAGGGCGTGGACCTCAAGACCTCGCGGGTCGAGTCCGCGCAGGCGGGGCTGGCCGCGATCGCCGCGGGCAGCGGCAACTACTACCTGTCGACACCGGCCGCCGGCGCGCGCTCCGCCGCGCAGGGCGCGCGCATCACCAACTGCGGCGCGCTGATGACGCAGAACCCGAACAACATCGTTCTCTCCGAAGACACTGTGAAGAAGATCGGCGCCGACCGCATCGCCGCCATGTCGCCGGCCGAGCGCATCGCGCTGCTCAAGGGCCTGCGCATCGCGGCGCACAGCCCGGGCTCGTCGCCCGACCTGACGCTGCGCTACATCCTGCGCGAATCCAAGTTCAGCGAGACCGACGTGCAGGTGCTGCCGATCACCGGCACCAGCATCCTGGCTGCGCTCGAGCAGAAGCGCATCGACGGCCTGATCTACTCTTCGCCACTGGCCGAAAATGCGGTCGTCAAGCACGGCGCGCGCATCGTGTCTTCATTCGCCGGCGGCGATTTCCGGCCGCTTGCCGGGCAGCTTTCGATCACGCTGGTGTGCAACCGCGACTGGGTAGAGAAGCAGACCGACGCCGCCGCCGCCACGCTGCGCGCGATCTGGCGCGCCATGCGACTCATGCAGAGCGACCCGCCCAAGGCGCGCGCGGCAGCCAAGAAGGCCTTTCCCGATCTCGACGACAAGATCTTCGACATGTCCTTTGACACCAACCGCCGTGCCTTCCCTGACAACCCGCGCATCTCGCGCGCGCAGATGGAAGGGGCGATCGACTTCCATCACAAGACCGGGGGAGCGACCATCGCGGTCAAGGTGGAGGATACCTTCACCAACTTGGCCGTCGAGCGCGCGGCGCAGACGCTCAAGTAGGCGCGCATGACCAAAGGGGGACAGATCGAGGTCGAGGTTGCCGGCGTCGAGGCGCTCGCCCTGGCGATCGCGTCATTCGACCTGCGGCCGGTGGGGGGCGGGGAACTGCCGCCCTTCACTGCCGGCGCACACATCGACCTGTACCTGCCGCAGGGACTGGTGCGCAGCTATTCCCTGGTCAACCCGCAGGAAGAGCGGCATCGCTACGTGATCGCGGTCAATCGCGATGCCTCCAGCCGTGGCGGGTCGGCATGGGTGCATGATCACCTGCAGCCCGGCCAGCGGCTGGTGGTCGCGCCGCCGCGCAACAACTTTCCGCTGGCTGAGGACGCCGCCCATTCGCTGCTCATCGCCGGCGGCATCGGCATCACCCCGCTTTGGTCGATGATCCAGCGCCTCGAGGGTCTAGGCCGCTCGTGGGAACTGGTCTACTGCGCGCGTACGCGCGCCCACGCAGCGTTTCATGATCAGTTGCGTGCGTGTGGCGGTTCGGTGCGTTTCAATTTCGACGGCGAGCCCGGCGGGGCCCTGCTGGACCTCGCGGCGGTGGTCGCCGCCGCGCCCGACGACGCGCATCTGTACTGCTGCGGGCCGGTGTCCATGCTGGCGGCGTTCGAGCAGGCGACCATGGGAATCGCCCCCGAGCGTGTGCATGTGGAGTATTTCTCGGCCAAGGCGCCGCCGGCCAAGGAGCGCGGCTATACGCTGGTGCTGGCCCGCTCCGGTCGCACTTTCGAGGTCAAGCCGGGCAAGACCATCATCGACACCTTGATGGCGGCCGGCGTGGACTCGCCCTATTCGTGCCTTGAAGGCGTGTGCGGCACCTGCGAGACCCGCGTCATCGAGGGCCTGCCGGACCACCGTGATCTGGTGCTCTCCAAGAGCGAGCGCGCCGCCAACCGGACCATGATGATCTGCGTCTCCGGCAGCCTCTCGGACCGGCTGGTACTGGACCTGTGATGAGTTCCTCGCCCGGCGCTGTCGGCCTGCGCGTCGCGATGGCGCCGAGCCTTGGCGAGATCAATGGCTCGATCCGGGTCGCGCCCGGCGCGCCGCCGCTGCGCAAGTTCCTTGCCTTCGCCGGCCCGGGTTACCTGGTGGCGGCCGGCTACATGGACCCGGGCAACTGGGCGACCGCAATCGCGGCAGGTTCGGGCTACGGCTATGCACTGCTTTGCGTGGTGGTGTCCGCGAGCCTGGTGGCGATGCTGTTCCAGTCGCTGTGCGCGCGCCTGGGGATCGGCGCCGGACTCGACCTGGCGCAGGCGACCCGGCGCCAGGTCTCGCCGCGCGCGAACCTGGGCTTGTGGGCGCTGGCCGAAATGGCTGTCGTGGCGACCGATCTGGCCGAGCTCATCGGCGCGGCCATCGCCTTGAAGCTGCTGTTCGGCCTGCCGCTCACCGTGGGTGTCTTGCTCACTGCGCTGGATGCCTTCCTGGTGTTGTGGCTCATGGGGCGCGGCGTGCGCTGGGTGGAGGCGTTCGTCTCCGGCATGATCTTCGTGACCGCAGCCGCCTTCGCCTTCAACCTGGCACTTGCGCAACCGGAGATCGGCGCGCTGGTGCAAGGCTTCTTCCCGCGCGGCGAACAGATTTCGGATGCGACCCTCCTCATCCTGGCGTGCGGCATCATCGGCGCCACAGTGATGCCGCACAACCTGTACCTGCACTCCGCGCTGGCGCAGTCGCGTAGCATGGAAGGCGATCGGCGTGCGGCGATTCACTACGCAAGCCTCGATTCGACCGTGGCGCTGGGCCTCGCCATGCTGGTCAATTGCTCGCTCCTGGTGCTGGCTGCGGCCGCGTTTCACAAGGAGCACAGCGCGGTCGCCGGGCTCGAAGAGGCCCATGCGCTGCTTGCGCCGGTGCTGGGCCACGCGCTCGCGCCGGTTGCCTTCGCCGTTGCGCTTTTGGCCTGCGGGGTGTCTTCGACCGTGACCGGCACGCTCGCCGGCCAGGTGGTGATGGAGGGCTTCTTGCACCTGCGCCTCGCCCCCTGGTTGCGCCGGCTGGCCACGCGCGGCATGGCCATCATTCCCGCGATCGCGGTGGCAAGCTGGTACGGCAGCGACGGCATCGCCAAGCTCCTTGTGGCAAGCCAGGTGGTGCTGTCGCTGCAGCTGCCGTTTGCAATGCTGCCGCTCTTGCGCGCGGTGGGTTCGCGCGAACTGATGGGTCCGCTGGTGGCGCCGCGCTGGCAGCTAGTTCTCGCATGGTGCGCGGCGGCGCTGGTCGTGCTGCTCAACCTCGCCATGCTGGCGTTGCTCTTTTCGACCTGGGGGAATTGATGGCAAAACTCAAGACACTGCCGGAGATCACACCGCGCACCGACACCCGCGACATCCTCGCCCACGCCAGCGTCGATGCGCGGCGCCTGCGCGACACCTTCGTCGTCGACATCGACGCGCACGTCACCGAAACCGCGTTCTGGGCCGACATCGTCGATCGCATCGACGACGAGGTGATCCGGCAGATGGCGCGCTCCTTCCGCGAAAAGGCGGGCAGCCCGCCGGGCCTCCTGAACCATCGCCCGGGCATGGTGTACCAGGACGTCTATGGCCGCATCCCGCACCAGACCGGGCTCATGGAGGCGACCGAGGACAACGGCGTGCACCGCATGATCCAACTGGTGCGCCGCGTGATGGACTCGATGGGCATCGACATCCAGATCATCTTTCCGACGCCGATGCTCCTGCTCGGCATGCACCCGCAGCCCGAGATCGAGGTGGCGCTGGGCAACGCCTTCAACCGCTGGATGACCGAGGTGATATTGCCCCAGGAGCCGCGCATCAAGGGACTCGCCTATCTGCCGTTCAACGAGCCGGAGGCCGCCTACGAGACCGCGCGTCGCTTCGCCAAGAAGCCGGGGATCATCGGCTTCACCGTCACTTCGACGCGTAACAAGCCGGTCCATCACAATAGCTACATGAAGCTCTACCGCTTCCTCGAGGAAACGGGCATGCCGCTCACCTTCCATAGCGGCTTTCACTGGGACGACCCGTCGCTGCTGCAGATGAATCGCTTCATCTCGATGCACGCGATCACCTTCGTGCACTACAACCTCATCCACCTGACCAACTGGGTCATCAACGGCATCCCGGAGCGCTTTCCCAAGCTCAAGGTGGTGTGGGTCGAGTCCGGCTTGGCCTGGGTGCCCTTCATCATGCAGCGCCTCGATTTCGAGTACCACATGCGCCCCAGCGAGGCGCCGCTGCTCAAGCGCCCGCCCTCGGAGTACATCCGCGAGATGTTCTTCACCAGCCAGCCGCTCGAGCGCGGCAACCTGAAGCTGGTCGAGGCGACCTTCGAGGCGATCAATGCCGAGAGTCAACTCATGTATTCGTCGGACTGGCCGCACTGGGATTTCGACACCCCCGCGACCATCGACACCCTGCCGTTCCTGAAGAAACAGGCCAAGCGTCGCATCCTGGGCCTGAATGCGGCGCGCGTGTTCAACCTTCCCGTAAGGAGAATGAAATGAGACGCACCAAGAACCCCTTCACCAAGGCGGTCGACAAGGCCATCTCGCAAGGCCAGGCCGACGCGATCAGCGACCGTGAGCTCCAGGAGGTCTTCACCGCGGCGGTGCGCTTGGGCTTCGCCAAGCTGGAGGCCGAAGGCAGGGTTCCGGAGTTGCTCGACGCCGAGGCCGTGAGCGCGACCGAGGTCGTCGTCGCGGTCTCCGAGATGATCCGCGCCGCCAATCTGAACCTGCTCGACGTGGCGATGTGGTTCCGCCGCCCGTTGCCCAGCGCCTGAGGCCGCGACCATGGCCGAAGTTCTGGTGGGCAAGGCGAGCGAATTCAAGTCGCGCGATCGCAAGGTGGTGGTGGCGCTGGGGCGCGAAGTCGGCGTGTTTCGCCTGGGAACAAAGTTCTACGCCTGGGAGAATCGCTGCGCGCACGCCGGCGGGCCGGTGTGCCAGGGGCGCATCATGAGCCGCGTCGAGGAGATCATGGACGCTGACAAGCGTTCGCTCGGCCAGCGCTTTTCGCGCACGCGCGTCAACATCGTCTGTCCGTGGCACGGCTACGAATACGACATCCGCACCGGATGCCATCAAGGCAACCCCGAGGTGCGCCTCAAGCCGGTCAAGGTCAGGCAGGAAGGCGGCCTGGTCTACCTCGTGCTGTAGCATGCCGCACGTGACGCATCTTTCTGACATGACAGGAGGGTTGGCATGAGCGGGAATCGACTGGCAGGGCGCGTCGCGATCGTGACCGGCGCGGCCCAGGGTATCGGCGCCACCTACGTGAAGGCGCTGTCTGCCGAGGGTGCGCGCGTGGCGGCCTCCGACGTGCTCGATACGGGTCCGCTGGTCGCGCAGGTACGCGCGGCCGGCGGCGAGGCGATCGCGCTTTCCTGCGACGTGACCGATCCGGCTGCGGTCCAGGCCATGGTGGCCGTGACGCTCAAGACCTACGGCAGGATCGACATCCTTGTCACCAACGCGGCGCTGTTCGCGAACCTGAGCCTCAAGCACTTCACCGAGATCGACAGTGCCGAGTTCGACCGCGTGATGGCGGTGAACGTGCGCGGCGTCTTCGAATGCGTCAAGGCGGTCACCCCCGCGATGCGCAGCAATGGTTACGGCAAGATTGTCAACATTTCGTCGGGCACGGTCTTCAAGGGCACGCCGCTGCTGTTGCACTACGTGACTTCCAAGGCCGCGGTGCTGGGCATGACGCGCTCGCTGGCACGCGAACTCGGTGACTTCGGCATCCGGGTCAACACCCTCGCGCCGGGCTTGACGATGAGCGAAGGTGTGCAGAACAATCCGGATTGGGCGCAGCCGCTCACGGCAGCAGCCAACGCGGCGCGCGTCATCAAGCGCGATCAGGTGCCCGAGGACCTGACCGGAACGCTCGTCTACCTGTGCAGCGCCGACAGCGACTTCCTGACCGGCCAATGTATCGTCGTCGACGGCGGGGCGGTGGTGCACTGAACGGTCGCGCCGGCCGCGCATAATGTAGCCTTTCTATCGTACTGAACGCGCGAGGTCGACCATGAAAATCATCGATTCCATCATCGGCGCTAGCGCCGAGCTGCAGGCGGTGCGCCGCGACATCCATGCGCACCCGGAACTGTGCTTCGAGGAAAAGCGCACTGCGGACGTGATCGCGGCCAAGCTCACCGAATGGGGCATCCCGATCCATCGCGGGCTCGGTACCACCGGGGTGGTGGGCATCGTGCAGAACGGCACGAGCAAGCGCGCGGTCGGGCTGCGCGCCGACATCGACGCGCTGCCCATGAGCGAGCACAACACCTTCGCGCATGCTTCCAAGCATCCGGGCCGCATGCACGCCTGTGGCCACGACGGTCACATCTCGATGCTCCTGGCGGCGGCCAGGCATTTCGCGAAGCAGCGCGACTTCGACGGCACGGTCTACCTGATCTTCCAGCCGGCCGAGGAGGGCGGCGGCGGGGCCCGCGAGATGATCAATGATGGTCTGTTCGAGAAGTTCCCGATGGAAGCGGTGTTCGGCATGCACAACTGGCCCGGCATGGAGGTCGGCCGCTTCGCCATTTCCGCGGGGCCGGTGATGGCCTCCTCGAGCGAGTTTCGCATCGTCATCCGCGGCCGCGGCAGCCATGCCGCCCTGCCGCACAACGGCGTGGACCCGGTGCCGGTCGCCTGCCAGATGGTGCAGGCCTTCCAGACCATCATCAGCCGCAACAAGAAGCCGGTCGAGGCCGGCGTCGTCTCGGTGACCATGATCCACGCCGGCGAAGCCACCAACGTGGTGCCGGATACCGCGACCCTCGAGGGCACGGTGCGTACCTTTACCAACGAGACCCTCGATCTGATCGAGTCGCGCATGCGCGACATCGCGCGCCATACCGCGGCGGCGTTCAATGCCGAGTGCGAGTTCAGCTTTTCGCGCAACTATCCGCCGACCATCAACCACGTCGCGGAGACCGATTTCGCGCGCGAGGTCATGACCTCGATCGTCGGCGCCGACAACGTGCTGCCGCAGGAGCCGACCATGGGCGCGGAAGATTTCGCGTACATGCTCGAAGCCAAGCCCGGCGCCTATTGCTTCATTGGCAACGGCGACGGCTCGCACCGTTCGGCCGGGCATGGCCTGGGACCGTGCAACCTGCACAACCCCAACTACGATTTCAACGACGAGTTGATCCCGCTGGGCGCGACCTACTGGGTGCGACTGGCGGAGGCCTGGCTCAAGCGTCCGCGCGCGGCATAGCTGGCTGCCCACTGCGCGGCACTTGCCGCGCAGTGGGCGCGATCAATCAGGTCAGCCTGCGGCCTGCAGTTCGAGGGACTTGCCCTTGAGCGCGCCGCGATAGCGCTTGCCGCCGGCGGCGAACTCGATGCTCTCGCCGCGCACACGGCCCTCGATCTTGAGGGATTCCGAACCCGACTTGAGCGTGCCCTCGAGTTTCTGGAAAGTCTGCTTCAAGGTGATCTCGCCGTGCGCGGTCGTGTAGGTGCCGGCGACGCGACGCGGCACCACCCAGTGCAGCACCGTGCAGTAGGAATTGTCGCAGCCGGGTTGGCCGGCCAGGTCCACTTTGACATCAGGCTCCCAGTCGCCCATGGTGAAAGAGTTGGAGACGATGCGCGTGCCGGGCTTCAGTGCCAGGATCTTCGGCCGCAGCTTGAGGTTGATGTCAGGCAGCAGAAACATGGTGATGACACTGGCCTTGGCGAAGCTGGTCTGGAACAGGTCTGCCTTGACGAAGGTGGCTCGCTCCGACACGCCTGCTTTCTCGGCATTGCGCTGCGAGAGGGCGACCATGTCCGGGTTGTATTCCACCCCCATGGCACGCGCGCCGAGCTTGGCGGCCGTGATCACGGTGCGGCCGTCGCCCGACCCCAGGTCCATGACGAAGTCGCGCGGGCCCACGCGCGCCACTTCCAGCATCTTGTCGACCACCGCCTGCGGGGTCGGTACCCAGACGACGTCCTTGCCTTCCTGGCCCGAGCGGGGTTCGTAGGTGCCTGGGGCGGCCGCCGCAGGCTTGTCCTGGGCGTGGACCGCTGTGCCCGACAGTGCGACGAGGGCAAAGGCAAGGGCGGCGATGCGCGAGGATCTGCTGGCGGACATGTGGTTTCCTTGGCTCAAAGAAGCGCGAGTTTAGCGGGACTGGATTCAGGGCGGCGGCGGGATGTCCATGGCCAGGAGCGCAAAGCTCAGGGATTTGCCGTGCGGGTCGACGGCGGGAGAGATCGTGACTCCTCCCAGCAGTGCGCCTTCGAGCGTGAAGCACAGCGCCGGCAGGCCCGGGATCTCGTGGCGCGTCACGGCACCGGTGATGAGTCCGTCGAAGTGCGCGGCGACGGCCTGCGCGCTGACCACAGCGCACAGGTGCGCGTAGTGTTCGTCGCGGTAGGGGATGAGGGACAGCGTGGTCGCATCGCCCTTGTCGCCGGCGCGCGCATGGGCCAGTTCGTGGAGCTTCACGTGCGTGCCCCCGCGGTGGCTTGATCGTCGACGCTGGCCCCGAATACGGTGACCTGGGTGCGGACGACCTCGCGCGGGATCAGGGCCGAGACCACGCCGATGCGCTCGGTGGCGCTGCGCCGGAAACCGCCGCCGCCGGCCGGGCCGTTGGTGCCGAGCGCCTCGACCTCCATCCCCAGGCGCTCGGCCTCGGCGCGCGTCGCATACAGGCCGGCTACCCGCATGCGCACCTCGTAGGGTTCGATATCGGCGCCGAAGTCGGAGCGGTGCACGGCATTGATGCCGACCAGGTCGTAGCGGGTGGCGGGCAGGTCCTCGCCGATGCGCTCGCGGATGATTGCGGCGGCCAGTTCGGCGCGCGCGCGCGCATTGGGCCCGGCGTAGGAGATCTCGCCTTCGCCCAGCCAGCCGGCGCGGTAGCCCACGCTGGCCTTGTAGGTGGGGGTGCGTTCGCGTCCGCGTCCGCCGGTCACGTGCACCCGGTCGTCGCCCAGGTCGGTCACGCGCACGCCGGTGAAGTCCGCGACCACGTCCGGGGTGATGTAGGCCGACGGGTCGGTGACCTCGTAGAGCAGCTGTTCCTTGACGGTCTGGGCCGAGACGAGACCACCGGTACCCGGCACCTTGCTGATCAGCGCCGAACCGTCGGCGTCGACCGCGGCGAACGGAAAGCCCAGGTGCGCGAGGCCCGGCACGTCCTTCTTGCCAGGGTCGGCAAAGTACCCGCCGGTCACCTGGCCCGCGCATTCGAGCAGGTGGCCGACCACGGTGGCGGCGCCCAGGCGCTGCCAGTCGTCCAGGCGCCAGCCAAAATGGTGCGCGATCGGCGCCACCGCCAGCGAGGGGTCGGCGATGCGTCCGCCGATGATGATGTCGGCGCCGGTCGCGATGGCCGGCAACAGCGCCTCGGCGCCCAGGTAGGCATTGGCGCTGACGATATCCTCGACCTCGGTCACCGGGCGCCCGGACTCCATGACCGGGATGCCGCGGTGCAGGTGTCCGGAGACCTCGTCGCCGGTGACGACCGCCACGCGCATCTTGAGGCCCAGCTCGCGCGCCAGCGCCAGGGTGCGCCGTCCGGCCGCCAGCGGATTGGCCGCGCCCATGTTGGTGATGAGGCGCACGCCGTTCTTCTTGAGTTCGGGCAGGAGGGTCGCCAGGCGCCGTTCCAGCAATGCATCGTAACCGGCCTCGGGGTCGCGCAGGCGCGCCAGGGTCGCCAGGGCGATGGTGCGCTCGGCCAGGCACTCCAGCATCAGCCAGTCCAGCCCGCCCTGCGAGGCCAGCAGCACCGCCGGTTCGAAGCGGTCGCCCTGGAAACCGGCGCCGCAGCCAATGCGCATGGTCTGCTTCATGACCTGCTTTGTGCGGAAGTGTCCGCGGTGAGCCAGTCGGCCAGCGCGTTCAAGTCGGGAAACTCGGGCACGTCGTCGACAGGCAGGGGGTGTTCATCGGGCCAGGCACGGCCGTGGCGATTGATCCAGGCGGCGTGCAGTCCGAAGGCCTTGGGAGCAATGACGTCGTTGCCCGGGTCGTCGCCGGCGTACAGCATGGTGCCGGGCGCCAGTCCCATGCGTTCGGCACAGGCGGCGAAGATGCGTGCATCGGGCTTGGCCGCCCCCACTTCGTGCGCCGAGACCACCGTGTCGAAGCGCGCGTCGATGCCGATGGTCCGCAGGTCGGCGAAGCCATTGGAGATGACGCCCAGGCGATAGCGTTGCGCAAGGCGCTCCAGCGCCGGCAGCGCGTCCGGGTAGAAGCGGACCTTCTGGCGCTGGGCGCGAAAAAAATCGAACGCTTCTTCAGCCAGCGCGGCCGGCGCGCCGGCCTCGGCGAAGATCGCCGCGATGGTGCCGCGGCGCAGCCCCAGCACGTCGTTGCGCAATTGCGGGCGCTCGGCGACGAGGCTTGCGCGCATCAGGCGCAGGGTGTTGATGTCCCAGATGGCGGCCACGGCGGGCGCATGCTCACGCACCCAGTCCGCCAGCGCGGCCTCGGCCCGGTCGATGACCGGGGCGATCGGCCAGAGGGTGTCGTCCAGATCGAGGATGACAGCGTCGATTTCAGGTGGTCGCATGCGCGGATTATCCGCCACTGGCGCGGCGATCAGGCACGCGAAGGCGCGCCAGCTTGCGGCTTGCAGCGGCACGCGCTTGGCATACACTGCGCCCGCGGCGGACCGTTTGCGCCGCGCATCGCAATACCGGCAAAGGAGACGCGATGGAACACGCATTCGGCATGGCGGCCTACGGCCTTGGCATCTTCGTTGCCTTTGTGGTCGCCGCGGCCCTTATCTTCCTGTTTGTCCGCGACGTCACGCAAAAGCAGCACACGATCCTGCGCAACTATCCGATCGTCGGGCACCTGCGCTACTACTTCGAGGAACTGGGCGAGTACTTTCGCCAGTACTTCTTCATGGGCGACCGCGACGAGATGCCTTTCAATCGCGCGACGCGCTCGTGGATCTATCGCCTGGCCAAGAACGAGGGCGGGGTGATCGGCTTTGGCTCGACCTACGACCTGCATATTCCGGGCGCGCTGATCTTTGTCAACGCCGGCTTCCCGGTGCTGGAGGAGGAGCGTGCGCCGACGCCCTCGCTGGTGATCGGCGCCGGCTACGCCGCGCAGCCCTTTACGGCGCACTCGGTCTTCAATCTCTCCGGCATGAGCTTCGGCGCCATCTCGGAGCCGGCGGTGCGCGCCCTCTCGCGCGGCGCGAAGGAGGCCGGCTGCTGGATGGACACCGGCGAGGGCGGGCTCTCGCCGTTTCACCTGGAGGGCGGCTGCGACATCATCATGCAGATCGGCACCGCCAAATACGGGGTGCGCGACGAGCACGGCAACCTCTCGCCCAAGCGACTGCGCGAAATCGCCGCGCACGAGCAGGTGCGCGCATTCGAACTCAAGCTGTCGCAGGGGGCCAAGCCCGGCAAGGGCGGCGTGCTGCCCGGCGCCAAGGTCACTCCGATCATCGCCCAGGTGCGCGGCATCCCGGTGGGGCAGGATTCGATCAGCCCGAACCGGCATCGCGACATCGCCACCATCGACGAACTCATCGACAGCATCGCGCGCATCCGCGACATCACCGGCAAGCCGGTCGGCATCAAGACCGCGATCGGCGGCTGGCGCTTCATCAATGAACTGTGCGACACCATCAACCGCCGCGGGCTGGCCGTGGCGCCCGACTTCCTGGTCATCGACGGCGGCGAGGGCGGCACCGGCGCCGCGCCGCAGGCGCTGGCCGACCACGTCGGCCTCTCGATCGACGAAGCGCTGCCGCGGGTGGCCGACTCGCTCATGCAGGCCGGGCTCAAGGGGCGCATACGCCTGGTCGGCTCGGGCAAGATCGTCACCTCCGCGCGCGCTGCCTGGGCGCTGTGCGCCGGTGCAGACTTCATCAACTCCGCGCGCGGCTTCATGTTCTCGCTGGGCTGCATCCAGGCGCTGCGTTGCCACCAGAACACCTGCCCGACCGGCATCACCACCCACAACCCGCGCCTGCAGCGCGGCCTGGTGGTCGAGGAAAAGGCCGTGCGGGTGGCCAATTACTGCAAGAACATGAACAAGGAGATCGACATGATCGCCCATTCGTGCGGGCTCACCAACGCGCGCGAGTTCACTCGCGAGCATGTGCGCCTGGTGCAGGCCGACGGCAGCAGCCGGGCGCTCAACATGATCTATCCGTATCCGGAGGCGCTCAAGCGGGCGGCCTGAAAGTGCGCGTTCTTCTCTGCGCGACCCTGGCGATCGAGCGATCCATGTCGGTCATCGCGATGCCGCGACGCGCAGATCCATGAGAGAGGTCACGCTGCCCGGGGGCGAGCGCGTGCCCGCGCTGGGGCAGGGCACCTGGCATATCGGCGACCACAAAGGTACCCGCGCCGAGGAGATCGCCACCTTGAAGGAAGGCCTGGACCTGGGGCTCTCGCTGATCGACACCGCCGAGATGTACGGCGAGGGCGCGGCCGAGGAACTGGTCGGGGAGGCCATTGCCGGGCGTCGCGACCAGGCCTTCATCGTCAGCAAGGTCTACCCGCACAACGCCACGCGCCGCGGCGTCATCGCCGCCTGCGAGCGCAGCCTCAAGCGCCTGGGCACCGACCGCATCGACCTGTACCTGCTGCACTGGCGCGGCAGCGTGCCCTTTGCCCAGACCATCGCCGGCTTCGAGGACCTGAAGGCGGCCGGCAAGATCCGCCACTACGGCGTCTCCAACCTGGACATCGGCGACATGCGCGAATGGTGGGCCAGTGCCGGCGGGCGATCGGTCGCGACCAACCAGATCCTCTACAACCTGACGCGCCGCGGGCCGGAATGGGACCTGCTGCCCTGGCTGGCCGAGCGGCACATCCCGCTGATGGCGTACTCGCCGATAGAGCAGGCCGCGCTGCTCGAACATCCGGGCCTCGTGGCCTTCGCACGCGAGCACGCCATGACGCCGGCACAGGCAGCGCTGGCCTGGCTGATGCGGCGCGACGACGTGATCGTCATCCCCAAGACCGGCCAGCGCGCACGGCTGCGCGAGAACGCCGCGGCGCGCGACATCGTCCTGGATCACGCGCATCTGGCCGCGCTGGACCGGCTCTTTCCGCCGCCGCGCAAGGCGCGGGCGCTGGAGATGCTCTAGCAGTCCAGGCGTTGCGCCTTCAGCGCTTGCCTTCCAGCTTCTCCAGGAACCCGTCGATCAGGCCCGCCGGCGCCTTGACGATGTGCTCGGTGCCGGGAAATCCGCCGCTGCGCACATCGGCAATGAACTCCTTGAAGGCCGCCACGCGCTCGGCCTGCATCTCCTGCTTCATCTTGTACAGGTCGCGGTACTGCTTGGTGTGACGCGGGTAGGGCGGGCCGTTGTTGCCCAGGATGTCGTCAGCAAACAGGAACTGGATGTCGCCGCCGCCGCCCGCGCCGATCGACGAGGTGAGGAGGGTGGTGCGCTTGCTGATCTGGGCCAGGAGTTCGGCGGGGATCACCTCGACCTCGACCGCCCACGCGCCGGCAGCCTCGAGCTTCTTGATCTCATCGAAGACCCACAGGGCCTCGTCGAGGGTCTTGCCCACCGCGCGCAGCCCGCCGGTCCAGGTGCTGCGGCGCGGCACCAGCCCGGCGTGACCCTCGATGGGTATTCCCGCCTCGGTGGCCGCCACCACGAAGCGCGGCGACCACTGGCACATGATCCCGTCCGCCCCCAGTTCCATGGCCTGATAGCCGATGCGCACCGCCTCGTCCGCCGTGGCGGCGGCCACCAGCGGTACCGAGAAAGACATGAAGGTGTTGGGCGCGGCACGCCTGAGCGCCGCGGCGAGCTCCGGGCGCTTGGGGTCGAAGCGCACCTTCATGGTGTCGATGCCGGCCGCTTCCGCCGCGGCCGCTTCCTCCGGCGAAAACGCCAGGGTTTCGGTCAAGACCCGCTTGCCCTTCAAGTCGCGCAAGTCCTTGACGGTGTAATTGCGCGTGCCATAGGCGCCGCCCAAGGTCATGATGCGCTTCAGGCCGCGCGCTGCCGCATCGCGTGGAGGAATGCCGCCGTCGCCGGTTGCGTGGGTTGCCATGGTGGGGTGCTCCGTAGTCTGTGCGAGAAAAGGTGGTTGCTGGTTCGGCGGGGAGGCGCAGGCCGAAAGCCGTGCTGAGGGCATTCTGCCATCCACGGGTCAAAACCCGGGAAATCTTTCACTTACAGCAACCGCAGCGAAGACACCATCATCCCGCCCAGCGACAGCACGATCGCGAACGCCAGGATCGAGATGCCGACAAACTCGGTACTCTCGTCCTGCTTTATGTCAAGCAGCGCACTGGCCCCGGCGCCGCACTGTGCAAGCGAGACCAGCGCGGCCAGCATGCCGAGGACGAACATCGGCATCAGGAACAGTGTGAGTCCCGCCAGCCACAGGGGCCGCGCGGCGTGCACGGCGACGCGAAACGCCGCGGCGTAGTCAGGTTGTTGGCGATACATGTGCGCCAGGCGCTGCATGACGGCGGCCAGCACTAAGGGCGCGGCGGCGGCGATGAGGAACGCCCCCAGTCCCACGCGCAGCGCGTCGGCGGCGCTTGTCGAATAGCCCCACACCGGGTGCCAATCGCGATTGAAGAACGCGCTGCCCAGATAAAAAGCCAGGCCGACGCCTGCCGAATGCGGCAGCGCGATGCGCAGCCACAGGTGCACCACCGGGTCGCGCGCTTGCGCGATCGCTGCCCAGTCCGGGCGCAGCAGGCTCAATGCGTGGGGCGCGGCATGTCGGCTTCGCCGAACACCAGGCTGGCACGCGCCCCCGGCGGGATGCCCGGCATGTCCTCCGACCAGGCTTCCCACGCCGCCTTGAGTTGGGCAAAGCGCGCCGGTTCGCGCTCGCGCAGGTTGGCGCGCTCGTGGCTGTCTTGCGCCAGGTCGAACAGGTACTCGTGCTCGCCCACGCGCAGGTACTTCCACGTGCCCAGGCGCACGGCGCGCTGGCCGCGGTGGGTGGTGCGCCAGAAAAGGCCGCGACCCGGGTCCCAGCCCGGGTCATCCATCAAAGGCAGCAGCGAGATGCCATCGAGCGGATAGTCGGGATGCGCAGCCACACCGGCGGCGGCCAGGAAGGTCGCGCTCCAGTCCATGGTCATGACCGGCGTGGCGCACTTCGATCCGGCGCGAATGCGCGCGGGCCAGTGCGCGATCAGGGGCACGCGGATGCCGCCTTCCAGCAGGTCCATCTTGCCGCCGATGAAGGGCCACACATCCGAGAAGCGCTCGCCGCCGTTGTCGGAGGTAAAGACGATCAGGGTGTCCTCGAGCATGCCGCGCCGGGCCAGGGCGTCGACGATGCGTCCGACACCCTCGTCCATGTGCGCGATCATGCGCCGGTAGGTCGCGACCGACCCGCCGTCCATGTGATTGACCTTGTTGCCGATACGCTCCGACTCGGCGCGATCCTCGCGCGTTTCCCAGGGCCAGTGCGGCGCGGTGTAGTGCACGCTGATCATGAACGGTACATCGGCCTCTTGCGTGCCGATGTAGTCGACCGTCTTTCCGGTGATCAGGTCGGTCATGTAGGTCTGGCTTTCGACCTCGGTCTCGTTGTCCCACAGGTCGTGCACGCCGCTGCGGTCGACGTGGCTGAAGTAATCCAGCCCGCCGGAGAGGGCGCCAAAGAAAGTGCCGTAGCCGCTCTTGCGCGGCCCGTAGTGCGGCGGGTAGCCCAGGTGCCACTTGCCGAAGAGCGCCGTCGAATAGCCGGCAGCCGCCAGCAGCGACGGGATGGTCGGGTGCGCGGGGTCGATGCCCATGCCTTCCACGCCGCGCGCGCGCCCGGCCAGCGGTTC
Source organism: Burkholderiales bacterium (assembly GCA_016790635.1). Classification (GTDB taxonomy): domain Bacteria; phylum Pseudomonadota; class Gammaproteobacteria; order Burkholderiales; family JAEUOS01; genus JAEUOS01. Next base: position 88,677 of record JAEUOR010000047.1, read on the forward strand.
CTCCGACCCGGCCGGCACGCGGTACTGGTAGCGCCCGGTGATCAAGGCAAAGCGGGTCGGCGAGCACACCGGGGAATTGGAGTAGCCGTCGGAGAAGAGCATGCCGCCCGCGGCCAGGCGGTCCAGGCACGGCGTGCCGTCCATGCCCGGCGCGATGTGTGCGCCGGTCACGCCCAGGTCGGCGTAGCCCAGGTCGTCGGCCATGATGAAGATCAGGTTGGGTCGGCGCATGCTCACAGGCCCCCGGTGACCATGAGGACCTGTCCGCTCACGTAGTCGGCCTCCGGTGTGCACAAGAGATAGATCGCGTTGGCCGCCTCCTCGGGCGTGCCGCCGCGGCCCAGCGGAATGCCGGCTTCCATCATGCGCACCTGCTGGGCCGGCACGCCGGCCGGCAGCGTGCGCCCGCCGATGTCGACGGTGGCGCCGCCGGGGCCGGTGGCCTGGGTCATGCGCGTGACGATATAGCCGAACGCGACCGCGTTGACGTTGACCTTGTAGCGACCCCACTCCTTGGCCAGCGTGCGCGTCATGCCGGTGACCCCCGCCTTGGCGGTCGAATAATTGGTCTGCCCCGGGTTGCCGTTGGTGCCGGAGATCGAGGACACGTTGACCACCTTGCGGAAAATCTCCTGCCCGGCCTCGGCCTCGCGTTTGGCCGCCTCGCGGATGAAGCCGATGGCCTCGCGCAATATGCGAAACGGCGCCTTCAGGTGCACATCCAGGATGGCGTCGAACTGCTCGTCGCTCATCTTCTGGATCACCGCGTCCCAGGTGTAGCCGGCGTTGTTGACGATGATGTCCAGGCCGTTCCAGGTGTCGATGGCGGCGCCGACGAAGCGCGCGGCGAAATCGCTGTCGGTGACGCTGCCGACGACGGCGATGGCCTCGCCGCCGGCGGCGCGGATCGCATCGACGGTCTCGGTGGCGGGCGCCGCATCGAGGTCGTTGACGACCACGCGCGCGCCTTCAGCGGCGAGTTTCAGGGCGCAGGCGCGGCCGATGCCGCGGCCCGATCCACTGACGATCGCCACCTTGCCGGCGAGTTTTTTCATGAAGTCACTCCTGCAAAGAATGCAAGTGCGGCGGGAGCCGCATGCTCACGGGCTGGCGCTCGAGGCTTCCCAAGGGGCAGAGGGCAGCGCCGGGGCGCGCTGCGCGGGCGCCGGTGTTGTCGACGGCACGGATGCCGGCGGGGCAGCGTTGCGCGCGTTGCGCTCGGCCAAGGCCTTGATGAGCCCGTCGATGCCGCCATCGCGCTCCATGACCACCGCGAAGTTGGCGCTGTAGAGGCGCACGATCTGCACGTTCTCCGCGCGCAGATCGTGAATGCGCCAGGATTGCCCGGCGCGGTGGAGGCTCACGAACATGGGCTGCATCGGCGACTCGCCCGGGCTCCTCGCCTGGCGCACGTTGATGCGCACCACCACCGGCTCCTTGGCCGCGTTGGCCGGCTCGACGGCGAACTCCTCGTCTTCGTAGGTCGCGATCAGGCGCGCCACCACGTGGGTCAGGAGGGCGCTGAACTCGCGGGTCAGCGCGCCGCGTTGTGCCGCGCTGGCGCTGCTCCACGCACGTCCGGCGGCATCGCGCGTGATGCGTTCGAAGTCGACCTGGGGGACGATGCTCCGGCGCGTGATCGCCAGCGCCGCCTCGATCGGGATCGACCCGGGTTGGCGCGCACGCTCGGCCTTGAGCGCCGTCACCGTCGCGTCCACGACCTCCTTGACCACTCCCTCGGGCGTGCGCTGCGCGAGGGCGGCGCCACCGGCGAGTGCGAGGGCGCCGCCCAGGACGAAGGCGCTCCATCGATGCATGCTGCAAGCGGTCATGCGCGGCTTTCCGGTGAGGTGGAGGGACAGCACGGTTCGACGCGATCGATTCTACGCCCAGCGCGCCGCGCATAATTGGGCATCACGATCCGACCTGCGGAGTGCCGATGACAATCCCTCTTTCGATGCCGGAAGCCGCCGCGCAACTCGAGCGCGTGCTCAGGCTGCGCGCCATCCCCTTTTGCATGCAGCTCTTCGAGACGGTCGAGGCGATGGCCGCGGTCAAGGGCATACGCCGGCCCAACGCCAGCGTGCACACCTTGGACCAGATCGTCGCGCAGGCCGCGCGCCTGGGCTGGACCGTCGGCGTCACCGCCCAGGACCTGGTCGGCGACCAGTGCCGCTCGGTGGTGGGCCTGGGCGGGCAGGACGAGGCCTGGCGCTCCGGGGCGCACATGGCCGGGGTCTGGTACGCGACGGTCGAGGACACGCGTGCTCACCAGAGCGCGATGCACTGCGTGCCGGCGGGGCGTTATTCGGCGCTGGCGGTCTCGCCCCTTGCCAGCGGGCGGCTTGCCGCGCCCGACATTGCGCTCTTCTATGCGACTCCCGGCGCGATGATGTACTTCATCAACGGCCTGCAGTGGTCGGGCTACAAGCGCTTTGACTGGAGCGTGGTCGGCGAGTCCGCCTGCGCCGACTCGTGGGGTAGGGCGCTCGCCACCGGTCAACCGAGCCTGTCGATCCCCTGTTTCGCCGAGCGCCGCTACGGCGGGGTCCTGGATGACGAGATGCTCATGGCGCTCAAGCCGGAGCTCATCACCAAGGCCCTGGAGGGAATGCAGGCCCTGGGCAAGAACGGCCTGCGCTACCCGTTCCCGCAGTACGGCATCCAGCAGGACGTGCGCGCCGGCATGGCCGCCAGCTACCCCGACCGGCGCTGAAGCAGAGGTCCCGGCGGCTACTCGACCACCACCAGGTCGACCGGGTCGGTGATGCCTGTCACCGGCCGCGCGGCAAGGATGCGCCCGCAGCCCACGCCGCGGTAACCATGCGCGACGGCGCGTTCGAGCACCTCCCGGGTGGCCAGGGCTCGCACGTCTTCGGCCTTGGTCTGGTTCTGCAGCTTGGCGGCACGATTGACCGCGTCGCCGATCACGGCGTACTCCAGGCGCCCCTCGTCGCCGATCGCGCCGCAGGTGACGGTGCCGACCTCGATGCCGATGCCGATGCCCGGCGCCGGCAGCCTGCGCGCGGCGCGCACGCGCGCCCATTCGCCCAGGGTGTCCAGCAATTCCGTCGCGCAATGCAGCGCATCGGCCGCGTGCGCGGGATTTGCGCGCATGGCGCCAAAGGTGACCATGATGCCGTCGCCCAGGTAGGTCATGACGCTGCCGCGGTGCCGCTCGATGATCGGCACGGCGATGCGCTGGTACTCGCCCAGGAGCGCCACCAGCTCGCGCGGCGGCAGTTGCGCGGCCATGCGCGTGAAGCCGCGCATGTCGATGAACATCGCGGTGGCTTCGGTCTGGCGGCCCACCCCAGGCTTGAGGATCTCGTCCGAGGCGAGGATGGTCGCGGCCACGTCCGGCGCGAAGAAGCGCGCCAGCTGCGAGGCGGCCGCCTGTCCGGCCACTGCGCGCAGCAGGAGCGAACGCGCGCGTGCCGTGGCGATCGCGAGCAGGATCGAGACAATGACGATCGACAAGACCTTGTCAACCTCGCCGCCCACCAGCACCGACAGCGAGGTCAGGTAAGCCACGTAGTCGGTCGTGATGAGCGCCATGCCGCCCGGAGCATTGAGCGCGAAGGCCAGGAGCGCCAGCCAGCCGCCGGCGCCGGCCACGCCCGCGGCCAGCACCAGCCCGGGGACCAGGCTCAGCGTGCGCAGGGCGATGAAGATGAAGACGTAGAAGAGCGTCGGCGCCTTCAGGTAGAACGCGGGCGGCTGGCCGTACTGCAGGTGAAAACTCCAGATCGTCACCATCAGGAGCGTCATGTCGGCCAGTACCGCCAGCACCAGTTGCGGCAGCTTCAGGCTGCGCCGGTAGGCGAAAAAAAGCCGCAGCGCAATGAAAATGCCGTAGATGCCCAGCGCCCAGGGTACCGGGCGAAACGCGACGCCTTCGGGAAAGGTCTTGCGCGAGAGCGTGTAGAGGAGCGCGAAGGTCGCCAGGAGCCCGGCCTGGATCCAGACCACCAGGATCTCGTTGCGCTCGCGCTGGTCGTCGAGCTCGCGACGCGCGTGCTCCGGCAGCGTGCCGCCGGCGGTGCCGGCCAGCCAGTCCAGCATGCGTACCCACCAGCGATTGGCGCCGGGCCGGGTTGCGGAAACGTCGCCCATGCCCGCTTTACGCGGTCACCGGAGCCTTGGACGCAGGCACCTGCGGCAGCGCCGCGACCTCCGGAATGACGATCACCGCGATCGGCGTGTCGCGATTGCGCACGGTGATTTCCTCGTGCGCGAAGCCGGCGACATCGAGCCCGGCGCGCTCCGCCAGCGTGCGCGAGACGATCAGTTGGCAGCTGAAGCGCTTGGTGGCGTCCTGCAATCGGCTGGCGGTGTTGACGGTGTCGCCGACCGCGGTCAGGTAGGTGGCCACGCCGCGTCCCATGTGCCCCACCACTGCGGGCCCGACGTGGATGCCAATGCCAAGCCTGAGCGGCTCGGGCAATTCCTCGGCCAGTTCTGCCGACAGCGCGGCCAGCGCCTCCTGCATGCCGCGCGCGGCGGCCAGCGCCTGGCGCGCGGCTTCCTGGGGGGCGCTTACGATGCCGAACAGCGCCATGATGCCGTCGCCGGTGAACTGATTGGCGACGCCGCCGGCGGCTTCGATGGCGCTGCCGGTGACTTCGAAATAGCGGTTCAGCAGAAATACCACGTCGTAAGGCATGCGCGACTCGGAGATGCGCGTGAACCCGCGCAGGTCGGCGAAGAGCACGACCAGTTCGCGCTCCTCCCCGGCCATGCGACTGCCGCCGCTCAAGGCGACGGCGGGATCGACGCCGACCGGGATCAGCGGGATCACCCCGAGGTCGGCGACCGGGCGCAGCTGGCAGGCCAGGCGTACCTGCGGCCCGGCGTGGACGCGCTTGAGAAGGCTGGCCTCGTCCGCCGATGGGGGCGGCAGTTGCGCACCGCCGGCGGTCACGCGCACGCGGCAGGTCGAGCAGCGCGCCCGGCCGCCGCAGACCGAGGCGTGCGGGATGCGCTCGCGTCGGCTGCATTCGAGCACGGACAGCCCGCGCGGCATGTTCACGCTGCGCCCGCCCGGGTAGGTGATGCGCAAGGAAGCGCGTGACTCGCGCCGCATGCGCCAGGCACGCGCGACAAGCGTCAGGACGAGGAGGCCGACGACGGCGACCTTGAGACGGTCGGCACGGTCGAAGACGATCTTTTGCTCGGCCTGGCTCAAGAGCCGGATCGAGCGCGCCAGCGCCTGCAGCTGGCCCGGTTCACGCAGCGCGGCAGTGGCTTCGCGGCCGGCCTGCGCAAAACCCAGGAGCGCGAGAACCGGCAACAGCACGGCGATGGCGCAGAGGACCGCGGCGTGGCGCGCGAACCAGGGTTTCAATCGCAGCCAGTAGGAAATGCCGATGCAACCATGCGACCAGGCCACCAGCACCAGGATGGACTGCATCAACCCCCGGTCCGGGCGCGCTTCCCAGAAATAGTAGGCGAGCATGCGGTAGGACGGGTCGAATCCGTACTGGTAATGGGCCACGATGGTGCCAGCCACATGGTCGATCACCAGGAGCGGCACGGCCAGCCCCAGCAGGAGCTGCCAGGCCTCCGCAGCCGGCATGCGCCACTGGCGGCGGTGGTAGATCGCCCAGTAGGCGAGCCCCAGGTGGACCAGTGCCGCGGTCGCCAGCACCACGGTACCCGGCACGCTGCGCCACAACCCGCCCAGCACCCGGCGCACCGTTTCCATGGCGTCCAGCGAGACCAGCCCGGTCGCATGGTTGACCAGGTGACAGGTGACGAACGTAAACAGCACGAGGCCGCTGGCAAATCGGGCGCGCCGGGCGAGCGCGCTCTGTCCGGTCGGCGGGGCGCTCACAGTCCGTGTCGCGCGTGAGTCAGCGTGCGGCGACCGCCGCGCTGCGGTGCGGGCAGTCGGGCTTGACGCACTCCGCATACAGCGACAGCGAGTGGTCCTGCAGGACGAAGCCGCGTTCCTTGGCGATGCGGCTCTGGCGCGCCTCGATCTCCGCGTCGTGGAATTCCTCGACCCGTCCGCAGGTGATGCACACCAGGTGGTCGTGGTGGGAACCTTCGTTGAACTCGAACACGGCCTTGCCGGACTCGAAGTGGTGGCGTACCAGGAGACCGGCCTGCTCGAACTGGGTGAGGACTCGGTACACGGTCGCCAGGCCGACCTCGATGTCCTCGGCCAGCAGGCGGCGGTAGACATCCTCGGCGCTCATGTGGCGCACGCCGCCGCCGCGGAACAATTCCAGGATGCGCAGGCGCGGCCCGGTCGCCTTCAGGCCCATGCTGCGCAGGTCTTCGTGTTGCTGTCCCCCGGCTTTCGCGGGGCGTGGGCTGTTCGGCATGAAGGGGCTGCGCCTGGCCGCTTGCAGGTGATGCGGCGACCGGTGGCCTGAAGGGGTTCAAGTATCATACCGGGTTTGTCTGCCGGAACCCGTTCCCCCTTGCGTCCCTGCCCACCGCGCCCGACCTGCGCTGCGAGCGCCGTCCTCGTCGCGTCGATCCTTGTGTTGTCATCGCTCGTGGCCGGCTGCGCGTCGGATGCGAATACGCGCCGCATCGTTCCGAATATCGTGACGCCCTACCGGATGGACATCCAGCAGGGCAACTTCGTGACGCCCGACATGGTGCAGAAACTGTCGGCCGGGCAGACCCGCGACCAGGTGCGCTTCATCCTGGGCACCCCGTTGATCACCGACGTGTTCAACGTGAACCGCTGGGACTACGTGTTCCGCTTCTCCAAGGGGTGGAACGATCCGGAAACGCGTCGCCTGGCCGTGTTCTTCGACCGCGAGGGGCGCCTGGAGCGATGGGACACCGACATCGCAGCACCAGTCGCGGCGGCGGCGAAGCCCGCGGCGGAGGGTGCCGTTGCGCCGGCCGCAACGACAGCCGCACCCGCCACGGCGCCCGCAGCGACCCCGGCGCCGGCACCGGCCCCGCCGGTTGCTGTGGCGCCTGCGCCCGCGCCGGCCACAGCCGAAAAACCGTCCCCCGCGGCGAGTGCCGCTCCCGTGCCGGCGCCGGAGAAACCGCTTGTTGCCCCGCCCAAGCCGCCGCCGGCGGCAGTGGTCGCCGCCGCCCCGCCGCCCAACCCGGTGCTCGCCGCCATCGAGGAGTGGCGCGATGCATGGCAGGCGCGCGACGTCGAGCGCTACCTGGCGCTGTACGCGAAGGCCTTCAAGCCTGCCGGCACCACGCGCGCGCGCTGGGAGGCGCAGCGCCGCGAGCGGCTCAAGCGTGCGCGCGCCATTCGCCTCGACATCAGCGATGTGCAGGTGGTGTTCGTGGAGGGCCGCGCGACGGCGGTATTCGTGCAGAACTTCGAATCGGGCAGCCTGCGTGAAAACGGCCGCAAGACCCTGGTCTGGATCAACGAAGGCGGGCGCTGGCTGATCGCCGAAGAGTCGTTCGAGAAGCGTTAGCCTCGCCTACGGGACCGCCACATGAAAACCAGAATCGCGATCGCCGGTGCGACCGGCAGGATGGGGCAGATGCTGATCGGCGCCGTGCTGGCCGCCGATGACCTGGCGCTGGCCGCGGCGCTCGATGTGCCGGGCAGCCCCGGCCTCGGGCGCGATGCCGGCGAGTCTGCCGGACAGGCAACCGGGGTGCTGATCGATTCCGACATCCAGGCTGCGCTCTCGCGCGCGGATGTGCTGATCGATTTCACGCGCCCGCAGGGGACGCTCGCCCACCTGGCGGTCGCGCTCGAGCGTGGCGTGGGCATGGTCATCGGCACGACCGGTTTCGACGCGGCGGGCCGCGCCGCCATCGCGGCCGCTGCGCAGCGCATCGGCATCGTCTTTGCACCCAACATGAGTGTCGGCGTCAACGTGGCGCTGCGCTTGGTCGAGGTCGCCGCCCGTACCCTGGGCGATGCCTACGAAGTCGAGATCGTCGAGGCCCATCATCGACACAAGGTCGATGCGCCGTCGGGAACGGCACTGCGCTTCGGCGAGGTGGCTGCGGCCGCGCTGGGTCGCGAGCATGACCAGGTTGCGGTCTTCGACCGCAAGGGGCACACCGGTGCGCGCGATCGTGCTTCGATCGGCTACGCGGTCGTGCGCGGCGGCGACCTGGTGGGCGACCATACCGTCATGTTCCTGGGCGAGGGCGAGCGCATCGAGATCACCCACAAGGCCGCCAGTCGCATGACCTACGCGCAAGGCGCGCTGCGCGCCTGCCGCTTCCTGCACGGGCGTGGCGCAGGCCTCTTCGGCATGGACGACGTGTTGGGCTTCAAGTAGAACGCGCCGCCGAAGGGAGGGCTGGCGGGCACGCGCCTTGCTTGAGTTTTCGCGTACACCGGCCAACCGGTGATACATTCCAACCTCCATGCCGGTTTCCCTCGACAACATCTTCAACGAACTCGCCGCCGCCTCGGGCGGCGTGCGCGCGCATTACGCGACGTTCCAGGACTGGCTGCGGGAGATGCCGGCCGAATTGATCGCGCAAAAGCGCGCCGAGGCCGATTCGGCCTTTCACCGTTACGGCATCACCTTCGCTGTGTACGGCGAGGAAGCCGGCACCGAGCGCCTGATTCCGTTCGACATCGTCCCGCGCATCATTCCCGCCGCCGAATGGCACATGCTCGAGCGCGGCTTGCGCCAGCGGGTTGCGGCGCTCAACGCGTTCATCCACGACATCTATTCGGAGCAGGCCATCGTCAAGGCCGGCCATGTGCCGGCCGAGCAGATCCTCGGCAACTCGCAGTTCCGGCCCGAGATGCGCGACGTGCCGGTGCGCAACCACCTGTATTCACTCATTGCCGGCATCGACATCGTGCGCGCGGCGCTGCCCGGGCGCGATGCCGAATCGGCGGCCTATTACGTGCTGGAAGACAACCTGCGCGTCCCGTCCGGGGTCTCCTACATGCTGGAGAACCGGCGCATGATGATGCGCCTGTTCCCCGAACTGTTCGCCCGCCAGGGCGTCGCCCCGGTCGAGCACTATCCGGACATGCTGCTCGACACCCTGCGCCAGGCGGCGCCGGCCGGCATCGACGACCCGACCGTGGTCGTGCTCACGCCTGGTGCTTACAACAGCGCCTATTTCGAGCATGCCTTCCTGGCCCAGCAGATGGGGGTCGAGCTCGTCGAAGGCCAGGACATGTTCGTCGCCGATGACACCGTCTACATGCGCACCACGCAAGGGCCGCGGCGCGTCGATGTGATCTACCGGCGCATCGACGACGATTTTCTCGACCCGCTGGCGTTTCGCGCCGACTCCGCACTGGGCGTCAGGGGGCTGTTCTCGGTGGTGCGGGCCGGCCGCGTCTCGCTGGCCAACGCGATCGGCACCGGGGTCGCTGACGACAAGTCGGTCTACCCCTATGTACCGGAGATGATCCGCTTCTACCTGTCCGAGGAGCCGATCATCGCCAATGTGCCGACCTACCTGTGCCGCAAGAGCGCCGACCTGTCCTACGTGCTGGCCAACATGGCCGACCTGGTGGTCAAGGAAACCCACGGCGCGGGCGGTTACGGCATGCTGGTCGGCCCGGCCTCCACCGCCGCCGAGATCGAGGCCTTTCGCGAGCGCGTCAAGGCCGCGCCCGACAAGTACATCGCGCAGCCGACCCTGGCGCTGTCGGCCTGCCCGACCTTCGTCGAATCCGGCATCGCGCCGCGCCACATCGACCTGCGGCCCTTCGTGCTGTCCGGCAAGGAAGTGCGCATGGCGCCCGGCGGACTGACGCGCGTGGCGCTCAAGGCCGGTTCGCTGGTGGTCAATTCGTCGCAGGGCGGCGGCACCAAGGACACCTGGGTGCTGGATCGCTAGGGAAGCCCGCTCATGCTCTCGCGCACCGCAGATCACCTGTACTGGATGGCCCGCTACACCGAGCGGGCCGAGAACACCGCGCGCCTGCTCGACGTGACCTACCGCATGTCGCTGCAGATGCCCGACAGCTCGCCCGGCTACTGGGGCGCGGCGCTGGGCATCACCGGCCTGGAGGGCGCGTACAAGGCCAGGCATGACACCATCACCGCGGGAGAGGTGCTGCGTTTCATGACCGTCGACGAGACCAACAGCGCCTCGCTGGTGGCCAGCGTGCGTGCGGCGCGCGAGAACTGTCACGCCGTGCGCGGCACGGTCACCTCCGAGGTGTGGGAGACCCTCAACACGACCTGGCTGGAGGCGCGCGTCGCGGCCGCGCGACTCAACAGCACCGCCGTGTCTGGCAGCGAGCTGACCAAGTACTTCGAGTGGGTCAAGTTCCGGTCGCACCTGTCGCGCGGGGTCACGGTGGGGACCATGCTGCAGGACCAGGCCTTCCAGTTCATCCGCCTGGGCACCTTCCTCGAGCGTGCCGACAACACCGCGCGCCTGCTCGACGTCAAGTACGACGAGCTCGCTCCTGCCGACCAGAAGGCCAACGAATACTACGAGTGGGGCGCGCTGCTGCGCTCGGTGTCGGCCTTCGAGATTTACCGCAAGGTCTATCGCGACGTCATCACGCCCACGCGCGTGGCCGAGCTCCTGATCCTGCGTCGCGACATGCCGCGCTCGCTGCATGCCTGCCTGTCCGAGGTCGACCAGATCCTCGGGTTGGTGGCCAACAAGCGTTCCGACGAGACCCAGCGCCTGGCGGGCATGGCGCACGCGCGCCTGCGCTACGCGCGCATCGGCGACATCCTCGAAGTCGGCGTGCATGCCTGGCTCACCGAGTTCCTGGCAGGCATCGCGGCCATCGGCAACGGCATCGCGCGCGATTTCCTGGTGCCCATGGACGGCGCGTAAGCGGGCGCAGTCCCTGCGGCGCGGGGCCGGTCCAGGCCCTAGAATGGCGCGCTTCCAGGATTCTCCGATGGCGGACCGATGACATATTGCGTGGCGATCCGGCAGGACAAGGGGCTGGTGTTCCTGTCGGACTCGCGGACCAACGCGGGCGTGGACCAGATCAGCACGTTCCGCAAGATGCACGTCTACGAGATACCGGGGGAGCGCGTCATGGTGCTGCTCACCGCGGGCAACCTGGCGATCACCCAGTCGGTCGCCAGCGGCCTGAAGGCGCAGATGGACATGGGCAGCGAGAAGAGCCTGGCCAACTGCCCGAACATGTTCTCGGCGGCCAAGCTGGTCGGCGATGCGGTGCGCAAGGTGCACGATCGCGACGCAGACTCGCTGCGCCAGTTCAACATCGAGTTCAACGTCAACCTCATCTTCGGCGGGCAGATCGGCCGCGAGGAACCGCGCCTGTTCAATGTCTACTCGGCGGGCAATTTCATCGAGGCGACGGCCGAGACACCGTATTTCCAGATCGGCGAATCCAAGTACGGCAAGCCGATCCTGGACCGCGTCATCGGCGGGCAGCTGAGCCTGGTCGAGGTGGCCAAGTGCGCGCTGGTGTCGATGGACTCGACCATCAAGTCGAACCTGTCGGTGGGATTGCCGCTCGACCTCCTGTGCTACGAGCGCGACGCGCTGGCAGTCACCATGCACAAGCTGATCGACTCGCGCGACGAGTATTTCGCGTCCATCCGCGGGCGCTGGGCCGAGCAGCTGAAGAAGGTCTTCAACGACCTGCCCGACCCCGGTTACTGGCAGGCCTGACGCCGCACGCGGCTACTGGCGCAGGGTCTCGAGCAGGTCGGTTTCCAGTGCCAGCACGGCGCGGGCGCTGGCCAGTTCGCCGCCGTCGATCAGGAACACGTCCTCGGCGCGTTCACCCAGGGTGGTGATCTTGGCGGTCTGCAGGTTGACCCCATGCCGGCCCAGCACCAGCGCGATGCGGTACAGGAGTCCGGGCCGGTCGCCGGCGGTGACCGCGAGGATATGGCGTTGGCCGCGCTCGTCGGGACGCAGGTTGACCGCAGGCTCGATCGCGAAGTGGCGCGACAGGCGTGACAGGCGGGCGGTGCCCGGCGGGCGCAGCGGCGCCACCGAGGTCAGCGCCGCCGGCATTTCCCGCTCGATCTGCTCGGCGCGTCCGTGCTCGCCGCCGGGATCGCCGCTGGCTTCCATGACCACGAAGGAGTCCAGCGCGTAGCCGTTGCGGGTGGTGTGCACCTTGGCTTCGACGATCGACAGGCCGGCGCGGTCGAAGTAGCCGCAGATGCGTGCGAACAGGTCGGCGCGGTCGCGCATCCAGACCATGACTTCCATGCCCTCGCCGATCGGCGAGTGGCGTGCCTTCACCACGGGGTCGGGGGACTCCATGCGCGCCACCAGGGTGCGCGTCTGCCAGGCGATCTCGCGCGCGTCGTGGCGCATGAAGTAGGCGACGTCGAGTTCGCGCCACAGCGCCTCGTGGGCGCGCTCGGAAAAGCCGTACAGCTTGAGGGTGCGCAGCGCCTCGGCCTGCTTTTCCTGCAGGTCGGCATCCAGCCCCGCACGCCCGTCGGCCGGGGAGGCCGACAGCACGCGCCGCGTGGCGCGGAACAGGTCCTCGAGCAGCTTGCCTTTCCAGGCATTCCACACCTTGGGGCTGGTGCCGCGGATGTCCGCGACGGTCAGGAGGTACAGCGCGATGAGGCGCCTTTCGTTGCCGACCACCTGGGCAAAGCGGCGGATGGTCTGCGGGTCGCCCAGGTCCTGCTTCTGCGCCACCGACGACATCGTCAGGTGGTGTTCGACCAGGAACTCGACCAGGCCGGTATCTTCACGCGTCAGGCGGTGCGCACGGCAGAATGCGCGCGCATCCAGCTTGCCCAATTGCGAGTGGTCGCCGCCACGTCCTTTGGCGATGTCGTGGAACAGCGCGGCGATGTAGATCAGCCAGTGGCGCTCGAAGTTGGCGATCAGGCGCGAGCACAGGGGGTACTCGTGGGCGAACTCGAGCATCGTGAAGCGCCGCACATTGCGCACCACCATGAGGATGTGCTGGTCCACCGTGTAGACGTGGAACAGGTCGTGCTGCATCTGGCCGATGATGCGCTTGAAGGCGGGAATGTAGCGCCCGAGGATGCCCCATTGGTTCATGCGCCGCAGTTCGTGCACCAGGCCGCGCGGGCTCTGGAGGATGGCGAGGAACGTCGCCTGGTTGGCGGCGTCGCGACGGAACGCGGCATCCATGTTGTTGCGCGAGCGCCATAAGGCGCGCAGGGTCGGCGCGGTCATGCCCTTGAGGTCGGCATGCTCCTGCAGCAGGCGAAAGCACTCGAGCAGGGCGCTGGGATGGGTCTCGAACACGGCCGGGTCGCTGGCGGCCAGGAGGTCGCGCTCGACATGGAATCGCTCGTTGAGGGGGCGCGCCTCGAACGCCGCGCCCGGGAACAGCTGCGCGGCGATGTTCTGCATGAGGATGGTGTTCAGCTGGATGATCCAGCGGCAATTGATGTAATAGCGCTGCATCAATTGCTCGCTCGCGCGGCGTGTCGCCGTGGCCTTGAAGCCGAAGGCGTGCGCCAGTTCGGTCTGGTGGTCGAACAGCAGCCGATCCTCGCGGCGTCGGGCCAAAAGGTGCAGGCGCACGCGGATGGTCTTGAGCAGGCGCTCGCGCTTGGCCAGCATGGCCGCCTCGCTGCGCGTGATGACGCCGCGCGCCGCCAGTTCGCGCCAGCGCGTGCCCAGGCCGGCGGCGCGCGCGATCCACAGGATCACCTGCAGGTCGCGCAGCCCGCCGGGGCTCTCCTTGCAGTTCGGCTCGAGGCTGTAGGGGGTGTCTTGGTGCTTGGTGTGGCGCTGCTCGAGTTCCAGGCGCTTCGCGGTGTAGAAGGCGCGCGGGTCGAGGTGGTGGCGCGTGCCTGCCTCGAGATCCCTGAAAAGCCGGCGGTCACCGGCCAGGTAGCGCGCCTCGATGAGCGTGGTCTGCACGGTCACGTCGCGACCGGCCAGCGCAAAGCACTCGTCGAGCGTGCGGATGCTGTGCCCCGCCTCGATGCCGACATCCCAGAACTGGCCGACCAGTGCCTCCAGCCGGGCCTTGGTGGCCGCGCTGGCGTTGTCCGGCAAAAGCAGCAGGACGTCGACATCGGAGTGCGGATACAGTTCGCCGCGCCCATAGCCGCCCACGGCCACCAGGGTGGCGGCATTGCCGAGCCCGGTTTCGCGCCACATGTCGGCGAGCGTGGTGTCGACCAGGCGGCAATGTCTGGAAAGGAGGCTGCTGGCATTGCCGCCGGCGGCAAAGCGCGCGAACAGGGCTGCACGCCCGCCCGCCAGGCGCTGACGCAGGCTGCCCTGCGGGGCCGTCCGGGATGCCGCTACCGACGGCGGCGGGGCGATCTCCTGCACGGGTCAAGCCGCCGCGGCGTCAGGCCGCGGCGCTCTGGCGCGCGGCGCTCGACAACGACGCCGGCAGCGCCGGCGCGCCTGACGAGAGCGTCAGGACCTCGTATCCGGATTCGGTGACCAGCACCGTGTGCTCCCACTGCGCTGACAGGCTGTGGTCCTTGGTGACGATGGTCCAGCCGTCGGCCAGTTCGCGGATCTCGCGCCGCCCCGCGTTGATCATGGGCTCGATGGTGAAGATCATCCCCGCCTTGAGCTCGGCAAGCGAGCCGGGCTTGCCGTAATGCAGCACCTGGGGCTCCTCGTGGAAGCGCTTGCCGATGCCGTGCCCGCAGAACTCGCGCACCACCGAGTAGCCGTGCCCTTCGGCATGGCGCTGGATCGCATGACCGATGTCGCCCAGGGTGGCGCCGGGGCGCACCTCGAGGATCCCCAGCCACATGCATTCGAAGGTGATCTCGGAGAGGCGGCGCGCGGCGATCGACGGTTCTCCCACATGGAACATGCGGCTGGTGTCGCCGTGATAGCCGTCCTTGATGGTCGTGATGTCGATGTTGACGATGTCGCCGCGCTTCAGGACCTTGTCGCCCGGGATGCCGTGGCACACCTGGTTGTTGACCGAGGTGCAGATCGACTTCGGGTAGGGCCGGTAGCCCGGCGGGCAGTAGCCCAGCGGCGCCGGGATGGTGCCCTGCACCCCGGTCATGTATTCGTGGCACAGGCGGTCGAGCTCGCCGGTAGAGACCCCGGGCCGCACGTGCGGGGCGATGAAGTCGAGCACCTCCGCGGCCAGGCGGCCGGCGATGCGCATTTTTTCGATGTCCTCGGCGGACTTGATGGCGATGCCCATGCAGTGCGGCGTCCGCGGTCTAGGCGCGGCTTTGATCGGGAGTGCGGAATCGACTATAATAGCTGGCTGTCCGGTACAAGTCCAAGGGGTTTTGATCCCAGGCCTGTCCGGGCAAATTCGCACTCCCGCCCTTTTGGGGTGGCGCGCCCGCCGGGCACGCCGCCGGCGGGAGGAGGCCAACCCTGAAAACCCGGAGCAATTCCATGTCCACCACCATGCGCGAGATGCTGGAAGCGGGTGTCCATTTCGGACACCAGACCCGCTTCTGGAACCCGAAGATGTCCCAGTACATCTTCGGCTATCGCAACAAGATCCACATCATCAACCTCGAGAAGACCCTCGAGCTGTACAACGCCGCGATGAAACACATCCGGCAACTGTCGGCCAACAAGGGCACCGTGCTGATGGTCGGCACCAAGCGCCAGGCGCGCGAAATCGTCGCCGAGGAGGCCCGGCGCGCCGGCGTGCCTTACGTTGACGCGCGCTGGCTGGGCGGCATGCTGACCAATTTCAAGACCGTGCGCGTCTCCATCAAGCGCCTGAAGGAGATGGAGGCGGCCGTCGAGGCCGGCGACGTCGAGAAGATGTCCAAGAAGGAAGCGCTCCTGTTCAAGCGCGAGATGGACAAGCTCGAGAAGTCCATCGGCGGCATCAAGAACATGAACGCGCTGCCCGATGCGATCTTCGTCATCGACGTGGGCTACCACAAGATCGCCATCACCGAGGCCGGCAAGCTCGGCATCCCGGTCATCGCGGTGGTCGACACCAACCATTCCCCCGACGGCATCGCCTACGTGATCCCGGGCAATGACGACTCCTCGCGCGCCATCCGCCTGTACGCGCGTGGCGTGGCCGACGCGATTCTCGAGGGCCGCGCCCAGTCGCTGACCGAGATCGTCAGCGCCGGCGGCGACGAGTACGTCGAGGTCGAAGGGGCCTGATGTAGACGGCGCGGGTCCGCTGCAAAGGGGCCGCAATGCCCCTTTGTTTTTGGCCCGCAGCGTGCAGGAAATCACAACGGACAAGACAAGATGGCAGCAATCACCGCATCCATGGTCGCGGAACTCCGCGGCAAGACCGACGCACCGATGATGGAGTGCAAGAAGGCCCTGACCGAGGCCGACGGCGACCTCGTTCGTGCGGAGGAAATCCTGCGCGTGCGCCTGGGCAACAAGGCCAGCAAGGCTTCCGCGCGCGTGGCGGCCGAAGGCGTCGTGGCGCTGGATGTCGCAGCCGACGGCAAGACCGGGGCCATCGTCGAGGTCAATTCGGAGACCGACTTCGTCGCCAAGAATGACGATTTCCTCGCCTTTTCGCGCAAGCTGGCGGGGCTCGTTTCGGCTTCTGCGCCGGCCGATGTCGCGGCCCTGTCGGCCGCGCCGCTCGACGGCGGCACCGTCGAGTCCGTGCGCACCGCCTTGGTCGGCAAGATCGGCGAGAACATGTCGATCCGCCGCTTCGCGCGCATCGCCGCGCAGGGCCGGCTGCTCTCGTACGTGCACGGCGGCTCGAAGATCGGCGTGCTGGTCGATCTGGTCGGCGGCGACGACGCGCTCGGCCGCGACCTGGCCATGCATATCGCGGCATCCAAGCCCAAGGCGCTCGACGCCTCCGGCGTCGACGCAGCCCTGCTCGAGACCGAGCGGCGCGTCGCCGTCGAGAAGGCGCGCGAGGCCGGCAAGCCCGAGGCGATGCTGGAGAAGATCGCCGAGGGGACGGTGCAGAAGTTCCTCAAGGATGTGACCCTCCTGGGCCAGGTCTTCGTCAAGGCGGAAGACGGCAAGCAGACCATCGAGCAGTTGCTCAAGGCCAAAGGGGCGCGGGTCGCATCCTTCACGCTGTACGTGGTCGGCGAGGGCATCGAGAAGAAGGTTGCCGACTTCGCCGCCGAGGTCGCCGCCCAGGCCGCCGCCGCGCGCCAGTAGGCCTCCCGCGCGACGCCTTTCCACTCCCCGCGTCCAGACCACCATGCCCGAGACCCCCAAGTACAGGCGATTTCTGTTGAAGCTCTCCGGCGAGGCGCTGATGGGGGACGATGCCTACGGCATCAATCGCGCGACCATCGAGACCATCGTCGAGGAGATCGCCGCGGTCGCCAGCCTGAACGTCGAGATGAGCATCGTCATCGGCGGCGGCAACATCTTCCGCGGCGTGGCGCCCGGCGCGCAGGGCATGGACCGTGCGACTGCCGATTACATGGGCATGCTGGCGACGATCATGAACGCGCTGGCCCTGCAGGACGCGATGAAGCAGCACAACATCGTCGCGCGCGTGCAGTCGGCGCTCAACATCGAGCAGGTCGTCGAGCCCTACATCCGCGGCAAGGCGCTGCGCTACCTCGAGGAAGGCAAGGTGGTGATCTTCGCCGCCGGCACCGGCAATCCCTTCTTCACCACCGACACCGCGGCGGCGCTGCGCGCCTCCGAGATGGGCGCGGAGATCGTCCTGAAGGGCACCAAGGTCGACGGGGTCTACACCGCCGATCCCAAGAAGGACAAGTCGGCCACCAAGTACGCGCGCATCACTTTCGACGAGGCCATGATCAAGAACCTGAAGGTCATGGACGCGACCGCTTTCGCGCTGTGCCGCGACCAGAAGCTGCCGATCAACGTATTCTCGATCTTCTCCCCGGGAGCGCTCAAGCGCGTCGTGATGGGCAGTGACGAGGGTACACTGGTGCACGTATAGGGAATTCGCGCTGCAAGTCCGACGACGAAATGCCTGACGCAGGGGGACCACGAGCATGACCATCGCCGAGATCCGCAAGACGGCCGAGCAGAAGATGCAGAAGTCGATCGAGGCCTTCAAGAACGACCTGGCCAAGGTGCGCACCGGGCGCGCCCACACCGGGCTCCTCGACCACATCCAGGTCGACTATTACGGCACGCCGATGCCGATCAACCAGACCGCCAACGTGACGCTCATCGACGCGCGCACCATCGGCGTGCAGCCCTGGGAGAAGAAGATGGTGCCGGTGGTCGAAAAGGCGATCCGCGAGTCCGACCTGGGCCTGAATCCGGCCACCCAGGGCGACATGATCCGCGTGCCGATGCCGGCCCTGACCGAACAGCGCCGCAAGGAGCTGGTCAAGGTGGTGAAGGGTGAGAGCGAGGATGCGCGCGTGGCGGTGCGCAACCTGCGCCGCGAGGCCAACGAGCAGTTGAAGAAGCTGCTCAAGGATCGCGCGGTGTCCGAGGATGAGGAGCGCCGCGCGCAGGACGACGTGCAGAAGCTCACCGATCGCTTTACCGGCGAGATCGACAAGCTGGTCTCGGCCAAAGAAGCCGAGATCATGGCGGTCTGAGCCTGGCGCGCGCCGCGGCGAACTGATGCGCGTCGAACCGAGCTCGACCCAGGCCATTCCCGCAGTCGCGGAGGTGCCGCGCCACGTCGCCATCATCATGGACGGCAATGGGCGCTGGGCCACGCGGCGTTTCCTGCCGCGGGTGGCAGGCCACCAGCGCGGCGCCGAGGCCGTGCGCGAAGCGGTGCGCACCTGCGTGGAGCGTGGCATCGAGTACCTGACCCTGTTCGCGTTCTCCTCGGAGAACTGGCGCCGTCCGGCCGAGGAGGTCGCGGTGCTCATGCAGCTCTTCAGGATGGTCCTCGAGCAGGAGGTCGCGAAACTGCATGTCAACGGCGTGCGCCTGAAGGTCGTCGGCGACCTGTCGCGCTTCGACACGCGCATCGTCGAGCTGATCAGACGCGGCGAGGCGCGCACCGCGCGCAACCGGCGCCTCACATTGACCATCTGTGCGAACTACGGCGGGCGCTGGGATGTCGTCCAGGCGACGCATCGCATGCTCACCGACCGGCCGGAACTGGCGACCTCGTTCACCGAGGCCGACCTCGCGCCCTACCTGGCGATGGCGCACGCGCCGGAGCCGGACCTCTTCATCCGCACCGGCGGCGAGCAGCGCATCAGCAATTTCCTGATCTGGCAACTTGCCTATACCGAGTTGTACTTCACAGACACGTACTGGCCCGACTTCGACGGCCGCACGCTGGACGAGGCGATCGCTTCGTACCGCCGGCGTGAACGTCGCTTCGGCCAGACCAGCGAGCAGGTGCGCGAAGGGCGTCGCGCGGCGCAAGCGCTGCCGGGCGCGGTGACCCCGCTGCCCGATGCTTAAGACCCGAGTCATCACCGCGCTGGTCCTTCTGGCGCTGATCATCCCGATGCTGGTCTGGCTGCCGCCGGCCGGCTGGGCGCTGTTCGTCGGCCTGTTCGTCGTCGCCGGTGCATGGGAATGGGGGCGCCTGGCGGGCCTCGAGGGCGCCGGCCGGGTCGTCTATCCGGCGCTGGTCGCCGCCATCATCGGCATGCTGCTGGCGCAGGACGCCGCCGCCGGGAACCTGGCCGCGCCTTTGCACCTGGTCGCGATCGCGCTGTGGCTGGGACTGGTGCCGCTGTGGCTGGCGCGTCGCGTGAAGCTGCCCTCGGGCTGGCTGTCCTGCGCGGTTGGCGCACTGTTCCTGGTGTCTTGCTGGATCGCCGTCTGGCAGGCGCGCGCCCTGGGGGCGCTCTACCTTCTGCTCTTGCTGGCGGTGGTGTGGGTGGCCGACATCGCCGCATATTTTGCCGGGCGCGCTTTCGGGCGGCGCAAGCTGGCCCCGACGATTTCCCCGGGCAAGACCTGGGAAGGGGTGATCGGCGGGCAAGCCGGCGTCCTCGTCTTCGCGGCGGCCTGCGCCTTGATTGCCGGACTGGCCCCCAACTACTTTGCCGACGCTCTGGCCGTCGGCGGCTGGGCGCTGGTACTGGCCAGCGCTGTGGTGCTGGCGGCCAGTTCGGTGGTAGGCGACCTCTTCGAGTCCCTGCTCAAGCGCGAGCGCGGACTCAAGGACTCGAGCGGCCTCTTGCCCGGGCACGGCGGCATCCTCGATCGCATCGATGCCCTGATCCCGGCCATGCCCCTGGCGATGCTGATCGCGGCGGCCGCCGGCATGACCCGGACCAGCTAGGCGCGCCATGCGTCACGTGACCGTGCTGGGCGCGACCGGGTCCATCGGCGAGAACACGCTGGACGTCGTGGCGCGCCATCCCGACCGCTTCGCGATCCATGCCCTGGTCGCGCGCCACAGCGTCGAGGCGCTGCTTGCACAATGCCGTCGGCACCGGCCGCGCGTGGCGGTACTGACCGACCCGGCGGCGGCGCGGCGGCTTGCCGCTGCGGTCGAGGCCGAAGCACTGGACGTCGAGGTGCTCGGCGGCGAGGAAGCCGCGGTTGCGATGGCGGCGGCGCCGCAAGCCGACACCGTCGTCGCCGCGGTGGTGGGAGCGGCAGGCCTGCCATCGGTGCTGGCGGCTGCGCGCGCCGGCAAGCGCATCCTCCTGGCCAACAAGGAGGCCCTGGTCATGGCCGGGCCCGTGTTCATGCGCGCGGTCGCCGAAGGCGGGGCGACCCTGCTGCCGGTCGACAGCGAGCACAACGCGATCTTTCAGTCCCTGCCGGCGGGCTACCGTGGCGATCCGACGCGGCATGGGGTGCGGCGCGTCCTGCTGACGGCCTCGGGCGGCCCGTTTCGCGTGACGCCGCTTGAGCGACTCGATGCGGTCACGCCCGACGAAGCGTGCGCCCACCCGAACTGGGTCATGGGGCGCAAGATCTCGGTCGATTCGGCGACCATGATGAACAAGGGGCTGGAGGTCATCGAGGCGCACTGGCTCTTCGGCGCCGCGGCGCGCGACATCGAAGTGGTGATCCACCCGCAAAGCGTGATCCACTCCATGGTCGAGTATGCCGACGGCTCGGTGCTGGCGCAGTTGGGCAACCCGGACATGCGCACGCCGATCGCGCAGACCCTGGCCTATCCCGAGCGCATCGAGGCCGGGGTGGCCGCGTTCGATATCTTCAGCCTCGGCACCTTCACCTTCGAGCGGCCGGATGCGACCCGTTTCCCCTGCCTGCGGCTGGCCTATGCGGCGCTCGAAGGGGGCGGTACGCTGCCGACCGCGCTCAATGCCGCCAACGAGGTGGCCGTCGAGGCCTTCCTGGCCGGACGCCTGCCCTTCACCGGCATCGCACGGCTCATCGAAAAGGTCCTTGCCGCGACGCCGGCGCAGCCGCTCGAAACGCTGGGCGACGTGCTGGCCGCGGATGCGCGCGCACGCGCCCGGGCGCGCGAGGCGCTGCCATGACCCTGGCCTCGACCGTCCTGGCTTTTATCCTGGCGCTCGGCATCCTGATCGCCTTCCATGAATTCGGACACTACGCGGCGGCGCGCCTGTGCGGCGTCAAGGTGTTGCGCTACTGCCTGGGCTTCGGCAAGCCGATCGTCATGCGCCGCTTCGGCCGCGACCAGACGGAATGGGCGATCGCCGCCTTCCCGCTGGGCGGCTATGTGAAGCTCCTGGGCCACGATCCCGACGAAGTGGTGCCCGCGCAGGACGCACACCGCTCGTTCAGCGCGCAACCGGTGGCCCGGCGCATCATCATCATCGCGGCCGGCCCGTTGGCCAACTTCATCCTCGCCATCGCCCTCTACTGGGGGCTGGCGGTGGGCGGCGTCGAGGAACCGCCGGCCCAGGTGGCCGCGCCGATCAGCGGTTCACCGGCCGCCCTGGCCGGCCTGCGCGACGGCGACCTGGTCGTCGCGGCTGGCGGCGCGCCGATCCGCTCGTGGAACGACCTGCACTGGCGCTTGCTGCGCGCGGCTGACGAACGGACGACGCTGCGCATCGAGACGCGCGACCTGAAGGGCGGCATCGCCTTTCCACACCTGGATTTCTCGCGCCTGGAAAAGCTCGAGCTCGAAGGCGACTTCATGAAGAGCGTCGGCCTGGCGCTCCATCGGCCGCCGCCGCGCGTGATCGATGCCGAGCCCGGCTCGCCGGCGGCGCGCGCGGGCCTGGCGGCCGGCGACACGGTGCTCGCAGTCGATGGCCGCCCGGTCGCCAGCGCCGACGCCTTCGTCGCCGCGATGCGCGCGGCGCCCGGGCGCGAGGTCAGGATACGCGTCGCCGGTACGGCCGGCGCGACCCGCGATGTTGCCCTTACGCCGACCGCCGTGTCGAGCGCCGGCACGACCATCGGCCGCATCGGCGCGCGCATCAGCGACCGGCCCGCGCCGGTGCTGGTGCGCTACGGATTCACCGAAGGCCTCGCGCGTGGATTCCAGCAGACCTGGGAGACCTCGGTCTTCAGCCTCAAGATGCTGGGCAAGATGGTCATCGGCGAGGTGTCCTGGCGCAACCTGTCCGGGCCGGTCACGATCGCCGACTACGCGGGCAAGACCGCGCGCCTGGGGCTGGAGTACTACCTCAACTTCCTGGCACTGGTCAGTGTGAGCCTGGGAGTGCTCAACCTGCTGCCGATCCCGCTGCTCGACGGCGGGCATCTGATGTATTATTTTGTCGAGATTCTGCGTGGCAAGCCGGTGTCGGCGCGCGTCGCCGAGTTCGGTTCCCGGCTGGGACTGGCCATCGTCATGATGACCATGACTTTGGCCTTGTTCAACGACATACATCGGCTGTTGGCCGGTTGATCCTACTGCGTATCTCCATGCGCCTGCCGCGCCAGCTTTGCCGATGGTTCGTCCCCTTGTTCCTGGCCGTCCTGGCCGTGCCCGCATTCGCGCAGGGTTTCGCACCCTTCGTGATCCGCGACATCCGCGTCGAGGGCGTGCAGCGCACCGAGGCCGGCACCGTGTTCAGCTACCTGCCGGTCAAGGTGGGCGAGCGCATGACCGAGGAACGCGCCTCGCAGGCGATCCGCGCGCTCTTTGCCACCGGCTTCTTCAAGGACGTGCGCATCGAGGTCGAGGGCGACGTCCTGATCGTGGTCATCGAGGAACGACCGGCGATCGCGCAGGTTGACTTCATCGGCCTCAAGGCCTTCGAGCGCGATGCCGTGCGCAAGGCGGTGCGCGAGGTGGGGCTCGCCGAGGGTCGCATCTTCGATCGCGCCGTGCTCGATCGCGCCGAGCAGGAACTGAAGCGCCAGTACCTGACACGCGGCCTGTACGGTGTCGCGATCACGACCACGGTCACGCCGCTGGACCGCAATCGCGTCGGCATCAACTTCACCGTCGAGGAAGGCGAGGTCGCGAAGATCCGCAAGATCAACATCGTCGGCGCGAGCGCGTTTCGGGAGGCGGTCCTGCTCGATGAATTCGAGCTCTCCGAGGGTGGCTGGTTCTCGTGGTACACCAAGGACAACCAGTATTCGCGCCAGAAACTCACTGCCGACCTGGAGGCGCTGCGCTCGTTCTACCTGAACCGCGGCTACCTCGAGTTCGCCGTCGAGTCGACGCAGGTGTCGATCACGCCGGACAAGAAGGACATCTACATCACCATCGGGATCACCGAGGGCAAGCGTTTCACCGTCTCCGAGATCAAGTTCGCCGGCGACCTGGTGGTGGCCGAGGCCGACTTGCGCCGGCTGCTCGAGATCAAGCCGGGCGACGTGTTCAACGGCGAGCGCCTGTCCGCGTCGACCAAGAAGATCCAGGATCGCCTCGGCAACGAGGGCTACGCCTTCGCCAACGCCAACGCCGCGCCGCAGCTCGATCGTGACAAGCAGACCGTCTCCTTCACCGTCTATGTCGATCCGGGCCGGCGCGTCTACGTGCGACGCATCAACGTGGCCGGCAACACGCGCACCCGCGACGAGGTGGTGCGCCGCGAGATGCGCCAGCTGGAGGGCTCGTACTACGACGGCGAGAAGATCGCCGAGTCGCGCAAGCGCCTCGAGCGCCTCAACTACTTCAAGGAAACCTCGATCGAGACGCCGCCGGTGGCCGGTGCGGCCGACCAGGTCGACGTCAACGTCAAGATCGAGGAAAAGCCGACCGGCCAGCTGCTGCTCGGTGCCGGGTTCTCGAGCGCCGACAAGCTGGTGCTGTCGACCTCGATCTCGCAGCAGAACATCTTCGGCAGCGGCAAGTTCATTTCGGCGTCGGTCTCCACCGGCCGCACCAACAAGATCTACTCGCTGTCGCACAACGATCCGTACTTCACCGTCGATGGCGTGAGCCGCGCCTTCGACATCTATCACCGCGACTTCAACGCCGCCAATGTCAACCTGGGCGACTACCGGACCTCCAGCACCGGCGGCGGCGTTCGTTTCGGCTACCCGTACACCTCGATCGACACCCTCGTGTTCGGCATTGCCGCCGACTACACGCAGTTTTCGCTGGGCGCGCTGGCGCCGCCGCGCCTCCTGAACTACGTCAACACCTACTCCTCGACGGTCGCGACGCTGCCCGGCACGCTCGCCTGGTTCCGTGATACCCGCGACAGCGCGGTGTTTCCGCGTTCGGGCCGTTTTCAGAACGCGAGCGCCGAGATCGGGCTGCCCGGCGGCAACGTGCAGTACTGGCGCCTGAACTACGTGCAACGCTGGTACTACCCGGTGGCGAAGAACTACACCATCTATCTGCGCGGCGAGGTGGGTGTCGGCGAGGGCATCGGCAAGCCGCTGCCCTTCAACAAGCGCTTCTACGGCGGCGGCATCGGCTCGGTGCGCGGCTTCGACACCAATTCGCTCGGTCCGCGCGATACCGACGGCAGCATCCTGGGTGGCACGCGCCGCTTTACCGCGACCGCGGAGTTCCTGTTCCCGTTCCCCGGGCTGGAAAAGGATCGCTCGGTGCGCCTGGCCGCCTTCACCGACTTCGGCCAGGTCTCGGGCGGCGACGGCGTCACCGCGTCCGGTCCGGTACGCTACTCGGTCGGGGTGGGGCTCGACTGGCAGTCGCCCTTCGGCCCCCTGCGCATCAGCTGGGCACTGCCCCTGAACCTGCAGCCCAACGACCGCACCCAGAGGCTGCAGTTCACTGCCGGCACGACCTTCTGACGGCGCGCCGCGCGGCGCGGTAAAATAGCGGTTGTCCCGGATTCGAGGTCCAAGATCGATGATGAAGTCATGGAAAGCCGCTGCCGCCGGCGCGCTGTTGCTGGCGAGCGTCGGTGCAGTAGCGCAAAGCAAGATCGGGTTTGTCAACACCGAGCGCATCTTTCGCGAGTCGGAGCCGGCGCGGCGCGCCGAGAAGAAGCTGGAGGGCGAGTTCTCGCGCCGCGAGCGCGAACTCAACGACCTCGGCAACCGGCTGCGCAGCGAGTCGGAGAAATTCGACAAGGATTCGCCGGTCCTGTCGGAGACCCAGCGCAACCAGCGTCAACGTACCTTGGCCGAGCTTGATCGTGATTTCCAGCGCAAGCAGCGCGAGTTCCGCGAAGACGTCAATCAGCGCCGCAACGAGGAATTCGCCTCGGTCCTGCAGTCAGCCAACCGGGCCCTCAAGTCGATCGCCGAGCGCGAGGGCTTCGACGCGGTGTTCCAGGACGCCGCGTATGCCAACCCCAAGCTCGACCTGACCGACAAGGTGCTCAAGGCCTTGGCCGACGCCAAGTAAGCCGCGCGCCATGGGTGGGCGCGCCTTCACTCTCGCCGAACTCGCACAGGCCACGGGTGCAGCCGCCCGCGGCGACGGGCAGACGCTGATCCGGCGCTGCGCCACGCTCGCCTCGGCCGGCCGCGGCGACATCGCCTTCCTCGCCAATCCGCGCTACCGCGCCGCCCTGGCCGACTGCCGGGCTTCGGCCGTCATCATCGCTCCCGATCTCGCTGCCGGCACGAACCTGCCCGCGCTCGTGCATGCCAACCCGTATGCCTGCTTCGCCCGGGTGGCGACCCTGCTCGATCCGACGCCGGCGCCGCTGCCCGGCATCCACCCGACTGCGACAGTGGCGGCCGATGTGCAACTGGGCGAGGGTGTCTCGATCGGTCCGCAGGTGGTGGTCGCGGCCGGCGCGGTGATCGGCCCGCACAGCGTCCTGCATGCGCACGCAACGGTGTGCCACGGTGTCAGGATCGGCGCGCGCGCGATCCTGCATCCGCAGTCGGTGATCGGCAGCGACGGCTTCGGCATCGCGCGCGAGGACGGGCGCTGGATCAAGATTCCGCAGACCGGCAGCGTGGTGCTGGGCGACGATGTCGAGGTCGGCGCCGGCACCACCATCGACCGCGGGGCGCTCGACGACACCGTGATCGGCGACGGCGTCAAGTTCGACAACCAGATTCAGGTCGGGCACAACGTGCGCATCGGCGCGCATACCGCGCTGGCGGGCTGCGTCGGCATCGCCGGCAGCGCGGTCATCGGCGCGCATTGCGAGATTGGCGGCGGCGCCATCATCCTGGGGCATCTGGAGATCTGCGACCGGGTGCGCGTCTCGGCCGGCACGCTTGTCACCAAGTCGATCCGCACGCCCGGCGTCTACAGCGGAGCCTATCCGTTCGGCCCGCACCGCGAGTGGCTCAAGGGTGCCGCGCAGGTGCGCCACCTGGACGAACTGGTCGAACGTATCGCGGCGCTCGAACTGCGCCTGAAGGAACTGGAGGAGTAAGCATGACTGCGATGGACATCCGTGCCATTCTCGAACACCTGCCGCATCGTTATCCCATGCTGCTGGTCGACCGGGTGCTCGAGGTCAAGGCGGGCGAGAGCATCCATGCGCTCAAGAACGTGAGCGTCAACGAGCCCTTTTTCACCGGGCATTTCCCGCACGTGCCGGTCATGCCGGGAGTGCTGATGCTCGAGGCGCTCGCGCAGGCGGCGGCGATCCTGTCCTTCGTCACCCTGGGCACCCGGCCCGACGACAAGTCGGTCTACTACTTCGTCGGCATCGACGGTGCGCGCTTCAAGCGCCCGGTGGCGCCGGGCGACCAGTTGCACCTGCACGTGGCGCAGGACGGCCCGGTGCGGCGCGGACTATGGAAGTTCAAGGCCCAGGGCCGGGTCGACGGCAATCTGGCGGTCGAGGCCGGGCTGATGTGCACCGTGCGCACCATCGAAGGCGCCGACGCGCCGACGCCATGAGCGCACGCATCCATCCGACCGCGCTGGTCGACCCCGGCGCGCAGCTGGACGCCGATGTCGAGGTCGGCGCCTACACGGTGATCGGCGCCGGGGTACGCATCGGCGCGGGCACGCGCATCGGTCCGCATTGCGTCATCGAGGGGCCGACCAGCCTCGGGCGCGGCAATCGCGTCTGGCAGTTCTGCTCGCTGGGCGGCGCCCCGCAGGACAAAAAGTACCGGGACGAGCCGACGCGACTGGAGATCGGCGACGGCAACACCATCCGCGAGTTCTGCACCTTCAATCGCGGCACCGCGCAGGACGCCGGCGTGACCCGGGTGGGCAACGACAACTGGATCATGGCCTACGTGCACCTGGCGCACGATTGCCAGGTCGGCGATCACACCATCTTTGCCAACAACGCCCAGCTGGCCGGGCACGTGCACGTCGGCGACTGGGCCATCCTGGGGGGCTTCACCGTCGTGCACCAGTTCGTGCGCATCGGCGCGCACTCGATGTCGGCCATGGGGGCGATCCTCTTCAAGGACCTGCCGCCCTACGTGACCTGCGGCGGCAATCCGGCGGCGCCGCACGGCATCAACGCCGAAGGCCTGAAGCGGCGCGGTTTCACGCCGGCGCGCGTGGAAGCGGTGCGGCGCGCCTACAAGACACTCTACAAGTCGCAGCTGCTGTTCGAGGACGCGCGACGCGAGCTCGCGGGGCAGGACGACGCCGACGTGCGCCTGCTGGCCGGCTTTCTGGCGGCATCATCGCGCGGCATCATGCGGTGAAGGCGCCCGGGCCGCGCATCGCCATGGTCGCCGGCGAGGCGTCCGGCGACATGCTCGCGGCCCACTTGATCGAGGCGCTGGCCGCACGCCTGCCCGAAGCGCGTTTTTTCGGCATCGGCGGTGCGGGCATGCGCGCGCAGGGCTTCGACGCCTGGTGGGACTGCGAGCGCCTGGCCGTGCGTGGCTATGTCGAGGTGCTGCGCCACTATCGCGGCATCGTCGCCTTGCGCCGCCAGTTGCGCGCGCGCTTGCTGGCCGACCCGCCCGACCTTTTCATCGGCGTCGACGCGCCGGACTTCAACTTGGACCTCGAGACCGGGCTCCGGCAGCGCGGCGTGCGCACGGCGCACTTCGTGAGCCCCTCGGTGTGGGCCTGGCGCGGCGGACGCATGCGGCGCATCGCGGCCGCGGTGGAGCACATGCTGTGCCTGTTTCCGTTCGAGGAGCCGCTGTACCGGCGTGCCGGCGTCGCAGCGACCTACGTGGGCCATCCGCTGGCCGACGTGATCCCCGCCGAACCCGACCGTGCCGCCGCGCGCCTGGCGCTCGGGCTGCCTGCCACGGGCCGGGTGGTGGCCCTCCTGCCCGGCAGCCGCCAGAGCGAGCTGGCCTCCCTGGCAGACCGCTTCGCTGCCGCGGCGCAGCTCCTGGCCAGGCAGGATGCGGCGCTCTCCTTCGTGGTGCCGCTGGCCAACGAGGCCACCGCCGCCCAGTGGCGCGCGGCCGTGGCGCGCCAGGGCGGGCCGCAGGGCGTCGTGGCCGTCGGCGGCGCGCGCGCCGCGCTGGCGGCCTGCGACGTGGCGCTGGTGGCGAGCGGCACCGCGACCCTGGAGGCCGCCCTCTTCAAGCGTCCGATGGTGATCGCGTATCACATGGCGCCGCTCTCCTGGGCGCTGATGCGGCGCATGCGCTATCAGCCCTGGGTCGGCCTGCCCAACATCCTGGCCGGCGAGTTCGTGGTGCCCGAGCTGCTGCAGGACGACGCCACGCCTGCCAACCTGGCGCAGGCGCTGGGCAACCTGCTCGCGGACACGGTGACGCAGAAGCGCATCGTCGCGCGCTTTCGCGCGCTGCACGACGAGCTCCGGCTGGGCATGGCCGGGCGCGCGGCCGCCGCCATCGAGACGGCGTTTTTTGGTGCTCCGGCGCGGGCGTAGAATCCCTTGATGGCGCGGACCAAGTCAGGAGATGCTGAGGTGCAGGCCGACCTCCTGGACGGGATCGACACGCGCATGCGGCGCATCAAGCCGCTGAAAAAGCCGCCGCCGCTGCGCGACCTGCTGATCTGCGGGGTCGACGAGGCTGGACGCGGTCCGCTGGCAGGTCCGGTGTACGCGGCGGCCGTGGTGCTCAACCCGGCCAAGCGCATCCGCGGCCTGGACGATTCCAAGCGGCTCTCTGCGGCCCAGCGCGAAAAGCTCGCGGTACGCATCCAGACCGAGGCGCTGGCCTTCGGCGTCGCGCACGCCACGGTGGAAGAGATCGACCGCATCAACATCCTGCAGGCCACGCTGTTGGCGATGCGCCGCGCGGTCGACAAGCTACTGCTGCGGCCCGACGAGGTATGGGTCGACGGCAACCACGCGCCGCTCTTGGACTACCCGACGCGCGCCATCATCAAGGGGGACGCGCAGGTCGCCGCGATCTCGGCAGCGTCGATCCTGGCCAAGACCGCGCGCGACCGCGAACTGGTGCAGATGGCCAAGGTCTACCCCGGCTACGGCTTCGAGCGGCACAAGGGCTACGCGACCCAGATGCACCTGGAGATGATTCGCCTGCACGGCGCTTCGCCCGCGCATCGCCTGAGCTTCGCGCCGGTCAAGCACATCGTGGGACACCTGCTGTGAGTTATCAGCTGTGGCTGCTGGCACACCTGCTGGGCGTGGTGGTGTGGGTGGGCGGCATGTTCTTCGCCCACATGGCGCTGCGCCCCGCGGCGGTCGAGACACTGGAGCCGCCGCAGCGCCTGCCGCTCCTGGCGGCGGCGCTGGGCCGCTTTTTCAACTGGGTGGCCGTGGCCATCGGCGTGATCCTGGTCTCCGGGGTGGCGATCATGCTGATCATGAAGGGCGCCGGCGGCAGGCTCGGCTGGCACATCCACGCCATGACCGCGATCGGGCTTGTGATGATGGCGATCTTCGGCCATATCCGCTTCGCCGGCTTCATGCGCCTCACTCGCGCGGTCGCCGCGCGCGACTGGCCCGCCGGCGGGGCGGCGCTGGGGCAGATCCGCAAGTTGGTGGGCGTGAACCTGCTGCTGGGGTTGGCGACGACCGCGCTGGTGTTCGTGGGCCGCGGTCTGGCCTGAACCGATGGCCGGCCGCCGGGCCGCCCTACAGACCTCTCCGCGTGCGCCCGGCCGTGCAGCCCCTCGGGGCGCATGGCCCGGCGGGCGGGTGCCGGGCAGGCTGGCGCCGCCGCGGCAGTCCGGCACCGGCAGGGCCCTGGCGGATGAGCGGGGTCAATCGGTGCGGATGTTCTTGTCTGCGATGAGCTTGGCGTAACGCCTTTTCTCGGCGGCGATGAGCGCGATGAACTGCGCATTGCTCATCGCGCGCGGCAGCGCGCCTTGCGAAATGAAGCGGTCGCGCGTCTCGGGTTCGCTGACGACATCGCGTACATCTGCCGCAATCTTGTCGACGATAGCCTGCGGCGTGCCTGCCGGGGCCAGCACCCCCAGCCAGGAGCCGGTCTCGTAGCCGGGCAGCGCGGCCTCCGCCATGGTCGGCACCTCGGGCAGGGCGGGAGAGCGCTGGCTGCTGGTGACCGCCATGCCGCGCAGCTTGCCGGACTTGACGTGGCCCACGGCCTCGAGCACGGTGGTGAAGAGGATGTTGACGTGGCCCGCCATCAGGTCGGTGACCGCCGGGCCGCCGCCCTTGTAGGGCACGTGCAGCATCTTGATGCCGGCCATGTCCTCGAAGATCTCGGCCGCCAGGTGTGGCGCGCCGCCCGCGCCGGAACTGGCGAAGCTGACCTTGCCCGGCTCCGCCTTGGCCATGGCGATGATGTCGCGCGGCGTCCTGGCGGCAAGTCCGGGGTAGGCCAGCATCACCAGCGGCAGGTCGGCGATGAAGTTGACCGGCGCAAAGGCGCTCTCGTGGTCGTAGGGCAGCTTCTTGTAGAGCGAGTTGTTGATCGCGATCGTGCCGACGTTGCCGGTGATGAGGGTGTAACCATCGGGCTTGGCCTTGGCCGCCGCTTCCATGCCGACGATGCCCGCGGCGCCGCCGCGGTTCTCGACCACCACCGACTGGCCCCATCTGGCCGTCAGGCGCTGCGCAACGATGCGCGCGCCGACATCGGTGCCCCCGCCCGGCGGGAAGGGCACCAGCATGGTCACCGGGCGGTTCGGGTAGGGGGCCTGCGCCGCTGCCGTCCCGATGCCGAGAGCGCAGAGGACCAGACAAAGGCCTCGCATCATGACCCGAGGCGATGCGAGGGACGGGGCCGGCCGTGCGACGCGACGCATCAGTGGATCTCCGGTTCGCCGCCTGACTGCACCTTGGCATCCGGCTCGAGAAAGTCGAAGTCGCAGCCCTTGTCGGCCTGCTGGATGTGCTTGAGGTAGAGCACGCCGTAGCCGCGCGAGAACTTGGCCGGCGGCGGGGTCCACGCCGCCTTGCGCGCGGCCAGTTCCGCGTCGCTGACCTTGAGGTCGATGCGGCGCGCCTCGATGTCGATGGTGATCAGGTCGCCATCCTTGACCAGGGCCAGCGGCCCGCCGACGTGCGACTCCGGCGTCACGTGCAGCACGCAGGCGCCGTAGCTGGTGCCGCTCATGCGCGCGTCCGAGATGCGCAGCATGTCGCGCACGCCTTTTTTCAGGATCTTTTGCGGGATCGGCAACTGGCCCCACTCGGGCATGCCGGGCGCGCCCTGCGGCCCCGCGCTTTGCAGCACGATCGCGCAGTTCTCGTCGATGTCCAGGTTGGGATCGTCGATGCGCGCGTTCATGTCGTTGTAGTCCTTGAATACCACGGCGCGTCCGGTGTGCTTGTAGAACCTGGGCTCCATCGCGGCCGGCTTGATGATCGCGCCATCCGGGGCCAGGTTGCCGCGCAGCACCGCCAGGCCGTCCTTGGCCACCAGGGGGTTGGCGCGCGGGCGGATCACGTCCTCGTTGAACACTTTCGCCCCGGCGATGTTCTGGGCCAGGGTCTTGCCGTTGGCCTGCATGGCGGTGCCATCGATCAGATCACCCATTTGCGCGAGGAAGGCGCGCAGCCCGCCGGCGTAGTAGAAGTCCTCCATCAGGTAGGCGCCGGAGGGGCGCAGGTTGGCCAGCACCGGCGTCTTGCGCGCGATCGCATCGAAGCGGTCGATGGTGAGCGGGATGCCGGCACGCTTGGCCATGGCCACCAGGTGCACGATGGAGTTGGTCGAGCCGCCCAGGCCCACCACCGCGGCCACCGCATTGTCGAACGAGGCGGCGGTGAGGAAATCGAGCGGCTTCACGTCCTGCCACACCATCTCGACGATGGCCTTGCCGGTGAGGGACGCCATCTGCGCGTGGCGCGAGTCCGGCGCGGGGATCGAGGCCGCGCCGGGGAGCGTCAGGCCCAGCACCTCGGCCGCGCTGGTCATCGTGGAGGCCGTGCCCATGGTCATGCAGTGCCCGGGCGAACGCGCGATGCCGTCCTCCACCTCCTGCCAGTCGGCCTCGGTGATGTTGCCGGCGCGCAGTTCCGCCCAGTATTTCCAGGTGTCCGACCCGGACCCCAGGAACTTGCCCTTGTAGTCGCCGCGCAGCATGGGGCCGGCAGGCATGAAGAGGGTAGGCAGGTTCATCGCCAGCGCCCCCATGATCAAGGCCGGCGTGGTCTTGTCGCAGCCGCCCATGAGCACGCAGCCATCGGCCGGGTAGGAGCGCAAGAGCTCCTCGGTCTCCATGGCCAGCAGGTTGCGGTACAGCATGGTGGTGGGCTTTTGCATCGGCTCGGA
>JAEUOR010000051.1 GCA_016790635.1 Burkholderiales bacterium
GCAGGAAGGGCTGCGCCTGCCGCCGGTCAAGCTCTACAAGAAGGGTGTCCTGGACCAGGAAATCCTCGCCATCATCCTCTCCAACATCCGCATCGCCGACCAGCGCATCGGCGACATCAAGGCGCAGTCGGCTGCGCTCACCGCCGGCGAGAAGCGCCTGACCGCGCTCCTCGAGCGCTATGGCGTGGCCACCGTCGAGGCCGGCATCGCCGAACTCAAGCGGCGCGCCGAGCAACGCATGCGCGAGGCGATCGGCGCGATACCCGACGGTGTCTACAGCGGGACCGCCACGGTCGACTCCGACGGCGTCGACGATGCGCCGCTGACCATCGCGATGAAGATCTCCAAGCACGGCGCGGGGCCGGACGCACGCCTGGTGTTCGACATGGGCGGCTCGTCGCCGCCCTGCCGCGGCCCCATGAATAGCGTCATCGCCACCACGCGCTCGTCGATCTACCTGGCCGTCAAGCATGTGTTTCCGGATGTGCCGCTCAATTCCGGCACCTTCGTGCCACTCGAGATCATCGATCCTGAGGGCACTTTCCTCTATGCGAAGTATCCGCGGCCGGTGTCGGGCTGCGCCGCCGAAGTGAGCCAGCGCATCGCCGAGGCGGTGTTCGCGGCGCTCGCGCGCGCGATCCCGGAGCGCATCTTCGCCGCGCCGGCCGGGACCAGCGGCAACCTGGGTGTGGGCGGCACGGACCCCCGCACGGGCCGCTCCTATGTGATGTACGTGATTTCCGGCGGCGGCTATGGCGGCAGCGCCGGTGGCGACGGCCTGTCCAACGGTTGCTCGACCATCGGCATCTCCAAGACCACGCCCATCGAGATCATGGAACAACGCTATCCGGTGCTGTTCGAGGAGTTTTCGCTGCACGAAGGATCAGGCGGCGCGGGCGAGCATCGCGGCGGGTTCGGCGTCAACTACAGGATTCGCATCCTGCGCGGCGAGGCCTCGGCCTCCATGGTCATGGACCACGGGCGCAGCGGCCCGCAGGGGGTGCTGGGCGGGGCCGACGGCGGCCTCAACCGCGTGCGCATCGTGCGCGGCGGCGTGGCCTACGTGCCGCCGCACCTGTCCAAGGATCAGGGCGTGGCCTTGCGGGAGGGCGACGTGATTGAAGTCTCCACCCCCGGAGGCGGTGGCTACGGCAACCCCGGGGCGCGCGACCCGGCCGCGATCGAGCGCGACCTTGCGCGCGGCTACTACACGGCCGACGAGGCGGCGCGCCTTTACGGTCGCGGCGCCTGAAGTGGCCCACGACCATGACCAGCGGTGCCGCCTTCAGGAAGGCGATGGATGAGTTCGACCTCGATCTGGCCTATGGCGACGGCGCGGACTCAGCTAAGCGCATGAAGGGTACCTCAGAGCCCTGGTCCAAAGTCATTCGGGAATCCGGCGCCGTAGCCCAATGATCCCGGCGCCCGGCCCGGGGGGCGTCAGCCGTTCTTGCGCGGATCCGCTGCCGGCACCCTCGGAGGTTCGACGGCGGGACTCTTCGCCGGTTCGATAACCGGGCCCTTGGCCGGCTCCTTGGCCGCCAGGTTGAGCGCGTCATAGACCGCGCGCGCCACCGGCATCATCTCCTCGCGAGTCAGACTGCCGGACAAGGCATAGCCGCGGCCGTCCTCGCTCCACACGAAGACGCCTACCTCGCCGCGCTGCTCGAAGCGGAACGCGGATTCGCGGGTCGCGTTCGGTGCCGCCAGCGCGACGACGTAGAGCGTCAGGCGCTTGCCGGCGTCGTTCTGGTAGAGGAACTGTGCCATCGGGCGGTCTTCGCCCGGCAGGAGGCGCCCGCCGACCAGGCGAAAGCCGTGCTCGAGCAGGGTCGGGGCGCTGACCTTGGTGGCAAGACGCCGCGACAGCCAGCGAATCAGATGTTCCTCGTGGGCGGCCACCTCGGCAAAGTGACGCACCTCGGGCAGGTAGACGCGATGCGCGACCGCGGCGCGCGCCGGCAGTGTCGCGAGGATGTCCACCGGGGCGCGCGAACTGACCAGGGCATGGCCGAACCAGCCCGCCGCCAGGCAGGCCGCCGCGAGCGCGGTGAGGCCGGAGACGCGCCGCAGGCGGCCGTTGTTCGCGGCGCGGCCGATCTTGGCGGCCATGAGGAGGCGCGGCGGCACGGCTTCGACCAGGAGCGGGTCGAAGCGCGCGCGAAGCAGCTCGCGCTGGCGCCGCCAGGCCGCGGCCTGGGCGCGCCGGGCCGGGTCGGCCTCCACCCAGGCTGACACGGCCTTCTGCGCCTCCGGCGCGAGCTGGCCGTCGATCAGGCGGTGGATGTCGGTGTCGTTGAATTCCATCGCGTTCACTTGACGATCTTGAGCATACGCGCGGCGGGAGCCTCGCCTTCAAGCAGCGCGCCAAGGCGCACACGGGCACGCGACAGGCGCGACATCACCGTGCCCATCGGGATGCCCAGGGTGTGCGCGACCTCGTCGTAGGACATGCCTTCCAGAGCCACCAGGAGCAGCACTTCGCGCTGATCATCCGAGAGTGCAGCGAGCGACACCTCGATCGAATTGAGCTGCGCGAAAGTCTCCGCCGACGCGCCGGCGGCGGCGTCGATCTCGGCCAGGGTGGCAGGATCGACCGGCAGTGCGTCGCGTGCCGCCCTGCGGGTCTGGTTGATGAAGACGTTGTGCATGATGGTGAAAACCCAGGCGCGCAGGTCGGTCCCGGGGCGCCAAAGCGCGCGCTTGACGACCGCACGTTCGAGCGTGTCCTGGACCAGATCGTCCGCACGCGCACGATCCCCGGCCAAGGCGCGGGCGTAGCGCCGCAGCCGCGGAATCAGTGCGACCAGCGCTTCCGGATCGAACGGCGCTTGCGCCATCAGGATACCGATCCGAGGCGGCGCCGACACGGCCGCGTGCCCCTGCAAGGGGCCAACACCCGCGAGGCGCGCATATTCCCGCCAGCCCGGAAGACCCTAGCGCGGCGCGCGGCGGTGTTCCTCGATCGCCTGCGCGAGCTTGGCGTACTCCTCGCAGCCACGGCCGCAGATCGACTGCAGGCGGCCGAGTTGCACCTGTGCCAGCGCCAGGTTGCCACGCGCCAGGTAAGCCTCGCCCAGGTACTCGTTGGCGCCGCGATGCGCGGGGTTGAGCACGAGGGCCGAGCGGTAATGGCCGATGGCTTCTTCCCAGCGCCCGCTGTGACGCTTGACGTAGCCAAGGTAGTTCTGCACGTTCGCGTCGCGCACATCGCGCGCGGCCAGTTGTTCCAGAAGCGTCAGGGCGGTGTTCCAGTCCCGGGCGTCCACCGCTGCCTTGGCGCGCCCGTACTCGGCGCTCGCGCCGACCGGCAGCGCCTTCTTGTCGTCGGGAGCTGGCTTGGGCTTGGGCTTCGGGGCCGGCGGTGGTTCATCGGTGCCGGCTGCCTGGGCGGGCAGGCAGGCGAGGGCGGCAATGATGGCCGCGAGGATGGGGAGGCCTCTGGTGTGCATGGGATGGCTCCGCAGATGGTCGGGAATGGTTTGGAATACGCGCCGTAGGGCGCGACGGATGCCTTAGACTCTACCCGGTTCTGGTCGTCTTGCCAAAGGATGAAAGCGTTTCCCTGCAGCGAAGTCGGCCGGCTGGCGGGCCTTCTGACGCGTCACCGGCGGCGCGTCACGCACCAGGTGCTGGCCCTTGTCGTGGCCGGTATCGCATTGACGCTGCCGACGGCCGCGCAATCGCCGCCCGTATCGGCGGTCCCCGGCGCCGTCAAGACCGGCGACCCCGCTCCTTCGGTGGCTTTTTTCTACGGCGCCAACCCGCCGCTGGACGAGCTCAAGGCCTTCGAGGTGGTGGTGGTCGAGCCCGACCACCTGCCGGATCCGCGGCCGCACCGGCGCGAAGCGCGCGACGGTGCCTCCGAGCTCTATGCCTACGTGTCCTTCGGCGAAGTCCTGCCCTCACGCGCCTGGTACAAGCAGATTCCTCCCGGGGTGCTCAAGGGGGAGAACCGCGAGTGGGGCAGTTCGGTCGTAGACCACAGCGCACCTGGCTGGCGCGAGTTCTTTGTCGAGAAAGTCATGGCGCCCTTGTGGGAGCGCGGCTACCGGGGCTTCTTCTTCGACACCATGGATTCCTACCACCTGATCGCCAGGACCGATGCGGCGCGTGCAGTGCAGGAGGCGGCGATGGTCGAGACCTTCGGCGCCCTGCGCGCACGGTTCCCGGGGCTCAAGCTTTTTCTGAACCGCGGCTTCGAGATCCTGCCGCGGGTCAGGGACATGGTCTCGATCATCGGCGCGGAGTCGCTCTATCGCGGCTGGGACCAGGGCAAGCGTGTCTATCGCGAAGTGCCGGCGGCCGATCGCGACTGGCTGCTCGGGCAGCTCAACACCGCCAGGAACGTGCATGGCCTGACAGTCGTGGGCATCGACTACGTTCCGCCGGCCGAGCGCGCACTGGCGCGCGACACGGCACGGCGCATCCGTGCCCTGGGCTTCGTGCCCTGGGTGGCCAATCCGGAACTCGACGCGCTGGGCGTGGGCAGCCGCGAGGTCGTGCCGCGCCGCGTGCTGGTCCTGACCGATCGGCCTGAAGACGGCGGTGACCTGCACTACTCGGGAGCGCAGCGTCTGCTCGGCATGCCGCTCAACTACCTGGGCTACGCCTATGAACTGATCGACCCGCGCAGCCAGGCGCTGCCCGAGGGCGTGCTGGCGGGGCGCTATGCCGGCATCGTGACGTGGTTGTCCCCGGGGCGCGGCCTGCCCGAAGCGCGCGTCGCCGCCTTCCTCAAGCGCCACATGGCTGACGGGGTGCGCGTGGCGGTGTTCAACCAGTTTCCCTTCGCGCTCGAGCCCAAGGGGCTGCGCGAGCTCGGCATCGAACCGGTCGCGACCGTTCCCGCGGGCCGCCTGGCCGTGGCGCGGCGCGACGCGATGCTCGGATTCGAGACCGAGGTGCTGCCGCGTCGCGACCTGCCCCTCTTGCGCGTCGGCAGCGCTGCGCAGTCCCTGTTGCGCCTGACCGACACCGCCGGCAATGCCTACGACCCGGTTGCCGTGACGCCATGGGGCGGTTATGCGCTCGCGCCCTACGCCTGGTCTCCCGTGCTGGACCTCGAGCGCTGGGTCGTCGATCCGGTGCGATTCCTGCGCGCCGCGCTCGCCACCCCCGACCTGCCGGTACCCGATGTGACGACCGAGTCGGGGCGGCGCATGCTCATGGTGCACGTGGACGGGGACGGCTGGGCTTCGCGCGCGGAGATGGCCGGCATCGCCTACGCCTCCGAGATCATGGAAAAGGAAGTTCTGGCCCGTTACCGCGTGCCCACCACCGTGTCGGTGATCCAGGGCGAGACGGCGGCCGACGGACTGTACTCGGCGCAAGCTTCGGCGCTGGAGGCGATTGCGCGGCGCATCTTCCGGCTGCCCCACGTCGAGCCCGCCAGCCATTCGTATTCGCATCCTTTCAACTGGGCGGTGGCCGAAGCGGGCACGGGCACACCGACCGGAGCCGCCTACCACCTCAAGATCGCCGGCTATCGATTCGACCTGCGGCGCGAGATCGCCGGCTCGATCGACTACATCGGCAAGAGCCTGGCGCCGCCCGAGAAGCCGCCGCGCGTCTTCCTCTGGACCGGCAACTGCGTGCCTACCCCCGCGGCACTGCGCACGGCCGCCGCCGCCGGGCTGCTCAACATGAACGGCGGCGACACCACCATCACGCGCTCGCACCCGACCTGGACGCGCATCGCGCCGCAGGGCATCCGCAAGGAAGGCCTGTACCAGGTGTTCGCGCCCAACCAGAACGAAAACGTCTACACCAACGACTGGACCGGCCCGTTCTACGGATACGAGCGC
>JAEUOR010000083.1 GCA_016790635.1 Burkholderiales bacterium
AAAGGAGCATCGCGCCATGATCGACGCGATCAAGACCGGCGACGAGGTGGTCTCCGCCGGCGGCATCCTCGGTCGCATCACCAAGGTCACCGATTCCTACGTCACCATCGAGATCGCCGACAACACCCAGGTCGTGGTGCAACGCGCCGCCGTGCAGATGCTGCTGCCTAAGGGCACCATCAAGGCCATCTGATGCAGGCGGCCGCTGCGCTCCCATCGTTCTCAAGCACATGAATCGCTACCCGCTCTGGACCTACCTGATCATCGCCCTGTCGCTGATCCTGGGACTCGTCTACACGACGCCCAATTTCTTCGGCGAGGCGCCGGCGGTGCAGGTGTCCAGCGCCAAGGCCACCATCAAGATCGACGACCCGGTCCGCAAGCGGGTCGAAGCCGCGCTGAAAGAGGCTGCCGTCGAGGACAACGGCGTGTTCGCCGACGCCAGCAGCATCAAGACGCGCTTTCGCGATACCGACACGCAGCTGAAGGCCAAGGACGTCCTCGAAAAGGCGCTCAACCCGGACAAAAGCGACCCAAACTTCACCGTCGCCCTCAACCTGCTGTCGAATTCGCCTGCGTGGCTGACCGCGCTGCGCGCCCTGCCTATGTATTTGGGGCTGGACTTGCGCGGCGGCGTGCATTTCCTGTATCAGGTCGACATGAAGGCGGCGCTCACCAAGCGTCTCGACGCGTTGACCGGCGACCTGCGCACCCTCTTGCGCGACAAGAACGTGCGCCATGCCGGCATCGAGCGCCAGGGCGGCGTCATCACCATCAAGTTCCGTGACGAAGTCACCCGCGACCGCGCCAAGGCAGTGATCACCGACGGACTGGCCGACCTGGCGCTGGTCGAGTCCGCCGCCGACGGCGAATTCCGCCTGGCCGCAACCATCAAGCCCGAGGCCGAGCGCCGCGTGCAGGAAAACGCGATCAAGCAGAACATCACCACCTTCAACAACCGCGTCAACGCACTGGGCGTGGCCGAGCCGGTGATCCAGCAGCAGGGCGCCGACCGCATCGTCGTGCAGTTGCCCGGCGTGCAGGACCCGGCGCAAGTCAAGTCCATTCTCGGGCGCACCGCGTCGCTGGAATTGCGCATGGTCTGCGAGTCACCCGAGGAAACCGCTGCCGCGGCGACCGGGCAAGTGCCCTTCGGCTGCGAACGCTTCAACGAGAACACGCGACGCGGCCAGGTGCCGATCATGGTGAGGAAGCAGGTCATGCTGACCGGCGATCGCCTGACCGACGCGCAGGCGGGCGTTGACGGCCAGACCAATGAGCCGGCCGTGCACCTGACGCTCGATTCGCAGGGTTCGCGCATCTTCAAGGAATTGACGCGCGAGAACGTCGGCAAGCGCATGGCCATCCTCTTGATCGAGAGAAACAAGGGCGAGGTCGTGACCGCGCCGGTAATCCGCACCGAGATCGGCGGCGGACGCGTGCAGATCAGCGGCCAGATGACCACCCAGGAGGCTGCCGACGTCGCGCTGCTGCTGCGCTCCGGCGCGCTGGCCGCGCCCATGGAGATCATCGAGGAACGCACCGTCGGCCCCAGCCTTGGCGCCGAGAACATCGCCAAGGGCTTCAACTCGACCCTCTACGGGTTCGCCGCCATCGCGGTCTTCATGATCGCCTACTACGTGCTCTTCGGTCTGATCTCGGTCATCGCGTTGGCCTCCAACCTCTTGTTCCTGATCGCGCTCCTGTCGCTCTTGCAGGCGACCCTGACCCTGCCGGGCATCGCCGCCATCGCACTGACGCTGGGCATGGCGATCGACGCCAACGTGCTCATCAACGAGCGCATCCGCGAGGAACTGCGCGGCGGCGCGACACCGCAGGCGGCGATCGCCACCGGCTACGATCGCGCCTTCGGCACCATCCTCGATTCCAACGTCACCACGCTCATCGCCGGGCTCGCGCTCCTGATCTTCGGCTCGGGAGCGGTGCGCGGCTTCGCGGTGGTGCACTGCCTGGGCATCCTCACCTCGATCTTCTCATCGGTGGTGGTCTCACGCGGCATCGTCAACCTGGTCTATGGATCGCGCCGCAAACTCACCAAGGTCTCGATCGGCGAAGTCTGGCAGCCCGGCGCAGGCCGCGCGCAACCGCCCGCCAAGGCCTAAAGCGCACGGAGTCACACTCATGGAATTCTTCCGTATCCGGCGCGACATCCCGTTCATGCGGTGGGCGCTGGTGTTCAACATCATCTCGCTGGCGACTTTCGTCCTCGCAGTGGCTTTCCTGGCGCTGCGCGGGCTCAACT
>JAEUOR010000028.1 GCA_016790635.1 Burkholderiales bacterium
CCCGCGTTCACGGCACTGCCGCCCCTGACCGTCTATGTGCACTTCCCCTGGTGCGAGCGCAAGTGTCCGTACTGCGATTTCAACTCGCACGCGGTCAAGGACACCGCGCCGATCCCGGAGGCGCGCTATCTGGATGCGCTGGCGCGCGACCTGGAAGCCTCGCTGCCCCTGGCATGGGGGCGCCGCGTGCACGCGGTATTCCTGGGCGGGGGCACGCCGAGCCTCCTCTCCGCGGAAGGGTTCGACCGCCTGCTCGCCACCCTGCGCGCGCTCCTGCCGCTGGAAGCCGACGCCGAGATCACGCTGGAGGCCAACCCCGGCAGCGTTGAGGCGCGCCGCTTCGCCGCCTATCGCAAAAGCGGCGCCAACCGGCTGTCATTGGGCATCCAGAGTTTCGACGCTGCGCACCTGCGCGCGATCGGCCGCATCCATGACGGGGAGCAGGCGCGCCATGCCGCGCGGGTCGCCGCCGACACCTTCGAGAACTTCAATTTCGATCTGATGTACGCGCTGCCCGGCCAGACCCCGGACGACCTGGCGCGCGATCTGGACACGGCGCTCTCTTTCGACCCGCCGCACCTGTCGCTGTACCACCTGTCGATCGAGCCCAACACGGTCTTCGCCAAGCATCCGCCGGTGCTGCCCGACGATGATGCGGCAGCGGCGATGCAGGACGGCATCGCCGCCCGCCTGATCAGCCACGGCTGGGACCACTACGAGGTCTCCGCCTGGGCGCGCGCAGGCCGGCGCTCGCGCCACAACCTCAACTACTGGATGTTCGGCGACTACCTGGGGCTGGGTGCGGGCGCGCACGGCAAGCTGTCGTTTCCCGACCATGTGCTGCGCACCGAAAAGCCGCGCAACCCGGAGAGCTACATGGCCGCCTGTGAGGCCGGCGCGGACATCGGCAGCCGGCGCGAAGTCGCAGCCGGCGAGCTGCCGTTCGAATTCATGCTGAACGCATTGCGCCTCAACGCCGGCGTTGCCACCAGCCTTTTCAGCGAGCGCACCGGACTGCCGCTCGAGGCGGTGTTGCCGCGCATCGTCGAAGCCGAGCGGCGCGGCCTGATCGAGCGCACGCCGACCACGCTGCGCCCGAGCGCGCGCGGTCGCGCATTCTTGAACGACTTGCAGGAACTGTTCCTGTAGCGCGCTGCCGGTATAGCGGCAACGCGTTTCGGACGCGGCACCCCGAGGGGTGCCGGGGACTCAGGCCGCGGCCGGTTCCGGGGAAGCAGCAGCGGCTTGCGCAGCCTTGCCGCCACCCTGCCCGCGCGAAGCCAGCTTTTCCTTGATGCGCGCCGACTTGCCCGAACGCTGGCGCAGGAAATACAGCTTGGCGCGCCGCACGTCGCCGCGCCGCTTGACCTCGATGCCGGCGATCAGCGGGGAATAGAGCTGGAAGGTGCGCTCGACGCCCTCGCCCGAGGACACCTTGCGCACGATGAACGAGGAGCCGATGCCGCGGTTGCGGCGCGCGATGACCACGCCCTCGAAAGCCTGCACACGCTTGCGCTCGCCCTCGACGACATTCACATTGACGATCACGGTGTCGCCGGGGGCGAAGGCCGGAATGGTCTTGCCCAGGCGGGCGATTTCGGCCGTTTCGATCGCGGCGATGATGGGTTTCTTCATGA
Source organism: Burkholderiales bacterium (assembly GCA_016790635.1). GTDB lineage: Bacteria > Pseudomonadota > Gammaproteobacteria > Burkholderiales > JAEUOS01 > JAEUOS01. Next base: position 1,638 of record JAEUOR010000028.1, read on the forward strand.
CGACTGCCTTTTCTTGTCTGGGCCCGCATCAGTAGCGGGTTCTTGACGGTAGAGCAAAGGCGCGCGCTTGCGCGTGCCTCTGGTGCCGCCGTTTATGAATGGCCGCCGCTTGCGGCGACCGCTTCACCGGCCTCGGCTTTCACCTCGGCCAGAATGCTTGCTTCCTGCTTCGACAACTTGCGCGCACACCACGCTTCGAACAGGTCCGGGCGCCGCGCCAGCGTCCGGGCCAGCGACTGCTTCAGGCGCCAGCGCGCGATTTTCGCATGATCGCCCGACATCAGCACCTGCGGCACCCGCACGCCGCGGTATTCCTCCGGCCGGGTGTAGTGCGGGCAATCGAGCAGGCCGGCGACAAACGATTCCTCCGCCGCCGAGTCGGCATGCCCCAACACCCCGGGCAACTGCCGCACCAGCGCGTCGATCACCGCCATCGCCGCCAGCTCGCCGCCCGACAACACATAGTCACCGACCGACACTTCCTCATCGACCTCGCGCACCAGGACGCGCTCGTCGATGCCTTCGTACCTGCCGCACAGGAGCACATAACCCGCCCCTGCCTGCATCGCAGCGCGCATGTCCAGCACGCGCGCATGCGTCAATCGTTCTCCCTGCGGTGTCAGGTGCAGCACGCGCGGGGCCAATCCCGCATCCCGCTGCGCCTGGCGCGCCGCGCCGAGCGCCGCGTCCAGCGGCTCGGGGATCATCACCATCCCGGGGCCGCCGCCGTAGGGCCGGTCGTCGATGGTGCGGTAGGGGTTGCTCGTGTAGTCGCGCGGATTCCAGCATGTCAGCGACCACAACCCCGCCTCGCGCGCCCGCCCGGTCACGCCGACCGCGGAGACGGCTTCGAACATCGCCGGAAACAGCGTCACCGCGTCGAACCGCACCGCCATCGCCGCCCTCACCAATCCTGGTAGTCCAGCCCCCAGTCCACCTTGACCTGCCCTGCCTTCACATCGACCTCGTCGACATACGCCGCGACGAAGGGAATCAACAATTCCTTGTCACCCCCGCGCAGGCGCAGCACCTGGTGCGGCCCCAGGTCCAGCAGGTCTTCGATGCGCCCCAGCTCGACCCCTTCGCGATTCACCACCGCCAGACCGATCAGGTCGGTCCAGTAATACTCGTTGCTGCCGTTCTGACCAAACGCCGAGCGCGGAACGGCGATGGTCGCACCCTTAAGTGCCGCCGCGGCGTCGCGGTCATCGACTCCCGGCAGCTTGGCGATCAGGTGCTGGCCACGCGCCAGGAAATCCTCGGGTGCCACCTCGCGCCAGTTCGATCCACCCGCAGCTGCGATCCACCACTTGTCGAAACCACCGAGGGCCAGCGGGTCGTCGGAGTAGACATGCAGGCGCACCTGGCCGGCCAGCCCGACCGGCTCCTTGACATGCGCCATCAGAACCAGGTCTGCTGGCGCGGGTGCGCCTTCAGGCAGCGGCAGGCGCCTTCCTGGCGAACTGCTTCAACAGGCGTTCGACCGAAGGCGAAACCTGCGCGCCCAGGCCACGCCAGTGATTCACGCGCGCCACGTCGAAGCGCAGGCTCTCTTCCTTTTCCGAGGCGATCGGGTTGTAGAAGCCGACACGCTCGATGAAGCGCCCATCGCGGCGATTGCGCGAATCAGTGGCAACGATGTTGTAGAACGGCCGGCCCTTGGCGCCGCCGCGGTTCATGCGAATGGAGACCATGAAAATCCTGTCGAAAGTCTTGAATCTGCCGACCGTGGGAAAGCGCGGCAAAATTTCGGAAAGCTTTGAATTATATACGGATTCCGGTTCGCAGTGCAAGGGCCTCCCAGGCTTTCGGGACACCGGGCTCGCGCGCGCAAATCATTGATCCTGCTCACATTTCGAACCAGCATCAAAACCCGACGTTGGCCCCGCCCTTGAGCTCCAGGATCTCGCGCGCCTCGGCCGGTGTCGCCACTTCCAGGGACAGCGCCTCGATGATGCTGCGCACACGTCGCACCTGCGCGGCGTTGGTCGCCGCCAGCGTGCCCGGGCCGTCCCACAGCGAATCTTCCAGGCCGACGCGCACGTTGCCGCCCATCACGCAGGACATGGCCGCGATCGGCATCTGGTTGCGCCCGGCGCCCAGCACCGACCACACGTAGTCGTTGCCGAAAAGGCGATCGGCGGTGCGCTTCATCTGCATGACGTCCTCGGGGTGGCCGCCGATGCCGCCAAGGATGCCGAACACCGACTGGATGAAAAGCGGCGGCTTGACCACGCCGCGCTCCAGGAAGTGCAGGGCCGTGTACAGGTGGCCGATGTCGTAGCACTCGATCTCGAAGCGCGTGTTGTTGGCGCGGCAGGATTCGAGAATGTGCTGGATGTCGCGAAAGGTGTTCTTGAAGATGCGGTCGTCCGATCCCGCCAGGTAGGGCTCTTCCCAGGGCTGCTTCCAGTCCTTGTAGCGCGACAGCATCGGGTAGAGGCCGAAGTTCATCGACCCCATGTTGAGCGAGGCGACCTCGGGCTTGAGCTGCAGCGCGGGCTGCAGGCGCTCCTCGATGCCCATGGTCGGCGCGCCGCCGGTGGTGAAGTTGATGACCACGTCCGAGCGACTGCGGATGTCGGCGGCGAACTCGCGGAAGTACTTCGGGTCCTGGGTCGGCGCGCCGTCTTCGGGCTTCCTCGCGTGCAGGTGCACGATCGCAGCGCCGGCCTCGGCCGCGCCGACCGCCGCGTCGGCGATCTCCTTGGGCGTGATCGGCAGGTAGGGCGACATGGTCGGCGTATGGATCGCGCCGGTCACGGCGCAGGTGATGATGACTTTGCGTTTGGGGCGGGCGGCCATGGCGTGTCGACTCGCGAATGTGGGGGCGAAACTATAAGCCGATCCGGCGCCGGTCGTCGCGCCCGCGGTTTGTGCGAACATTGCCGCCCCGCGTTCAACCCTAAGGGAACTTACCTTGGCGATCTCCATGTACCAATCCAGCGCACCGGT
>JAEUOR010000032.1 GCA_016790635.1 Burkholderiales bacterium
TTGAAACGTCCGTTACTTCCGAGGTGTAGTGAACGGATTCAAGACGGGAATGCCGAAGTGCTTGAAGTCTGCAACGTTGCGCGTGACCAAAGTGTAGTTGTGCACTATCGCAATAGCAGCGATCATCGCGTCCTCGTAAAGCGTGCTGGAAGAACGGTGCATCAATCGAGCCCAAACCCGGAAGGCGGCAGCGTCCATCGAGACGACGTTGAACGAGGTGGCTACGAGCTCGAGCCATTGCTCAATCTCACTGGCCTTGGCCTCGTCTTGCTCGCGGGTGACCTCGATCCCCGCCTGAATTTCGCCGATCGTCACCGCCGAAATGTGCAGGTCGGCCTCTGCCGCGTCCTGAATCCACTGCACGACCGCACCATGCGGCTTCGCCTTGCGAAGCTCCGAGACCACATTCGTATCAAGCAAGTACATGATGCTCACCGTAACGCGATGGGCGCGCGCCTGCGAGCCCGCCTGCGCGCGGGAGTCAACGTCTGGGTTCGTGCATGGTCGGAAAGAAGAAGCTCCTTGAGAGAAGGTCGAGCCGAGGCTTGCAATCGACGCCATTCCTCGGCGGGTACCAAGACAGCGGCCTCAGCGCCTCGCTTCGTTACCATCTGGGGGCCTTCGGCCAGGCACTTCTCCAGGAACTCGCTGAACCGGGCCTTTGCATCCTGTACGGGCCAAGATTTCATGATGGTCACCTTGTTCTGACTAGTACGATGACTAGTCTAGCATGTGCCGGGAATGCGGTCTAAGCTCGTAAAGTAAACCCTTCCAAAAGCGAAGACCTGATCGATGTTTTTGGCGAAAGGGACAAGCCTGCGGTCGTGTATTCGGCATCTGAAGTGGGCTCTGGGTGACCCGTGCCGACGTTGAATCTGCGAACACCGAAGCGCCAATCGCTACAATCAATTCGGGATCTCCGCGAGTGGGGCCGAGCAGGCAAGGCATGCTCCACATGCGATGAGTTCCTCCCAGCGCGTCTCATCGATCACGGATCATGGTGCGCTGCCGACTACGAAGGCGCGAACGATTTCGTCTACCTGCTTGTCCTCTCCAAGCTGCGGGTGCCGGAAGGGGCCTGACGGCCCGGAGGCGCGGGCTAGAATCGCTGTCTGCAAACCTTGAGTAGCCGGGAGTCCTCAAATGGGTGAAATTTCTCCGCAGTTCATCCGCGCCGCCACGCTGCGCTTGAATCCCGCCGACGATGTGGTGATCGCTGCGCGCGAATTGCCTGCCGGAACGATCATCGCTGCCGAGGGCGTCACGGCGCGCCAGCGCATCCCGTCCGGACACAAGCTCGCGACCCGCGCGGTGGCGGTCGGGCAGCCGGTGCGGCGTTACAACCAGATCATCGGCTTTGCGACCCAGCCGATCGCCCCGGGCGATCATGTGCATGTGCACAACATCGAGGTCAAGAGCTTCGAGCGCGACTATGCCTTTGGCGAGGACGTCAAGCCGACCGCGGCGCCGGCAGCGCCGGCCACCTTCATGGGTATTCGCCGCGCCGACGGGCGGGTGGCGACGCGCAATTACGTCGGCGTCATCTCCACGGTCAACTGCTCGGCCACGGTGTCGCAGGCGGTGGCGGCGCATTTCGCGGCGCCGGGTGCGCTGGCCGACTGGCCCAATGTCGATGGCGTGGTCGCGCTCACCCATTCGTCGGGCTGCGGAATGGATTCGACCGGGGAGGGCATCGACGTGCTGCGCCGGACCATCGCCGGCTACGCGACCCACGCCAATTTCGCCGGGGTGCTCCTGATCGGGCTGGGCTGCGAGGCCAACCAGATGAGCGCGCTCCTGGTGGCGCAGGGGCTGGCCGAGGGCGGCTTGCTGCGCACCATGAACATCCAGGACATCGGCGGCACACGCAAGTGCATCGAGTGGGGTGTGGCGCAGGTGCGCGAGATGCTACCGATCGCCAATGCTGTGAAGCGCGAGCCGTGCCCCGCCAGCCACATCACCATCGGCCTGCAATGTGGCGGCAGCGACGGCTACAGCGGCATCAGTGCCAACCACCACAGGTGATCAGGGCGTGCACATGCAGGTGCATGCGCAGGTCCTGGCTCCAAGTGTGGAGCACGAGGCTGAAGCCGGGCACGGCGCCCAGCCAGCGCGGGTTGGCGGCGAGTTCGAGCAAGGTGGCCGCCGCACTGTCGAACAACGCGCCGTAGAGCCAACGCGGATGTCGGGTCGCCAGCGGATTGAGCGTGTGGGGCAGCGTGAACACCCAGTGCGCGTACGGCACGGGCAGCACCTCGCGCAGGCGCGCCGCACGCCAAGCCTCCTTGGCCCGCGTCTGGCACTGCGGGCAATGGCGGTTGCGACACGAACGCCAGACATGGCGCTCGGCGCCGCAGTTTGCACAACGCTCACGTACGCCGCCGAGCGCCGCCGTACGGCAGTCGACGATCGCCCGCCAGGCCCGCGCCTGGGT
>JAEUOR010000033.1 GCA_016790635.1 Burkholderiales bacterium
CTGCCCACCGCCCTGGCGATGGCCCAGGAGCGTGCGGTCTCCGGGGCCGAATTCCTGGCCACCTTCGCGCTGGCCTACGAGGTCGTCGCGCGCATCGGCATGGCGACCACGCCGCGCCTCATCGTCAACCCGCATGGCACCTACGGCGTGGTCGGCGCGGCGCTGGCCTGCGCGCGCCTCTGCGGCCTGCCCGCAGCAAGCCTGCGCAACCTGGCCAGCCTGGCCGGCAGCGCGTGCGTCGCGACCAACCGCCACACCATGCGCGACGGCGCCACGGTGCGCAACTGGTACGCCGGCCACAGCGCCTTCATGGGGCACATGGCGGTGCGCCTGGCCGAGTCCGGATTCAGCGGCCCGGCCGATGGGGTCGGCACGACCTTCAGCCTGGTGCTGGGCGACGGTTTCGCGCCGGCAGTCGCCATCGACCGGCTGGGCGAGCGCTGGCTGCTCACCGAGGGTTACATCAAGCTCTACCCGACGGCGCGCTACGCGCATTCGGTCATCGACGCGCTCGACGACGCACTGGCGAAATCGCCAGGCGCGCGCCCGACGCACGAGGACATTGTCGCCGTCGAGGTGCGCGCCTATCGCATGGCGGCCTATCTGGCCAATCCCGCGCCGCGCGACTGGTTCGGCACCCGCTTCTCGGTGCCATTCGCCTTGGCCACGCTCATCGTCGGCGGTCGCGCCGGCCTCGAAGCGTTCTCGGACGACGCCGTCGCCGACCCGCGTGTCAAGCAACTGGCCGGCCGCGTGCAATTGACCGAAGACGCCGAGTTCACCCGCGCGTACCCCGCCGCCCAGCGCGTGCAGCTGACCCTGGTGCTTCGGGACGGCACGCGCCTGGAAGGTCGCTGCGAGAACACCTCGGGCGAAGCGTCGCGACCGCACGATGCGCGGGCCATCCTGGCCAAGTACGACGCGCTCGCCCTGCCCCTCTGGGGACAAGCGCGCGCAGCGCAACTGCATGCCGCGATCATGAACATCGAGGCCTGCCCCGATGTGGGCAGGCTGGTAGATTTCCTGCCTTGAATACCTCCCGCTCCCTCCCCTTGCAACCAGGACCCGTCCCGCAATGAGAACCGTCATCGCTGCAGCCCTCTTGACTGCAGCCAGCGCCGCCCTGGCCCAGACCTGGCCGAACCAGCCGATCAAGTTCATCGTCTCGCAATCCGCCGGTGGCAGCATCGACATCGCCGCGCGCCTGATCGGCCAGCGCCTGTCGACCGCCCTCGGTCAGCAGGTGGTGGTGGACAACCGTGCCGGCGCCAACGGCATGATCGCCGGCGAGGCCGCCGCGCGCGCGAACGCCGACGGCTATACCTTCCTCATGACTTCGCCGTCAGCGCTGACCATCAACCAGCACGTCTACAAGAAAGTGCCCTACGACGCGCTGCGCGACTTCACGCCTGTAACGCAGACGACGTCGATCGTCTTCGCCCTGGTGGTCAACGCCGCCTCGCCGCACCGCAGCGTTGCCGACCTGGTGGCGGCCGCCCGGGCCAAGCCCGAAGCGGTGCGCTACGCCTCGGCCGGCATCGGCAACCAGTCGCACCTGGCCGGCGAAGTCTTCGCCGCCGCTGCCGGCGTGCAGTTGCTGCACGTGGCCTACAAGGGCGAGGCGCCAGCCATCACCGACCTGTTGGGCGGCCAGGTGGACATGATCTTCGGCACCGCCCCGGCGCTCCTGCCGCACGTGCGCAGCGGCAAGCTGCGTGCCTTGGCGGTCGGTCAACTCAGGCGGTCCAACGCGGCGCCCGACGTGCCGGCAATCGCCGAGGCCGGCTACCCGTCCGTGGCCGTGACCGGCTGGACCGGCATCGTCGCGCCCGCGGGCACGCCGCCTGCCATCGTGCGCCGCCTGCACGAGGAGGTTGTCAAGGTACTGGCCATCGGCGAAGTACGCGAGGCGCTCGCCAAGGCCGGCGCCGAGCCGGTCGGCAGCACGCCCGAGCAATTCGCCGAGTTCATCCGCAGCGAGACGCAAAAATGGGGGGCCGCGGTCAAGCGCGCCGGCATCGTCCCCGAGTAAGCAGCCAGTGGCGCTGGAACCCGCGTCGAGCAAGGACGCCCTCGTGACCGGACCCCCGCCGGACTGGGTCGAGCGCGAGCGCCTGTTCGACATGGGCCAGCGCCTGGGCGGGCTGGTCTCGCTGCGCTGGGACGTGCAGGCGGACCGCATCACCTGGTCGCGCTCGCCGGAATTCCTGCTGGGTCCGCGTCCGCGCGACGGTTACCCGTTGCTGCGCGAGATGATCCATCCCGAGGACCTTGAACTCTGGCTCTCGTCGCGACGCCGAACACTCGAGACCGGCGAGGAAGCCCACTGCATCTACCGTCTGGTGCGCACCGATGGCGCGTTGCGCTGGATCGAAAATTTTCAGCGCGCCGAGGCGTCCGCCGCCGGCCGCACGACCCACGTCGTCGTCACCTTGATGGATATCACTGCGCGCCGGGATGCCGAACTGGCGCGCGCCACGGTCGAGGCCAGCATGGCCGAATATCGACGCACCATGACCAGCATGCTCGCCATCACCCGCGAGGGCTTCTGGCTGATCGACAACGAATTGCGCACAATCGACCTCAATCCGGCCATGTGCGCCATCCTCGGCCAGCCACGCGAGGCGGTGCTGGGTCGTCGAATCTACGAGTTTGTCGATCCGGCCAACGAACGCGTGTTCCGCGACCAGGCGGCAAGGCGGGCGGCGGGCGCGCCGAGCACCTACGAGATCAGCCTGTTGCGTCCGGACGGAAGCCTGGTGCCCTGCATCAACAATGCCGCCCCCATCCTGGACGAAGCCGGGCGCAAGACCGGCTCGGTCGGGCTGTGGACCGACATCAGCGAACGCATGCGCGCCGAGGAGGATCTGCAGCGTACCGCCGAATCCCTGGAGCGCAAGGTCGAGGACCGGACCGCGGAACTGGCCGCGCGGGAAGCGCAACTGCGCCTCCTGATCGATCTGCTGCCGCAGTTGATTTTTGTGCGCGCACGAGACGGACGTTACCTGATGACCAATCGCGCCTACGCCGATTTCTACGGCGTCACGCCTGAGGCTCTGGTGGGCAGGACCGGCACCGATGTCGGCCTGCCGGCCGAACTGGTTGCATTGAGTGAGTCCATCGACGCGCAAGCCGGGCCGGACGGCGCCACTGCACGGGAAATCCTGCTGCGCGACCCGCAGGGCCGCGAGCGCGTGCTGTCCAATATACGCATTTCCTTCCGCTTTTCAGCCGAGCATCCGGATGCGATCCTCGGTGTCGCCAGCGACATCACCGAGCACAAGCGCCAGGAGCGGGAGCTGCGCTTGAGCGAGGAGCGCCTGCGGCAGGCCATCGACGTGTTGCCTTTTCCCATGACCGTGCGCGACCGTGATGGCCGCCTGCTCATGACCAATCGCGCCAACGCGGAGTTGCTGGGCATGTCGGTCGAGCAGATGCTTGGCACCACCCGCCGGGAAGTCGGCATGCATGCGGACGAGATCGAGGCGCTCGAGCGCGCCGACCAGCGCGCGCGCGCACTCGGTCGACGCATCGATCAGACCGAAATCGCCTTGACCGACGCACGCGGGGTGCGCCGCCTCTTCACCAGCTTGCGCGTGCCCTTCCGTTTCTCCGCCGAGCATCCCGACGCCGTGCTCGGCGCTTTTGGCGAAATCACCGAACTGAAGGAAGCCCACGCCGAGGTTCGCGCGCTCAATGCCGAACTCGAGTCCCGCGTCGCCCTGCGTACCGCGGAACTGGCTGGCGCGGTCGCCGATCTCGAGGCGTTTTCCTACTCGGTGTCACACGACCTGCGCGCCCCCGCGCGCGCCGTGGTGGGATTCGCCCAACTCCTGATCGAGGATGGTCTGGTTGCGCCCGGCAAAGAAGCACGCGCCCATGTCGAACGCATCGCCGCGGCCGGCACACGCATGGGAGAAATGATCGACGGCCTCCTGCGCCTGGCACAGATCAAGCGCACGCCCTTGCGCCTGATGCCCCTGGACTTGAGCGACATGGCGCGCTCGACATGGGAGCTGGTGCAGGGCACGGACCCGAAACGGCTGGTGTCTTTTTCGGTCGCGCCGGGCATGGTCGCGCGCGGCGACCCAGCGCTGGTGCGCAGCGTGCTGGAAAACCTGCTCGGCAACGCCTTCAAGTACACGCGCGACCGTGCCGATGCCCGGGTCGAAATGGGCCAGTCCGTACTTGCGGGCGAGACGGTGTTTCACGTGCGCGACAACGGCGCCGGTTTCAGCATGGAGCACGCGGCTCAGCTGTTCGGCGCGTTCGTGCGCCTGCACGCATCGCGGGGGTTTGCCGGCAGCGGCATCGGCCTGGCCACGGCGCACAAGGTCATCGAGCGCCACGGCGGACGCATCTGGGCCGAAGCAGCGCCTGGCCTCGGTGCGACGTTCTACTTCACGCTGGCGCCGCAAGCGACCTGAGCAGGCGCCTTAGAAACGCCCTCGGTCGCGCACGATCGCGCGCGCGGCGTTGAAGCCTGGCGCGCCGGTAACCCCGCCGCCCGGATGCGTGCCCGAGCCGCACAGATACAGACCCGCGATCGGCGTGCGGTAGTCCGCCTGCCCCAGCGTCGGCCGGCTGGAGAACAACTGTTCCAGCGACAGGCGACCGTGGAAGATATCGCCATCGATGAGGCCGAAGGTGCGCTCCAGGTCCAGGGGCGTCAGCACCTGGCGGGCGATGACGCTGGCGCGAAAGTTGGGCGCGTAATGGTTCACGGTGTCGATCGCCAGATCGGCCGCCGTCTCGCGCATGGCATCCCACGAGGCCCCGCCCGGCAGGCGCGGCGCGAAGTACTGGCAGAAGAGGCTTGCGACATGCATGCCGGCCGGCGCCAGCGAATCGTCCAGGGTGCTGGGGATCAGGACCTCGACCACCGGCCGCTCCGACATGCCGCTCTCGCGCGCGTCGGTGTGCGCTTGATCCATGTAGTCAAGCGAGGGCGCGATGATGATGCCGGCGCCGTGGTGCGCCTGCTGCCGCGTGCCCAGGCCGCAGAAGTCGGGGAGTTCGGCGAGCGCGACATTCATGCGCAACACGCCGGAGCCGGTCTTGAAACGCGCCATGCGGGCGCGAAAGTCCTGCGGCAGGGCGCCGGGGTCGATGAGCGAGCCGAACAGGAGACGCGGCCCGACATTGGCCACCACCCTCTTCGCGTCGATCTCGTCGCCGTTCGCCAGCACCACGCCGACCGCGCGCCCACCCGCCACCTTGACCCGCGCCACCGGCGCCTCGGTCGTGACGACGACGCCCAGGCGCTCGGCCTCGCGCGCCATCGCCTGAGTGATCGCCCCCATGCCGCCGATGGCGTGTCCCCAGGCCCCCTTGCGCCCGTTGACCTCGCCGAAGCAGTGGTGCAACTGCACGTAGCCCGACCCCGGCGCGTACGGAGACGCGTAGGCGCCGACGATGGAGTCGAATCCCAGTACCGCCTTGATCGGCTCGGACTCGAACCAGTCGTCCAGCACCTCGCCGGCGCTGCGACCGAAAAGCTCGATCAGGTCGCGCTGCGCGGCGACGGGCAGGCGCTTCAACGCCAGCCCGGCCTTGAGCGTTTCGACGATGCCGCCGAGACCGGCGTTGGGATCCGGCGGGGCGCGCAGGATCCAGCCGCGCAACTCGTCGGCCAGGCGATCGAGCATCGCGTAGTAGTCGGGCAGGCGCCCGGCGTCGCGCGCGGAAAAGCGCCGCACCTCGGCCTGCGTATCGGCCAGTGCCGGCCCGATGCGCAGCGCGTCGCCATCCGGCAGCGGCAGAAAGTTGGCCATCGGCCGGAACACCATGCGCAGGCCATGTTCCGCCAGGCGCAGGTCGGCGATCACCTGCGGGTGCAGGAGGCTCACGGTATAACTGGCGACCGAATTGCGAAAACCGGGGTGGAATTCCTCGGTCACCGCCGCGCCGCCGACGACATGGCGCGCTTCCAGGACCCGCACCTTCAATCCGGCGCGCGCCAGGTAGCAGGCGCAGGTCAGGCCATTGTGGCCGGCGCCGATGATGAGGGCATCGCAAGTGTTCATGAGCGGTCAGGATTCGGCACGGTAGCGGTCTTCGATCCGCGCCCAGTCGGTGAGCCCGACCACGCGCTTGTACTCCTCGAACGAGACCCCGGCACCCACCTGGCGCAGTTCGCCGCTGGCGATGTCGGCCAGCGCTTCCTGCATGACCCGGGTGATGCGCATCAGGAGCGAGATGCCGTAGATGACGATGCGAAAGCCGAGCGCCTCGAGTTCGGCCGGCTTCAGGATCGGCGTGCGCCCGCCCTCGAGCATGTTGGCCAGTTGCGGCACGTCGAAGCTCCTGCCGATGCGTTCCATCTCCTCGACATTGAGCGGCGCCTCGATGAAAAGCCCGTCGGCGCCGGCGCGCGCGTAGGCCTCGCCGCGGCGCAGCGCCTCGTCCATGCCATGCACCTCGCGCGCGTCGGTGCGCGCGATGATGAAGGTGTCGGCGCGGCTGCGCTCGCCCACGGCGGCGCGGATGCGCGCGGCCATCTCGGCGGTCGGGATCAGCGCCTTGCCGGCGATGTGGCCGCAACGCTTGGGCGAGACCTGGTCCTCGAAGAACAGCGCCTGCGCGCCCAGGCGCTCGTAGCTGTGGACCAGATGCACGATGTTCTTGACGTCGCCGTAGCCGTTGTCGGCGTCGAGCAGGACCGGCAGATCGGAGACCGCGGTGATGTCGCGGTAGGCGGCCGCGAATTCGCCCTGCCCCAGGAGGCCCACGTCGGGCAGGCCGTGACGTACGCCGGCAACAGGAAAGCCGCCGACGAAGTAGGCCTTGAACCCGGCCTGCTTGATGAGCAGTGCCGAGAGCGCATCATGCGCGCCGGGCAGGACCAGCGGGCGCTCGCTGGCGACGAGGCTGCGAAATGTGGGCTGCATCAAGTTCGGGCCGGGCGTCGCGGGACGCGCGGCAGTGGTTTGGCTCTGCGCGAGCGTATCATTCCGCGATCATTCCCGTGACGACCAGATCGTGCTTGCGATTTCCCGACCCGCCGCCGTTGATCATCGCCGGGCAGCGCTTTTCACCGCCGCCGTGCTCGCCCTCGGCGCCGCCGCCCTGCTGTTCACGCAATTCGCGCCGCTTCCGCGCGCGACCGGCAAGCCCGTGGACGTCCCGCCATTCGTGATCTGCTCACCCGCCGGCGCCGACGCGATGCTGGCCGCCGACGGCCGCCCGCGGCCGACGCCGCGCGTGGTCTCCTCCGAACCCATGTCGCACCTGCCGGGCAAGCGCGTGACCATGGTGATCGTGGACTTTCCGCCCGGCAGCCATTCGCCCGCGCACCGGCATGCCGGTTCGGTATCGGTGTACGTGCTCAAGGGGGAGATCTACAGCCAGCTGGGCAACGGGCCGATGCAGCGCTTCCGTCCCGGCGGCACCTTCTTCGAACCGCCGGGGATGATCCACACCGCCTCGGGCAACGACACGGAGGCGCCGGCGCAGGTGCTGGCGGTGTTCGTGCACGACGAAGGCGCCGTGCTCACGACCTATCTGGAATGAATGCGATGCTGCCGCGCCGCATTCGCCAATGCGCCTATCGCGCGCTGCTGGCCATTGCGCTGCTGTTCGCACAGCAGGTCGGCATGGTACATGCCGTCGAGCACGCGAGCGAGCATCACGAGGAGCATGCACCGGCCCACTCGGGTAGCGCGCCTGCCTGTTGCCTGCCCTTCCACGCCGGCGACGATGCACATTTCGCGTCCTTGCTTGCGACCGACCCGGTGCGTGTTGCCGCCATCGCGCATGCGGACGTGGTCGCCACCGGCGCGCCGCCCTCCCGCACCTCCGCCTTCCTCTCCCGCGCACCTCCGCTCCCGGCCTGAAGCTCCGCTCACCGCCTGCCGCGGCGCCACCCGAGCGCCGCGCCCGTAGCTTTCCTGGGAGAACCCGCAATGATGTTGCTTTGCCGCCGCGCGGCCGCGCTGGCCGCACCGGTCGCCGCCTGCTTCTCGATTCACGCAGTCGCTCAAACAGTCCACAGCCACTCCCTGCCGCCCGCAGTCGTCATCACCGGCAATCCGCTGGGCAGCGGGCTGTTCGAATTGGTCGCCCCGACCCACCTGATGGAAGGATCGGACCTGCAATTGCGCGGCGCCGCCACGCTCGGCGAGACCCTGCGCGACACGCCCGGCGTCAGCTCGACCTACTTCGGTCCCGGCTCGAGCCGGCCGGTCATCCGCGGCCTGGACGGCGACCGTGTGCGCATCCTGCAGGGCTCGATCGGCACGCTCGACGCCTCCAGCCTGTCGTTCGACCATGCCGTGCCGATCGACCCGATCGCGATTTCGCGCGTCGAGGTCGTGCGCGGCGCCGCCGCGCTGCTCTACGGCGGCAACGCCGTCGGCGGGGTGGTCAATGTCCTCACCAATCGCATTCCGGAATCACGCATCGAAGGAGTCGGCGGCGCGCTGGAAGTGCGCGGCGGCGGGCCTGAGAACGAGCGCACCGGCGCAGCGTCGGTCGAGATCGGCAACGGGCGCTTCGCGCTGCACGCCGACGGCTTCCGGCGCTCCACCTCGGACCTCCGGATTCCCGGGTTCGCCCGCTCCGCCGCACAACGCGCGCAGGACCTGATCGACAACCCCGCGATGAACCAGCCGAACGGACGTGTCCCCAACAGCGCCGCGCGCGCCAACGGCGGCTCGATCGGCATGTCGGCGACAGGCAGCGACGGCCACCTGGGCTTCTCGTTGACCAATCACGAGACCACCTACGGCTCGCCGATCGAGGCCGCGGTCAAGATCAACATGCACAGCAACCGGCTGGACCTGGCAGGCGAGGCGCGCAACCTGGATGGCTTTTTCAGGAGCGTCAAGTTCAAGGGCGGATTCACCGACTACAAGCATCGCGAGATCGATGCCGGCGTCGTCGGCACCACGTTCACCAATCGCGGCTTCGAGGCGCGCATCGAGGCCGGCCACCGGTCCATCGGGCCGCTCAATGGCGTCATCGGCATGCAGCTCGGCAACGCGCGCTTCTCCGCCCTGGGCGACGAGGCCTTCGTGCCGCCCACACGCACGCGCTCGCAGTCGGTGTTCGTCTTCGAGGAACTGCCGCTCGGCAAATTCCGGCTCAATTTCGGCGCCCGCGTCGAGGCCACGCGGGTCGCATCGAACGGCGACCCGGCGGTGCAGGACTTCAGCGACCCGGCAGCTCCTGTGGCGCGCTTCGCCGCCTCCGCGGAGCGCAGCTTTCGCGGCGTAAGCGGCGCGCTCGGCGCGCTCTACAGCCCCTCCGCCCACTGGTCCCTGACGGCCAACCTGACCCATACCGAGCGCGCGCCCACCTTCTACGAACTCTTCGCCAACGGGCCGCACGCCGCCACCGGCACCTACGAGGTCGGCAGCGCCGGATTCGGACTGGAAAAGTCCAACTCGCTCGACGCGGGCGCCAGATGGCGCTCCGGGCCGCACTCTGCCGGCCTGTCGGCATTCGTCACGCGCTTCGACAACTACCTGGTCCTGACCGGCACCGGCAACCGGCGTTCCGGCGACGGCGCGTTCGAAGACCCGCTCACGGCCGGCACCTCGACCACCGGGTCGACGGACCTTCTCAACGAGGCGCGCTATCGCTCGGTCGCCGCGCGCTTCTCCGGGCTCGAGGCACAGGCGCACATTCATCTCATGGAACGCCCGGGAGCTCTGTTCGTCGAATTCAAGGGCGACCTGGTGCGCGCCACGAACCTGGGCAACGGCGAGGCGCTGCCGCGCATCCCGCCACGGCGCATCTCGGCCCTCGTGGGGTACGCGTTCGACCGCACCAGCCTGCGCCTGGAGTTGAGCCACGCCGCGGCCCAGAACCGCGTGCCCGCCGCCGAGCGCCGAACGGCCGGCTACACCCTGCTCAACTTCTACGCCAGCACACGACTGAACCTGGGCGGCCGGCAGGTGCAAGGCTGGCTGCGCGCGACCAACCTGACCGACCGCGAGGCAAGGCTGTCCACCTCGTTCCTGCGCGACGTGGTCCCGCTGGGCGGGCGGGCGGTGCAGGCGGGCCTGCGACTGGAATTCTGATCTCCGGCCGCTGTCTCCCGCCGGCGGGTGCGGCACGCGGCCGCGCCCGCCGCATTCACTGCAGCATGAAGGTTTCGTATTCGAGCCGCGCCATGGTGCGCGACAGCTGCCACGCGCCCAGCATCACCACGACCAGCAGCGCGAAGGCGAAGCCATAACCGTAGAAAGCCGGCCCGAGCTTGAAGGTGACCGCAGTGAACGCGAGGTTCAACACCACGAACAGTCCGGTCAGCACCAGCACCACGCGGCGCTTGTCCAGGTAGAAGAAAACATTGACGATGCCCAGGAAGACCACCTGCAGGCCGGCGGCCACGACGTCGATGTACAGAAGCGGCAGGTACAGGGTCGAGATGCCCAGCCACTTGAGGATGGCCTCGCCGGCGACGATCAGGAACAGCACCGCGATGCTCTGGATCTTGATGATCTCGTAGATGCCGAGCTTGACCGTCTCGACCATGCCGTTGCGGTATTCCTCGATGGTCTGCAGCGAACCACCGGAACGCACCGCGTCGTAGAAGGCGTCGTAGTACTCGACGAAGTCGGTCTCCAGGCGCACCAGGAAGATCGCCATGCCCGGAATGATCGACAGGTAGGCCAGGAACACCGGCAGGTCGTAGATCAGCGAGGCGCGCAACGGGCCGATCACCGCCTGGCTGGTCTCGGGCGTGTACCAGAACATGAACTTGTCCACCCACACGCCCAGGTTGTAGAAGAGCCCGATCCAGATCAGCTCGTGGTGCACCATGCCCGGCCGGAAGAATTCGAAGGACATGAAGCGCTCGGCCGAGTAGTTGCGGAAGATCAGCGACATCATCCCCAGCAGCAGCACCGCGTGGCCGATCACGAAGCCGATCAGGAGACCTTCCAGCCCGAGCACGCGCAGCGCCAGCGCGGCGATCACGGTGATCGCATAGCCGACGAAGTACAGCCACACGATCTCGCGGTAGTGCTTCATGCCGGAGAGAAAGATGGTCGCGATCCAGATGTTGCTCATGATCACGAATCCGGCCACCGCCATGATGCGGTAGAGCAGCGTCTGTTCCGGAAACAGGAACACGATCGCGACGATGCCGATCAGCCCGGCGATGATCGTCACCGCGAACGAGACGGCGTGAAAGTTGGTGAGGATGATGTCGTCGCGCTTCTCGAACAGGCGGTCGGCGGAAAAGCGCGTGAACGAGAGCTGGAACACCCCGGTGACGATCAGGGACACCGCGATGATGTAGGTGACCGTGACCTGGAACTGCACGATGCGCGAGTCCGGCACCACGATCGCGTAGGACAAGACGCCGATGACGAGGATGCCGATGATCGACAGCACCCAGGGGCCCGAGCTGATCACCCCGGCATAGCCGTAGGCCTGCAGGAGGCCCAGCAGGTTCTCGCGCTTGAGCAGGCGCCTGAGCTCGAAACCGATGCCGGCCATGGGCGTCAGGCCCCCGGCCTGCCGAGCGCCGTGTCGTACAGCGCGCGGTAGTGACCGAACATCATGTCCTGCGTGTAATAGCGTTCCACGCGCGCGATGCCGGCCGCCTGCGCGGCATGCCAGCGCGGAGGATCCGAGAGCAGCGCGACGGCGGCTTCGGCCAGCGCCGGAGCATCCGCGATGCGCACCACGCCGCCGGCGCTGCCGAGCGCGCGGTCCTCGGGCGTCAGGCCCTCGATCAGTTGCCGGCACGAACCCACATCGGTGGCGATGCCCGGCACCCCGGCGGCGAATCCCTCCAGCAACACCAGCGGCAGCGCCTCGCTGATCGACGACAGCACGATCAGGCCCAGCCTGGGCATGAGTTCGTCGATCTTCTGGAAGCCCAGGAACCTGACCTTCTCGGACAACCCCAGGCTGGCGGCGATGTTGCGGCACTCGGCCGCGTACTCGGGCGCCTCGTCTTCCGGCCCGGCGATCCAGCCCTCGGCCTCCGGCATGCGGTTGACCACGCTGCGCATGGCGCGGATGAAGGTCTTGACGTCCTTGATCGGCACCACGCGCCCGATCAGGCACAGCACGGGGGGCGGCGCGGGCGGGCGCAGCGCGCGCAGCCTGGCCAGGCGCGGCAGGTCGATCCCGTTGGGCACGTTCATGGTGCGCTCGGGTTTCGCGCCGTCGGCCACCTGGCGCAGGCGATTGGCTTCGTACAGGGCGACGATGCGGTCCGAGGCGTCGTAGCACATGCGCCCGAGGACCTCGAAAAAGCGGATCCACAGCTCGCGAAAGTACGAGACCTGCGAGGCGTCCTTCTCGAACACGCCGCGGTTGTCGCGGATCCACTCGCTCTGGAACAGGTCGATCTTGCGCTCCTTCGTATAGATGCCGTGCTCCGAGAGGAGGAGCGGCCGGCCGTGCTGCGCCTTGAGCAGCGCGCCCAGGAAGCCGGCGTAACCGGTCGAGATGGTGTGGTAGCAGCGCGCCGGGATCAGCTCGCGCGCCACCCGCGCCAGGCGCCACACCGGCGCGTGCATGATGCGGATGGTCCAGAAGTAATCGACGAAGGAAGGATCGGTGCAGTGCGCGCGGTACTGCTCGGTCACGTAGTCCCACGAGGCCCGGCTGTGCAGGAAGGAGGCTTCGTCGAGGCGACCGCCGGCCGCCAGTTCCGGCAGGAGCTCGGCGAACAGGCGCGTCGCCAGCGCGCTATCGGCGGCGGCGGCGCGCCCGCCGTCGCGCACCGCCTCGTGAAAGCGCGCCATGCTGGCGTAGGCGCGCGCATCGCCGCGCGACTCGCGCACGGGCGGCGCGTCGGCCTGGTCGTGCATGTAGTGGCATTCGAGGTGCACCAGGTTGTCCGGCAATGCGTAGCGCATGGCGCCGTAGTCCTGGCGCCGGCTGCCCAGGAAGCAGGCGCCGAAGCGGATCCCGGGAAAGCCGCGCACGATCTGGTTGACCCAGCTCGAGACGCCTCCGGACACGTACGGAAAGGTGCCTTCGAGCAGCAGCATGACATCGCAGTCCGCGGCGCGCCGCGGGGTGTCGGCATCGCCCGCTGCCATGCCCTTGGCCCTGCCCGCGCCGGCCGGTGGCGCGCTCACACCGGCCCCCAGTAGCGCCGCAGGGGCCCCAGTGCCGGCACGCCGGCCTTGCCGCGCAGTTCGGCAAACAGCCCCTTGACCTCGGAATGCCGGCGGCGCTGGAAGGCCAGCTCCGCCAGGTAGGGCATGAGGCGCTCGCGCGCAAAACCCTGTTCAGCCGCGCGCGCGAGCGCCATCTGGGCTGCATCGAGGTCATGCGTTGCCAGTGCCAGGCGGCCGAGCAGGAACCACAGCCCGGCGTCGTTCCCCTCGATGGCCAGGGCGGCGTCGGCAAAGCGCCGCGCTTCGCCGGCGGCGAACTTCTGCATGTCGCCGGTGACGAGGTTCTGGTAGACCAGTTCCCAGTAGTACTCTGCGATCTGCTTGTTGACCACGCGCCGCTGTTCCGGATCGTCCAGGCCCTCGAGCGACTGTCGCGCGGCGAGGATTTTCGAGGAAATCGCCTTTTCCATGCCGTCCAGGAGGCCATAGGCCAGCAGGCGCACGTCGTCGATCGGGTCGGCCAGCAGGTCGCGCAGGAGCCTGCCCGACAGGCGCGCGGGCGTGTTCTGCACCGCGGTCAGCGCCTGCAGGCGCGTGGCCACCGGGGCGCGGTCATCGGCCAGTTGCGCCCGCACCTGGCCGCCGCGAAAGCCGGTCCCTTCGCGATTGCGATAGGTGGTGAAACGCGGTGTGCCGACGCGCCCGAAGCTCTTGGCGGCGCCCAGGCGCGGCAGGAGGACGCCGAACGCCACGCCGCCGGCCACGCAGACCAGGCCGGCCACGGGCGCCAGGAAATTGAAGGCGAACAGGAACGCCAGCAGCGCGCGCCGCGGCTCGCTGTAGCGTCGCGGCACCAGGGGCGCGATCGCCAGAGCCAGGAGAGCCGAGCCGGCCGCGTGCAGGGCGAAGTAGGCGGCCAGCACCACGGGATCGGCGGTCGAAGAAAGCAGTACAACCAGCGATCCGGCCTCAAACCCGACGGCGCTGATCCACTGGCTAGGCATGGCAGCGTCCGATGAGTTGCGCCAATGCGTCCTCGGCCGAAGCGCTGCCCAGGTGCGCGATGTGGGTCGTGACGTGAGAGGCGACGAAGCCGGCGCCGAACTGCGCCTGCAGCGCCCCCTCCAGACGCACCAGATAGCCTTCCACCGCGGCCGCGCCCGCCAACGGCAGCAGCGACAACACCACCAGCCGACCCGGCACCCGCGGCTCCCAGGCCAGGTCCATGTTGCGCTTCAGGCGCTTGACCTGGGCAAACATGTCGGCGCCGCGGCCATTGTCCTCGAACACCAGCGCGACCATCGCGGAGTGGATGTCGGCGCTGTTGCGAATGCGCGTCAAGCGCACCAGGTCGAGCGCGAAATCGGTGGGGCAGGCCGGCACACGCGCCAGCACGGCGCGCGTCTCCTGGCCGGCTTCGACGCCGTCGGCGTAGTAGCCAAGGAGCACGCTGAACAGTTGCAGGGTCTCGTAGTTGAGCGCGAAGAACGGCAGGCGCTCGACCGCCACCAGGCCGACGCGCGCGCCGCTCGCGGTCTGCATCGGCGC
>JAEUOR010000037.1 GCA_016790635.1 Burkholderiales bacterium
CCGCCGATGAAGAGCACGCGGTTGCCCGTGCGCACGATGACAAGGCGCGTCAACACGGCGCCGATCAGGTAACCCACGCCGTTGGCGGTGTTGAGGAACCCCGCCTGCACGTAGTTCCAGCCCAGGTCTTCGCGCATGGCCGGAAGCACCAGCGCGTAGGCGAAGCGCGCGAAGGCATTGGCCACCACCACGCCCAAAGCCAGCAGAAAGGCGATGGCATAGCCTTGCCACAGGGTACGCGGCGCGGCAGCGGAGGTGGCGAGGGTGGAAGGCACGGTGACGCGATGCCGCGCGGCCTGAGAGAACGGGCCAACACGCTGGAGTGCCGAGTATAGCCAGCGCCTTCGCGCGGGTTCCAAGCAGCGAAATTCGCCCAGCATCCTGCTCGAGCGAAATCCGCGACAATCGCCGCCTGCCCCACCACTCATCAGGATCGGACGACCATGAGCGCCTCCATCGACCCCACCCTCCTGGACCCGGCGCGCGCGGCGCGCATCCGCCCCGCCTTCGAGGCCGACATCGAGCGCGGCATCCTGCCCGGCGCGGTCGCGCTGATCGCGCGCGGCGGCAAGCTCGCTTACCTGGAGGCGATGGGCTGGCGCGACCGCGAAAACCGCGTGCCCATGACGGTCGATTCGATCTTTCGCATCTTTTCCATGACCAAGCCCATCGTCTCCTGCGCGGTGATGATGCTGGTCGAAGAAGGACGCATCCGCCTCATCAACCCGGTCTCGACCTACCTGCCGGAGTTGAAGAACGTGCAGGTCGGCGTGGAAGAAACCGACGCTGCCGGCAAGCGCGTCCTCAAGCGCGTACCCGCGAAACGCGCAATCTCGGTGCAGGACCTCTTGCGCCACACCTCGGGCATCACCTACGGGCAGTTCGGCGATTCGCTGGTCAAGGCCGAGTACCGGCGCGTCAACCTGATGGACAACAACCAGAGCACGGCCGAATTCATCGCCAAGCTGGGCGAGCTTCCGCTGCAGTACCAGCCCGGCGAGATGTGGGACTACGGCATGTCCACCGACGTGCTGGGGCGCCTGGTCGAGGTGGTGTCGGGCCTGACCCTGGACCGCTTCATCGCCGAGCGCATCACCGGCCCCCTGGGCATGCGCGAGACCGGCTTCTCGGTGCCGGTATCCGAGCGCGCGCGCGTCGCCGAAGCGCAGGTCGCCCCCAAGACCGGCGCGCGTCCCGAGATGGGGCGCGATGTGACCGTGCCACAGCGCTTCCTGTCCGGCGGCGGCGGCATGGTCTCGACCATCGGCGACTACTTTCGCTTCGCGCAAATGCTGGCCAACGGCGGCTCGCTGGACGGCGTGCGCATCCTCTCGCGCAA
The DNA here is from genome assembly GCA_016790635.1 of Burkholderiales bacterium. Classification (GTDB taxonomy): domain Bacteria; phylum Pseudomonadota; class Gammaproteobacteria; order Burkholderiales; family JAEUOS01; genus JAEUOS01. The sequence continues at coordinate 1,340 of JAEUOR010000037.1, forward strand.
GACCGTGTCACTCATGGCCAGCGACCACCTGCCGCCGAGCGCGGCCGTGAGCCCGACCGCGCGCGAGCAGTTCGAGGAGTCGGCACCGCTGGCCGAAATGGGCCAGGGCTTCGGCCTGGGGTTTTGCGTGCGCAACGTCGCCGGGCGCAACCCGGTGCCGGGCTCGCCGGGCGAGTTCTACTGGTCGGGCGTCTTCGGCACCTATTTCTGGGTCGATCCGGCCGAGAAACTGGTGGCCATCCTCATGACCGCCGCGCCGGAAGTGCGGCGCCACTATCGCGCGCTGATGCGGCAACTGACCTATCAGGCGCTGGCGGACTGACGCGGGCGATCGATCCACGCGCGCCAGCCGCGGGTTCATCGAAACTGACGACGCGCCCGCCCACCATCAGGAGTAGTCTCCGCCGACGGCACCATTCAAGCGAGGCCTGCCATGCCCAAGCCGCATGTCGTCAATGTCCAGTTCAACAACGAGCACGTGTTCTGGGGCGACTACGCCAGTCACTTCCTGGCCGAAGGCGACAGCTGGTTCGGCTGGGCGCACCTGAACCTGGTGCCATCGTCGAACCTCCTGGAACAACTGCCGCTCAGGCGCTCCGCGGTCGTCATCAGCTACGCGTACTCGGGCGATACCATGCGCAACATGGGCGAACTGTGCTGCAACAGCGCCTTTGCCCAGGAGATCGGCGCGCAGAACTACGAGGCAATCCTGCTGTCCGGAGGCGGCAATGACCTGATCGACGCGCTGCCGCACGTGCTGCGCGCCGCCGACCCCGCCGCGCCGCCGACCCGCGCAGTCGATTGCGTCGATGCCGCCGCACTGGACCTGCTGTTCGATTCCTACGTGCTGCCCAATTACCGGCAGATCATCGGCTACCGCGCCTCGGGCAGTGCCGCCAACCAGTCCACGCCGGTCCTGATCCACACCTACGACGTGCCCACCGCACGCGACGCGCCGGCGACTTTCCTGGGCATCCCCGCGGTGGGGCCGTGGCTGCTGCCGGCGCTCGTTGCAGCGCGCATTCCCGAGGCCCTGCACCAGGAGGTCGTCGCGCTCATCTTCGCGCGCATGGAGTCCAAGCTCCTGACGCTGGACGACCCGGCGGCACATGTGCATGTGGTCAAGACCTCCGGCACCATCGCCCGGGCATTGCCGGACCAGCAAGGACTCTCCGGCGACTGGATCAACGAGATCCATCCCGACGCGCACGGCTACGCGCTGATCGCCGCCAAGCTGGCCAAGCGCCTTGCAGAAATCAACGTCGACTGATCGGCGCGCACCGCAAGCCCTGCTGACTGCCAACGCTGCCCGCCTGCCGGCGTGGATAGCACGCTGACCACACCTTGCATCAGGAAAACGCCATGCCGACCCGACTCTCGCCCCACTTCAGCCTCGAAGAACTGACCGCCAGCCAGACCGCCGTGCGCGAAGGTATTGACAACACGCCGGACGCCGCGGCGCGGCGCAACCTCGCGCGGCTGGCCGCGACCCTGGAAGACGTGCGCACGCTGCTGGGCGGCGTGCCGATCATCATTTCCAGTGGCTACCGCAGCCCGCAACTGAACCGGCGCGTCAAGGGCGCCCGCAACAGTGCCCACATGAGCGGACTGGCAGCGGACTTCACCGCGCCGGCCGCAGGCACCGTGCTGCAGGTGGCGCGCCGCATCGCTGCCGCGGACATCGCGTTCGACCAGCTGATCCACGAATACGGCGCATGGGTGCACCTGGGGCTGGCCGCCGCGGAGAGCCCGCCACGACGCGAGACGCTGTCGATCTTTCGCGGCACCGGCTATCTGCCGGGCCTGCACAAGGCGCCGCCGGCGTAACCCGGCTGGTCCGGGCGTCTATCGACCGCTGACGACGCCCCGCTCAGGCCGGTTCCAGATAACTCTGGAACACGCCCACGTGCACGTGCGCCGCATCGGCGCCCTCGGGCCACAGCTCGGTTGAAACGAAGCGCACGTCGTAGGTCGGCTCGTCCGCGGCCGTCACACCATGGGCATGCGCGTCGGGAAACGGATAGAGCGGCGATTCGTTCACCACCACGCCCACCTTGCCGCGAATGTAGCCGGGCATGCGAACATGTCCCGGTATGTGCAGGTCACGCACCCGCACCCGGTCGCCCTGGGCAAAGGTGCGCCGACCCGGCTCGTTGGAGCGGCCGGGCGCGCTCGGCAGTGACAACGGGAAGCCGCCCGCCGCCCGCTCCTCGAGTTCGGCGCGGGTCAGGACACCCTTTTCCACGCACAGGGTCGCCAGGCTGGTGAGGGTGCGCTCGTAGTAGCTCGCGTTCATGTAGTGCCGCGGCTCCATGCGCTCAATCGCGTGGCGATACTCGTCCATGTTGAAGATGCCGCGCCGCACCGCCAGCGCATACAGCGCGTTGATGCGCACCTCCCAGCCGGCGTGGAACGCCTGCGCGTCACGCTGAAAGTTGACGCGACCGAACCCCTGCCGGCCGCCCATGTCATGCACACCGTCCATGCTTTGCCCTCCCGCTCGTCTTTACAGGCGTGCGACGCCGATCATGCCGTCGCGCGTCACCAGTCCGGCAAGTTTTTCCTCCGGCCAGCCGATGCTGTGTTCAGGTTGCTCCGGCAGCACCATGTAGCGCGTGTCGGCGGTGGTATCCCAGACTCGTATCTCGACTTCAGGAGGCAGGTCGAGACCCATTTCGCGCAGCACCGTGCGCGACTGGCGCACCACCCGCGCCCGGTACTCGAGGTCCTTGTACCAGTCCGGCGGCAGTCCGATGATGGTGTAGGCCGTGCACGAACACAGGGTGCAGCAGATCACGTTGTGCACCCGGGGGGTGTTCTCCAGCACCACCAGGTGGCGGTGATGGGGCGGCATGGTGAGCCCCAGTTCCATGACCGCCGCGCGCCCGTTGGCCAGGAGGCGCGCGCGAAAGGCCGGGTCGCTCCAGGCATGCGCGATCACGCGCGCGCCATTGCGCGGCAGCCACTCCTCGGTGGCCTTGTGCGCCAGGTCGGCGACCTCTGCGGCAGCGAAACCACGCTCGCCGAGCGCCGCCTCGATCGCGGCCACCCGCTTCTCGACCGGCGCGATGCCGGCAGGTGCTGATGCTGAAACGCTCATGTCGTCGTCCTCCCTCGTGGCTTCAGTTCGGTCCGTCCTTGCGCTTGCGCGTCTCGATCTCGCGCAGGCGCGCGTAGAAGGCCCGCCCCAGGCGCGCAATCGGCCGCGTCGCGTGGTCCTCCAGCAGGTCGACACGATGGCGCTTGCCTTCGCGCGTGCCGCGGTGCACGCGCTCGGCGATGTGCACATGCACCACCTCGCCCATGATCCAGTGATTGGCGCCCAGGTCGATGATGTCGCGCAACCGGCACTCGTAGGCGACCGGCGTGCCGGCCACGCGCGGCGGGCGGATCGCAGTCGAGGGCGCCTCTTTCAGGCCAAAGCGCGTGAATTCCGACACGTCGTGCGGCAGGTCCTGCGCGGTATCGACCATCGCATCGAACAGAGCCTCGGGCGACAGGTTGACGGCGAACTCGCCGTTGGCGCGGATGTTGATGAGGGTGTCCTTGGCGACGCGCTTCTCGTCGTTGTGATTGTCGCCACGCGGCCCGCACGAAAAGCCCAGCACCGGCGGCGACGGACAACAGACGTTGAAGAACGAAAACGGCGCGACGTTGGACACCCCGGCCTCGCTGATGGTCGAGACCCAGGCGATCGGCCGCGGGATGATCGAGTCGCGCAGCAGGAAGTACATCTCCGAGGGCTCGAGGTCGGTGGCAGGAAGCGAAATGGTCGGGGGAAGTGCGGTGGGCATTGCTAGGGTGATAGGTGATCTGGCGGGAAGGCGAAGATACATCATGGCCGATATCGGGAGGCAGGCGGCCCCCTACCGGAAAGCAATGAACTTAGACGCCACCCGCCTCGTCGCGAACCTTGCGCATCGTCCGCCGGTACGATCACCCGTGCGGACTCAATTCGCCTCGATCTTCAATTCACGAACCAGCCGTCCGTAACGCTCGAAATCCTCGCGCATCTCGCCCGCCAGCACTTCGGGGCCGCCGCCAACGACATCGAAGCCGATGTCGGCCATGCGCTGGCGAATCTCCGCTGTTTGCAATAACGCATTGATCTCGCCGTTCAGGCGTGCGATCACCGGCACTGGCGTGCCGGCAGGTGCCAGCAATCCCACCCAGCCGCGACTGATGACTTCCGGAAAACCCAGTTCCGCCATGGCCGGCACATCGCCGGCATTCGCCGAACGCCGCCGGTCGGCCAGCGCCAGCGCGCGCAGGCGCCCGGCGCGGACGAACTGCGCCGCGCCGCCCCACGGCACCCACAGCACCTGCACCTGCCCGCCGATGACGTCGTTGATCGACGGTGTGACGCCCTTGTAGGCGACGTGCTGGAGATCAATGCCAGCACTTGCCTTGAAGAGTTCGCCCACGATGTGCATGGGGGAGCCGTTGCCGCCGGTCGCGTAGGCAAGCCCCGGACGCCGCTTCGCCAGCTCGATCAGCTCGCGCACCGAATTCACGCCCAGCCCCGGATGCACGGCCAGGGTCATGGCGTTGGTGACCACCTGCACCACCGGCGCCAGATCCTTGAGCACGTCGATGCTCACCGCCGCGCGCGACAGCACGTGCGGCGCAATGACCAGCGTGTTGGGCACCATCGCCAGCGTGTGGCCGTCAGCGGCGGCGCGCGCCACCAGCGTGCTGCCGGCCATGCCGCCCACCCCGGGGCGGTTGTCGACGATGAAGGGCTGCCCCAGGCGCACCGAGAGGCGCTCGCCCAGCGCACGCGCGACCAGGTCCGGTCCGGCGCCGGGCGGAAAGGGGACGACGACGGTGACCGTGCGCGTCGGCCAGGTTTGCGCGGCCAGCGGCAAGGCCAGGCCGAGGCAGGTCAGCATTGCAATCAGACGAATCATGTCGGGGTGGCTCTTGCGGAGTTGCGGAAGAGTGTCCATGATAATCGCCTAGGTGCGGCTCCGCGGAGCCGCGGCCGACCAGGAAACCAACGACCCGCATGCAATCTCCCCGCATCGCCATCATCGGCGCCGGCATCGGCGGCATGACCGCCGCCATCGCGCTCGCCCGCCGCGGCGCCGACGTGACCGTCTACGAGCAGGCTGCGGCACTGGGCTGGGTAGGTCAGGCGATCAACCTGGCTCCCAACGCCGTGCGCGCGCTGGACGGTCTGGGCCTGGGGGAGGCGATTCGCCGCAATGCCTGGCAGCCCAGCCTGCGCCTGTCACGCGACTGGGACAGCGGCAGGATCACCTCGCAAGTGGCGCTGGCCGAGGCCGCGCGCGAACGCTACGGCGCACCGACGCTGACCGTGCATCGCGCCGAACTGATCGGCGCGCTGGCCACCGCGTTGCCGGCCGGCCACCTGCGCCTGGGCCATCGCCTCACCGACTGGAGCGAGACGCGCCACGCGCTGCACCTTCATTTCGCCCATGGCGCCGACATCGAGTGCGACGCGCTCATCGGCGCCGACGGCATCCACTCCGGCGTGCGTCAGTCGCTCTTCGGCCGTGACGCGCCGCGCTATACGGGCATGATCGCCTGGCGCGGCGTCACATCGGCGGCCTCGGTGCGGGCGGCGCATCCGCACATCGATCTGGCACCGTTCACCAAGTGGTGGGGCCCGACGCCGCAGATCCAGCTGGTCAACTTCCTGATCCGCGGCGGCGAAGAGCTTTTCATCTTCGCCACCCTGCCCGCGCCCGAGCCGGACCGGGAGTCCTGGTCGCAAACCGGCGACCCGGAACAGTTGCGCCAAGGCCTCGCCGGTTTCCATCCCGAAGCGCGCGCGCTCCTCGATCCCTTGCGCGAAGTGTTCCGCACCGCCCTCTACGACCGTGAACCACTGCCGGCGTGGACGCGCGGCCGCGTGTGCCTGCTGGGGGACGCCTGCCACGCGATGACGCCCTTCATGGCCCAGGGCGCGGCCATGGGCATCGAGGATGCGGTCACGCTGGCGCGCTGCCTGGACGGCGTGCCGACCTCAGGCATTGCCGCAGCGTTGGTGCGCTACGAGCAAAGCCGCATCGCACGCGCAAGTCGCGTCCAGAAGACATCCCACGAAAACCAATTCTTGAAAAACCCGGGCGACGCGGACTGGGTCTATGGGCACGACGCGTGGACGGCGCCGCTGGCACCTTGAACGATCACCCCGCAGTACCCGGCTTGCGCCACTTCTTCTCGTACTTCACCTCCGCCACCTGGATCGTGTAATGGGTGAAGAGTTCGTTGCGACCGATCGGAATCACGCGCCGGTGCTCCGGGTCCTGCATCCAGCGGTCGAGCGCGGCCTGGTCCTGCCAGCATGAGATCGTGATGACCTTGGCAGGGTTGTCGCGACTGACGAAGGTCTCCTTGGAGATGAAACCGTCGATCCTGGCCGACTCCTTGAGCATCTCGGTCACCAGTGCGCGGTTGCGTTCCTCCATGCCGGGGATGGTGCCGAATTCGATGACGCACATGAGCATGCCGTTCTCCCTGTTGACCACGACCTCGGACGCCATTCTGGCGCATGCGGGCGCGACTCGGGCATAGTTCGGCTTGCCCACCACCACTCCTCCGCCGCGCCTGTGGCCCTCACCATGAAAACCAGCACCGACCACATCCTCACCACCCATGTCGGCAGCCTGCCGCGCCCCGACGCGGTGGTCGCGCAACTCCTCAGGAAGGAGCGGGGCGAAACCGTGGATCAGGGCGAATTCGACGCGGTCATGCGTGAAGGCGTCGCGGCCATCGTCTCGCATCAGGTCGCGCTGGGCTTGGACGTCGTCAGCGACGGCGAGACCGCCAAGATTTCGTATGCGACCTACATCAAGGACCGCTACACCGGCTTCGAGACCGAAGGCGAAGTGAGCCCCAAACCGCACCTGGACCTGCGCGAGCACCCGGACTTCGTCAAGCGCATGGCCGCTTTCACCGGGCCGCGCACCGCGCGCCGGCCCTGTTGCGGCGCCGCCATCACCCTGCGCGACCGCGCACCGCTTACGGCCGACATCGCTAACCTGAAGGCCGCCCTTCCCACCGATGGGTCTGCCAGCGGCTTTCTCAACGCCGCCTCGCCCGGCGTGGTCTCGGCCTTCCTGCCCAACCGCCACTACCCGACCCACGAGGCCTACATCGAGGCGCTGGCCGAAGCGCTGCGCCACGAGTACGAGGCCATCACCGCCGCGGGTCTCACGCTGCAGGTCGACTGCCCCGACCTGGCCATGGCGCGCCACACCGGCTTCCAAGACCTGAGCGAGGCGGAGTTCCTGGCGCGCGCCGCGCTGCACGTCGAGGCGCTCAACCATGCGCTGGCCAAGGTGCCGCGCGAGCAGGTGCGCATTCACATCTGCTGGGGCAACTACGAAGGCCCGCACGATCACGACATCCCGGTCGAGCGCATCCTGCCCATTGTCCTCAAGGCCAAGGCCCAGGCCATCCTCTTCGAGGGCGCCAACCCGCGTCACGAGCATGAGTGGACAGTGTGGCGCGACACCAAATTGCCCGACGACCTGATCCTCGTCCCCGGCGTGATCGACTCGTGCTCGAACTACGTCGAGCACCCTGAACTGATCGCACAGCGCATCGAGCGCTACACCGCCATCGTCGGTCGCGAGCGTGTCATCGCCGGCAGCGACTGCGGCTTCGGCACCTTTGCCGGTTACGGCAAGGTCGATGCGGGGATCGCGTGGAAGAAGCTGGCAGCGTTGTGCGAGGGTGCGCGGATCGCGTCCCGGCGCCTTGGCCTTGACCATCCGAGCGGCAGGCCCTGAGAGCAGCCATCGGACTGACGCGATCCGAATGCCCGTTATCCAAAAACTACTCGGCGCAACTACGTGTTTCGCTTCAGCTGGCTGACAGTTCCCTATCGCATTCAACCCAGGGTCGGCATGTTCAACCGCGGCCCGGTCTCGGTCGTCGTCCAGCGCGTCGTCACCACCTTGGGCCGCGTGTAGAAGCGCACGCCGTCCATGCCGTGCACCGAGTAGTCGCCGAAGATCGACGACTTCCAGCCGCCGAAGGAGAAGAATGCCATCGGCACCGGGATCGGCACGTTGACGCCGACCATGCCGACCTCGATCTCGGTCTCGAACTTGCGCGCAGCGCCACCGGAGGCGGTGAAGACCGCGGTGCCGTTGGCGAACGGGCAGTCATTCACCAGTTTGATCGCGTCTTCCAGCGCGTCCACGCGCACCACCGACAAGACCGGGCCGAAGATCTCCTCGTCGTAGATGCTCATGCCGGGCTTAACACCGTCGAACAGCGTGGTACCGACGTAGAAGCCGCCCTCGTAGCCGGGCACCACGGTCTTGCGGCCGTCCATCACCAGGGTGGCACCGGCTTTCTCGCCGGCATCGATATAGGCCTTGACCTTGGCCTGATGCGCACGGCTGACCAGCGGCCCCATCTCGACGCCGGGTTTGTCGCCGGGGCCGACCTGGATCTTGAGCGCCTTTTCCTTGACCTTGGCGATCAGGGCATCGCCAACTCCACCGACGGCGACGACGACCGAAATGGCCATGCAGCGCTCGCCAGCGGATCCATAGCCGGCGCCGACCAAGGCATCGGCGGCGAAGTCGAGATCGGCGTCCGGCAGCACCACGGCGTGGTTCTTGGCGCCGCCCAGGGCCTGCACGCGCTTGCCGGTCTTGGCGCAGGTCTCGTAGATGTACTGTGCGATCGGCGTGGAGCCGACGAAGGACACGGCCTTCACGTCCTTGTGGGTGATGAGCGCGTCGACCGCCTCCTTGTCGCCGTGCACGACGTTGAAGACCCCGTCCGGCAGCCCGGCCTCCTTGAAAAGCTCGGCCATGCGCATCGAACAGCTGGGCACCTTCTCGCTGGGCTTCAGGATGAAGGTGTTGCCGGTGGCGATCGCGACCGGGAACATCCACAAGGGCACCATGGCCGGGAAATTGAAAGGCGTGATGCCGACACACACGCCCAGCGGCTGGCGCAGGGTGTGGCAATCGACGTCGGTGCCGACGTTCTCGGAGTGCTCGCCTTTTTGCAGGTGCGGTATGCCGCAGGCGAATTCGATGACTTCGATGCCGCGCGTGACCGAGCCCACCGCGTCGGCGACCGTCTTGCCGTGCTCCTGGCTGGCCAGTCGCGCGAGCTCATCGAGGTTGGCCTGCATGAGGGCAAGGAACTTCTGCATCACGCGGGCACGCCTGAGCGGCGGGGTGGCGCGCCAGGCCGGAAAGGCGGCCTTGGCGGCAGCCACTGCGGTGTCGATGTCCTTCGCGTTCGCAAAGGCGACGCGGCGGATCACGGCGCCGGTGGCGGGGTTGGTGACTTCGCCGCTGCGCGCGCTGGTGGCGTCGGTACGCTGGCCGTTGATCCAGTAGGGGACGGTGGGCGTCAGGAGTTTGGGGTCGGTGGCCTGGTTCATCGGGGTTCTCTCGTGGGTCGGTATCAAAGTAAGCGCGGCTAAGCACCGGCGCAGGTCAAGCTGTCGCCGGGACGCGCTTGCGGCGTATCCTGGCCTGGCCCTCCCCTTCGGGGTAGTGGTACCAGTCCTTGTGCGGCGAGACTTTGCCGCAGGCCAGGCACTGCGTGTTCTCCCATTGACGGGTGCAGCCAGGGCAGACCCCGCCAGTCCAGAAGGTGTTCCACTCAGTGCCGCACGCGGGCGTGCAGATCCAGCGGCTTTCGGCGCGCGGCTTCCACGCGCAGTGCGGACAGCGGATCTGCGGCTCTTTCATGCGGGCATTCTATTCCGCCCTGCCCGGACGCCTTTGCGTCGGGCGGCCGCGCGGCATGCCACCGGGTTTACCCACCCTGTGGCGCAAGGGGTGAAGATGGAATAATCCGCGCCCTGCAAGCGTAATTCGCCGGCCACCGCAACCACGCATACCAAGGAGAAAAGATGCTCGACGACAAGAGGAAATTCGACGACCCGCAAATGGAGAGCCTGCTGCCCCCGGTGCGCGTGTCGCGCCGCGATTTCCTGGCTTCCTCCACCGCCGTGGCGGGGTATGCGCTCTCCACCGGCCCGGTGGCGGCGCAGACCGCGATCGACACGCCTGCCGACGGCTTGACGGCCGAAGACCTGAAGATTCCCGTGCCCGGCGGCACCATGCCGGGCTACCTGGCCGCACCTGAAAAGAAAAGAAAGAACGCCACCATCGTGGTCGTGCCTGAAGTCTTCGGCATGCACCGCTACCAGCAGGACATGTGCCGGCGCCTGGCCAAGCTGGGCTATACCGCGGTCACCTACGACCCGTTTTTCCGCATGGGCGACCTGGCCAAGATGACCGATTTCAAGCAGGTCATCGGCAACGCCAACCGCCTCGAAGATGCGGTCATGCTGGCCGACGTCGACGGATTGACCGCATTCCTCGAAAAGCATCCCCTGGTGGACATGAAGCGCCTTGGCATCACCGGCCATTGCCGCGGCGGGCGCACCGTGTGGATGGTCATGGCGCACAGCAAGAAATTCAAGACCGGGGTGTCATGGTACGGCGGGCTCAACTCCAACCCGCCGGCCATGCCACGGACGCCGCACGATGTCGCCACCGCGCTCAATGGCCCGGTGCTGGGGTTGTATGCCGGCGCGGATGCGGGCATCCCTACACAGGACGTCGCGCGCCTGCAGGAGGTGCTGAAGAAGGGCAACAAGAATTCACAGGCTTCCACCTTCATCCTGTACCCGAACGTGCCGCACGCTTTTCACGCCGACTACCGGGCGACCTACCGCAAGCCGGAAGCCGAGGCGGCGTGGGCAGAGATGCTCGGCTGGTTCAAGGCGCGCGGCATTGCCTGAGGGCGCCTGACCATGAAAAAAGCCCGGCACCGCCGGGCTTTTTTTCGCGCTCCACGCACCGGCCGGCTGCGCCGCCGGCCCGGCGCGCTCAGTGCGCCGCCGCAATCCGCTCTCGCAGGGCCTTCAGGCTGCCGCCGGACTTGACCGATCCGGGGAGCGGGTGGCCGACGACCTCTTCGGCCAGGAGTGCGGCATCCATCAGGGCGGAGAGGTCGATGCCGGTCTCGACGCCCATCTCGTCGCACAGGAACACCAGGTCCTCGGTGCAGACGTTGCCCGCCGCGCCCTTGTGCGCGGCAAACGGGCAACCGCCGAGACCGGCAACGGCGGCATCAAAGGTATCCACACCCATTTCCAACCCGGCGCAGGCATTCGCGATACCCATGCCGCGCGTGTCGTGCAGGTGCAGCGACAACTTGAGACCGGGGAAACGTTCGCGCACCGCGCCCACGACCCGGCGGATCGACAGGGGCGTCGCCCAGGCCATGGTATCGGCCAGCGAGACGAAGTCGAGACTCTCGCCAGCCTCGCGCGCCAGGTCCAGCAACTGCCCGACCATGTCGACCACCCGCGCGGGCGGGATGTCGCCGGCGAAATTGCAGCCGAAGGCAGCCATCAGCCCGCCGCGTCGCACCGCGACGCCGTTGGCCCGGTACATGTCGAGCAAGGAGCGCTGCGCGTCGATGTTCTGCTGCAGCGTGCGCTTCTGGTTGCGCAGCAGGAAGGGTTCCGAGCAGGTGAGCCCGATCGAGCCGACGATGGTCAGACGATCATGGCCAAGCGCGCGCTGCAGTCCCTTTTCGTTGAGCCACAGCGCGGTATAGGCCACCTCCGGGTTGACGCGAATGCCGGCAACGACATCGTCCGCGTCAGCCATGCCGGGCACGTTTTGCGGCGGGACGAACGAGACCACCTGAATCTGCCTGAGCCCGGTGTGCGAAAGCGCGTCGATAAGCGCGATCTTGCGCGCAGTTGCGATCGGGCCCTTCTCGAACTGGAATCCCTCGCGCGGGCCTTCCTCGTTGATGCGGATTCTTCCCGGCAGGTCGGCCATGCAATTCCTCCCTCGCGCTGCTAATCTCTATAGCCAGGCTGAACTATAACAATCGGCGCCCGCTGGTACGCCTGCGCGATCCGAGCGCCGTGAATCCAAAGGAGACTCCGATGACCTCTCGCCCCAGCATGCCGCGCCGACGCGCGCTGACTTTCGCCATGGCCGGCCTGGCCGCCGCGCCGCGCGCCTTCGCGCAGGCCGATGCCTACCCCAGTCGGCAAATGCGCTTCATCGTGTCCTTCCCGGCCGGCAGCGCTACCGACCAAGTCGCGCGCCTGATTGCCGCGCAAATGACCAAGGCGACCGGGCAGACCATCGTCATCGACAACCGTGGCGGCGCCAGCGGCATGATCGCCTGCGAGGCGGTCGCCAAGGCACCCCCGGACGGGTATACGGTCCTCATCACCACCGGCACCACCCACGCGGCCAACCCGTCCCTGTTCAAGAAACTGCCCTACGATCCGGTCAAGGACTTCGTCCCGATCACCCCCGTCAGCAACAACGCGTTCGTGCTGGTCGTGGCCCCCTCTTCGCCCGCCAATTCGGTCGCCGATCTGGCCCGCCTGGCGCGCGCCCAGCCCGGCAAGCTCAGTTTTGCCAGCGGCAACGCGCCCTCGCGCATCGGCGGCGAGATGTTCAAGATGATGGCCAACGTCGACCTGCTTCACGTGCCCTACAAGGGCGCGCCGCAGGCACTCACCGACCTGATGGGCGGCCAGGTCAGCATGATGTGGACCGACCTGCGCACCGGCATGCCGCAGGTGGCGGCCGGCAAGCTCCGCGCACTGGCGGTCACCGGCGCCAAGCGCCTGGCCCTGTATCCGAACATCCCGACCATGATCGAGCAGGGCTTCCCGGACTACGTGTTGTCGAACTGGGTCGGCGTGTACCTGCCGGCCAGCACGCCGCAGGCGATCGCCAATCGTCTGAACGCGCTGGTGCACGCGGCCGTGCGCGCCGACCAGGCCAGCCACGAGAACACCGGCGGCGAAGTGATGCTGTTGTCGCCGGCCGATTTCGCCGCCTTGCAGGCGCGCGACACGGCCATGTGGGCGCGCGTGACCAAGGCGGCCGGCATGGAGCCGGAGTGAACGCCGCATCCGCGCCGCCGGGCACTGCCGGCGGCATGCTGGCCGGCGTCAAGGTCGTCGACCTGACCTCGGTGGTGATCGGCCCGCTCGCCACGCAGATCCTGGCCGACCACGGCGCGACCATCATCAAGGTCGAGAGCCCCGAGGGCGACGTCGGCCGGTTCCTGGGCGGACGCGGCAAGTCGCCGGGCATGGCGCCCAAGTTCCTGCATTTGAACCGCAACAAGCGCTCGATCTGCCTGGACCTGAAGCATCCGGACGGCCACGCCGCGCTGCTCAAGATCCTGGCTGATGCCGACGTGATGACCTGGAACGTGCGCCCCGACTCGATGGCGCGCATGCGCCTGTCCTACGAGGATGTGTGCCGGGTCAAACCGAACATCATCTACTGCGGCATGTTCGGTTTCGGCCAGCGCGGGCGCTACGCCAAGGTGCCGGCCTATGATCCGGTCGTGCAGGGCGCGGGCGGGGTGGCCGGCTTGTTCGAGCGCGCCTTCGGCGAGCCGCGCTTCGTACCTTATGTGCTGGCAGACCGTACTGGCGGACTGATCGCCGTGCAGATGATCGCGATGGCGCTATTCAACCGGGAGCGCACCGGCCGCGGCCAGTCCATCGAAGTGCCGATGTTCGAGAACATGGCCACCCAGGTGCTGACCGAACACCTGTACCACCACACCTACGTGCCGCCGATCGGCACGCCCGGCGACCCGCGCCTGGTCTCGCCGCACTACACGCCGCTCAAGACCGCCGACGGCTACATTTCGATCACCGCCAACACCAATGCCCAGGTGTTTCCGCTGTTCGACGCGATGGGCTTGTCGCACCTCAAGACCGACCCGCGCTTCGACAGCGTCGCGTCGCGCTTCGCCAATGTCCAGGAGTACTTTCGCCTGCGCAGCGAGGGCATGAAGACCCGTACCAGCGCCGAGTGGATGGCGATCTGCCGCGAGCACGACATCCCTGCTGCGCCCTACCACACGCTCGAGTCGCTGATCGAAGACCCGCATTTGGCCGACGTCGGTTTTCTCGTCGAACGCGAACACCCGACCGAGGGCAGGATCCTCGACCTGAAGCCGGCCAACACCCTCTCCGGCGGCGCACGCAACGACTGGCTGCCCGCCCCGCACCTGGGCGAGCAGACGCGCGACATCCTGATCGAGGCGGGGTATGCGGACGCCGAGATAGACGCCTTGATCGAGTCCGGCGCGGCACGCGTCCACGTGCCGCCCGCTGCCTGAGAAAGACAACCATGTTCGAACCCCCGGTCTCCGAAGTCCTGCGCTGCGAGCGCATCGGCACGCACGTGCTCCTGGTCACCATGAACCGCCCCGAGGTGTTGAACGCCATGGACTGGGACATGGGCGAAGCCAACAACGAACTCATGCGCCGCTTGACCTACGACCCCGACTGGGTGCGCTGCGTGGTGGTGACCGGCGCGGGACGCGCGTTTTCCGCCGGCGGGGACCTGAAGGTGCGCAACACCCAGAGCATCCGCGACTGGACCATCCAGCATGAAGTCGCCGAGCGCACCGCGGAGATGCGCATGACCTCCCCGGTGCCGTGGATCGCCGCGGTCAACGGCATCTGCTACGCGGGCGGACTGGAGTTGGCGCTGACCTGCGACTTCATCTACGCCGACCGCGCGGCGAAATTCGCGCAGACCGAATGCCGCATCGGCATCATGCCCGGCATGCTGGGCACGCAGAACCTGCCGCGTGCGGTGGGCGAGCGCCGCGCCAAGGAACTGATCCTCTCGGCGCAACCGTTCACGGCCGAAGAGGCACACGCCTGGGGCATGGTCAACCGCGTCTGCGAGCCGGGCACGGTGGTGGCCGAGGCGCTGGCCACGGCCGAGCGCATCGCCGCCTGCGCGCCCCTGTCGGTGCGCCAGGCCAAGAAGGCCATGCACTTCGGCCTGCAGACCGACCTGCGCACCGGCTATCGACTGGAACTCGAGGCCTACTACCGCTTGCTCGATACCGAGGACAGGCGCGAGGGCATCGCTGCGTTCAACGAGAAGCGCAAGCCGGATTTCAAGGGGCGTTGAGCCCCGCCCCGCGCGCAGCCGCACGCAAGCTGCGCGCCGCCCGGATCAGGCCAACCCGTCCTCGACCTGCTTCACCAGCGCCCACAGCGCATGGTTGAGCGGCGTCGGCACTCCGAGTGCTGCACCGCGCCGCGCAACGTAGCCGTTCAAGTGATCGATCTCGGTGGTGCGCCCGCGTGCCAGGTCCTGCGCGGTTGAGGAAGTGGCCTCGGGCATGGATTCGGAGAGCTTGAGCGCGATCTCGACCCAGTCGCCGGGCGGCATGGTCACGCCTTCTGCCGCGGCCACCGCAAGTACTTCACGCACCACCGCAGCCATGAGGTCGCGCGTGGGTCCCAGCGCGGTCAGGCGCCGGTAACGCGCACGTCCGAGCGCCGAGACCGGGTTGTAGGCGCAGTTGATGAGGAGTTTGGCCCACAGCTCGCCCTCGACGTTGCCGGAGACCTTGCACGGCACCCCGGCACGATCAAGCGTCGCCGCAAGCGACTCCAGGCGTGCTGCCGCTAGCGGCACACGCGCGTCACGCAGTGGGCCGATGACCAGATCACCCCGACCAGTGTGCTTCAAGTGCCCGGGCCCGGCCATCGCGCAGGCCACGTAGACCACCGCCGGCACCACCGCGCAGGGCACCGCCGCCGCGATGCGCGCCGGATTGTCCACGCCATTCTGCAAGGCCAGCACCAGAGCAGTTGGTGAGAGCAGCGGCGCCAGCTCGCGCGCGGCCGCGTCGGTGTCCGGTGACTTGACACAAAAGAGCACCAGGTCCGCGCCGGCGGCGGCGCGCACATCGGTATCGGCCGCAAGCGCGATTTGTTCGTTGAATTTGAGCCCCTCGAAGTGCAGGCCCCGTGCGCGCACCGCATCCACGTGTGCCGCACGTCCGATCAGGGTGACCGCCGCGCCAGCGCGCGCCATGAGGCCGCCGTAATAGCAACCTACCGCGCCGGCGCCCATAACCGCGACGCGCGGCCACTGACCCCGGGCGAGAGATGGAGAATCCGTATTCTCGGAACTGGGTCTGCCGATGCCATTGTCGTATGTCGTCATACAACTAGGTCCGATGATTCGTTGAACCAGCCGCGACTTCATGCGCCTGCTGCAGACGTTCGCGGCTGTTAGACAAATGGGTGCGCATCGCGGCGCGCGCCGCGTCCGCGTCGCCGCGCTCGATGGCGGCGTAGATTTCCTGATGCTCGCGATGCACGCCGGCCAGGTACTCGCTACGGTCCAGCTGCGCCAGTTCCGCGGTCGGCAGGCGGGTGCGCGGGATCATCAGGGTGCCCAGAGCCCGCATCAGGTCGGCGAAGTAGCGGTTGCCCGTAGCGAGCGCCACCCCGAGGTGGAAGCGGTAATCGTGCTCGACCGTACCGGAACCGACGGCGATGGCGGCAGAGAATCCGGTGAGAGCCGAGCGCATGGCCTCCAGCCCGCCAGGCTCGCGCCGATGCGCAGCCAAGGCGGCGGCCTCGGTTTCCAGCGCCAGGCGCAGTTCCAGGAGCGCGCGCACCTCGACCAACGTGGTGAGTGCGGCCGGGTCGAGGCGGAAATCGGCCGGGGTCGTGGCCGGACGCACAAACGTGCCGACGCCGTGAAGGGTTTCGGTCAGACCGGCCGCGGACAAGCGCGACAGGGCTTCGCGCACCACCGTGCGCGACACGCCCTCGCTGGCTATGATCTGCGCTTCCGAAGGCAACTTGGCCCCGGCGGGAATCGCGCCGGAGCGAATCTGCTCACGCAAGCGTTCGACCAACTGTTGCGCCAGTGACGCGCCGCGCCGGCGCGCCGGTACGAACGGGTTGAAGGCCAGCCCGGCAGGCATCTTCAGAGTGTCACTTGACAAGTCATAAGTTGTATGATGACATACATCAATTCGGTTCACAAGACTTCTCGAATCCCCGTCGCGGCGGTATGCTTCGGCGGACCCCGCACTTACACCCAAGCACAAAAGGAGACCCAAGCATGATCACCCGACGCACATTCCTGGCCTCGACCGCCGCCACGACCGCGACCTTCACCGGCCACGCCTTCGCCCAATCCAAAGTCGTCTGGAAGGCATCCGACGTCCACCCGCTGGGCTATCCGACGGTCGAGGCCATCCAGAACATGGGCAAGAAGCTCGAGGCCGCAACCAACGGCCGCATTTCCATCCAGATGTTCCCGTCCATGCAGTTGGGCGGGGAAAAGGAGATGATCGAGCAGGCGCAGGTCGGCGCGTTGCAAATCGCGCGCATCTCGGTGGGTGCCATGGGCCCCGTGGTCGACGACCTGAACGTGTTCAACCTGCCCTTCGTCTTCCGCGACGAAGCGCACATGCGCAAGGTCATCGACGGCCCGATCGGCCAGGACCTGCTCGACCGTGTCACGGCCTCGCCGGCCTCGCGCCTGGTCGTGCTGGGCTGGATGGATGCCGGCACGCGCAACGTCTACGCCAACAAGCCGGCGACCAAGCCGGCCGATCTGAAGGGCATGAAGATCCGCATGATGGGCAACCCGCTCTTCGTCGAGACCATGAATGCGATGGGCGGCAACGGCGTGGCGATGGGCTTCAACGAGCTCTTCCAGGCCCTGCAGACCGGCGTGGTCGACGGCGCCGAGAACAACCCGCCCACGCTCCTGGCGCAGAACCACTACACGGTCTCCAAGGTCTACAGCCTGACCGGGCACCTGATCATCCCGGAGATCTTCGTCTTCTCCAAGCGCACCTGGGATGGGCTGTCCAAGGAAGACCAGGCGCTCGTGCGCAAGCTCTCGCGCGAGGCGCAGATGGAGCAGCGCGCGCTGTGGGACAAGTACTCCGGCGAGGCCGAGACCAAGCTCAAGGCCGCCGGGGTCAAGTTCGTCGAGGCCGACAAGAAAGCCTTCTACGCCTCCACCCAGCCGATCCGCGACAAGTACGGCGCCAAGTACGCGGCGCTCTTAAAGCGCATCGAGGAAACGCGCTAGACCGACGCGCGTTCGACGACCGGCCCCGCCTGAGCGCGGGGCCGCTTTGCTTCCGGCCCCTCCACAAAGGCCTGACACCCATGAAAGCCAAAGCCGCCTACGCCCGGGCGATGGAACGCCTCTATTTGGCGGCCATCGTGCTCTCGGGCACCGCGATCGTGATCATCACGCTCATCATCCCGGCGGGCGTGTTCATGCGTTACGTGGTCAACAGCCCCATGTCCTGGCCCGAGCCGGCGGCGGTGGTGATGATGGTCATGTTCTCCTTCATCGGCGGGGCCGCGGTGTACCGCGCCAACGTGCATATCGCGGTCGAGGCGCTGACCAAGGCGGTCGGCCCGGGCGCGCGGCGCCTCATGGCCATCGGCGTACAAGTGTGCATGGCCGCGATGGCGCTATTCATGGCCGGCTACGGCGGCCACCTGTGCGTGATCACCTGGTCGCAAAGCATGGCCGAGTTTCCGAGCCTGCCGGTCGGCGTGGTGTATGCGCCGATCCCGATCGCGGGCGTCATGACACTCCTGTTTCTCATCGAGCGCATCTGGGTCGGGCCGCCGCCGCGCACGTCCATCATGTATCGCGACGGCGAGTCGGAGCTCGAGTAAATGGACATCCTCGTTCTGCTCGGCTCCTTTGCCCTTCTCTGCGCGCTCGGCGTGCCGGTGGCCTATGCGCTGGGCCTGGCAGCGATCTGCGGCGCGTGGTGGATCGACATCCCGCTCGAGGCGATCATGCTCAAGATCTCCGACGGCACGGACGACTTCGCGCTCCTGGCCATCCCCTTCTTCGTGCTGGCCGGCGCGATCATGGCCGAAGGCGGCATGGCAGCGCGCCTGATCAACCTGGCACGCGTGTTCGTCGGTTTCATCCGCGGCGGGCTGGCGCTGGTCAACATCATGGCGTCGTCGCTGTTCGGCAGCATCTCCGGCTCGTCCGTGGCCGACACTTCGGCGATCGGCTCGGTGATGATCCCGCAGATGGTCAAGGCCGGCTTTCCGCGCGTCTTCGCGACCAACGTGACCATCTGCGGTTCGGTGCAGGCGCTCATGATCCCGCCCTCGCACAACGCGGTGATCTATTCGCTCGCCGCCGGCGGGACTGTGTCGGTGGCGCATCTGTTCCTGGCCGGCATCTTTCCCGGCCTGCTCTTCGGGCTGTGCCTGATCGGCTTGGTCCTGTGGGTCTCGCACAAGCGCGGCTATCCCAAGGGCGAGCCGGTCAAGCTGGCCGACGTGCCCAGGATCGTGCTCGAGGCGCTGTGGGGCCTGGTGACGGTGGTCATCATCATGGGCGGCATCCTTTCCGGCGTCTTCACGCCGACCGAGTCCGCGGCGGTGGCCTGCGTGTACGCGTTCCTCGTCACCTTCCTCGTCTACCGCGACTACCGGTGGCGCGACCTGCCGAAACTGGTGCACCGCGTGGTCAAGACCGTGGCCATGGTCATGATGCTGATCGGCTTCTCGGTCGCCTTCGGCTACATGATGGCCCTGATGCAGATCCCGGCCAAGGTGACGCAGTTCTTTCTATCGATCTCGACCGACAAGTACGTCTTCCTGCTCCTGATCAACATCCTGCTCCTCTTGCTCGGCACCTTCATGGACTTGGCGCCGATGCTGCTGATCTGCACGCCGATCTTCATGCCGGTGATCGCCAAGCTCGGCATCGACCCTGTGCACTTCGGCATGATCATGATCCTGAACCTGGGCATCGGCCTCATCACCCCGCCGGTGGGGCCGACGCTCTTTGTCGGTTGCGCGGTCGGCAAGGTGAGCATGGAGGAGGTGTCGCGCGAGCTATGGCCCTTCTACGGCGCGATGTGCGTCGCTTTGCTGCTGGTCACCTACATTCCGGCGATCTCGCTGTGGCTGCCGGGGTTGACCAAGTAGCCGGAGGCACGCTACTCCCCGGCTGCCATTCGTTCGAGCTGGGCTTCGTAATCGCCGAACAAGGCGTGCGACGCCGCCAGGTGTCTTGCGTACGCGCCGATCACGTATTCGTCGGTCATGCCGATGGCGCCATGCAGCTGCACCACCTCTTCCCAGGTTGTGCGGGCCGCCTGGCTGGCGAACGCCTTGGTCGCAGCGGCATAGTAGCGCCGTTGCGCGGCTGATTCGCCCGCGAGCAGCGCCGCGGCCCGCACCAGGGCGCGGGTTTCCTCCACGGCAACGTAGAGGTCCACCAGCCGGTGCTGCAGCACCTGATTGGCGGCCAGCACGCGGCCGAACTGCTTGCGCGTCTTCAGGTATTCCAGCGTGATCTCGAGGCCGCGCGCCATCGCACCGGCAGTCTCGGCACACTGCACGATGAGCGCGATGTCGAGGGCATGTGCGATTTCCGCCGCGATGTCGACTGTCGCGGACAGGCGTGCAGCGCCAGGAACCATCGCTTCGTGCAGCGTCACATGGGCCGCCGAGCGGCCGTCGATCAGCGCATAGCCCTGCACGGCCAGGCCCGGCGTGCCGGCATCGACCAGGAAGAGCGCGTGCTGCGTGCCTGGGTCCTCTGTCATCAAGCGTGCGCACACGATGATGGCATCCGCGCCTGCGGCGCCCTGGGCGAGTTCCTTGGCCCCATCCAGCCGATAGCCCCCTGAGTACGCCTGTGCGCAGGTATCCACCTGCGTCGCATCGAAGCGGCTGTCGGGCTCCCACGCGGCGAACGCGATGCGCTTGCTGCCCGCGGCCAGCGCCGGCAGCCAGGCCGCGCGCTGCGCCTCGGTCCCGGCCCGCGAGAGCAGGGTCGCGGCGAGCACACCCGAGGCGAGCCACGGTTCGACCAGCAGGCCGCGTCCCATCTCTTCGGCCAGCACGCACATGTCCGCCAGCGACGCGCCCAGCCCGCCGTCGGTTTCCGGCAGCGGCATGGCCAGCCAGCCCATCTCGGCGATCTCGGTCCAGCGCGCGGGTGCGCAACCGTGCGCATGAGCGATGGACGCGGCACGCACGGCGCTGCCGTAGCCGCGCTCGAAATACCTGCGCGCGCTCTCGGCCAGCATCTCCTGATTGCTGCTCAACGCAAAGTTGCTCATAGCCCGAGCACCTGCTTGGCAAGGATGTTGTGCTGGATTTCGGAAGAGCCGCCGGCGATGGTGTAGCCGCGCGAAAGAAAGCGCCGTGAAGACGCGGTGGCCGCGAGTTCCGGCAACGGCAGGGTGGGGACATCGCCCCGCACCGCGGACGCATCGAAGGGCAGCGCCGCCGGACCCAGCGCATCGACCGTGAGCGCCTCCCACAACTGGACCAGCTGGCTGCCGCGCAGCTTGAGCATAGAAACCTCGGCCCCGATCGGCAGGCCCTGCGTGGCACGCTCAAGGAAGCGCGCCGTGTTGGCTTCGAGTGCCATCAGGCGCATCTGCAATTCGGCAAAGCGCTTGCGAAACCAGGGGCGGCGCATCAGCGGTTCGCCGTGCTCCTGTTCGCGCCAGCCGATCTCGCGCGCACGCGCCATGCGGCGCTTGTTCTCGCCCACCCGCGCCAGCTTCAATCGTTCGAACTCGAGGAGCGACTTGGCGATGGTCCAGCCGCGATGTTCTTCGCCCACCAGGTTCGCAAGCGGGACCGCCACCTCGTCAAAAAACACCTCGTTGAAGACCTCCCAGCCGTGGATGCCGCGAATCGGCCGCACGGTGATGCCCGGGGTCTTCATGTCAATCAAGAGGAAGGAAATGCCCTCCTGCGCCTTGGCCTCGGGGTCGGTGCGCGCGAGACAGAAGATCCAGTCCGAGTACTGCGCGCCGGAGGTCCAGATCTTCGAGCCGTTGACCACGTAATGGTCGCCGGCGCGCACCGCGCGCGTCTTGAGCGACGCCAGGTCCGAACCCGCATTGGGCTCCGAGTAACCCTGGCACCAGTGCTCTTCACCTGCGGCGATGGCGGGCAGAAAGCGCGCCTTTTGCGCGGGCGAGCCAAAGCGGATCAGCACCGGACCGATCATGTCGAAGGTGATCGAGTTCATCTCCGGCGCGTGGCTTACGGCCATTTCCTCGTCGAAGGCCAGGCGTCTCGCGGCATCCCATCCGAGCCCGCCGGCCTCGATGGGCCAATGCGGAACCAGCCAGCCCTGGCGCGCGAGAATGGCGTACCAGCGCCGGGTCTGGTCCTGTGTGGCCTGCTGGCCGGCACGCACCGTGGCGCGCAGGTCTTCCGGCAGGTGGGCACGCACGAAGTCGCGTACTTCCGCGCGGAACGCGGCAATTTCGGGGCTATCGAACAACGCGGCTCCTTCGGTCGCAACAAGGAAAAACGGCCCGTCCTGCGCGAGCGACCGCAGTCGCGAGCGACGGACGGATCACTGCCTGAACGCCTTGGCGAAGCGCTGCCATGTCTCGGTATCCTGCCGCAGGAAGGATTCGAAGTCGCTCACGCCCAGATAGGCAGCCTCGCCACCGGCGGCGCGCAGGCGACCCTGCACCTCGGCGGATGCCGCCGCGACGCCGACCGCGTCCGAAAGCCTGCGGATCATGTCGCGCGATGTGGCGGCCGGCACATGGAACGCGTACCAGGATTCGACGGTCACGTCCGGGAAGCCGGCCTCGGCGATGGTCGGCACATCCGGCAGCAATGGCGAGCGCTTGCCGCTGGTATTGGCCAGGGCGCGCAGCTTGCCGGAGGTCACCTGCGGGATCGCCACTGTCGACGGAATGATCGCCATGGTCAGTGCGCCATTGATCAGGTCCGGAATCACCGGCGGCGCCCCCTTGTACCCGATCGATTCGAACTTCAATCCCGCCAGCGTGGCGAACATCCGGGTCGCCATGGACTGGGTGCTGCCGGCCCCGCCATCGCCGACCGGCAAACCCGGCTTGGCGCGCGCCAGCGCGACATATTCCTGCACCGTGCGCGCCGGGGAATTCATCGGCACCAGCATGAAACTGGGAGACAGTGCGAAGCGAGCGACCGGAACGAAATCCTTGGGCTGCCAGCGCAGGCCCGATTCGAGCATCGGGTTGTTGATGATGAAGGGCGCCGAGACCAACAGGGTATAGCCGTCGGCTGCCGCGTTGGCGACGAACTCGGCGGCGATGTTGGCCTGCGCGCCGGGCTTGGCCTCCACCACGAAGGGCTGGTTCAGGTCCGCCGCCAGCTTGATGGTGACCGCCCGCGTCATCACGTCCACCACACCGCCGGCGGGATAGGGCACGATCACCTTCACCGGCCGCACGGGCCAGGTCTGGGCTGCGACGATTCCGGTTGCGGAAAGACACAGTCCCGCCGCGAAGCTGGCCATCCAATTGCGCATCATGGTCTCCTTGTTCGTCCGCGGCTTCAGCGCCAAAGCCGCGCCGCATATCATGCACGAAGTCGATGTACGCCTGCAACGCGATCGGAGCTCCGGCGCCATAGCGGAGCGCCGGTATGCCGGCCGCAAGCGCAGACTTAGTGCGCCACCGCCTCAGCCGGCAGGCCCTGCAGCATGGCCAGGAGGCGCGCGATGCGCGGCCGCAACTCGCGGCGGTCGACGATCATGTCGATCGCGCCTTTCTCGAGCAGGAACTCGGCGCGTTGAAAACCCTCGGGCAGCTTTTCGCGCACGGTCTGCTCGATCACGCGCGGGCCGGCAAAGCCGATCAGGGCGCCCGGTTCGGCGATGACCACGTCCCCCACGAAGGCGAAGCTCGCCGACACGCCGCCCATGGTCGGGTCGGTCAGGACCGAAATGTAGGGCAGTCGCCGGCGCGCCAGACGCGCCAGCGCGGCGTTGATCTTGGCCATCTGCATGAGCGAGAAAAGCCCTTCCTGCATGCGTGCGCCGCCGCTGGCAGCGACCGAGATGAAGGGGATCTTTTCCTGGAGGGCCGCATCGACGCCGCGCACGAAGCGCTCGCCAACAACCGAACCCATCGAGCCACCCATGAAGTCGAACTCGAACGCGGCCACCACCACCGGCAGGGACAGGAGCGAACCCTGCATTACCACCAGTGCATCCTTCTCGCCGGTCCCTTCCATGGCCTCCTTGAGTCGCTCCGGGTACTTGCGGCTATCCTTGAACTTGAGGCTGTCGACCGGCCGCACCGTCGCGCCGATCTCGTAGCGCCCTTCGCCATCGAGCAGGCTGTCGATGCGCTCGCGCGCGCCGATGCGATTGTGGTGATTGCACTTGGGGCAGACCTGCGCATTTTTTTCGAGGTCGCTCGAGTAGAGCGCGGTCTCGCAGGACGGGCACTTGACCCACAGGCCCTCGGGGAAGGTCTTGCGCGGCGCCCCGTCGGTGCGGTTGATCTTGGGCGGCAGCAGCTTCTCTATCCAGCTCATGTCAGGCGCGCTCCAAAAAAGCCGACCATCATGCGGCGGGGGTATCCAGGGCCTTGCGGATGCCGGCGATGAATTCTCCCACCTTCCCGATTTCCTGTCCCCGAGGCGCTGCTTCCAGTTCCTGGATGATGCGGCTGCCGATGACGACGGCATCCGCAATGCGCGCCACCGCCTGCGCGCTGGCGGCGTCACGAATGCCGAAACCCACCCCGACCGGCAACCCCGAGCGCTGGCGGATCAGCGGAATGCGCGCGGCGACTTCGCCGGTATCGAGGGTGGCCGCGCCGGTCACGCCCTTGAGCGAGACGTAGTAGATGTATCCCGACGCGGCACGCGCGACCGCCTCGATGCGCGCCTCGGGCGAGGTTGGCGCCAGAAGGAAGATGGGGTCCAGCCCGGCGCTCTTCATGCGCGCGGCGAAGTCCTCGCTCTCCTCCGGCGGGTAATCGACCACCAGGATGCCGTCCAGCCCTGCCTTGGCGGCGGCCGCCGCGAAGGCATCGACACCCATGCGCTCGAGCGGATTGGCATACCCCATGAGCACGACCGGCGTCTTCTGGTCGGTGCGGCGGAACTCGGCGACCATGTCGATCACGCGGGCCAGCGAAACGCCATGCTTGAGCGCACGCTCGGAGGCGCGCTGGATCACCGGGCCGTCCGCCATCGGGTCGGAAAACGGCACGCCCAGTTCGATGACATCGCACCCGCGCGCGGCGAGTTCATGCATCAGCGGCACGGTCAGCGATGGATCGGGGTCGCCGGCGCAGATGTACGGAATCAGCGCCTTGCGTCCGGCCGCGCGGGCGGCCGCGAAGGTGGCAGCGATGCGCGACATGGTCAGAACACGATGCCGGAACGCTCGGCAACGGTGTGCATGTCCTTGTCGCCGCGCCCGGAAAGGTTGACCAGCAGGATCTTGTCCTTGGCCATCGTCGGGGCGATCTTGATGGCGTGCGCCACGGCATGCGAGGACTCGAGCGCCGGGATGATGCCCTCGATGCGGCACAGGCGATGAAAGGCCGCGAGCGCCTCGTCGTCGTCGATGGCCACGTATTCCGCCCGCCCGCTGTCCTTCAACCAGGCATGCTCGGGACCGACCCCAGGGTAGTCGAGGCCCGCGGAGATCGAGTGGGTCTCGATGATCTGGCCATTGGCATCCTGCAGCAGGTAGGTGCGGTTGCCGTGCAGGACGCCGGGACTGCCTGCCGACAAGGACGCGGCGTGCTTGCCGCTGGCGATGCCCGAGCCCCCGGCCTCGACGCCGATCAGCCGCACCTGCGCATGCGGGATGTAGGGGTGGAAGATGCCCATCGCGTTCGAACCGCCGCCGACGCAGGCGAGCACCGCATCGGGCTGGCGCCCGGCGATCTCCGGCATCTGGGTCAAGCATTCGCGCCCGACCACTGCGTTGAAGTCGCGCACCATCATCGGGTAAGGATGCGGGCCCGCCACCGTGCCGATGATGTAGAAGGTGGTCTCGACGTTGGTGACCCAGTCGCGCATGGCCTCGTTCAAGGCGTCCTTCAGGGTCTTGGAACCGCTCTCCACCGGCACCACGGTGGCGCCGAGGAGTTTCATCCGATACACATTCGCGGCCTGGCGCTTGATGTCCTCGGAACCCATGTAGACCACGCATTCGAGGCCGAAGCGCGCCGCCATGGTCGCCGTGGCAACGCCATGCTGCCCGGCGCCGGTCTCGGCGATGACGCGCGGCTTGCCCATGCGGCGCGCCAGGAGCGCCTGGCCCATGGTGTTGTTGACCTTGTGCGCGCCGGTGTGATTGAGGTCCTCGCGCTTCAGATAGATCTGCGCGCCGCCCAGTTCCCGCGAGAGTCGTGCGCAGTGGTACACCGGACTGGGTCTTCCGACGTAATGCGCAAGCTCGGACGCAAGCTCGGCCTGGAACGCAGGGTCGCTGCGGCAGGCGGCGTAGGCGACCTTGAGCTCCTCGAGGGCCGCCATCAGGGTTTCGGAGACGAACACGCCGCCGTAAGGGCCGAAGTGTCCGCGCGCATCGGGCAGGTCGTAGGCCTGGCCCGGCATCGCGTCGCCGGACGGCGACGCGGGAAGATCGTTCAGGTTCATGTTTCCTCGCTGGCGTCAGCCGCACGAACGGCGGCGACGAACTGGTGGATCAGGGCGGCATCCTTGATGCCCTTGGAGACTTCGACGCCGGACGACACGTCGACCGCGGCCGGCTTAAGCGCGCGAATCCCTTCGCCCACGTTTGCAGGTCGTAACCCACCAGACAAAACGGCCCGAGGAGCGAGCCCTTGCGGTACCAGCGACCAATCGAACACCTCGCCACCCCCGCCGTATCCCTCGACATGGGCATCCAGGAGGATGCCGCGCGCGGCGGAGAATTGAGAGTTGAATTCTAGCAAATCGAGCTTGGGCGTCACCCGCGCAGCGCGCAGCCACGGCAGGCTGAATTGCGCGCAGTAGCCTGGCGACTCGTCGCCGTGGAATTGCAACATGCCCAGGCCGAGCGCGGCGGCGATGTCCTGCACGCGGGCGGCATCCTCGTTGACGAAGAGGCCGACCGGGGTGACGAACGGCGGCAGGCGCGCGATCAGTCGCCGTGCCTGGTCGAGCCCGACGACGCGCGGGCTCCTGGGATAGAAGACCAACCCGATGGCATCAGTACCGGCATCGACCGCCGCGTCGACATCGGCCTCGCGCGTCAGGCCGCAGATCTTGATGCGTGTGCGTCTCATGGGCGGCTGTTGAAGGGGGTCCTGCCGAATTCCGGCAGGCCGAAGCGCGCATCGTAGTCGATACGCGTCAGGTACAGGCCTTGCGGGGCGAACGTCGGCGCGGCGCGGGTCCTATCGCGCGCTTCCAGCACCTCGCGCATCCACGCGACCGGACGGCGCCCCGCGCCGACGGCGAC
This sequence comes from Burkholderiales bacterium, assembly GCA_016790635.1. Lineage (GTDB taxonomy): Bacteria > Pseudomonadota > Gammaproteobacteria > Burkholderiales > JAEUOS01 > JAEUOS01. The sequence goes on from JAEUOR010000037.1 coordinate 28,378, forward strand.
TAAGCATCCGACGATGTTGCGCACCATGTGATGCAGGAAGGCGTTGGCTTCGAACCCGAAGACGACGATGCCGCGGTCGACCTCGACACTGGCGCGCGCAAGCGTCTTGATCGGGCTCCTGGCCTGGCACTCGGAGGAGCGAAACGAGGAAAAGTCATGCTCGCCCTGGAGGAGCGCGGCCGCCTCACGCATCGCGCGCAGGTCGAGGGGCAGAGGATGCCAGCCGGCCCGATGGAGTTGCAGGGCCGGACGGACCGGCCGGTTGATCAGTCGATATTCGTAGCTGCGCGCGCGTGCGCTGAAGCGGGCGTGAAAGTCATCTTCGACCGGGTGCGACCAGAGCACCGCGACCGCGGGCGGCAGATGCGCATTGACGCCACGCACCCAGGCATTCTGCGGGCGCTTCGCCGTGGTGTCGAAATGCGCCACCTGGGCCAGCGCATGCACCCCGGTATCAGTGCGCCCGGCGCACGCAAGGCGCACCGGGTGGCCGGCAATGGCGGCAATGGCCCGCTCCAGCGCATCCTGCACGCCGGTCCCGGCAGGCTGTGTTTGCCAACCCGTGAATCCGGTACCGTCGTACTCGACGCCAAGTGCAATGCGCACGGCCTGACTCCATTGGAACGCCCCTGCACGGGCGCACAAAAGCAACGGGCGGCCCAAGGGGCCGCCCGCCAATCCGGACTACCGCAGACGATCAGCCCAGGCCGGACAGCAGTTTCTGCGCCTCGGCCTTCTGCGCATCGCTGCCTTCCTTGGCGACCTCCTGCAACAACTCGCGCGCCCCCTCCTTGTCGCCCATGTCCTGATAGGCCCGGGCCAGGTCGAGCTTGGTCGCCGCGTCATCACTGCCGCCGGCGGCGGCGTTGTCGCCGCCAGGCAGGTTGAGGTCAACGCCCGAGAGGTCAAAGTCCATGCTGTTGCCAGCCGGCGCCGCTGCCGCGGCAGGGGCCGCTCCGGCAGGCGCCTCGTCGGCGGAAAGATCGAAATCGAAATCGATGCTCGGCGTCGGCGCCTCCGGAGGACGCACGTCCGGCAGGGGCTGCGTCTCGTCCATTGTCATGTCGCCGCCGGACGGCTCCATGATCAGCGTTCCGCCGGGCGAGAAGTCGGTCGCCGGGGTGGCTGGCGCCGCGGCCGGACCGCCGCCCAAGTCGAAGTCAATCACGTTGCCGGCATCGCCACCGCCGGGGGCGGTGCCATCGAGCACGAAATCGGGCCCGGAGATACCCTCCAGCGGCTGGGTCTGGGTCGCGTCGTCGGCGCCCCCCCCGATGTCGAAGTCCAGGTCGCTGCCTGCAGCCGGAGCGGCGTCCACCGGGGTGAGGGATGCTGTCTTGGCAAGAGCCTCCGGGCTTGCGCCCGCGGCATCCATTTGCAGCGGCGTGAGCTGCATGGTGGATTCCATGTTGAAGGCCGGTGCCACAGCGGCGGCGACGGGCATGGTCGCGGCAGCGGCAGCTGCGGACAGCGCGCCGCCCGGCAGCGTGACTGTCGAAGTCGTCGAGCCCCCGCCTCCTTCGGCGAACAGCGGATTGCCCGGCATGAGGGCACGCCCCAGTTCGGCCGCCTTGCTCCAGTCGTCGCCAGTGCCGCCGGTGGCCGCATGCAATTCCTTGGCCTGCGCCTCGAACGAGGCTGCGTCGCCACGCTGGTTGTAGATCTCCATGAGCTTGACCCGCACCTTGTGGCGCGTGGCGTCCTTGCCCAATGCCTCCTTGAGGATTTCCTCGGCTTGCGCGTCGCGGCCGTAGGCCATGTAGACATCGGCCTCGGCGACCGGGTCAACCTCGTCGGCGTCGATCGAACCCTTGCTGACTTCGCTGAAGTCGCTCTGGAACGAACTGTTGCCGGTATCGACGCTCTGCCCGCCGGTGTTGCCGAAGACGGAGTTCGCCTTCAGGTCGCCGCCGGTGATGATGCTGTTCTCGAACTTCTCGACCTTGCGCTTGCGGCGCACCGCGTAGGCCGCGTAGCCGCCCAGCAGGGCAAGCACGCCGCCGCCGCCGGCCAAGTACATGGGATTGTCCATGAACTCGTCCATCAGGCTCGGCTCTGGAGGCGGGGGAGGCGGAGGTGCGGCAGGCTTCTTGGGCGGCGGCTTGGGCGCTTCGGCAGCCTTGGGTGCATCGGCAGGCTTGCCGGCATCGGCAGGCTTGCCGGCATCGGCAGGCTTCCCGGCATCCGCTTTGGGCGCCTCTGCGCCCTTGGGTGCGTCGGCTGGCTTGGGTGCATCCGCCTTGGGCGCCTCGGCGACCTTGGGAGCATCGGCAGGTTTGGGCGCCTCCGCAGCCTTGGGCGGCTCCGGAGCCTTGGGAGGCTCGGCGACCTTGGGCGGATCGGCAGGTTTGGGCGCTTCGACCTTGGCAGCTTCCTGTGCCTTCGGGGCAGCGGCCGGCGGTACAGGCGCCGGCGCGGCGGCGGGTTTGGCCGGCTCTACCTTGGGCGCCTCGGCCTTGGCGGGGGCGGGCGCGGGTGCCGGAGCGGGAGCGGCTTTGGGCGGCTCTGCCTTGGGGGGCTCAGCGGCTTTCTTCGCGTCTGCGACGGTCGGGGCCGCTGGCGCCGCGGGCGGCGTGCCCTTGGCCTGCGCCTGCTTTTGCAATTCAGCCAGTTGCTGGTTCTTGACCTCGCCCAGCTTTTGCAGGTCCTTGACGTTTTTCTCAAGCTCGGCGGCACGCGCCTTGGCGTCACGCAGTTCGCGCTCCTTGGCGACGCGATCCTCGATGCCTGCCTTGGGTTTGGCTGCTGCAGGATCGGCCTTGGACAACTTGAGCTGATCCTTGGTTTCGCCTTTGCCGGCCTTGTCTTCCACGCGCGCCGTGATGCGTCCCTGTGCCGCCTGGCGCGGGGCGTCCGGCTTGGCCGCGGGCGTCGAAGGTACGGTACCGGCGAGCTTCTCGGTGTATGAGCGCCAATCGGCAGCCTGCGCGGAAACGACGCGCCTCGCGTCTGGCGCAGCAACACCAGAGATAGCGTCACGGTCCGGCAAGTTGAGGATCGCCCCGCTCTTCAGGCGGTTCATGTTTCCGCCGACAAAGGCGTCCGGATTGCTTCGCAACAACGCAACGAGAACCTGCTCCAGGCTGACGCCGTCCGGCTTGGCCTGGCGCGCGATCTTGCCCAGCGTATCGCCGCGCTTGACCTCATAGGAACCAGCAGCGGCAGCGGCGGCTGGCTTGGCAGGCGCCGGCTTGGCGACAGGCGCTTGCGCTGCCGGCTTGGCCGCTGGTGTCGGGGCTGGTGCGGCCGGAGCGGGCGCTGGCGGCGGCGCTGCCGCCACCGGGGGGGCGGGAGGGGCGACCGGTTGGGCTACCGCGGCCGGCGGGGCGACCGGCGGCACGGTTGCAGCCTGCGGCGGGGAAACACCACGCAATTCGGCGGGGTCGAGCAGGAACGTGTACTCACGCACCAGGCGACCGGTAGCCCAGTTGAGTTCGACCAGCATGTCGACGAACGGCTCGTTGATCGGGTTCGTCGAAGACAGGTTGATGAAATAACGGCCATCGGCACGGCGCTGGACGGCAAAACGTACGCCCAAAAGCGCGGTGTTGTAGTCCACGCCAGCCTGGCGGAAGGCCTCGGGGCTCGCCAGGCGCGCACCCAGGGTCTGCGCTTCCTCGCGGGTGACCGAGGTCAGTTCGATCTCGGCCCGCAAGGGCTGTCCCAGAGATGACAACACATTCAGGCGACCCAGCCCGGCCGCATCCGCGGGAAGGCTGATGGCAACGCCGGACAAGGCAAAGGCCGTGGCGACGACCAGCTTTTTCATGGAAATTTGTCTCACGGTCTGTAACCCCCGGCTACCCCAATGCTGCGAGCGGATCCTGGTTTTAGAGTTTGGTGGCTGCCGCAGCGCTCCGCAAAGCGCGGTGCGAAAGCTGGGCCCCTGCCACACCGCCACGACGCCAAGACGCCGCGCATAGCGGTTTGCCCCAGATTATGAAGGTAACATCAAAAGGTTAGCACTGCAAGCTAACCCTTGACTTGAAGTGTGACATGTTGCAAGTCCTGCTTTCGGTTGTTGGATCGCAGCAACGCCTCGGATTTCGCTCAATCGACGAGCAGGCGCAACATGCGGCGAAGTGGTTCAGCCGCCCCCCACAGCAACTGGTCGCCGACGGTGAACGCGGAAAGATAAGTTGGCCCCATCGCCAGCTTGCGCAGGCGACCCACCGGGGTCATCATGGTTCCGGTGACGACGGCCGGTGAGAGTTCGCGGATGGATTCCTCGCGACGGTTCGGCACCACCTTGGCCCAGGGATGGGCACGCGCGAGCCTGTCCTCGATCTCGTCCAACGGCACGTCGCGCTTGAGCTTGATGGTCAGCGCCTGCGAGTGGCAGCGCATCGCGCCGATGCGCACACAGAGCCCATCGATGGCGATCGGATCGGCTTCCCGTCCGAGGATCTTGTTGCCCTCTGCACCGGCCTTCCATTCCTCGCGGCTCACCCCGCCGCCCAGATCCTTGTCGATCCAGGCGATCAGGCTGCCTGCCAGCGAGACGCCGAATTGCCCAGTCGGCATGGCGGGTTCGCGCAAGGCTTCCGCCACCCTGCGATCGATGTCCAGAATCGCCGCTGCCGGATCGTCCAGCAACGGCCGCACCGCCCCGTGCGCATGCCCCATCTGGGCGAGCAATTCGCGCATGTTGGCCGCGCCCGCCCCGGAGGCCGCCTGGTAGGTCATCGCGGTCATCCATTCGATGAGGTCGGCCTTGAACAGTCCGTCCAACCCCATGAGCATCAGGCTCACGGTGCAGTTGCCGCCGATGAAGTCGCGCACCCCGCGGCCCAGCGCATCCTTGATCACGCCCAGGTTGACCGGATCCAGGATGATGACCGCATCGCGATTCATGCGCAGGGTCGAGGCAGCATCGATCCAGTGTCCGGTCCAGCCGGACTTGCGCAACTGCGGATGCATGGCCGACGTCCAGTCTCCGCCCTGGCAGGTGACGATGATGTCCATGGCCGACAGGGCGCGCACGTCGTTGGCGTCGCCGAGCTTGCCGGTGGCGCGCCCGCCCACGACCGGTCCGTCGCTGCCGGGGGCAGAAGTGGAAAAGAAATGCGCGTCAACGTGGGAGAAATCCCCCTCCTCGACCATGCGCTGGACAAGCACGGAACCGACCATGCCCCGTGCGCCTACCACTCCGACCTTTTTCATGATTGCCTCGCGGGCGCCGCTCTACGGTTTGCGGGGTTCAAGCCCCGGCGCACTTCGAACCGGAACCCCGAATTGGTCAGGCGAGGGCCTTCAAGACCGCTTCGCCCATCTGGCGAGTGCCGACCTTGTTAGTGCCTGGCTCGAAGATGTCGGCGGTCCGATACCCCTGTGCCAGCACCTTGCGCACCGCGGCCTCGATGCGCCCGGCGGAAGCCTCGTCGTCGAACGAGTAGCGCAGCATCATCGCCGCCGAGAGGATCGTGGCCAGCGGATTGGCCAGATCCTTGCCCGCGATGTCAGGCGCCGAACCGTGAATGGGTTCGTACAGGCCCTTCTTGGAAGCATTGAGCGAGGCGGAGGGCTGCATGCCGATCGAACCGGTCAGCATCGACGCCTCGTCGGACAGGATGTCGCCGAACATGTTGCCGGTGACGATCACATCGAACTGCTTGGGATTGCGCACCAGCTGCATCGCGGCGTTGTCGACGTACATCGACGAATACTCGACGTCGGGATACTCCAGCGCGACCGCGGCGGCCACGTCCTTCCACAGCTGCATGGTCTCGAGCACGTTGGCCTTGTCGACCGAACACAGACGCTTGCCGCGCTTGCGCGCCGCCGCGAAGCCCACATGCATGATGCGGCTGATCTCGCCTTCGGCGTAGCGCATGGTGTCGAAACCCTCGCGCTGCCCGGCAAAGGGCCCGGATTCGACCGTGCGCACCCCGCGCGGCTGCCCGAAATAGATGTCGCCGGTCAATTCACGCAGGATCAGGAGATCGAGGCCCGAGACGACCTCGGGCTTGAGCGTCGAGGCATTGACCAGTTCGGGGTAAACGATCGAGGGCCGCAGATTGGCGAACAGACCCAGTTCGCGACGCAGGCCCAGCACCGCCTGCTCGGGTCGCTTGGCGCGCGGCAGCTTGTCGTATTGCCACCCCCCGACGGCGCCGAAGAGGATCGCATCCGCATCCCGGGCCAGGTTGAGCGTGGCCTGCGGCAGCGGATCACCTGCACTGTCGTAGGCCGCTCCGCCGACCGGCGCTTCCTCGGTCTCGAGCGAAAGCCCGAGCGCTTTCAGGACCGCGACCGCCTGCGTCGTGATTTCCTGTCCGATGCCGTCTCCCGGCAAAACCGCGACTTTCACTTCAGGCAACCCTCGTGTTGAAGTAGTAGGGATGACGCGCGCGGCGCTCCGCCTCGTAAGCGCGGATTTTCTCGGCGTGCAGAAGCGTCAGGCCGATTTCGTCCAAGCCGTTGATCAGGCAATGTTTGCGATGGCCGGTGATATCGAACCGCATGACACGGCCGTCCGGGGTGGTCACGCTTTGCTGCGGCAAGTCGATCACGAGTTCGTAACCCGGGAAGCCATTGATTGCGTCGATCAGATGGCGCACTTCGGTTTCCTGGAGCGCGATCGGCAGGAAGCCGTTCTTGTAGCTGTTGTTGAAAAAGATGTCGGCGAACGACGGCGCGATGACCGCGCGAAAGCCGTACTGTTGCAGAGCCCAGGGCGCATGCTCGCGCGAGGAGCCGCAGCCGAAATTCTTGCCGGCCACCAGCACCGAGGCGCCCTTGTAGCGCGACTGGTTGAGCACGAAATCGGGGTTGAGCGGTCGCCTGGAGTTGTCCATGCCCGGCTCGCCGGTGTCCTTGTAGCGCCAGGCGTCGAACAGGTTCTCGCCGAAGCCGGTGCGATGGATGGACTTGAGGAACTGCTTGGGGATGATCGCGTCGGTATCGACGTTGTCACGATCCAGCGGCGCGGCCAGTCCCTTGTGTACGAGAAATTTTTCCATGATGTCTACTTCGCGGAGCGCTCGATCTTCTCGCCCGCCTTGCGAATGTCCTTGCCCATGCCTTCGATGGTGTTGCAGCCGGTCAGGCCGAGCGCCATGCAGACGACCGACAGCAGGGTGACGAGAGTGCGGATCACGGCGTTCTCCCTGGTGCGAATCACATCAGTCGCCGCACGTCGGCGAAACGACCCTCGATGGCGGCAGCCGCCGCCATCGCCGGGCTCACCAAGTGGGTGCGCCCGCCGGCGCCCTGACGTCCCTCGAAATTGCGGTTCGAGGTCGAGGCACAGCGTTCGCCGGGTTCGAGGCGATCGGCATTCATGCCCAGGCACATCGAACAGCCGGGCTCGCGCCACTCGAAACCCGCGTCCTTGAAGGTGCGGTCCAGTCCTTCAGCCTCGGCCTGCGCCTTGACCAGCCCGGAGCCCGGCACGACCAGGGCCAGCTTGACGTTGGCCGCGACGCGCCGCCCGAGACGCTTGACGACCCAGGCAGCCTGGCGGATGTCCTCGATGCGCGAGTTGGTGCAGGAACCGATGAACACCTTGTCGACGATGATGTCGGTAATCGGCGTATTGGGCTTGAGCCCCATGTAGGTGAGTGCGCGCTCGATGCCATCGCGCCGGCCGGCATCCTTCTCGCGGTCCGGGTCGGGCACCCGGCCGTCCACCGCGGTGACCATTTCCGGGGAAGTGCCCCAGGTCACCTGCGGGACGACCTCGGCACCTTCAAGGCGCACCTCGACGTCAAACTTCGCGCCGTCGTCGGAACGCAGGGTCTTCCAGTACTCGACCGCCACCTTCCATTCATCGCCCTTGGGGGCGAACGGTCTGCCTTCGAGGTAGGCGATGGTCTTGTCGTCGACGCCGACCAGTCCGGCGCGCGCACCGGCCTCGATGGCCAGGTTGCACAGGGTCATGCGCCCTTCCATCGACAGGTCGCGCACCACGCTGCCGGCGAATTCGATCGCGCAGCCGGTGCCGCCGGCAGTCCCGATGCGGCCAATGATGGCAAGTGCCACATCCTTGGCAGTGACGCCGGGACCGAGCGCACCATCCACGACCACCCGCATCGACCGCATCTTCTTGGTCGTGAGGCACTGCGTGGCCATCACGTGCTCGACCTCTGAGGTGCCGATGCCATGCGCCAGTGCGCCGAACGCGCCATGCGTCGAGGTATGCGAGTCGCCGCAGACTACCGTCATGCCGGGCAGGGTGGCTCCCTGTTCGGGTCCGATGACATGGACGATGCCCTGACGGTGATCGAGGAACGGAAAATAGGCCAAAGCGCCAAATGCCTTGATGTTGCGGTCCAGCGTGACGATCTGCTCGCGCGCGATCGGGTCGGCAATGCCAGCGATGCCGTGCTCCCACCCATGGGTGGGCGTGTTGTGATCGGCGGTGCAGACGATCGAATCGGTGCGCCAGACGCCGCGCCCGGCGGCGCGCAATCCGTCGAATGCCTGAGGACTCGTGACCTCGTGCACCAGGTGCCGGTCAATGTAGAGCAAGGCCGTGCCGTCCTCGTCCATGTGCACCACATGCGAGTCGAAGAGCTTGTCGTAGAGAGTCTGCGGCATGGAAGCGCGCTTGGCGCACAACTTGCGCCCGCGAGTGAAAAAGAGAGAAATTATGCCACAGCAGGCCCTGTTTCTCCTCTGTAGGCGGGGGGGCTCGGCGTCCCGGTCGACGCGCCTTCGTCGCCGCGGTCGGCACTCTCGCCCCAGGCAAGGGCGGCAGCGCGATAGTGGGGCGCCGCCGCCATGGCGTCGCCGCCAGCCTCCAGCACACGCGCCAACTCCAGGCTCGCCGCAGGACCCGGTGCGCGCCTGGCGCATTCCTCGAGCGACTCGCGCGCCTTGCCCCACAGTCCGAGACGGGCGCACAACCTGCCCAGGGTCAGGAGCGGTGCCGCTGCGGCCGGATCGCGCCGGCACCACGCTTCGGCACGCTCGAGCATGCGGCGCGTCACCTGGGGGTCCGCAGCACAGCGCGCATACAGCAGGCCGGCCGCGTCGTCCCAGCCGCGTTCGAGGATGCCCTCGAGCAGCACGCGCGCCTCATCGAGGAGATCGCGCTTGACGAGCGCCGCGGCAATGACCACGGCGGTGCGCGGGTCGGTGCGGTCGCGGACCGGTACCCGCCGCGCCCTGCCGGCCGGGTCGTCGGCTGCGTCGAATACCCCGGCATAGGCGACCTCGCGGGTGCGCGCGGCAAGGGTCGGATGAATGGCCTTGTGCTCCTCGAGCTGATGCGCACTGCGCAGCGCTTCTTCCCAGAGCCCGGCGCGTGTCACCAGCTTGAGTGACAGACGCTGCGCCGCGACATGCCGGGCGCCACCACGGTTGAGTTCAGCCAGCGCGGCCAGCGCCGCGCCGTCGTCGCCGTCTTCCGCCAGGAACTCGGCGTGCACCAGGAGATACGCATGCCGCAGTGCCGCCGAATCGGCACCCTCGGCTGCGGAGCGTGCGCGCTCGATCCACAGGTCGCGCTGTTCCCGATTGCCGATGCGTTGCGCCGCCTGCGCGCCGACCAGCGCGGCGAGCCCCGGCTCCTCGCCGGTCGCGAACGCGATGCGCGCGGCCCTTTCGGCGCGCGCATAGCGCCCCTCGAACCAGCCGATCAGCGCGTCGAAAAGCGCGCGGCGCGCGCGCTCCTTCTGCTGGCGGCGGCGAAACTCGCGCACCATGTCCGGCAGGCGCAGGGTATAGGCAACGGTGCGAATCGCCAGATGCAGCGCCAGAAATGCCAATGCCAGGAGCAGCACCGCCAGCGTCAGCGACAGCTCGATGCGCTGGGGCGGAACGAACAAGAGTACATAGCCATCGTTGTAGCGCCCCACCAGCGCCAGCCCGAGCGCCAGGGCAAAAAGGGCTACAACCCAGACCAGGCCGCGCACCGCGCTATCCCTGCCGTCCCGCCGGCCGCGCCGGCGCGCGGAAGTTGCGCACCGCGTTGAGGCTGTCCGCCAGGGTCGGCAACTCGATGCTTACCGCGCTGGATGCCAGCGCGGTAAGCGCCGCCTGGGCGCTCGCTCCCTGGCGGGAGCGAACGTCGAAGTAGCGCCCCAGCCAGAGGTTTGCGCCGGCCACATCCTGACGAAACAGCGCCTCGTTGCGTTGCAGGAGGGCGATGCGCGCGTTGAGCAGCTTCAGCTTCAGGTTCTCGCGCATGAAGTAGGCCTGCGCCGGCGGCAGGAGCGTCGGATCGGCACTGCCGATATCGCGGATGCGCACCAGGTCGCGCAATTGCTCCCAGGCATCGTCGCGCAGGCGCTTCCACGCCGGACGGAGGTCCGGCGCAGACTCGCTGGGCTCGGGCAGGCGCTGCCCGCCCTTGAGACGCTCGTCGAAGACCAGCGGCAATTGATCGACCGAGGCGATGACCGCGTCCAGGCGAATCGCCAGTCCCGCGGTATCGACGTGCGGCAGCGCCTTCAGCCGCTCCATGTCCCGCTGCAGCACGCGGCGAATGGAGATGAACTGCGCGCGGTCCGCGCGACCCAGGCGCGCGTCGGCGTTCTGCAATGCGATCAGGGCGCCGCGCACATTGCCGGCCAGCTGCAGTTGCTGCGCGGCCAGGGTCAGGGTCTGCTCGATCTCGACCAAGGCCCATTCATCGCGGTTGCGCGACAGGTCCTGGTACAGGCTCTCCAGCGCGGCCTGCTGCGAGAGTGATTCGGCAAGGCGCGTCTCCAGGGCAGCCATGCGGCCGACGGCTTCGCGCAGGCGGTCCTGGGTCTCCTTCTGTGCGCTCCGCGTGGCCTGTTCGCGTGCGGATTCCTCACGCAGGCGCACCGCAACTTCGGCGCGCAGCGCATCGATCTCACCGCGCACTTGCCACCACGCAGCCAGAACGACGCCGAAGAGGACGACAAGCGCCAGACGCGTGCCCCCCAGCCAGGCGCGCGCGCGCGCGAGCACGCGCTGCGCCGGCAGTGCTGCCGGCGGCACGCCCGGTGCCTCATCGCTCATGGCGTGGATCCCGACAGGTGTGCCGCCAGCGTCCGGACGATCGCTTCCTCGCCGGCCGCACATTCGAACACGGGAGCGAACCCGCGGCGACGCGCGGCCGCGGCAACTCGCGCATGCGTGGCGAATACGGGCACACCGTCAAGCCAAGCCATGCCGGCCGCGCCCAGCACGCCCGGCAGATTGTCAACCACCTGCGAACTCGACACCAGCAGCGCGTGCGCGGGGCCGCCGCCAATCAGGCCGGCGATGCGCTCCGCATCATGGGGCGGCGTCGTGCGCCGATAGCAGGCCAGCGTCCGAACATTCGAACCGCGTCGCGCCAGTTCGATGCCCAACACCTCCCTGCCGTTGCCGGCGACTGCATTCCGTCCGGGCTGCCCCGCGCCGTCGCCTGAATCGGCGTTGCCGCAGGCGTCGCGGCCGCGCAGGATCAGCACACGCGGCGGCGTAACTTCAAGGGCGTCGATTGCGGCCAGCAATCCTTCGCTGTCGAAACGCGCATGCGGTGCGAGGACTTCGGTCACCCCCGCTGCCTTCAGGGCAGCGGCCGTGCCGGGGCCCGGGGCCGCAGCGCGGCGGAGGACGCGAAGATCGCCGATCCCCAGTGCCGCGCATCGCGCCTGTGCGGCATGCACCGCATTTGCGCTCACGAAGATGACCAGGTCGAATGTACCAAGCTCAGCGAGGGCCGCGTCTAACGCGGCCGATGCCGGCAGCGCGCCGATCTCGACACCCGGCAGTGCGATCACCACCGCACCAGCCTCTACCAGCGCCGCAGTCAGTTCGTGCGCCTGCCCCGCAGGCCGCGTGACGACGACACGCCGCCCCATGAGGAGGGACGTCGCGGGCTCTTGCCGGGCTACAACCTGCACGGCGGGCCTCAGGGCGCGGCGCGGGCGGCGTCGAGCACCGGACCGGCGCCGCGCGCGAGCAGTTCACCGGCAATCGCGTCGCCCAAAGCCTCGGCGTCATCCGGGCTACCCGCAACGTCTGCGCCGATCAACGTGGCACCGTCGCGCGAGAACACCCGCGCACGCAGGCGCAGCCCCCCGGACTCGAAGTGGGCATATGCCGCCAAGGGAACGGTGCAACTGCCACCGAGCGCGCGGCTGACGGCTCGCTCGGCAGCGACACAACAGGTCGTTTCGGCGTCACCCAGGCCCGCCGCCCAATCCGCCACTTCCGTGCGACCGGCTGCGACCTCGATGGCCAGCGCGCCCTGCCCGGCTGCGGGCAGCGATTCTTCCGGTGCCAGCACCGAGCGGATGCGTTCGGCAAGGCCTAAGCGCTTGAGCCCCGCCGCCGCCAGGATGATGGCGTCGAAATCGCCGTCGTCAAGCCGGCGCAGGCGAGTATCCAGGTTGCCGCGCAAGGCCTCCACGATCAAGTCGGGACGCAGGCGTCGCAGCTGCGCCTCGCGACGCAGGCTGGAGGTGCCGACCCGGGCGCCCTGGGGCAGATCACTTAAACGCACCCACCGGTTCGACACGAAGGCGTCGCGCGGGTCATCACGCTTCATGGTGGCGGCGATGCGAAAGCCTTCGACCGGCTCGACCGGCACGTCCTTCATCGAGTGCACTGCCAGGTCGGCGCGACCATCCGCCAGAGCCACCTGCAGTTCCTTGACGAACAGGCCCTTGCCGCCCACGCGAGAGAGGGCGCGATCGAGGATCTCGTCGCCGCGCGTGGAAAGCCCGAGAATCTCGACGCTGCAGCGGGGATACAATTGCTGCAACGCGGCACGAACATGCTCGGCCTGCCACATCGCCAGCCGGCTCTGGCGCGATGCGATGACCAGACGACTCGGTTCGGCATGCATGACAGCGATAGGAAAGAACCGACGACGTGCGACGGTGGATAGGCAAGTTCAGTCTAGCATGCGCCCTTCTGGCAACCTTGCCGGTGTGGGCCCAGAGCCCCCCGCACGCCAGGGATCTTGCCCGCGAGGCAGCCACGCTCGCGGCGAGCGAGCCGCTCCTGCTCTTCTTCACTCTCAAGGGATGCCCCTACTGCGAGAACGCAAGACGCCAGTACCTGGGACCGATGTCGCGCGAAGCGCAATGGACCGGCCGCGCCCGCATTCGCGAGGTTGCCATCGAATCGAACCTGCGCGATTTCAGCGGCGCAGGCATATCCGGCCGGGATCTGGCCCGAAGCTACGGGGTGCACGTGTACCCGACCGTAATCGTGGTCGGGCGCGACGGCCGGCCGCTGGCGGAAGCGCTGGCCGGTTTCGGCGTGCCCGACCTTTATGGCGCGAGTCTTGCTGAACGAATCGACACCGCCACCACCCGCCTGCGCCCGCCATGACTGCCGCCGCCCCGCTCGACCTGCCCCTGCGCGAGGACATCCGCCTGCTCGGGCGCATCCTCGGAGACACCCTGCGCGAACAGGAGGGTGCAGAAGCCTTTGCCACCATCGAGCGCGTGCGCCAACTGGCAGTGCGCTTTCGCCGTGACAACGACGCCGAGGCGCGCCGCCGCCTGACCGCGCTGCTCAACCGGCTTTCGCGCGACCGCACGGTTTCGGTGGTACGCGCGTTTTCGTATTTTTCCCACCTGGCCAACATCGCCGAGGATGTGCACACGGGCCGTCAGCATCGCCAGGCAGCCATCGCCGGCCTGCCGCCGGGGCCCGGTTCGCTCGCCTACGCGTTGAAACGCGTCGCGCGGGCGCGCGTCGGCCGGGCGGCGCTACGCGAGTTCTTCCAGGAGTCCACCATCGCAGCCGTGCTGACCGCGCACCCGACCGAGGTGCAGCGGCGCAGCATCCTGGACACCGAGCTTGCGATCGCCCGCATCCTGGGCGAGCTCGCGCGCCTGGCGCCCACCCCAGACGAGAAGCGCGCGCTGGAAACCGCGCTCAAGGTCAAGGTTCTGACGCTTTGGCAGACCGGCATGTTGCGCACCGCGCGACTGAAGGTGGTCGACGAGATCGAGAACGGACATTCGTTCTTCCGCTACACCTTCCTGACCGAACTGCCGCGCCTCATGCTGGAAGTCGAGGCGGCCCTCGATGGAGAACGCATCGCCCCGGTCCTGCGCATCGGCAGCTGGATCGGCGGCGACCGCGACGGCAACCCCTTCGTCAACGCCGACACGCTGGAAGTCGCGCTGACCCGGGGCGGCGCGCTTGCCTTCAGCCATTATCTGGAGCAGGTGCACGCGCTCGGCGCCGAATTGTCGATGTCTACCATCCTGGTCAAGGTCAGCCCGGAGCTCGCAGCGCTGGCCGAGGCCTCGCCGGACAACTCCGAGCATCGCAAGGCCGAGCCCTACCGGCGCGCGCTGATCGGCGTCTACGCGCGTCTGGCGGCCACCCAGCGCCTCTTGACCGGTAGCGATGCGGCACGGCACGAGGTCGGCTCTCTCACGCCATACGGCTCGCCTGAGGAACTGCTGCGCGATCTGGATACCGTCGCCGCGTCGCTCAAGGCCAACGGCGCCGCGCGCCTGGTCGATGCGCGCCTCTTGCCCCTGGCTACTGCGGTGCGCATCTTCGGCTTTCACTTGAGTCCGGTGGACCTGCGCCAGAACTCCGACGTGCACGAGCGCTGCGTGGGCGAACTGCTGGCGGTGGCAGGCGCGTGCGACAACTATGCGAGCCTGGACGAAGAAGCACGCATTGCGCTCTTGACCGGAGAGCTCGCCCGCGCCCGCCTGCTGCACTCGCCCTACGCCACCTACTCGGCCGAAACGCTGTCGGAGCTTGCCATCCTCGCGCGCGCTGCGGCCATGCAGGCGCGCTTTGGCCGTGAGGCCTGCCCCAACTACATCATTTCGCGCGGCGAGTCGGTCTCCGACCTGCTCGAAGTGCTCGTGTTGCTCAAGGAGGCCGGACTCTACCTGCCGCAAGCCGGCGTCTCCACCTTGAACGTCATCCCGCTGTTCGAGTCGATCCCCGACCTCGAACGCGCCGCTTCGATCATGGAACGCTGGCTCGCGCTGCCGCTGGCGCGCAGCGTCATCGCCGGCCTGTCCAATTGCCAGGAGATCATGCTCGGCTATTCGGACAGCAACAAGGACGGCGGATTCTTCACCTCTACCTGGGCGCTGTACCAGGCCGAGGTCGCGCTGGTGCGCCTGTTCCGATCGCAAGGAGTCAAGCTGCGCCTGTTCCACGGCCGCGGCGGCTCGGTCGGTCGCGGCGGCGGACCCTCGTATCAGGCGATCCTTGCGCAGCCGCCCGGCAGCGTCAACGGCCAGATCCGCCTGACCGAGCAGGGCGAGATCATCGCCAGCAAGTACGCGACCGCCGAGACCGGCCGGCGCAACCTCGAGACCATCCTCGCCGCCACGCTGGAGGCCACCCTGCTGCCCGAAGCTGCCGGGGCTGCGGCGCAGGAGACCGAGGAGTTCGTCACCGCGATGAGCGAACTGTCCGAGGTCGCGCATCGCGCCTATCGCTCACTCGTATACGAGACGCCCGGGTTCACCGACTACTTCTTCCAGTCCACGCCGATCTCCGAGATCGCCGAACTCAACATCGGCAGCCGCCCGGCGTCGCGCAAGGCCACCGGGCGCATCGAAGACTTGCGCGCCATCCCGTGGGTCTTTTCGTGGGCCCAGTGCCGCGTCATGCTGCCCGGCTGGTTCGGCTTCGGTTCCGCCGTCAACGCCTACCGTGAGCGCCATGGCGCCGCCGGCATGCGCCGCCTGGCGCGCCTGTATCGCGCTTCACCGTTCCTGCAGACCCTCTTGTCCAACGTCGACATGGTGCTGGCCAAATCGGACCTCGCGGTGGCTTCGCGCTATGCCGAGATGGTGCACGACCGCGCTCTCGCCCGACGCATCTTCGCGCGCATCAAGGCCGAGTGGGAAGCGACCGCCGAAGCGCTGTTTGCGATTACCGGCAAGCGCGAGTTCCTGGCGACCAATCCCCCGCTGGCGCGCTCGATCAAGAACCGGCTTGCCTATCTCGACCCGCTCAATCACCTGCAGGTCGAATTGATCCGCCGCTACCGCGCCGGCGCCACCGACGAACGCATCAAGCGCGGCATCCATATTTCCATCAACGGCATCGCCGCCGGTCTGCGCAATAGCGGCTGACCATCACAACCTCGGAGGGAATTTCACATGCTCAAGGGCAAAGTCGCCATCGTCACAGGATCGACCAGCGGCATCGGGCTGGGCATCGCCCGCGCGCTGGCCGACGACGGCGCCGACATCATGCTGAACGGCTTCGGCGACGCGGCGCAGATCGAGGCGGCGCGAACAGACATCGCGCGTCGCGGGGTGAGGGTCGATTACCACGGCGCCGACATGACCAAGCCCGCCGAGATTGCCGACCTGATCGGCCAGACGGCAACCCGCCTGGGAACGCCTGCGATCCTGGTCAACAACGCCGGCATCCAGCACGTGGCGCCGATCGAGGATTTCCCGACAGAGCGCTGGGACGCGATCATCGCCATCAACCTGTCCTCGGCGTTTCACACCATGCACCACGCCCTGCCGCACATGAAAAAAGCCGGCTGGGGGCGCGTCATCAACATCGCCTCCGCGCATGGCCTGGTCGCGTCGGCGCAGAAATCCGCCTACGTGGCCGCCAAGCACGGCATCGTCGGGCTGACCAAGGCCGCCGCGCTCGAAACCGCGCAGACCGGCATCACGGTCAACGCGATCTGCCCCGGCTGGGTGCTGACCGCCCTGGTGCAAAAGCAGATCGACGCGCGCGCCGCAGCCGCCGGCATTCCCGAGGCACAGGCCAAGCGCGAACTGCTGGCCGAAAAACAGCCGTCGATCGAATTCGTCACGCCGGAGCAGCTGGGTGCCCTGGCCGTCTTCCTGTGCAGCGACGCCGCGTCCCAGATTCGCGGGGTAGCCTATGCGGTCGACGGAGGCTGGACCGCGCAGTAAGGTCGGGCCGCGCGTTGCCTGAACGGCGGAAGTCTAGTTGCCGGTAAGCGCACGCACGTGCGCCACGGCGCTGCGCCCGAGCGCCGACAGGTTGTAGCCGCCCTCGAGCATGGACACCACGCGGCCGCCGGCATGGCGGTCGGCGACCTGCATGAGTTCGCGAGTGATCCACGCGTAATCCGCCTCGACCAGGGCCAGCCCACCCAAGAGGTCCTCGCGGTGCGCGTCGAAACCCGCCGAGATCAGGATCATCTGCGGCGCCCAGTCGTCCAGCGCCGGCAGCCAGCGCTCCAGCACCGCCTTTCTCGCCGCCTTGCCGTCGCTGCCCTGCGCCAGCGGCACGTTGACCATGTTGGGGGCGCGCGTGTCGCTGCCACTGTAGGGATAGAACGGGTGCTGGAAGAAGCTGGCCATCATCACCCGCTCGCTCCACTCATCGGCATCGAACATGTCCTCGGTGCCGTTGCCGTGGTGCACGTCGAAGTCGATCACGGCGACCCGTTCGAGGCCGTGCGCAACAAGGGCGTGCGCAGCCGCGACGCCGATGTTGTTGAAGATGCAAAAACCCATCGAGCGCGCGCGCGTGGCGTGGTGGCCGCAGGGCCTTACCGCGCAAAAGGCGTTCTGCACCTCGCCGGACATGACGCGATCCACCGCGGCCACTCCCGCGCCGGCCGCCCGCAGGGCCGCATTCATGCTGAACGGGTTCATGGCCGTGTCCGGATCGAGCTGCAGGTAGCCCTCGCTGGGCGCATTGGCGAAGATCAGGTCGACATACTCGGGCCGATGCACCCGCTTAAGCTCGGCCGCGCTTGCCATCGGCGCCTCGAGGCAGTGCACCAGGTCAAGCATGCCCGAGGCGCGCATGCTGTCGTTGACGGCGTGCAGCCGGTCCGGGCATTCGGGGTGGCCCTCGCCCATGTCGTGGCGCAGGCAGTCGGGATGGGTGATGTAGGCGGTGGCCATGGGCAAGAGTCAGGTCGAGGAGTGGCAGATTGCTATCATCTCGGTTTCGCGCGTCGAATACTACCTGCGCCGAGCCCGACTGTCGCATAGCCCCTGATGAGCGCCCCCGATCCCCGCTTCGCCCCCCTCTTCGAACAGCTCAACGGCATCATTCTCGGCAAGGACCGCCAACTGCGTCTCGCGGTGGCCTGCATGCTGGCGCGCGGCCACTTGTTGATCGAGGACATGCCCGGCGTTGGCAAGACCACGCTGGCGCACGCACTGGCACGCTCGCTGGGACTCGGCTTCCAGCGCATACAGTTCACCAGCGATCTGCTGCCGGCCGACGTGCTGGGCGTGTCGATCTACGACCGCGACACCGGCGCGTTCAAGTTTCACCCGGGCCCCATCTTCGCCCAATTCATACTGGCAGACGAGGTCAACCGCGCAACGCCCAAGACCCAGAGCGCGCTGCTCGAGGCGATGGAGGAAGAGCAGGTGACCCTCGATGCGCGCTCGCATCCCCTGCCACAGCCGTTTTTCGTCATCGCCACCCAGAATCCCTCGACCCAGATCGGCACGTTCGCCCTGCCCGAGTCGCAACTGGACCGCTTCCTGATGAAGATCGCGATCGGGTTCCCGGACCACGATGCCGAGCGCGCCCTCCTGATCGGAAGCGACCGGCGCGAGATCGCCGCCCGTGCAAAGCCGGTCATGCAGGCGGGCGAATTCAGCGAACTGCAGGGCAAGGCGGCGGCGGTGCACGCCGCGCCGGCGTTGATCGACTACCTGCAGGCCCTGATCGAGGACTCGCGGCGCTCGCCGCGATTTGCCGCAGGCTTGAGCCCACGCGCCGGCCTGGGTCTGCTGGCTGCTGCGCGCGCCTGGGCCTGCATCAGCGGCGCCGACGCGGTCCTGCCCGAGGACGTGCAGGCGGTTCTGCCGGCAGTCGCCGGTCATCGGCTCAAGGCGGCCGCGGGCGGGCGCTCCGTACAGCCGGAACTGGTGGCTGAATGGATGGCCAGCGTGCCGGTGCCGTGAACGCGTCTGCCGCGCCGGCCCTGCGCGCGCGCCTGCGCAACTGGATCTTCCAGCCGCGCGGCACGGAGGCGGGAGAAGTCTTTCTCAACCAGCGGCGAGTGTTCATTTTTCCGACCCGCTACGGGTTGCTGTTCGCGTTCTCGCTCGCGGCGTTCCTTGCTGCGTCGATCAACTATGACCTCGCGCTGGGCTTCGTGCTGACCTTCTTTCTCGCCTCGGCCGGCTTGGTCGCCATGCTGCACACGTTTCGCAATCAGGTCCACCTCACGCTGGCGCCGGCACGCGTGGCGCCGGTCCATGCCGGCCAGACCGCCCGATTCGAGCTGCGCCTGACCAACGGCAAAGCGTACGAGCGCGCCGCGATCTGGCTTGGTGCACAGCCTGAGCGCGTGGTCGTCGATGTTCCCCCGGGACGCAGCGTGACGGTCACCCTGCCGGTGGCAACGCGCCGGCGCGGCTGGCAGGAGGCACCGCGCATCACGGTTGAGACCCGCTACCCGCTGGGCCTGTTTCGCGCCTGGAGTTACTGGCAACCCGACGTGCGCTGCCTGGTCTGGCCAGCTCCGGCAGGCGACGTGCTGGCGCTGCCCGACGCACCGGAGGGCACCGGCGATGGCGCGCCGCGTGGCGCCGGCACGGATGACTTCGGCGGCCTGCGCGAGTATCAGGTCACCGACAGCCCGCGCCACATCGCCTGGAAGAACGCGGCGGCCGCACTGACCACGGGTGCGCCGCTGCTTTCCAAGCTTTTCACCGGCGCGGCCTCTTCCGAATTGGTCTTCGACCTGAACGCGCTGCCGCGCCATCTGGGGCTCGAAGACAGGCTCTCCCTCCTGACGCGCTGGGTCGACGAAGCCACCACGGCACGCGCGCCATTCACCCTGCGGGTTCCCGGCGAGAGCATCGGGCCGGCCATCGGCGAGGCGCATCGACTGGCCTGCCTCAAGCTCCTGGCGCTGGTCGAGCCGCTGCCACGGAACAACTGATGGCGCTCTTTCCCGCCACGCGCGCCTCCCTCGCTGCCGACCGTGCCGCTGCCGATCTGCCGGCCAGTCGCGCGGCCATGTTCGCGCTTTTCGCCGCTCTCGTGCCGGTGCTGGGCCCGCACGTATCGCATCTGCCGGGCTGGTGTGTCGCCTTCGCGGGACTCATGTTCGCCTGGCGCCTGTGGCTGTCCTGGCGCGAGGACCGCACTCCCGCACGCCTGCCGTCGCGCTGGCTGCTCTTCACCCTGATGCTGCTCGCGCTCGCAGCGACCATCTATACGCACCGAACCCTCTTCGGCCGTGATGCCGGGGTGACTTTCGTCACGGTCATGCTTTCGCTCAAGCTCCTGGAGACGCGCACACGGCGCGACATCGTCATCGCGATCTTTTTGTCCTATTTCCTGATCCTGACCAACTTCTTCTATTCGCAGTCGATCGCCACCGCCGGCCTGATGCTCATCGCGCTTGTCCTCATCACCTCCGCCCTGATCGCCGCGCATCGCGATGCCACCAGCCTGGACTACCTGCGTC
Source organism: Burkholderiales bacterium (assembly GCA_016790635.1). Lineage (GTDB taxonomy): Bacteria > Pseudomonadota > Gammaproteobacteria > Burkholderiales > JAEUOS01 > JAEUOS01. Next base: position 48,671 of record JAEUOR010000037.1, read on the forward strand.
AGACGCGCCTGGCCGCGACCATCATCGCCCAGGCGTTCCCGATGATGCTGCTCCTCTTTCTCCTGTTCCCGCGCGTCCAGGGCCCTCTGTGGGGCCTGCCCGCCGATGCGCGCGCCGGTGTCTCGGGGCTGTCCGACAGCATGTCGCCCGGGCTCATCACGCAACTGTCGCTCTCTGACGGCATCGCTTTTCGCGTCGCGTTTCGCGGGCCCGTGCCGCGCGCATCCGACCTCTACTGGCGCGGCCCGGTGCTGTCCGGATTCGACGGCCGCAACTGGCGCGTCGTGCCGGCCGACCCGGAGCGGCCGGCACGCTTCGAAGCCGCCGGGCCGCCGATCGACTATGAAGTCACGCTCGAGCCGTCCGAAAAGCCCTGGCTCTTCGCCCTCGAGATGCCGACCCGCCTGCCCGAGTACGCGCGCCTGACCGCTGACCTGCAGCCGGTGACGCAGCGCCCGGTGACCAGCCGCACGCGCTATGAAGCCCGTTCGCACCCCGGCTACCGATCCATCCCCGAGGAGAACGCAGCGGACCTGGCGCCCTACCTCACGTTGCCGCCGCGCAGCAACCCGCGCACCCGCGAGCTGGTCCTGGGCTGGCTCATGGCGGGCGCAAGCCCGGCCCAGTTGGTCGAGCGCGCGATGCGCCACTTTCGCGAAGAGGAATTCTTCTACACCCTGGAGCCGCCTCTGCTGGACAACAACGCGGTCGACGAATTCCTGTTCGTCGCCCGGCGCGGCTTCTGCGAACACTACGCCTCGGCATTCGTGGTCATGATGCGTTCGGCGCGCATCCCGGCGCGCGTCGTCACCGGCTACCAGGGGGGTGAAGTCAACCCGGTCGACGGGGTCTTCACGGTGCGCCAGTCAGACGCGCACGCATGGGCCGAGGTCTGGCTGCCCAATCGCGGCTGGACGCGCGTCGACCCGACCGCGGCGGTCTCGCCGGCGCGCGTCGAGCGCGGCATCGCCGGTGCCCTGCCGCAGCGTTTCGCGCCCCCCCTGCTCGCGCGCTTCGTGGGCGGCTGGAGCGCCCAATGGCTTTCGAGCGCCCGCTTCCAGTGGGAGGCGCTGGCCAACAAATGGAACCAGTTCGTCCTCAACTACACCCCCGACCGGCAGCGTGAAACCCTGGAACGCCTGGGCATGAAGACGCCGACCTGGGTGGAGATGGCAGCCGCCATGGCCTTGAGTGTCGGCGGCGTCGGTTTGGCGGTAGCGCTGTGGCTGCTCAAGACGGCGCGCGAGCGCGACCCCGTCGAACGCGCCTGGCGCGCGGTCGTCAAACGCCTGGCGCGGCGCGGCATCATCCGCGCGAGTGCCGAGGGCCCGCTCGACTATGGCGCACGCGCCGCCACCCTGCTTTCCCCGCAGGCCGGAGCCGCGATGCGCGCGCTTGCCCGGCGCTACGCGGACCTGCGCTACGGTCGCGAACGCGACGCCCGGGCGATTGCCGACTTCACGCGCGAGGCGCGCTTGTTCCAGCCATGACCTCCCGTATCGCCACCGCTCTTTTCATGGCCCTGGCCTTGCTTGGTCAGATCGTGCCTGCCGACGCCGCGCCGACCCGCTCCGGGCAACGGCAGAAAAATGATGCCCCCTCGCGCGCGGACTTCGGGTCCCGCCCGGACGTGCGCGAATTCGTTGCGCAAATGGTCGAGCGTCACGGTTTTGTCGAACGCGAACTCGTCACCGTGTTTACCCGTGCGCGACGCTACCCGGCCATCATCGACCTCATCACCCCGCCGGCTGACCCGCGCGTGCGTTCCTGGCAAGCCTACCGCGCGCGCTTTGTCGAACCGGTGCGCATCGATGGCGGTGTCGCGCTGTGGCAACGCCACGCCGCAGCGCTGGCGCGCGCAGAAGCGCAGTACGGTGTTCCGGCGGAGATCATCGTCGCGATCATGGGCGTGGAGACGGTCTATGGCCGCAACACCGGCAACTGGCGCGTCATCGACGCCCTGGCGACGCTTGCTTTCGACTATCCGCGGCGCGCGCCCTTCTTTCGCGGCGAACTGGAGAACTTCCTTTTGTTCGTGCGCGAGCACGACATCGACGTGTTCTCCGTGCAGGGCTCCTACGCGGGCGCGATCGGCATTCCGCAGTTCATGCCCTCGTCGTGGCGCAACTATGCCGTCGACTTCAACGGCGACGGGCGCATCGATCTGCGCGGAAGCTTCGAGGACTCGATCGGCAGCATCGCCAGCTTTCTCAAGGGTCATGGCTGGATCGCCGGTGCGCCGATCGCGTTGCGCGCCGAAGTCAGCGGCACCGCATATCGGGATTTTCTGACGCGGGACATCCTGCCTTCGGTGCCAGCCGGCGAAATTGGCCGCTACGGTGTGGTCGCGGTCGATCCTGACCGCCTGGTCCCATCGCGCGATACACCTCTCGCACTCATCGATCTGACCACGCCGGATCGCCCGACCGAGTATCGGCTGGGGTTCACCAACTTCTACGTGATCACGCGCTACAACCGCTCCAGCTTCTACGCAGCGAGCGTGCTGGACCTGGCGCAAGCCATCCGCGCCGCTCGTGCGCTTCAGGCCGGGAAGACGCCGGTCGAGAGGTAACGGTCGCCGCGGTCGCAGACGATGAAGACGATCGTTGCGTCATCGACTTCGGCGGCGATGCGCAGGGCCACCACGCAGGCGCCGGCGGCGGAGATGCCGCAACAAATGCCCTCCTCGGCCGCCAGGCGACGGCACATGTCCTCGGCATCCGCCTGGCTGACCGGCTCGATGCGGTCCACGCGAGACTTGTCGTAGATGCGCGGCAGGTAGGCCTCGGGCCATTTGCGGATGCCGGGGATCTGCGACCCCTCGGAGGGCTGGCAGCCGACGATGGCGACCTCAGGCTTGACCTCCTTCAGGTAGCGCGATACGCCCATGATGGTGCCGGTGGTGCCCATGGCCGAGACGAAGTGGGTGATGCGCCCACCGGTAGCGCGCCAGATCTCGGGCCCGGTGGTCTCGAAATGCGCGCGCGGATTGTCGGGATTGGCGAACTGGTCGAGCACGCGCCCGCGCCCCTCACGCTGCATCTTCTCGGCCAGATCGCGTGCGTACTCCATGCCGCCCTGCGCAGCCGGAATCAGGATCAGCTGCGCGCCGTAGGCGGTCATGCTCTGGCGTCGCTCCAGGGAGAGGTTGTCGGGCATGATGAGGATCATGCGATAGCCACGCATCGCCGCCACCATCGCCAGCGCGATCCCGGTATTGCCGGAGGTCGCCTCGATAAGCGTGTCGCCAGGCTTGATCTCGCCGCGCTCCTCGGCACGCGCGATCATCGACAACGCCGGCCGGTCCTTGACCGAGCCGGCCGGATTATTGCCTTCCAGCTTGCCCAGGATCACGTTGTTGCGTGCGTCACCCGCGCCGCCCGGCACCCGTGCAAGGCGCACCAAGGGTGTGTTGCCAACGGTGGATTCAAGGCCTGGATACATGATTCGATGAAGAGCAAAGATAACGGTCATCATAGCCGACGCCAGACGCAGAAAAGCCCCGCCATCGGCGGGGCTTTTCCGGGACCTGCGTGCGACTGATTACTTCTTCTCGTCTTTCTTGTCGTCCTTCTTGTCGTCTTTCTTGCCGTCCTTCTTGGCGTCGGACTTGGGTGCATCCTTGGCCTTCTTCTCGTCCTTCTTCTCGTCTTTCTTGTCGGCCTTGGGCGTGTCCTTCTTGGCTTCGGCCTTGGGCGCGTCCTTCTTGGCGTCGGCTTTCGCGTCTGCCTTGGGTGCGTCCTTCTTCATGTCGGCCTTCGGAGCGTCCTTCTTCGCCTCACTCGCCGGTGCTGCCGCGGGCGACGGGGCGGGGGCGGCGGCCTTGGCAGCCGGAGCAGGAGCGGGAGCAGGCGCAGGCGCCGCGGGCTTGGCCGCCGGCGCAGGCGCTGCCGCGGGGGCCGGCGCGGGAGCGGCGGCAGGGGCAGGCGCCGCCTTGGGCGCATCCTTCTTGGCATCGGCCTTGACCGGCGCGGCGCCACCGCCTACGGTGACTGAACCGTCCTTTTTCCATTGGGCGACAGTCTTCTCTCCAATGCCCTTCACGCGCGCGCCAACATCATCCAGGCTCTTGAACGGGCCGTTCTTCTTGCGTTCCTCGACGATGGCGCGAGCCTTGACTTCGCCCACGCCCTTGATCGCGTCGAGAGCCTTCTCATCAGCAGAGTTGATGTCGACGGCGGCAAACGCCATGCCGATGCTCATCACGAACGCGACAATTGCCAAAATCAGCTTCTTCATATCCCCTCCTCAATGTCTTGCAAAAAGGCGCGAGCCCCGTGCCCGCGCTTCGCAAGGTCTAACGTCGCGGTCGGCGGCGCGGTTGACCGGGATTCAACGGGTCCCCGCCCAAGCCTGGAAATACCGCTCGACCCCGGCCTCGACGCTCAGGAATTCCCGGTCGTAGCCCGCCTCGCGCAACGCATTGATGTCGGCCTGGGTGAAGCTCTGGTATTTGCCCTTGAGAGCCTCGGGGAAGTCGATGTACTCGATCAAGCCCTGGGCCACCGCGGTGCCCAGATCGACCCGCGCCTTGCCATCGGCCGCGCGGCTGGCGTTGATCGCCGCCAGGGCAACGTCGTTGAACGGCTGGGCACGGCCGGTGCCCAGGTTGAAGATGCCCGAGAGGTCGGGGTTCTCCAGGAAATACAGATTGACCGCGATCACATCCTCGACCGACACGAAGTCGCGCTTTTGTTCTCCCGCGGCGTAGCCGGCGTGTGCGCCGAAAAGTCGCACGCGGCCATGCTCGCGGTATTCGTTGAAATTGTGCAGTGCCACCGAAGCCATGCGGCCCTTGTGGGTCTCGCGCGGGCCGTAGACGTTGAAGTAGCGAAAGCCCGCGATCTGGGTCCCGGCCTCGCCCAGGCGTCGCCGCACGATCTGGTCGAACAGGAACTTGGAATAGCCGTAGACATTGAGCGGCCGCTCGAATCGGCGCTCCTCGCGGAACTCCGGCCCTGCGCCATACACCGCCGCCGACGATGCATACAGGAACGGCACGCCCTCCTCCGCACACCAGTCGAGCAGCGCCAGCGAATAGCGGTAGTTGTTCTCCATCATGTAGCGCCCGTCGGACTCCATGGTGTCGGAACAGGCGCCCTGGTGCAGCACGCCATCGACCGCACCGTCGAAGGCGCCCTCGGCCAAGCGCTCGAGAAAACTCCGCTTGTCGAAATAGTCGGCCAGCTCGCAATCGACGAGATTGGGAAACTTGCCGGCGTGTTCCAGGTTGTCGACTGCAATCACGTCCTTGATGCCGCGCTCATTGAGGGCGCGCACCAGGTTGGAGCCGATGAAACCGGCTGCGCCGGTCACGATGGTATAGGCCATGTTCAGAACAGTTCGTCGGGAGTGACGATCGCGGTGCCGAGCTTGCCGACGACAATGCCGCCTGCGCGATTGGCATACGTGACCGCGTCGGTCAAGGACATGCCTGCGCCGATCAGGACGCCGAGGGTCGCGATCACGGTGTCGCCGGCGCCAGATACATCGAACACCTCGCGCGCCTGCGCCGGCTGATGCAGGGCGCCGTCTTCGCGAAACAGCGTCATGCCCTCCTCGCTGCGGGTAACCAGGAGCGCGCTCAGGCCAAGACGCTTGCGCAGGTCGCCGGCGCGCCGCGCCAGATCAGCCTCGGAAACCCAGGCCCCGACGACCTCGGCAAGTTCGGCCCGATTGGGGGTGATCAGGGTCGCCCCCGCATAACGGTCGTAGTCGGCACCCTTGGGGTCGACCAGCACCGGCTTGCCGGCCGCGCGCGCGGCGCTGATCATGTCGCCGATATGGGTCAGCCCGCCCTTGCCATAGTCGGAAAGAATCACCGAGTCGACATTGGCAAGCAGTTCGCGAAACTCGGAGAGCTTGCCCTCGAGCACCTCGTGGCGCGGCATTTCCTCAAAGTCGATGCGCAGGAGTTGCTGCTGCCGGCCGATCACGCGCAGCTTGATGGTGGTGCTCAGGTGCTGGTCGACATGCAGGGAAGCGCGAATGCCTGCCGCCTGCGCCAGCCGCGCGATGGCCCGCCCGGGGTCGTCATCACCGACCACCGACAGCAAGGTGGCGGCCGCGCCTAGCGCCGCGGCGTTGCGTGCGACATTGGCGGCTCCGCCCAGGCGTTCCTCGGTGCGCTCGACCTTGACCACCGGCACCGGCGCTTCCGGGGAGATGCGGTGCACATCGCCGAACCAGTAACGATCCAGCATGACGTCGCCGACGATGAGCACCCGCGCGCGGCGGGCGGCTTCGCGCGCCTTCATCCCGCGAAGCCGGCGCGCAGGTCGGGCCTGCCCACCGGGAAGTATTCGAAGCCGCGCGCGCGCACCGCGGTCGGGTCATACAGGTTGCGACCGTCGAAGATCACGGGCGCCTTGAGAAGCGAGGCAAGCTTGCCAAAATCCGGGCTGCGGAATTCCTTCCACTCGGTGACGATCGCCAGCGCATCGGCGCCGGCGACGGCTTCCAGGGGACCCGGGGCGAAGGAAAGGGCCTCGGCTGCCTTGGGATCGCCCGCGAAAGCCCGACGCGCCTCATCGATCGCGACCGGGTCATAGGCCACGACTTGCGCGCCGCGCCCGAGCAGGTCGGCGATCAGCACGCGTGCAGGTGCTTCACGCATGTCATCGGTATTGGGCTTGAACGCAAGCCCCCAGACGGCGATGCGTCGCCCGGCGAGGTCGGCACCGAAGCGATCGACGATCTTGCGCGCCAGCATGGCCTTCTGGGTCTGGTTGGCCGATTCGACCGCATCGAGGATGCCGGATGCGACACCGGCGTCGCGCGCCGTGCGTTGCAGGGCCTGCACATCCTTGGGAAAGCAGGAACCGCCATAGCCGCAGCCGGCGTAAAGAAAGTGGTAGCCGATGCGCGGATCGGAGCCGATGCCCTGGCGCACCAGCTCGATGTCGCAACCGAGGCGCTCGGCCAGGTTCGCCATCTCGTTCATGAACGAGATGCGCGTGGCCAGCATTGCGTTGGCGGCGTACTTGGTGAGTTCCGCCGAGCGCACGTCCATGAAGATGATGCGCTCGTGATTGCGCTGGAACGGGGCATACAGCGCGCGCAGCGTGGCGCGTGCGCCCTCGTCGGCAGCGCCGATCACGATGCGGTCCGGCTTCATGAAATCCTCGATCGCGGCGCCTTCCTTGAGGAACTCGGGATTCGAAGCGACCGAGTATTCGATGACTGTGCCGCGCGCCGAGAGTTCTGCGGCGATCGCCGCACGCACGCGGTCGGCGGTGCCGACCGGCACGGTCGACTTGTCGACGATGAGCTTGGGTTCGTTCATGTGCCGCCCGATTCCGGCAGCGGCCGCCACGACGTGACGCAGGTCAGCCGAACCGTCTTCGTCTGGCGGGGTGCCGACGGCGATGAAGAGAACCTCGCCGTGCGCCACAGCGTCTGCCGTGTCGGTCGTGAAGCGCAGGCGTCCTGCTTCGCGGTTGCGCCGCACCATCTCCTTCAGCCCGGGCTCGAAGATCGGCATGCCGCCACCTTCGAGTACCGCGATCTTGGCCCGATCCACGTCCAGGCACACGACATCGTTGCCGACCTCGGCAAAACACGCTCCGGTCACCAGGCCAACGTAGCCGGTGCCGATCATGGTCACTCTCAATTCGGTTCTCCGTGCGGCAATCGCAACCCCGGTCCCTAGAACCGGGCGTCACCTTCCTCGATCCGGCGCGGCGAATAGGATTCCCAGCTGCCGCAGCCAGGGCAGCGCCAGAAGAACTGGCGCGCCTTGAAGTCGCAATTTTCGCACGCATAGCGGGCCATTCTCTGCGCCTGGGCATGCACGAGATTGCGCACCTGGTTCAGATCGGAGACCCGTTCACCGGGAGCATCGACGGCCTGCGCTTCGAGCATCCATTCGGCGCCGGCGAGCGAAGGCGACTTGCGCATCTCCTCGCGCACGACGCGCAGCGCCGCCTGCACCCCCTGCAACTCCATGGTCAGGCGAAACACCAGTTCCAGGAGGTCCAGGGACGGGTAGCGATCGAGGTAACCGGCCAGGAGCGCCAGTCCTTCCTCGACGCGACCTTGCGCACGATGGCTTTCGATGAGCCGCGCACCGGCCAATGCCAGGTAGGCGGGATCCTGGCTTTCGATGGCGCGCCACAGCGTGATGGCCTCGGCGTGCCGGCCCGCGCGCGCCTCGACGTCCCCCAGTATCAGGTTGGCGCGCACGGCCATGCGATTGACCGCCAGGGCAGCCGCGGCGTCACTCCTGGCTTCGTCGAACAGCGACTGCGCGAGCTTGCCGGCCGCCGCCTCGCAATGAAACTGCGCGATCTCGCGCTGTCGCGAATGGCCGGAGTCGGACTCGACCTGGCGCGCCAGGTCGATGGCGCGCGACCAGTTTTTCTCCAACTGCGCGATCTCCAGCAGGAACACCCGCGAACGCGCAGCGAACGGCGTCATCGCGAGCTTGGTCAGCGTCTCTTCGGCACGGTCGAGCAATCCGGCGCGCAGGTAGTCCTGACCCAGCTCGAACAATGCGCGCAAGCGCTCGCCTTCATCCAGGTCAGACCGATTGGCGAGGCTTGAATGCATGCGGATCGCCCGCTCGACTTCACCGCGACGGCGAAACAGGTTGCCAAGGGCGAAGTGCAGCTCGGTGGTTTCCGGATCGACCTTGACGACTTCGATGAAGGCGTCGATTGCGCGGTCCGGTTCTTCATTGAGGAGGTGGTTGAGACCGCGGAAGTAGGAGCTCGGCAAGGCGCGCGATTGCGACAGCACGTGCCGGATGTCAACTCGTGCCGCGCCCCAGCCCAGCGCGAAAAACGCGGGCAGGGCCAGGAGCCACCAGAGTTCGATTTCCATCGCCCGGGGGAGAGTCGGCAGCTCCGGGCTAGCGCGCCGCGCCGCGCTCAGCGGGGGGCGCCGCGCGCCGGTTGGCACGCACCAGTCGCGGCAGGAGGGAAAGCGCGCCTATCACCGCACCGACGGCAAAGAATGCGAACAGGATCAGGGCCAGCGGCGCGGTCCACTCGATGCCGAAGTAGAAACGCAGCGTGACCGGATCGAGGTTGCGCACGCAAAACAAGAGCAGTACCGCGAACAGGAACACTCTGAGCGCAATGGTCAGAAAGCGCATCGCGGCATCGTCCCTTGGCAAAAAAAAGCGGCACCCGGGTGCCGCCTGCATGGCGCCGGAACGCGGCTCAATTTCCCGACGCGGCGAGCGACATGCCGGCCTCATGCGCGGTTGTGGGACGCCCGGGATTGAGCCTTGCATCGACGCGGTCGCGCAACTCCTTGCCGGTCTTGAAATGCGGCACATGCTTTTCCGGCACGTGCACCTTCTCGCCCGACTTGGGGTTGCGGCCGATGCGCGGCGGCCGGTAGTTGAGACCGAAGCTGCCAAAGCCGCGAATCTCGATGCGCTGCCCGCGCGCGAGGCTTTCGGCCATCGCATCGAGAATGGTCTTGACCGCGAAATCCGCATCCTTGGCGACAAGTTGCGGATAGCGCGTCGCCAGACGCGCTATCAGGTCGGATTTAGTCATCTGCTGGAAGATCCGGCGCGTGGTGCTTACTTCTGGTCCATCTTCGCCTTGAGCAGCGCGCCGAGATTGGTCGTCCCGGTCGCGGCGTTGCCGGCATCGGCCTGCATGCGCGAAATCGCTTCCCGCTCCTCGGCGCTGTCCTTGGACTTGACCGACAGGTTGATGCTGCGATTCTTGCGGTCGACGTTGATGACGACAGCCTCGACCTCGTCACCTTCCTTGAGCAGGGTGCTGGCGTCCTGCACGCGGTCACGCGAAATCTCCGAAGCGCGCAAATACGCGTCCACCTCGGGCGTCAGTACGACCACGGCTCCCTTGGCATCCACGCTCTTGACCCGCCCCTTGACGATCGCCCCCTTGTCGTTGGCCGCGACGTAAGAAGACCATGGATCCCCCTCGATCTGCTTGATGCCCAGGGAAATGCGCTCGCGCTCGACATCGATGCCCAACACCGTGGCCTCGACCTCGTCGCCCTTGCGGAAACCCTTGACGGCCTCCTCACCGGTCTGCGACCACGACAGATCGGACAGGTGCACCAGCCCGTCAATGCCGCCCGCCAAGCCGATGAAGACACCGAAGTCGGTGATCGACTTGATCGCACCCTTGACGCGGTCGCCCTTCTTGAAGTTCATCGAGAAGTCTTCCCACGGGTTGGGCATGCACTGCTTCATGCCCAGCGAAATACGGCGCCGATCCTCGTCGATCTCCAGGATCATGACCTCGACTTCATCGCCCAATGCAACCACCTTGGACGGATGGACATTCTTGTTGGTCCAGTCCATCTCGGAGACGTGCACCAGGCCTTCGATGCCAGCCTCCACTTCGACGAACGAGCCGTAGTCGGTGAGGTTGGTGACCTTGCCGAACAGGCGCGTGCCCTGCGGATAGCGCCGGCCGATGCCGACCCACGGGTCCTCGCCCAGCTGCTTCACGCCCAGCGAGACGCGGTTCTTTTCCTGGTCGAACTTGAGAATCTTGGCGGTGATCTCGTCGCCAACGGTCAAGACTTCCGAAGGATGCCGCACCCGGCGCCATGCCAGGTCGGTGATGTGCAACAGGCCGTCGATGCCGCCCAAGTCGACAAACGCGCCATAGTCGGTGATGTTCTTGACAACGCCCTTGACGATCGCGCCCTCGGAGAGGGTTTCCATGAGCTTGGCGCGCTCCTCGCCCTGCGAGGCCTCGAGCACCGCGCGGCGCGACACGACGACGTTGTTGCGCTTCTTGTCCAGCTTGATGACCTTGAACTCCATGGTCTTGCCCTCGAAGGGCGTGGTGTCCTTGACCGGCCGGATGTCGACCAGCGAGCCGGGCAGGAAGGCGCGGATGCCGTTGGTCATGACCGTGAGCCCGCCCTTGACCTTGCCGGTGATGACCCCGGAGACGAGTTCGCCGGTTTCGTGGGCCTTCTCGAGGTCCATCCACGCCGACAGGCGCTTGGCCTTGTCGCGCGAGAGCAGGGTCTCGCCGAAACCGTTTTCCAGCGAGTCGATGGCGACCGAGACGTAGTCTCCGGCCTTGACCGAAAGTTCGCCGGCATCGTTCTTGAATTCTTCGAGCGGAATGTAACTTTCCGATTTGAGTCCGGCGTTGACGACGACGAAGTTGTAGTCGACGCGGATGACTTCGGCCGTAATGACCTCGCCGGCGCGCATTTCCTGCTTGCCTTCGTACTCGAGCAAGAGGGCGGCGAAGGACTCGGAGGCCGCCTGGGCGGCTTGGGGAATGGCTGACATGAAGGATTGTCCTGCTGGGTGACCGCGCCTTGAAGCCGCGCAGGGCGACTGCGACACGGGTTGGGTTGCGAACTTGGCGGTGTCTGGTGGACCCCGCCCCGGAACTGCACCAGGCGTTCAGGCCGGGCGCAGAGCCGCGCCTGCCCAATCGATCACGGTCGCGGCTGCCTGGGCAGCGTTGAGGTTGGTCGTGTCGAGATACCTGGCCCCTTCGGCCATCCTGAGAGGCGCCGCTGCCCGCTCGGAATCACGCCTGTCGCGCGCTTCCAGATCGGCAGTCACCGGCCCCAAGAAAGACTCGAAAAGGGCCGCGATATTATCATCTTTTTCTTTTCCCATCAAACCTTTAGCGGATTCCGCCGCGCGCGCCAGCTGCCACGCGCGGCGGCGTGCGCGCTCAGCGACACTGGCCGCGACGAAGACCTTGATCACGGCGTCCGGGAAGACCACGCTCGCCATGTCGCGCCCGTCGGCCACCAGGCCGGGGGCGATCCTGAAAGCGCGCTGGCGCGCCAGAAGCGCCTCGCGCACTGCAGCGATGGTCGCGATGCGCGATGCCAGATTTCCCACGTCCTCGGAACGGACTTCATCGGTCGCGTCCTCGCCGTCGAGCAGCACGGCCTCGCCGCTGAATCGAAGGTCCAGGTTGCGCGCCACGTGGACCAGATCGGTATCGTCGGTACCGGCGCGCCGCGCCGCCAGGGCCAGGGCACGATAGATCGCGCCGCTGTCCAGGTAGTGAAAGCCGAAGTGATCGGCGACTACGCGAGCGATCGTCCCCTTGCCGGAAGCCGAGGGCCCATCGATGGCGATGACCGGCAGAACCGTCCCGCTCACGGCGTCAATGCACGCCTCCGGGGCGGATCACATCGAGTTGTTCCCACAACTCGAGGGTACGATCGGAATTGCGCAGTCCGCGCACGTATTGCAGCAGGGCCTCGTCCTCGATGAAACCCGCCGCCGAAGGCGCGCCAAGCAATCGCTCCGGCGCCTGCGGGTAGGCAATCGCATACCCTTGCACGTAGTCGACACCGACCTCGGCGAGCGCGGCCAGCGTAGCCTGGTCCTCGACCCACTCGGCGATCGTCTTCATTCCGAGATTGCGCGCCAGACTCACGATCGCCTCGACGATGGCGAGATTCGACGGATGCTGATTGACGCCGACGACGAAATTGCCGTCGATCTTGAGCACGTCGGCGGGCAACTCCTTCAAATACGAAAACGACGTATAACCGGCGCCGAAATCGTCCAGCCCGATCTTGGCGCCATAGCTGCGCACCCGGTCGATGAAGCGCCGCGTGTTGTCCAGGTCATGCAGAGCCACCGATTCGGTGACCTCTATGCATAGCCGGCCCGCCGAATGCACATACTGCGCCAGGAGCTTGTAGGCGTCGTGGACAAAGCGTTCGTCGTTGAGCGAGGCTCCGGAAAGGTTGACGCAGACGAACTGCGTGTGCTTCAAGCTGTCGTAGTTCTCGTCCAGCCACGCCAGCACGCGCGCGAGCACCCAGCGGTCGATCACGCCGATGCGCCCGTTGCTTTCCGCGATCGAGACTATCGAGGCGGCTGATACCACGGTGCCATCGGCTTCGCGCATGCGCAATAGCGCCTCGAAGTTGAGCGACTCGAAAGGCGCCTTGAGCGACATGATGGGCTGCATCTCGAGAAACAGCCCGTCATGCGCGAGCGGCGAGCCGAGGCGCTCGAGGAGACGCAATTCCGATTCGCGCTGGCGCAGCATGAGCGCGCTTTTCTCGTGCACCACCAGGCCTTCGCTGTTGCCGGCCTTGGCGGCACGGCAGGCGCGGTCTGCCGCGGAAATCGCCTCCGAGGCAGACATCCCGCTCGCCACTTCCACCAGGCCGATCGAACCACGCACCTGAAACGCCTTGTCGCTGATGCGATAGGGCTGGGTTCCGATGCGCTCGACCACCCCGCGACACGTCCAGGCCGCCGACTGTATGGGTGTACCGGGAAAGACGACCACGAACTCGTCGCCACCGACCCGCCCCAGGCATTGCCCGTGGCTCAGCAGTTCACGCACACGCTCGCACACCTGGATCAGGACATGGTCGCCCGCGGCGTGACCATAGAGATCGTTGATGAGCTTGAAACGGTCGAGGTCGAGATAGGCCAGCGCCAGCGGCTGCCCGGCCTCGAGACGACCAAGCGCCTCATCGAGAGCCTTCTCGACGCCCCGGCGGTTGAGCACGCCGGTCAATGGGTCATTCTCGGCCAGGAAGCGCAGGCGCTCGGATGCCTTGGACTTCTCGGTCACATCCTGCAGTGACCCCTCGATATGGTCGCGCGACAACGTGGCCTTGACCAGGAAACGCCGCTGATCAGGCCCTGCGTCGGCGCGGCCGCCGACCTCGATATCGCGACTGCCCCCCTCGCTGACCAAGGCCTTGAGGCGGTCCCAGGCGCCGTCCTCGAAGTATTCCTTCCAAGGGCGACCGCCCTCGCCCGCGCCGATGCGCAGCATGTCCAAGAGCGCCGGATTGCCGCGCACCAGGTGGCCGGTCGCGTCGAGGGTGAACAGCCCGATCGGCATGGCCTCGTAGGTGTTGCGCAGGGCCGCCTGCGCCTCGACGCGCTGGTCGCGCTCCTGGCGCAACTGCTCGGCAATGGCCAGCGCGGCGATGAGGCTCGACGACAACGCGGCGGTGACGCTGTTGAAAGCGCCGATCAGTTCCTTGAAGCCGAGCGCGGCCGCGATCACTTCATAGAAGCTGGCAAACAGGGTGATGCCAAGCGCGGCCGCGTACCACACTGCCACCTTGGAGCGCGTCACCACCACGATGCGCAAGAGCAGGAACAGCAGGATGCCGATGCCGACCAGAGTGATGACCCACACGAAGGGCAGGAAGGCGGCGAACGGCAGCACAACCGCAAGCGCCAGCATGGCCACGCACGACCAGCGAGCTACCGCGAGCAGCGCGCCATGGCCGACACGCTTCAGATCATCGGCGAACAGGCGTGCAAACAGCGTATAGGTCAGTACGTAGAAGACGGCGATGGTGAGCTTGCGCACCAGCAGCATCGAGTCGACCGGCACCGCGCGCTCCAGCCACTGCCCGTCCCAGCCCGCCGACAGCGCCGCCATGCGCAGATTGGCCACCAGCCAGGCGGCAAAGAGGACGTATATCCACTCCCGGCTGATGAGCGCGGTCATGATCATGAAACCCGCCAGCAGCAGCAGGCCGCCATCGACCAGGCCGGTATTGCGGTGGAACTTGTGGGCGGCGGCCTCGAGGTCATCGCCCTTCCACAACTGCACGGTGATGCGGGCAGGTCCGACCGCGCGCGCCTGGCATACCACGTGCGATGGACTGCCCAGCCCGGCGGGATCGAGTGCGAATCCTGCCCGCATGCGGATGATTCGGCCCTCGGACTTCGCCCGGTCTGCCCGGCCAAGCGCCACCATCGACCCGCGCTCCCAGCAGGCAAGTTCCACGATATGGCGTGACGGAAATTCGACGAGGGCGCGCGCGCCCCCGACCTGCACCGGTACGGTGAACGCCAACCAGACGGGGGTTTCCGAAAGCCGGGTGTCGAACTGCCGGATCGCCTGCGCGCCCGGCATCGCAGCGACTACCGCCTCAGGCCACAGGTTGTCGCGCCTGTCCTCCACAAGACGGAATTCAACCGGTTTACCGCTGGCAGAAAGGTACTCCTGGGTCCAGAAAAACAATCCGGCCAAGGTCATGCAGGCGATCAGCGCCGGCACGAAAAACTGCGAAAACCGGTATAGCCCCGCATCGGCGGCCAGATTGGCCCGCGCGGTCCAGGGTTGTTCCGAATTCATGTACTTGGTCATTGATGTGCGGCCGAATACCCTATGCCGGGTTCATGGTGGCTCCAGCGCGGGGAAACAGCCAGTCCCGTAAACACCCGCGCGCCGGACACCCGCATGCACCGGAAGGTCCTAAGCATACCAAGACCACGGCACCGGCCTTGCCGCAACTCGTCTGACACCGGGGTGTCAGACCCCAGGCGATCAGGCGTTCAACGTGGCCGGTTGGGGGGCTGACACCACCGCGACCGGGGGTTGCAGGAGAGGGGTCGGCTGTTCAGCCCCGCTCAGGTCGATATCCGGGTGCACCGTATCGCACATGAACCCGAGCAGCGGGTGGCGCGCCTCCGACCACTTGGCGTGCGCATTGGCCACATCAAGGGCCAGAACGCGGTGCGGGATGCCGCCAGCGTGGCGCATGGGGATGAAGCCGGACTCGGGAAAGACGTCTTCGAACAGCAGGTCCTCGTACTGGCGGTCCATCGGCGAGCGTGCGGCGATGACCATCCAGTCCACTCCGGTGGCAAGGCAATACTGGAACAGCGCCTTGAAAAGGAGCGTCTTGACCACGGTCCCCATGCGGCCCTGTGCGACTCCCAGCCGGGTCGCTTCGGCGATGGTTACGTACTCGAGCCAGTGAGGCAGTTGCACCGATTGCTCCAGACCCAGCGGGCTGGCGCGGTTGGTCTTGATGCGCATGGTGCCGATGGCGCTGCCGTCCAATTTGGACTCGGCCAGGAGCACCACCGAGCCCTCCTCGTAGTCGTAGGGTTCCGGTTGCCGGAGGCCAGCGGCGAACTCAGGCACGTGACGCGCGTAGGCGGCGTGACGGATCGACACCGCCTTCTCGAGGTCCGCGTTTTCACGCACCAGCTTGATGCGAAACGGCATGCGCTCCTCGCGCTGCGCGCGTGCACCAGTGGTGGCCTCTCGTGGCAGGCCGGACTGGGCGATGCGGCTGATCAAGGCGCTGATATCGGTACGAGTTTGCATTTGCGGACCCCTCTGGTTGAAAGTTGTGGACCAACATTTAAAGCGGCGAAAAGAAGGTCAAAGAATGTTACTTTTCGACGCTTGACGGAGGCATCCTATCCGCTATGTCATCGGCATACCAGTGGTCGCGGCGGGTCGATCTTCCTATTCTTGTGTAGGGCAACTTCCTACATTGCCTGTACGAAACGCAGGCTGGCGATTTCCTCCCGTTTGCCCAGCGCAGCGGATCTGACACTGCAAGTGTCTGACCGGAAAAAGAAAATTCCCGCGCACCCCGGTCTACCCGCGCGATCCGGTCGCTTGAGATCCGTCCGGGAGAGCCGGCGAATTAGGGTTAACCCTTGTTGGCGCAGCAAGAAGCGCGCTTGTCGGCGCGATTCCTGTGGTTCAAAAGAGCACGATGCCTGCCACAGCGGCGGTCAGAATCAGCCACAGGGGATTGATCCGGGTCAGCGTCCCAAGCAAGGCGACGCCGAGGGTGATGGCAGCGGCCGCCAACCCTCTGCCGGTACCGCTTCCGCCGAGCTGCAAAAACACTCCACGCGAGAGCACGTAGCCAGATGCCAGCACCAGTCCCACGGTGAGCGGCGCGAGTGCGCGCGTCAGTACTCGCACCCAGCGTGCCTGCCCGGCACGGCGCAGCGTCTTTGCCACAGCGGCTACCAACAGGGATGAGGGGCCGACAAAGGCGATCGTGGCCGCCAGCGCGCCAGCCAAGCCTCCCAGTTGATAGCCGATCAGGCTCATGACGAGCACGTTCGGGCCAGGGGCGGCCTGGGACAGGGCGACAAGTGTCGCGAACTCGGTATCGGATAGCCATCCATGTTCACCGACGGCAATCCGGTGCACGTCAGGAAGAACCGCGTGCGCGCCGCCAATGGCGAACAGCGACAGCAGGGCCAGATGCGCGCACAACGCGGCCAGCACGTCCAGGGTCATGGCCCGACCTCATGGTTGGCCGCGACGACCGCAAGCGGACCTAAGGCGAGGATCACCCAGACCATCGGCAGGCGCAGCACGGCCACGCCGACGAAGGCGGCCATGGCGATGCCCAGCACCCAGAGGCGGCGGGGCTGCACGCGCGCAAGGCGCAGTCCAACCGAGACGATCAGACCTGCCGCCGCCGCAGAGATGCCAGTGAAGGCGTGCGCGAGCACACCGGCGGCGCCCAGTTCGCGGTAGAAGGCACCCAACGCCACAACGATCGCGAAAGGCACCATCAGCAGCCCGCCCAAGGCTGCCGCGACGCCCCGCAACCCGCAAAAACGGTCGCCGACCAGGATGCCGACATTGACGATGTTGGGTCCGGGCAGGAGCTGGCCCGCGGCCAGGACGTCTGCAAACTCGCTGTCGTCGAGCCATCCCTGGACATCGACGATGGCGTGCCGGGCATGCGGCAGTGCGCCACCGATGCCTGAGAGCGCGATGCGCAGGAAGACTGCGAACAGTCGGCGCGGCGTGACGGCCGAAGTGGAAGTCGCGCGCGAAGCGGTGTCGGGATGCATGTGGTCGCCTTTTCTTGACCCGGGCACCATCAAGCCGTGCAAGGCATGCCGCGCAGTCAGGGCGATACTATTGCACTCCCCGGCGCCGCCACGGCAGGCAATTCCGGACTCGTGAAAGGAAGATCCCCATGCCCGCCTACTGGGTCGCCCGGGCCCGCATCGACGATGCGGTCGAATACAAGAAATACACCGACCAGGTGCCCGGCATCATCGCCAAGTTCGGCGGGCGCGTGCTGGCACGCGGCGGCAAGTACCGCATCATGGAGGGTCCCGAGACCTTCCACCGTTTCATCGTCATCGAGTTTCCGAGCATGCAGCACGCGATCGACTGTTTCGAATCGCCCGCTTACGTCGCCGCGGCCGCGCATCGACGCGGCGGCGCCGGCGTGGTCGAGAACGTCATCGTCGAGGGCGGCGAGGCCACGCCTGTCTGAATCGAAAACATCGAGGTCTTCCATGCCACTCAAGCACATCGAGCACTACCTGATCCAGACCGCCGACATGGAAGCCACGCGCGATTTCTACACGCGCGTGCTCGGCTTTACCGTCGGGCCCTCGCCTGATTTCAAGTTCCCGGTCTTCTGGCTGTATCTCGGCGACCGCGACGTGATCCACGTGACCCAGGGCGGCGCGACCGTCAGCGAGAACCGCAAGAAATACCTGGGCCAGGAGTCGACCGCGGTGGCCGGCAGCGGGGTCATCGACCACATCGCGTTCCGCTGCGAGGGACTGGCGCAGATGATGGAGCACCTGAGCGCCGAGGGCGTGCCCTTTACCCGGCGCATGGTCAACGACCAAGGGCTGTTCCAGCTGTTCCTCATGGACCCGAACGGCTGCAAGGTCGAACTCAATTTCTCCAATGCCGAGGTCGGCACCGTCCGGCCCGACCTGATGGCCGCCGACCTGCCCTCCTGATCCGCAGCCTCAGACCTGCGGCGCGACGTAGCCGTAGGCGAGGTTGGTACGGCCTGCGCCGTGCCGGTCGTAGGCGGCCTTGGCCCGCGCGACCAGGTCGCCCTCGAGCGAGGCACGCTGCGCGCGCGTGACGCCGTAGAGCCGCGCCGAGTTCTCGCCGAAGATCGCGCTCTTGACCGGCCCGTCGGCCGCTCCGAGGGGCGCGAAGCCGTGCTTCTTTTGCATCTCCTCGGGAATTTCCAGGCGCCGCAAGGCCTCGATCTGCCACTGCGGGGCGCCGGTCCAGACCGCGTCCGACCCCCACACCACGTGGTCGGCGCCCAAGCCCTTGATGAGTTGGCCCATCATCGCCGCGCACAGGCGCGGCTCGGCCACGGTGCTCTGCGCGAAGATCTGCCCCAGGTCACCGTAGACGTTCTTGACGCCATGCTTGGCCGGGATGTCGGCCAGGTCGGTCACCCAGTCGATGCGCCCGCTTTTCTCGAACTGCTCCCAGCCGATCATGTGCGCACCGCCGGTGAACCGGAATCCCGAGTGGTAGATGATGAAGTTGAGTTGCGGCCAGTCCTTGGCTGCCTTTGCGACATCGCTGACATCGGCGTACTTGACCAGATCCGGGAACTGCCGCGTCGTCGACGGCGGATAAAGTCCCTTGTGCACGCACACGTTGGCCAGGCTCGGCTGGGTACGGCTGGCCTTGACCAGCTTTTCGTAGAACGGATAGAGCAGCTTCTCGTCGTCCAGGTGCCAGGGGTGGCGCGCAAGATGCTTGTTGGTGTTGTCGCCCACCGTGTAGCCCTTGAACGAGTCGGGCTTGAGCGTTTCCAGGTCGCGATCGACCCGGTCGAGCCAGCCCGGCATGCCGGGCATGAAGATGGCGTGCGAGAACATGCGCTTGGCGCCGGCGTTGCGATTGACGTTGCTGCGCGCCTCGGCCTTCATCTCGTTGGTGAGGAACCAGTCGCGCGGCTCCTCCGAGCCGGAGCCGGAAATCAGCGCGATCTTGGTATCGGAGTCGAGGTAGATCTCCTTGAAGTAGTTGGCAAACTTCAGGTCCTCGATGGTTTGCGGCTTGCCCGCCAGGGCCGGGTTCCAGCCGGCGCGCCCGACCGCCTCGCGTGAGCGCACAAAGCCTTCCAGACGCGTGTCGTCGCGCAGGAAGTGCGTGTGCATGTCCATGATGAACTGCCCCTTCAAGGCCGCGGCGCGCGCGTTCGCCATCTCGGGTGTCTGCGCCTCGGCACGGCTGACCACATACAGCGGCCCGAAGGTGTCGTTCATGGCCACGAAGGCCGCAGCCATCCCGGCGGCGGATTTGAAGAAAGTGCGCCGCGAGACGCCCTGGTGGCGCGCCAGTTCGCTGCCGATCGCCTTGACGCGCGCTTCGAACTCGCGCTGCCTGGCCGTCTGCGGCGCGGGCAGGAATTCGTCGGAAGAGACCGACTGCACCGGGATCGGCGAGGCGAAGAGGGTCGATTCGGCCGGCGCCAGGTGCGCCAATTCGTCTTCGGAAAGAAAGCCCATGGTGTTCCTCCGCGCTTGCCGCGTCCGGGGTGGGTGGAAACGCCAGTCTAGCGGCCCGGCGCCCCCGGTTCAACCGGTCGCCTTGCATCGGCCGCCTGCGCGTCCTCCAGCCACTCGCGCCATACCGCCATCAGCACCGCCAGGATCACCGGCCCGAGGAAGAGCCCGATCAGGCCGAACGCGGCCAGCCCGCCCAGCACGCCGAACATCACCAGCAGGAACGGAATGCGCGTGGCGCTCGAGATCACCAGCGGCCGGATCAGGTTGTCGACCCAGCTCACCACCAGCGTGCCCCAGGCGAGCAGGCCGATGCCGGCGGCCGTCTGGCCGTTCAGCACCAGCCAGACGCCGATCGAGCCCCAGACGAACGGCGTGCCGAACGGGATCAGCGCGATCAGCACGGTAAGCGCAGCCATCAGCACCGGCGTCTGCACCCCGGCCACCCAGTAGCCCAGGCCGGCCAGCGCGCCTTGCGCCAGCGCCGTGAGAACCAGCCCGTAGACCACGGCACTGGTGGTGGCGCCCGCGGCTTCGAGGTAGCCATCGACACGCGCGCCGACAATGCGGCGCAGCACGCTCCTGACCTGCTCGAGCAGCGCTTCGCCATCGCGGTAAAGAAAGAAAAGCGCAAGCAGTGCAAAGCCCAGCTTGGCGGCGTTGCGCCCGGCACCGCCCAGGAGGCCCAGGAGATCGTCGATGCGCTCCTCGGCCCACGCGGCGATCTGCGCGCGCACGCCAGCCGGGTCGCCGGCCAGTTGGTCGAACAGTTGCTGCAGCCAGTCGCCCAGCCACGGGATGCGGACGAGGAAATCCGGCAGAGGATGCGGGCCCTGGGCGAGGTAAGCGGCCACCGCCGCATACGCTGCGGTGAGTTCGCCGCGCAAGAGCGCCATCAGCCAGACCACGGGCACCACGAAAGCCGCCAGGAGGAGCACGGTCATGAGCGCGGCGCTGGCGGTCGGCCAGCGCCGCGCCGGGCCGCGCAGGCGCGCGTACAGGGGCCAGGTGGTGTAGGCGAGTATCCCGGCCCAGGCCAGCGGCGCCAGAAAGAACTGCAGGACCGTGTAGCCGAGCAGCAGCAGGCCGCCCAGCAGCAGGGCCAAGACGATGCGGCGGGTCGAGAAGAGCCCGTCCAAACCGCTGTCAGGCAAACGGCGCCGGCGCCGCCGCCCCCTTGATCTGCGTGCGGTGCATCAGCCGGCGCTCGCTCGGCGGAAACGGATCGCGCCGGTGCATGGTGGTGCGGTTGTCCCACACCACCAGGTCGCCCAGCTGCCACTGGTGCCTGTAGACGCGACCGGCGTCGGTGGCGACTTCCCACAATTGATCAAGCAGCGCCTCGCTGTCGGCGCGCGACAGGCCGTCGATGTAGGCCAGGCGCCGCCTGCCCAGGTAAAGCGAGGCCTGGCCGGTCTCGGGGATGCGGACCAGGAGCGGGTGCAGCGTGCCGGGCGCGCTCACCGGATCGTCGGTATCGACGACGCCTTTGCGCAGGTAGCCGCCGGAGTTGTAGGTGCCGTCGTGCTTGACCTTGAGACCCGCCACGCGCGCGCGCAGGTCGGCAGGCAGCGCGGCGGCGGCCGCCACCATGTCGCAGAACCAGGTCGACCCGCCCGAAGCTGGAATCTCGCGCGCGGTCAGCATCGAGGCCAGCGGCGGCATCGGCGCGTAGCTCATGTCGGTGTGCCAGACCGCCTCGCCGTCGCCCAGCGCGCCGATCGGCGCGCCGGCGGCGTCCTTGATGTTCGACACCACGTAGATTTCCGGAAAGCCGGGCGCGCTCTGGCGCCCGTTCTCCTGGTTGGGCGGCAGGTCGAGCTCGCCCAGCCGGCGCGAGAAGGCGAGCAAGCCGGCATCCGATACATGCTGGCGCGGGAACACCATCAGCCCGTGGTGCGCGCGCCAGGCTTCCAGCACTGCGGCCATGTCGGCATCGTCAAGCGCATCGACACGCACGCCGGTGATGCTCACGCCGAACCCGCCCGCCATCGTCTCGCACTGCATGCCGCGTTCTCCATGTTGCTGCGGCGGAATTGTCGCAGATGCGCGCCCTGCAGTCCGGCGCGGGCACTCTGCGCCCCCGCGTCGCACGCGCAGGACGCGGGCCTTGTACGATAGTGCCACCAGGCACAGGCATCGCGATGGCTAGTCTTTCCCAAGTTTCGTCCGCGAACGCGGCCCCGGTCCGCAGGTTGCACGCCAACGATCCCGGCGTCGCGGTCGTCGGCCACGCCGTCGCGCAATGAGCGACGCCGCCACGGGCACCGCGATACGCTGGAATTCCGGACCGGGCTTTCTGCTCGCTGCCCTGGGCGCGCCGGTCGGCTTGGGCAATATCTGGCGGTTCTCCTATGTGGCCGGCGAGAACGGCGGCGGTGCGTTCATCATCGCTTACATCGGCGCCGTGCTGCTGCTCGGCTGGCCGTTGCTGATCGCCGAACTGGCCATCGGACGCAGCGGCCGCGCCGACGCGGTCAGCGCGATCGCCCGGCTTTCCGCCGTGCGCGCCTGGCACGGTGCGGGGTGGATCGGCATGCTCGCCTGTGTCGCCATTCTCAGCTACTACCCGGTCATCGCCGGCTGGGTGGTCAACTACCTGTGGCGCTACGTCAGCGAAGGTGCCGGGCCGGCCGGCGCCGGCGATCACGACGCGCGCTTTCGCGCCATCATCGCCGACCCGCCCAGGCTCTCTTCTGGTACGCGGTGGTGATGGCGGCGACGATCGCGATCGTCGCCGCCGGCGTCGAGCACGGCATCGAGCGCGCTTGCACCTGGCTCATGCCGACTTTCCTCATCCTGTTGTTGCTGCTTGCCGGCCACGGGCTGACGCTCGAAGGCGCCGGGCGCGCCATTTCCTTCCTGTTCACCCCTGACTGGGCGGCCCTCAGGCAGCCGCAGACCTATCTTGCCGCACTTGGCCAGGCGCTCTTCTCGATCGGCCTCGGCATGGGCGTGGTGATCACCTACGGTGCCTATGTGCCGCAGGGCGAGCGCCTGCCGCGCGCGGCCTTGTTCCTCGTCGCCGGCGACACCGTTGTCGCGCTCCTCGCCGGCGTGATGTTCTTCCCGGCGGTGTTCAGCCATGGGATTGATCCCGCGCATGGCCCGGCGCTCGCCTTCGCCGTTCTGCCGGAGGTGTTCGCCGCCATGCCTGCCGGCCGCTGGCTCGCCATCGCCTTATTCCTGCTGCTCGCCATCGCCGCCCTCACCTCGACCGTGGCGCTGCTGGAAGTGCCGGTGGCCTGGGCGATGGCGCGCCGGCACTGGAGCCGCCGCCGCGCCGCATTGATCGTCGGTAGCGGCGCGCTGGCAGCAGGGGCGCCGGTCTCGCTGGGCAACGGGGTCCTCGCGCCCGCGGCAGGCAGCGCGGCACTGCTCGAGCGCGTCGACCACCTTGCGTCGAACATCCTGCTGCCGGCCAGCGCCATCGCCATCGCGCTCCTGGTCGGCTGGGCATGTCGGGGTGGCGCGGCGCGTCAGGCGGCGGATCTCGAAGGCCGCCTGGCCGGCCCGGAATGGCGCTGGGGCCTGCGCATCGCCCTGCCGCTGGTCATCGCGCTGGTGATGGCTCGCGGCCTGGGGTGGTGATGGAAGGCGATGACGACGCCTGAAGGGCGCCAAGCGTCGAACCTCACGTGCGTTCCCGAGCCGCCTCGGGCTTCGGGATACATCCCATCCTGCGCTTCCAGCGGCACGCATCCAGGCGGTGCGGCATGCGCGCCGGCACCATGCATCCCTACAAGAGTCGAAAGGCGAGTATCGCGACGATGGTGGGCGGCAAGGCCGCCACCAGGAGGCCCAGCGGGTTGAGTGCCTGGTCCTCGAGATGTTCCTTCAAGATCGAGAAGCCCGCGGGATTGGGCGCATTGGCGATGATCGTCAGGCCGCCGCCGGTCACCGCACCGGCGACCAATGCGATCTTGAATTCCTCTGACAATCCTTCCACCAGGGAACCCAGGTAGGTCAACGCGGCATTGTCGGTAATCGCAGTCAGTGCCGTCGCGCCGAAATAGACCTCGGTGGCGCTCATTTTCATGAGGAGCGGCTGCAGCCACCATTGCTGCAGACCGCCCAGAACGACCAACCCGGCCAGAAAGAACGCCACCAGCAATCCCTCGCGCAGGATCAGCCGATCCTGGTATTGCTTATAGGCGGTGACAAATCCCATGAAGAACAGGAACAGGCCCATGAACGCCGCGGGATGATGCGCGAAAACGACCACCCCCAGCAGGAACAGCAGATGCACCGCCACGACCGCCGCCGGCAGACGGGCGAGCCCGCCGCGCAAGGTCGAGACCGTCAGACCGGAAAGCTCGCGCTTGAACAGCAGCGCCGCGCACAACGCGTTGATGATCACCGCGATCGCCGACTTCCAGCCGAAATTTGCCAGCATGAACCAGATGTCCCAGTTCCATTTCGCGGCGACCATGAGCACCGGCGGCGCGGCGAACGGAGTCAGGGTACCGCCGATGGAGACATTGACGAAGAGCACCCCGATGGTCACGTACTTGAGCCGGTTGGAAATCCCCATCGCAAAGTAGCGCTCGCGCAGAATCAGGGCCGCGAGCGTCATGGCCGCCGGCTCGGTGATGAACGATCCGAGGAGCGGAACGATTGAGAGCACCGCGAAATAGAAGGCGATCGAACGCGGCAGGGGAATGAAGCGCGACAAATGGTTGACCAGCGCCGCGGCAAACTCGAGGATGGGTTTGCTCCCAGCGACGACCATGATCGCGAAGACGAACATCGGCTCGGTGAAATTCCGCGAGTCCAGGTACTCGGTCGCGGCCTGTTTCCCCGAGAGGATGAAGATCGCGACGATCAGGACCATGGCCCAGAAGCCGAACACCACCTCGACCTCGCCCAGGAGGTGCCAGACACCGGCGTGCGCGGGGCGCGTGTGTGCGAGCCGTTCGAAAAGCTTCGTCGAAAACGTATGCACAAGGGCCAGCGCGAACAGCACCGCGGCGGTCAGCTGGATCGTGGTGGGGCCGGTGTCGATCATCGATTCGTTTCCAGTCAGCGCTGCTGAACGGGTGTTGCGCGGGTGTTCGCGCGCACCCAGTCCGCGATGCGCGCCACCCCGCCGCGGATCGCCGCTTCCGAAGCCGCGTAGGAAAAGCGGATGTGCTGCCCCTCGCCCGCCACCCGCGCGCCGAAGTGTATGTCGGCCAGCACCGCCACGCCGGCCTCGTTGAGCAGCTTCTTGCGCAACTCCTCCGAGTCAGCGCATCCGGTCATGCGGCAGGCCTCGGTGACGTTGGGCCAGGCGTAGAACGCGCCGCCGGGCAACAGGCAATTGAACCCCGGCACCTGGTTCAACAGCCCGACGATCAGGTCGCGGCGGGTGCGGAACGAGGCCTTCATCATCTCGGCCGCGTCCTGCGGGCCGTTGATCGCCTCGACCGCCGCCCACTGGCTGATGTGCGAGGCGCAGGATTCGGTGTTGGTGACCCAGCGGGTGAAGACGGGCGCGAGGGTGCGATTGACCGCGTAGCCGATGCGCCAGCCGGTCATCGCCCAGGTCTTGGAGGCACCGTCGGAAATGATGGTGCGCTCGAGCATGCCGGGCAGCGCGGCGATCGACTGGAAGGCGCCGTCGTAGATCAGGCGCGAATAGATCTCGTCGGCATACACCCACACCTGCGGGTGGCGGCGCAGGATGGCGGCGATGTCCGCCAGGTCGTTGGCCGAGAGCGAGCCGCCGGTCGGGTTGTGCGGCGTGTTGAGGATCAGCATCCGCGTGCGCGGGGTGATCGCGGCTTCGAGTTCGGCCGGGTCGAAGGCGAAGCCGCGCGCCTCCTTCAGGCCCAACGGCACCGGCACCGCGCCGTTGGCGACGATCTGCGACTCGTAGATCGGGAAGCCCGGATTGGGGTAGATCACTTCGTCCCCGGCACCGAAGTCGGTGGTCGAGAGGATCGCGTACGCGATGAAAGGTTTGGCGCCCGAGCCCACCACCACGTCGTCGGCGGAAACTGCCAGGCCGCGCATGCGGTTGACCTCGCGCGCGATGGCTTCGCGCAGCTCCGGAATGCCGTTCGACGGCGTGTAGCCGTGCCGCCCCTCGCGGATCGCCTTGACCGCCGCGTCCTGGATGTTGACGGGCGTGGGAAAGTCCGGCTGGCCGATGCAGAACGAGATGATGTCGCGGCCGGCGCGCTGCAGTGCGGTCACCTCGCCCAGGACGACGAAGGCGTTCTCGGTGCCGAGCGAGGCGGCGCGCTTGGACAGCTTGGGGGCTGGGACTTGGCTCACGTGTTCTCCGGCAAAAACGGAATTCTAGCGTTCACGCCGGCTGCGGAATGCCGAACACCTGGCGCAGGTAGGCCAGGTAGCGCTCGTCGTCACACATGTTCTTGTCCGGCGAGTCCGACAGCTTGGCGACCGGCTGGCCGTTGCAACGGACCATCTTGATGACGATGTTGATCGGCGTGGGCCCCAGATCGTTGGTGAGGTTGGTGCCGATGCCGAACGCGGTGGCGATGCGCCCGCGAAAGCGCTCGAAAAGCCGGATCGCCAGCGGCACGGTGAGCCCGTCGGAAAACACCAGGGATTTCGTGCGCGGGTCGACACGGTTCTTGCGGTAGTGCTCGATCAGGCGTTCGCCCCACTCAAACGGGTCGCCGGAATCGTGGCGCGCGCCGTCGAAGAGCTTGCAGAAAAACATGTCGAAATCACGCAAAAACGGCTCGATGCCGTAGACGTCCGACAGCGCCAGGCCCAGGTCACCGCGATACTCGGCGGCCCACTTCTCGAAGGCATAGGTCTGCGAGTCGCGCAGGCGCGGCCCGAGCGCCTGGCAGGCTTGCAGGTATTCATGCGCCATGGTGCCAAGCGGCGTGATGCCGTGTCGCATCGCGTAGAGCACGTTGGAGGTGCCGGCGAAGTTGGCGCCCAGGTCGCGCTTCAACGTGGTCACGACCTCCTCATGCCATGTGCGCGAAAAGCGCCGTCGCGTGCCGTAGTCGGCGATGCGCATCTCGGCCAACGCCGGGTCGCCCGCGACCAGGCGGATTTTCCCGGCCATGCGGCGCCGGGCTTCTGCCAGGTCCGGCGTCGGCGCAATACGCCGGAAATAGGTCTCGTTGATGATGGCCAGCAGCGGGATCTCGAACAGGATCGTGTGCAGCCACGGCCCGCGGATGGTCAGATCGATGCCGCCGTCGGCGGCCGCCGCGAGATGCACGTACTTGGCGTTGAGCCGCATCAGGCCCAGAAAGTCGACAAAGTCGCTCTTGATGAATCGCAGTCCGCGCAGGTAGTCGAGCTCCTCGTCGCGAAAGCGCACTTGCGTCAGCGTGTCGATTTCGCGGCGGAGCGCCGGCAGGTCGGCCGCAAGGTCCACGCCCGGGGTGCGGCACTTGAAGCGGTACTCGACGGTCGCGCCCGGAAAATGATGCAGCACCACCTGCATCATGGTGAACTTGTAGAGATCGGTATCGAGCAGGGATTCGATGATCATGCGGCGAGACGTTCGGGGCCGGGCGCGATGCGGTCATCGACGATCAGGTCGGGGTTGCCCTGGCGCAGAAGCGCCACGTCCGACAAGCGTCGCCGCCAGGCACGGGCGCCGGGCAGACCCTGCGTCAGGCCCAGCATGTGGCGGGTCACCGCGCGCAGCGGCACGCCCGCATCAACCGTGATGCGCGCGTAATCGCGCATCCTCTGCATCACTTCGATGCGCGACAAGGCACGCGCGTCATCACCAAACCAGCGCGCATCCACCTGCGCCAGGAACCAGGGCTCGTGATATGCGTGCCGCCCCAGCATCACGCCATCGACTTGGGCCAAGGCGTGATCGACCGCCTCCACACTCGCGATGCCGCCGTTGAGCACGATGGTGAGGCCGGGAAAGTCGCGCTTGAGTTGCGCCGCGTACTCGTGGCGCAATGGCGGAATCTCGCGGTTTTCCTTGGGCGAGAGGCCTTGCAGCCAGGCGCTGCGCGCATGCACGATGAACACCTGCGAGCCGCCCTCGGCTACCGTGCCGACAAAGTCACGCACAAAGCCATAGTCGTCATCGCGACCGATGCCGATGCGATGCTTGACCGTGACCGGGATCGCCACTGCATCGACCATGGCGCGGACGCAATCGCGCACCAGCGGCGCTTCGGCCATGAGGCAGGCGCCGAAGGCGCCCTTTTGCACGCGCTCGGAGGGGCAGCCGCAATTGAGGTTGACCTCGTCGTAGCCCCAGCGCTCCGCGAGCCTCGCACAGTGCGCAAGATCGCCGGGTTCGCTGCCGCCCAGCTGCAGCGCGACCGGATGTTCCTCTTCATTGAAATCCAGGTGCCGGGGCACGTCGCCATGCATCAGGGCGGGCGTCGTCACCATTTCGGTATACAGCCGCGCGTGCCGCGACAGCTGGCGATGGAAAAACCGGCAATGCCGGTCGGTCCAGTCCATCATGGGCGCGACGCAAAAGCGCCAGGGAGACGGGGATGGATTCATGTCTGCGGGACTCAGGTCAAGAATTATCGCTGCTTGCGCGAGAATGCATCCGTCCTTCCATCCGCCAATCGCATGAGACTGATCGCCATCCTGATCCTGTGCCTCCCGTGCAGCCTGTCGATGGCTGCCGCGACACCGATCGATGAGGCCTTGCGCGCCGGCGGCGTCGTGCTGTTGATCCGGCATGCCACCGCGCCCGGCACCGGCGACCCGCCCGGCTTTCGCCTGGACGACTGCGCCACGCAACGCAATCTTTCGGCAGCCGGACGCGCCGAGGCGCAGGCCATCGGCGCGCGCCTTCGGGGACTTGGCCTCAAGAATGCCGAGGTGCTGACCAGCCAGTGGTGCCGCTGCCGCGAAACCGCGCGCCTGGCATTCGGCGAGGCGCGCGACTGGCCGGCGCTCAATTCGTTCTTCCAGGACCCCAGAGACAAGGACGCCCAGGTGCAGCAAGTCATGGTCCGTATCGCCAAGACGCGGCGCGGCGACCGGCCGCTGGTTCTCGTGACCCACCAGGTCGTCGTCACCGCCGTCAGCGGCGTTTACCCGCAATCGGGCGAGGTGGTGGTCGTCGCGCCCGCGCGCGAAGGGGGCGTCCGCGTCATCGGCAGCCTCAAGCCGGAAGCGGGGAACTGACCCTATGTACCGCCTCGGCATCGACCTGGGAGGCACCAAGATCGAGGGCGTTGCGCTCGACGACGCCGGCCGCGAAGTCACGCGCCGACGCGTCGCCACCGAGGCGGGCCGCGGTCCGGCGCACATCATCGCGCGCATTGCCGACCTATATGCGGGCCTGGTCTACGCGATCGACGACGCGCCCCACACCCTGGGCGTGGGCACACCGGGTGCGGTCTCACCGGTCAGCGGCCTGCTAAAGAACTCCAACACGACCTGCCTGAATGGCCTGCCATTCGGCGACATGCTCTCCGAAGCCCTGGGCCGGCGCCCGGTGATTGCCAACGATGCCAACTGCTTTGCCTTGGCCGAGGCGCTGCACGGCGCCGGGTGCGGGCATGCGTGCGTATTTGGCGTGATCATCGGCACCGGATGCGGCGGGGGCATCGTCATCGACGGCCGCGTGCGCAGAGGGCCCCACGCCCTGGCCGGCGAATGGGGCCACACGGTGCTCGACCCGGCCGGTCCGGCCTGCTTCTGCGGCGCGCGCGGCTGCGTGGAAACCTACATTTCGGGCGGTGGCCTGGAGCGTCGCTTTGCAGAGGCCACCGGCCGCAGCCTGTCGGCACGCGACATCGCGGCGCAGTCGCAAGACCCGCAATGCGCGCGCGCGATGAGCGAATACCTCGATCACTTCGGCCGTGCGCTCGCCAACCTGATCAACATCCTCGACCCGGATGTCATCGTCCTGGGGGGCGGGCTATCGAACCTCGACGCGCTCTACACGCAGGGCGTCGCGGCGGTGCATGCGCGGGTCTTCGGCGGCGAATGCGCCACGCCGATCGTGCGCAACCAACTTGGTGATTCGGCCGGCGTGATCGGCGCCGCGCTGATCGGTATCTGATCGCAGGACAAAAAACGGCGGGCAAGGCCCGCCGTTGTCTTGCAAGAGCTGCGACTTACTTCTTTTCGGCCTTGGCTTTCTTTTGGCCTTTTTTCTTGCCCTTGCCTTTGTCAGCGCCTTTGGCTTTGCCGGCATCGGACTTCGGCTTGTCGGCGGCCTTGGAGTCCTTGGCAGCCGCCGGAGCGGGCGCCGCGGCGGGTGCCGGAGCAGCCGGTGCGGGGGCAGCGGCCGGTGCAGGAGCGGCAGCCGGAGCCGGCGCAGGAGCGGGCTTGGCGGCCTGCGCGGCGGCGCCGAACGAAGTCGCGGCGAAGACGGCGGCGGTCACGAGTGCGAGGATACGATTCATGGAGTTCTCCTTGGGTTGGTTGGAGGCACACCGCCTCTGTGTGCAATAACGAGCCATGCGTACCGCGGTTGACAAGCCGTGCTAACGCTCGCGCTTCTCCACCTGCGTCGCAGCTTCGACCACGGCTTCGGCAAGCGCGTCGTCGGCCTCGTCGCTTGCGGCCAATTCCTCACCTACTGGCAAGGTCGCCTCGGCCGGCAGGAAACCACCTGACTGGTGGCGCCACAGCCTCGCGTAGTGGCCGTCGCGTTCGAGCAGTTCGGCGTGAGTGCCTTCTTCGACGATGCGCCCCTTCTCCAGGACGATCAGGCGATCCATGCGCGCGATCGTCGAGAGACGATGCGCGATGGCAATGACGGTCTTGCCCTGCATGAGCCCCTGCAGCTGTTCCTGGATGGCCGCCTCGACTTCGCTGTCCAACGCCGAGGTCGCTTCATCCAACACCAGGATGGGCGCGTCCTTCAGGATCACCCGTGCCAGGGCGACGCGCTGGCGCTGCCCGCCGGAGAGCTTGACGCCGCGCTCGCCGACGTGCGCGTCGTAGCCCGCGCGGCCTTTCCAGTCCAAGAGGCCGGCAATGAACTCATCGGCGTGCGCGGTGCGTGCTGCTGTATGTACCTGCGCGTCGCTCGCGCCGGGACGCCCGTAGCGGATGTTGGCCGCGATCGAACGGTGCAGCAGCGAAGTGTCCTGCGTGACCATGCCGATGGCCGCGCGCAGGCTTTCCTGCGTGACTCCGGCGATATCCTGCCCGTCGATGCGGATGCGCCCGCCTTCGGTCTCGTAGAAACGCAATAGCAGGTTGACGAGCGTCGACTTGCCGGCCCCGGAGCGCCCGACCAGGCCGACCCGCTCGCCGGGGCGGATGACGAAGTTCAGGTGGTCCAGCACCGGTGCCGCATCTGCCCGCCCGTAGGTGAAGACCACATCCTCGAAGGCGATCTCGCCGCGTGAGACTTCCAGTTGCGCGGCGCCGGGTCGATCCTGGCCGCTTAGCGGCACCGCAATGGTCTGCATGCCTTCCTGCACCACGCCAATATTCTCGAAGATGCCGGCCACCTCCCAGCTGACCCACCCTGCGGCGTTGGCGATCTGCCAGGCCAATGGCAGTGCGGTCGCCACCACTCCGGCCGAGACCGTGCCCTGCGCCCACAAGGCCAGGCCGATGCCGGCGGTGGCCGTCAGAAGCAGCGCGTTCAGCACCGCCAGCCAGAACATGAACTGCGAGATCTGCCGCATGTGCGCGCCGACCGCGGCCTGGTGCTGGTCGATGATCTCGCGCACAAACGCGTCTTCGTCGGCCTGACGCGCGAACAGCTTGACGGTCAGGATGTTGGTGTAGCCGTCAACCACGCGCGCCATGACCAGCGAGCGCACCTCGGAACTGGCCTTGGACAGGTCACGCAGGCGCGGCACGAATCGGTGCAGGAACACCGCGTAACCGACGAACCACAACAGCGTCGGCAGCGCCAGTCGCCAATCGACCAGGCCCATCAGGACCAGCGCGCTCACCCCGTAGACCGCGATGTACCAGACCGCGCGGATCGCCGACATGACCGACTCGCGCAACGCGTTGGCGGTCTGCATGACGCGGTTGGCGATGCGACCGGCGAAGTCGTTCTGGAAAAACGACAGGCCCTGGCGGATCACCTGCCAATGGCTTTGCCAGCGGATCAGGCTGGTCGCCCCGGGCACCAGGACGTTCTGGCGGATCGCCACGTCCAGGAGCAAAGCCAGCGGGCGCACCAGCAGCACCATCACCAGCATGGACGCAAGCAGCGGCGCCTTTTCTGCCAGCGCCGCCGGCCGATCCTCGGCCTGCATCAGCGTGACGAGCGTGCCGATGAATACCGGGATCAAGGTGTCGATCAGCGCCACCACCAGGCTGGTGAAGAACATCGCGCAATACCAGAGGCGTGTCTGGCGCACGAAGTGCCAGTAGAAGGCGATGAGACCGGGAGGCGGCGTGCCGGGACCGGTATCGGCGGTGCCGCGGACGCGGGATTGCAGGAAGTCGAACATCGAGTGCAAGGGTAACAGGTGGGAGCAGCGCTGGCCGGTCGCGGTGCTAGAGTTGAGCTTGTTCGAATTTCTACCTGGAGGACGTGCGATGCGACTTTTCGGATGGTGTGGCGTGGTGTCGTTGGCGACATCGATGCTGGTTGCGGCAGGTCTCGCGTCGGCAGCGTCTAAGGAAGAGATCGACGCCAAGGCCAAGGAGGCCGTCGAGGCCTTCTACAAGCATTCCAGCGCCGGCAAGGCCTTGTCGCAAAAAGCCGCCGGCATGCTGGTGTTCCCGGAAGTCATCAAGGCCGGCGTCGGCGTCGGTGGCGAGTATGGGGAGGGCACGCTCCTGGTCGGCGGCAAACCGGTGGCCTACTACAACACCGCGTCCGCGTCGATCGGCTTTCAGCTCGGCGCGCAGGTCAAGTCGCAGATCATCCTCTTCATGAACCCCAAGGTACTGGCCGACTTTCGCAAGTCCTCCGGCTGGAAGGCGGGCGTGGACGGCAGCGTGGCGCTGGCGACGCTGGGTGCCGGCGGCGAGATCAGCACCGACACCATGAAGGAGCCCATCATCGGCTTCATCTTTTCCAACAAGGGATTGATGTACAACCTGACCTTCGAGGGTTCGAAGATCACGCGCATCCAGCGTTGAAACCGGGCCTGGCTTGATCGCGAACCCTTACCCATGAACTCCATCGCCAGCATCGGCTTCATCGGACTCGGTGTCATGGGCACCGGCATGTGCGCCAACCTGGTCGCCAAAAGCGGCCTCCCGGTGGTGGGTTTCGACCACGACCCGGCGGCGATTGCGCGCCAAGGCGGCGCCAACTTCGCCGCGGCCGGTTCCTTGCTCGACATCGCCGCGCGTGTCGACGTGCTCTTTCTGTGCCTGCCGTCGGTCAAGCAAGTGGTCGAAGTATTGCGCGGCCCGGAGGGCATCCTGGCCCATCGCGGGCGGGTACGCACGATCATCGACATGAGCACGTCCGCGGTCAGGGAGACGCGCGCACTGGCGGCCGATGCGCAGGCGGCCGGCATCACCTACCTGGATGCGCCGGTCGCGCGCCTGCGCGAGGCGGCGCGCCTGGGCACACTTTCCATCATGGTCGGCGGACCGGTCGATGCCTTCGAAAAGGTGCGCCCGCTCCTGGCCTGCATGGGCACCGACATCACCCATTGCGGCGCGGTCGGCGCCGGCCAGGTGGTCAAGATTCTCAACAACATGACCGTCTTCATCACCGCGCACGCGCTGGCCGAGGCGCTGGCCATCGGGCGCCGCGCCGGAGTGGACGGCGAGCTCCTCTTCAACACCATGGCGCTGGGGTCGTCCGACAGCTTTGTCCTGCGCCACCAGGGCATGAAGCATCTGGTCAAGGATCACTTTCCGCAAAACGCCTTCCCGACCGACTATGCGCTCAAGGATATCGACCTGGCGCTGGAACTGGCGCGCGACGGGTCGATCGACGCGCAACTGACCGCGACCACGCGCGCCCTCCTGGCCCGCACCCGCGACGCCGGCTACGCACGCGACTACTACCCGATCATGCTGCGCTTGATCGAGGCCGGCACACCGACCGCGCGCGCCTGACCGGCGCGCATCCACGCACAAAGGAGAACCTGATGAAGACCCGCCTGACCGAACTGCTCGGCATCCGCTACCCCATCGTGCAGGGCGGCATGCAGTGGGTCGGCTATGCCGAGCTCGCCTCGGCCGTGTCCAACGCCGGCGGCCTGGGCATCCTCACCGCGCTGACCCAGCCGACGCCGGAGGACCTCCACCGCGAGATCGCCCGCTGCCGCGAGATGACCGACAAGCCCTTCGGCGTCAACCTCACCATCCTGCCTTCGATCAAGCCGCCGCCTTATGCGGAGTACATGCAGGTGATCTTCGAATCCGGCATCAAGATCGTCGAGACCGCCGGCAACAACCCGCGCGACTTCGCGCCCAAGTTCAAGGAAATGGGCATCACCATCCTGCACAAGTGCACCTCGCTGCGGCACGCGCTGTCGGCAGAGAAGCACGGGGTGGATGTGATCTCGATCGACGGCTTCGAGTGCGCCGGCCACCCGGGCGAGGACGATGTCACCAACCTGATCCTGATCCCGGCTGCGGTGCGCGCCTGCAAGATCCCCGTCATCGCTTCGGGTGGCATCGCCGACGGCTACCAGATGGCGGCCTGCCTGGCCATGGGTGCGCAGGGCGTCAACATGGGCACGCGCTTCATGGTGACCAAGGAGGCGCCGATCCATGACAGGGTCAAGGCGGCGCTGGTGGCAGCAAGTGAGCGCGACACCAACCTGATCTTTCGCACCATGCACAACACCTCGCGGGTCTTCAAGAACGCGGTCTCGGACGAGGTCGTCGCCATGGAAAAAAAGGGCGCCGCGTTCGAAGACATCCGTCACCTGGTCGCCGGTGCACGCGGGAAGGTCGCGGTCAAGACCGGCGAGATCGACGAAGGCATCGTCAGTGCCGGCATGGTGATCGGGCTCATCAAGGACGTGCCGTCCTGCGCGGAGTTGCTCGAGCGCATGGTGCGCGAGTGCCGCGAGGCGCTGGCCAGCGCCAGCGCGATGGCGCACTGAAACCCTTTCGGCGTCGCGACGGGCGCGGCGCGACCATTCGCGCCAGCGGCATGCTTTGTGCTTCGCTTCTCGAGCTTTGCGACAACGACCGATCTACAATACCCTTCACCCCAAAACAAGGAGGCCTCACCATGCAACCAAGATTCCGTCGCTGGTTTCCCGCCGTCGTCGTGGCGCTCGGCGCCTCGCTGGTCCAGGCACAGGACAAACCGCTCATTGCCGGATTCGACGGCACGTTCGCGCCGCACGCCATGCCCAAGCTCGGCGGCGGGGTCGAGGGCTTCAACATCGACCTGATCCTCGAGGCAGGCAAACGCATGGGCCGCAAGGTTGAAATCTTCGCCGGCGAGTTCTCCGGCCTGATCCCGGCCATGAATGCCGGCAAGATCGATTTCGTCGGCGCCCCCACCACCGTGACCCCGGAACGCGCGCAAAACCTGCTGTTCTCCGAAGGCTACCTCAACACCTACTTCGCCTTTGTCGTGCCCGCCGGCAAGCCCGACCTGAAGTCGCTCGATGAACTCAAGGGCAAGACCATCGCCAGCAACAAGGGCTCGGCCTACGACAAGTGGCTGCAGGACAACGCCGCCAAGCACGGCTACAAGTTCGAGTCCTACGGCACCAACGCCGATGCGATGCAGGCGGTCATCACCGGCCGCGCCGACGCCGGCCTGACCGGCAACACCGTCGGCGCCTACGCGGTGGTGCGTTCCAACAAGCAGCTGAAGGTGGCCACGCTCACTGTCGACCAGGGACTGGTGTGGGGGGCTGTCTTCCGCAAGGATGACCCCAAGCTGCGCAACGCGTTCGAAGAAGCGCTCGAATGCATGAAGCAGGACGGCACGGTCGCCAACCTGGCGGAGAAATGGTTCGGCTCCAAGGCCGCCGGCGGTCCTGCCGCGGTCACGGTATTCCCCGGCAACGGCGTGCCGGGGCTGGCCGGGCACGACCCGACACCACGCACCAGCAAGTGCCGCTAGGCGAGACCGCCGCGCCCGCTGCGGTCCAGCCCATCCTCGAGGTCCGCGGACTTTGCAAGAAGTTCGGCGCCCTCGAGGTCCTGCACAGGGTGGATCTGAAGGTCGCGCCGCGCGAGTTGGTGTTCGTCATAGGTCCTTCGGGGTCAGGCAAGAGCACGCTCCTGCGCTGCTGCAACCGGCTGGAAGAGCCGACTTCCGGTTCGATCCATGTCGCCGGAGTCGACATCATGGCGCCGGGTGTGGACATCAACGCGGTGCGGCGGCGCATCGGCATGGTCTTCCAGTCGTTCAACCTCTATCCCCACCTCGACGCCCTGGGCAACGTGACCCTCGCGCTGCGCAAGGTGCTGGGCGCGAGCCGCGCCGACGCCGAAGCCGCCGGGCACAAGGCACTGGCGCGGGTCGGGCTGGCCGACAAGGCCCGCTCGTATCCCGGGCAGCTGTCCGGCGGGCAGCAGCAGAGGGTCGCGATCGCGCGCGCGCTGGCGCTGGAACCGGCGGTCATGCTCTTCGACGAACCGACTTCGGCGCTGGACCCGGAATTGGTCGGCAGCGTGCTGGCCGTGCTGCGCGAGATGCGCGAATCGGGCATGACCATGCTGGTGGTGTCGCACGAGATGCGCTTTGCGCGCAGTGCCGCCGACCGCGTGGTGTTCATGGACCAGGGGCGCATCGTCGAGGAAGGGCCGCCGCAGAAGATCTTCAACGAACCCGAACACGCGCGGGTGCGCGAATTCATCGCCAGCATCGAAGCGCACTGACATGAAGCTCGACAAGCTCGTCGAGACGTTCTTCAACCTGCCGGTCATGTGGCAGTACCTGCCGAAGATCGCCACGGGCCTCCTGCTGACCATCCAGCTGGCCCTGGCGGTGGTGGTCACAGGCATCATCGCCGGGCTGGCGCTGGCCCTGGTGCGCGCGCTCAAGCTGCGGGCGGTCAATTTCCTGATCATCGTGGCAGTGGACGTCCTGCGCGCGCTGCCGCCTCTGGTCATCATCATCATGTTCTATTTCGCGCTGCCAGGCGTGGGCGTGCGCATGTCCGGTTTCGTCGCCACCTGGCTGGCGCTGTCTCTGGTGCTGGCGGCATTTGCCGAAGAAATCTTCTGGGCCGGCATCCTGGCCGTGCCGCGCGGTCAATGGGAAGCGGCACGCTCGACCGGACTCAGCTTCCTCCAGACCATGCGCCACGTGGTGCTGCCGCAGGCGGTGCGCCTGACCATTCCGCCGCTGACCAACCGCACCATCGCGGTGACCAAGGGCACCGCGCTGGGTGCGGTGGTCGCGGTGGGAGAAATCCTCTATCAGGCGCAGACGGCCTACTCGTTTTCCTACAACCCCTCGCCCTTGACCCTGGGTGCCATCGCGTACCTGATCCTCTTCGTCCCGGTGGTGTGGTTCGGGCGCTGGGTCGAGACGCGCTTTGCGTGGAGGCGTTAGGGTCATGGAACTGCTGCTGCAGAACTTCTTCAACCTCAAGATGCTGGCCGAGGCGGCGCCCATCCTCTGGGCCGGTTTCCGGATGACCCTGCTCCTGTGCGTGGTCGTGGTGCCGCTGGGCCTCCTGGGCGGACTGGCGGTGGCCCTGGCAGCGCGCGCACGGACGCGCTGGGTGCGCTGGCCGCTGGTGGCCTATGTCGATTTCTTCCGCGCCTTCCCGCCGCTGGTGTTGTTGATGTTCATCGCCTTCGGCCTGCCCTTCCTGGGCCTGGAACTGCCGGCCTTTGCCGCGGTCGCTCTGGCCTTCCTGCTCAACACGTCCTCGTACTACGGCGAAATCTTTCGCGCCGGCATCGAGTCCGTGCCGCGCCAGCAAACCGAGGCGGCACGATCCACCGGACTCAGCGCGACCCAGACCATGACCTGGGTGATCCTGCCCCAGGCGGTGCGCAACGTCGTCCCCGACCTCATCAGCAACACGCTTGAAGTCGTCAAGCTGACCTCGCTTGCGAGCGTGGTCGCGCTCCCGGAACTGCTGTACGCGGCGCGCCAGGCACAGTCGCTGACCTACAACGCCACGCCCATCCTTGCTGCCGGACTGATCTACCTCATCTGCCTGTGGCCGATGGTACGATTGCTGTCGCGCTTCGAGCACCGGCAGATCGCTCTCCACTGATGCAGAAAATCCTCGTCATCAATCCCAACTCGTCGGAGTCGGTCACGCGCGGCATCGACGCGGCGGTCGAGCCTCTGCGCATGGACGGCGGCCCGCAGATCGACTGCGCGACCCTGGCAGAGGGTCCACCCGGCATCGAGACACAGCAGCATGTCGATGGCGTGATTGGCCCCCTGCTGCGCCTGGTACGCGAACGCGAAGCCGATTACGCCGCCTTCGTGATCGCCTGCTACAGCGACCCCGGGCTGCATTCGCTGCGCGAGGTTACGCGCAAGCCCGTGCTGGGCATTTCCGAGTGCGGCATCCTCACCGCCCTCACGCTGGGGCACCGTTTCGGCGTCATCGCGATCCTCAAGAAGTCGATCCCGCGACACCTCCGATACATCGGTGCGCTCGGCGTCGGCGACCGTCTGGCGGGTGAATTGCCGGTCGGTTTGGGAGTGACCGAACTGGCCAACGAAGACCGGACCTACGGCCGCATGGTCGAGGTCGGTCGGGCGCTGCGTGATGACATGGGCGCCGATGTGGTGGTCATGGGCTGCGCCGGCATGGCGCGCTACCGTGCCCCTTTGCAGGAGGCGATCGGCATCCCGGTCGTGGAACCGACGCAGGCTGCCACTGCGATGGCCATCGGCCGGGTGCGGCTCAACTGGGCTGGCTTGTAAGCGCCCACGGCGATCACCGGGCCGCGGTGCGTGGCAGCGGCCCCGGCCCGCCTACGGGTTGGCCGGCGTGACTTCCGCCCCGACCCGCTCCACGATCAGCTTGTAGTGTTCGGGCCGCCGGTGCGCGGCGAAGTTGAACATGGTCTGCTTCAGGTTCTGCGCCAGGTCGATGTCGGCGTTGAAGACGACCACCTCGTCGTCTTCCGTGGCGGTCTTGGCCGCGATCTCGCCGGTCGGCGCGACGATGACCGAATGGCCGAACATGCGAAAGCCGTCCTCCAAGCCGCACTTGGCGGTCTCCACCAGCCAGGTCGCGTTCTGGAAAGCCATCGACTGCGCCATGATCAGGTGATGGTGCACCCGCAAGGCCGGCGGCTCGGGATAGTGCAGGTTCTCGGTCGGCGTGTTGAAGCCCAGCGCGACCAGCTCGGCACCCTGCAGGGCGAGGACGCGAAACGCCTCGGGCCAGCGGCGGTCGTTGCAGATCAGCATGCCGGTGATGGTGTCCATGAAGCGCCAGACGCGAAAACCCAGGTCGCCGACTTCAAAGTACTTTTTCTCCAGATGCTGGAACGCCGCCTGCGGCTTGTGCTCGGCGTGGCCCGGCAGGTGCACCTTGCGGTACTTCCCGACCAGTTGCCCATCCGGTCCGACCAGGACGGCGGTGTTGAAGCGCCGCCCTTCCGGGGTCAGTTCGGCGTAGCCGATGTAGTAGCCGATGCCGAGCTTCTTCGCCTCGTCGAAAAACGGCTGCGTCTCCGCGGAGGGAATGGCGCGCTCGAAGTAGCGCTCGTCCACCTGCGCCTGGTCTTCCATCCACCAGCGCGGAAAAAAGGTCGTGAACGCCAGCTCCGGGAAGACCACGAACTTCGCGCCCATGCCGTGCGCCTCGCGCAGCAGCGCGATCAGGCGCCGGACGGCCACGCGGCGGCTGTCGGCACGGTGCAGGGGCCCGAGTTGGGCGGCGGCGATCTTCAGGTGTCGGCTCATCGGATTTTTCAGGGTGAGAACGGGGTGTTCCAGGCGGCCAGCTGCGCCATTTCCGGTACCTGGCGTCCTTGCGGACGCAGCGCCTCCGACGCCTCCCGCACGAGAAAGCGACCACGGCCGCGCGCCGCGTCAAGCCGGCCTTCGTGCACGATGACCTCGCCGCGCGAAATCACCGTGACCGGCCAGCCCGTGAGCTCGCGCCCTTCGTAAGGGGTGTAGCCGGTGTTGTCGTGGATCAGGCCAGGAGTGACGGTGACCCGCCGGTCCGGATCCCAGAGGGCAATATCGGCATCGGCGCCGGGGGCGATGACGCCTTTGCGCGCTGCCAGGCCATAGGTCTCGGCATGGCGCGTGGCCGTCAGCGCGACGAATTCCTCGAGCGAAATGCGCCCGGCGCGATAGCCGAATGTGAAGAGCAGCGGCAGGCGCAGCTCCAGCCCCGGCACGCCGTTGGCCATCTCCTTGAAGGTTGTCTTCTCGCCATTGGGCAGCTTGCCGGAGGCGTCCATGCGGTAGGGGGCGTGGTCGGACGAATACACCCTGAGGCTGCCATCGCGCATGCCCTGCCAGCAGGCCTCCTGCGCGGCGGCATCGCGCGGCGGCGGACTGCAGCAGAACATCGCCCCCTGGACGCCGGGACGGTCGATGTCCTGGGCGGTGAGAAACAGGTACTGCGGGCAGGTCTCGCCCATGACCTTGAGCCCGCGGCCCCGGGCCTGACGAATGGCCTCGATGCCCTCGGGGGTCGAGACGTGCACGATCAGGATCGGGCAATCGACCAGTTCGGCCAGCGCGATCACGCGGTTGATCGCCTCGGCCTCGGCGCCGCGCGTATGGCAGATGGCGTGATAGCGCGGCGCGGTGTTGCCGGCCTTGACCATGCGCCCGGCCAGCCACGAGATCATGCCGTGGTTCTCGGCGTGCACCATGACCAGCGCACCGGCACGGCGCGCCGCCGCCATGACTTCGAGGATCTGCTCGTCGGCCAGGCGCATGCGATCGTAGGTCATGAAGATCTTGAACGAGCGGATGCCGCCGGCGATGGCCGCCGGCAGGTCGGTGCTGACGGTCTGCTCATCCGGGTTGGCGACGATCAGGTGAAAGCCGTAGTCGATCACCGCCTTGCTGCGCGCGCGTTCGTGGTAGTCGGCCAGCACCGTGGGCAGTGCGTCGCCGCGATGCTGGGCGCAGAACGGGATCACCGTGGTGGTTCCGCCAAAGGCCGCCGAGACCGTGGCCGAGTAGAAGTCATCCGCGCACGGAACGCCGAACGAAGACAGTTGTTCGATGTGGCAGTGGCTGTCGACGCCGCCGGGCAGCACCAGCCGCCCACGCGCATCGATCTCGCGCGTGCCGCCGGCCAGACCGCTGCCCAGTTCGGCGATCCGGCCGTCGCGGACGCCGATGTCGCACACTCCGGTTGAGGTTGCGCTGACGACGGTGCCGCCGCGAATCACAAGATCGAAGGTCATGACCGATTATCACCGCTTCCTGCGCTTCCACCAGCGGTCGTGGAAGCGTGTTCGCCGCCGGGCCATCGGGGCGTTAGTCGTACAATTCCTTCTCTATGAGCGAGGCCACCATGGATTCCGTCGATCTCGATGTTCTCAAATCCGTCCTGGCATGGCGCCGCGCCGGCCGCACGGTCAACCTGGTCACCGTGGTCGAAACCTGGGGCAGCGCGCCGCGCCCGCCAGGCGCCCTCTTGGCGATTCGCGACGACGGTCAGATCGTGGGCAGCGTTTCCGGCGGCTGCGTCGAGGATGACCTGATCGACCGCTGCCGCAATTCACCCCTGCTCGATCGCCCGCAGATGGTGGCCTATGGCGTCACCACCGAGCAGGCGGCGCGCTTCGGCCTGCCCTGCGGCGGCGCATTGAAACTGGTGCAGGAACCGGTCACAGACGTCACCTGGGTTGAAGACATTCTTGCCAGAAGCGACCGGCACGAGCTGGCGCAACGCACCCTGGACCTTGCGACCGGCAAGGTCACGATCGGCCCCGCCTCGCGTTCCGACAAGACCTCCTTCGACGGCAACCTGCTGAAGGTCACCTACGGCCCCTTGTGGCGCATGCTCATCATCGGCGCCGGCCAGCTCTCGCGCTACCTGGCAGAGATGGCCATGGCGCTCGACTACCAGGTCATCGTCTGCGACCCACGCGAGGAATACCGTGCCGACTGGAACGTGCCGGGATCGCAGCTGGTCACGACCATGCCCGACGACACCGTGGTGCAGCTGAATCTGGACGCCCACAGCGCGGTCGTCGCCGTCACCCATGACCCCAAGCTCGACGACATGGCCCTGATGGAGGCGCTCAAGTCGCCGGCCTTTTACATCGGCGCCCTGGGTTCGCGCGTCAAC
The DNA here is from genome assembly GCA_016790635.1 of Burkholderiales bacterium. Taxonomy (GTDB): domain Bacteria; phylum Pseudomonadota; class Gammaproteobacteria; order Burkholderiales; family JAEUOS01; genus JAEUOS01. The sequence continues at coordinate 90,674 of JAEUOR010000037.1, forward strand.
ACCGCCAAGCGCAAGGAACGCCTGCGCGAATTCGATCTCTCGGAAGACGAGATCAATCGCCTGCACGGCCCCATTGGCCTGCGCATCGGCAGCCGCACTCCCCCCGAGATCGCTGTTTCCATCCTGGCGGAAGTGACCGCGGTAAAGAACAAGTTCCCGCTCGACAAAGTGTCCGACAAGGCGACCGGCAACTTCGAGGTCACTGCCTAAATGGGGTCTGACCCCATTTCTTTTGCCGGCCGGCGTTGTCGTCGTTAAATGGGGTCAGACCCCATTTATCCCATTTATCAGGGTGTGCTGCTCGCGGCCGGGGCATCGCGGCGGTTCGGCGCGAACAAGCTCCTGCACCCGCTGTCCGGCAAGCCGGTCGCAGTCCATGCGGCAGAGTCGTTGGGCCGTGCGCTGCGCGGCTCGATTGCGGTGATACGCCCGGACCCGCTCTTGCGCGACCTGCTCGAAGGTGCCGGACTACGCGTCATCGAATGCGCGCGTGCCGACGAAGGCTTGGGAGTGAGCTTGGCGGCAGGCATCGCCGCGACGCCGGCGGCGCGCGGCTGGGTCGTCGCGTTGGCCGACATGCCGTGGATTCGCGGCGCCACCCATGCGCGCGTCGCGCAGGCGCTGTTCGACGGCGCGGAACTGGCCGCCGCCGCCTACCAGGGGCAGCGAGGCCATCCTGTCGGCATCGGCGCACGCTTTCGCGATGATCTGCTCGCACTGACGGGCGACGCCGGCGCACGCGAACTGATCGCAAGGCATGCGGACCTGCTGCGCTTAGTCGAGTGCGGCGACCCCGGTGTCCTGCGCGACATCGACACACGCGCCGACCTGGCCTGATCGCCATGCCCTCCCCTGTCCACTACCGCATCATTCCCGCCGACCCCGGCGCGCACCTGTTCGAGGTCACGCTCACGGTCAGCCGGCCCGCGCCCGCGGGTCAGCGGCTATCGCTGCCGGCATGGATCCCCGGCAGCTACATGATCCGCGAGTTCGCGCGCAACATCGTGCGCATCTCCGCGACCTGCCGTGGCCGCGCGGTGGCGCTGACCAAGGTCGACAAGCACACCTGGGACGCCGCGCCGTGTGATGGTCCGCTGGCGATCACCTACCAGGTCTATGCCTGGGACCTGTCGGTGCGCAGCGCGCACCTGGATGAGACGCACGGCTTTTTCAACGGTACCTCGGTGTTCCTGCGCGTGCATGGCCAGGACGAGGGTCCGCACACGGTCGAGATCGCGCGCCCGCGTGGACGCACCTACGCCGCATGGCGCGTGGCAAGCGCCCTGCCGCGCTCGCCTGGCACGGGCGCCGGTGCGTTCGGCCTCTATCACGCGGGCAGCTATGACGAACTCATTGACCACCCGGTCGAACTGGGCACCTTCACGCACGTTGCTTTCCGCGCCTGCGGTGTGCCGCACGAGGTCGCGATAACCGGCCGGCAGGATTGCGACACGCGCCGCCTCGCGGCCGACCTCAAGAAGATCTGCGAAGCGCAGATCCGCTTTTTCCATGGCGCCAAGGCAGGGGCGCGCGATGTGCCCTTCGACCGCTATGTGTTCCTGGTCATGGCGGTGGGAGACGGCTACGGCGGACTCGAGCACCGCGCCTCGACCGCGCTGATCTGCGCGCGCGACGCGCTGCCCTATGCCGGCATGAAGGGTCGACCCGAGGCCTACGTCGGCTTTCTCGGCCTGTGCAGCCACGAATACTTCCACAACTGGAACGTCAAGCGCATCAAGCCCGCCGCGTTCGCACCCTACGACCTGACGCGCGAGAACCACACGCGCCTCCTGTGGGCCTTCGAAGGCTTCACCTCCTACTACGACGACCTCTTCCTCAGGCGCGCCGGGCTGATCGACACCAAGACCTACCTGGGCCTCGTCGCCAAGACCGCACAGGGAGTGCTGCGCGGCAGCGGGCGACACAAGCAGTCGGTCGGTGACGCGAGCTTCGATGCCTGGATCAAGTTCTACCGCCAGGATGAAAACGCGCCGAATGCGCTCGTCAACTACTACACCAAGGGTTCGCTCGTTGCTCTGGGGCTCGACCTGTTGCTGCGCGTGCGCACGCGCGGCACGCGCTCATTGGACGACGTCATGCGGCGCCTGTGGCGCGAGTACGGCGCCGGGTTCGAGCGGACGGGAACCGGGGTGCCGGAAGATGGCCTGCGCCGCGCTGTGCTGGCCACGGCGCCGGGCGCGCGTCGTGCCCTGTCGGCCTACATCGACGCGGCGGTGGACGGCACGGCCGACCTGCCACTGGCCGCACTGCTGCGCCAGGTGGGCGTCTTGCTCAAGGTCGAAAGCGGCACCCATCCGGCCCTGGGTGCTCGGGTAGCCGCCGCGCCCGGCGGAATCAAGCTCACGCATGTGCTCGACGGCGGTGGTGCGCAGGCGGCCGGGCTGTCGGCGGGCGACGTGATCATTGCCCTTGACGGCCTGCGTGCCTCCACCGACGCGCTGGAGGCCATGCTGGCGCGCAAGCGCGTCGGCGCGACGGTCGCCGTGCACGCATTCCGACGCGACGAGCTGATCGAGCGCGATGTCGTCCTCTGCGCCGCCGAACTCAAAGTTAGCGCCACCCGCATGTCCCACGCGTCGACACCCGCCGATCGCCTTGCGCGCAGCTGGCTGGGCGAGTGAGTGTCCACGCCCCATTGAAAGGAGAGAACCATGCATGAAGGCATCCACCTGCGAATACTGCGCGCGGCAGGCATTGCGCTCGCATTGGCATTTCCGGCGCTATCGGCAATGGCGCAAGCGGACTACCCCAACAAGCCCGTCCGCGTGGTCGTCACCTTCCCGCCCGGGGGCAGTTCCGATGCGGTCATGCGCCTCCTGCTGCCCCGGCTGGCGGAGAAGCTCGGCCAGCAGTTCGTCGTCGACAACCGCCCCGGGGCGGGAGGCAACATCGGCCTGACGGCCGTGGCCAAGGCGCCGCCCGACGGGTACACGCTGGGTCTTGGCGCGGCAGGCGCACTATCGGCCAACGCGAGCCTTTACGCGAACATGCCATTCGATCCGGTCAAGGACTTTCGCCCGGTCGGCCTCATCGCAGCAGCGCCCTTCGTCATCGTCGCCAACCCGGCACTTGCCGCACGCTCACCACGCGAACTGGTCGCCCTGGCACGCGCTCAGCCGGGTCGGCTGGCGATGGCGCACGGCGGCAACGGCACCGCCATGCACCTGACGTCCCAGTTGCTGGCGCAAATGGCCGGGCTGCGCTTCAACGAGATCGCCTATCGCGGTTCCGGCCCGGCAGCGCTGGACGTGATGGGCGGGCAGGCCATGCTGGGCGTGGTCGACCTGCCGGCTTCCCTCCCGCACATCCGCGCCGGCAAGCTTGTCGCCATCGCAGTCACAGGCTCCCGGCGCCTGCCGCAATTGCCCGAGGTACCCACCGTCGCGGAAGGCGACCTTGCCGGCTACGATTCGACCGGCTGGTTCGGCATCGTCGCTCCGGCCGGCACACCGATGCAGGTGGTGACGCGGCTCAACGCCGAATTCAACGCTGCCTTGAACGACGAGACGATCCGCACGACCATGCGCAATCTTGGGGTGGAGCCCGCGCCATCCTCCCCCGAAGCATTCGAGGCCTTCATCCGCTCCGAGACGCAAAAGTGGAGCCAGGTGATCAAGAACGCCGGCATCAAGCTCGAGTAGCGGCATGACAGGATCTGACACCGAAGTCCTGATCGTCGGCGCCGGACCGGTCGGATTGACGCTGGCGATGTGCCTGGCCGCGCGCGGACGCGCGGTCGCCGTCGTCGAGACGCGTCGACACGGCGAGGCGCCGAGCGTGAAATGCAATCACATCTCCGCGCGCAGCATGGAGTTGTTTCGCCGCCTGGGCGTCTCCGCCAGGCTGCGCGGCGCCGGGCTGCCGGAGGACTTCGCCAACGACGCGGTATTCCGCACCAGCATGATCGCGCCCGAGTTCGCGCGCATCCCCATCCCTTGCCGGCGCGATCGCTATACCGATACCTCGGGACCGGACGGCTGGTGGCCGACGTCCGAGCCGCCGCATCGCATCAACCAGATTTACTTCGAACCCATCCTCTTCGAGCACGCGGCTTCCCAGCCCGGCGTGAGGATTTTCAATCGCACCCGCGTGACCGGCTTCACACAGGACGACGAGGGCGTCAACGCAGAACTGCTCGACCTGGAAACCGGCACGGCCCGCAGCATGCGCGCGCGCTATCTGGTCGGCTGCGATGGCGGCGGGTCAACCGTGCGCAACGCGCTGGGCATCCGCCTGGAAGGCACCGCGGTCGTCCAGCGCGTGCAATCGACTTGCCTGCGCGCTCCCGGACTACTGCAACGCATCCCCGACCGGCCCTCGTGGAATACCTATGTGATCAACCCACGCCGCTGCGGCACGGTATTCGCGATCGACGGACGCGACACCTGGTTGATCCACAACCACCTGAATCCGCATGAGCCGGACTTCGATTCGGTCGACCGCGACGAGTCCCTACGCCACATCCTGGGCGTCGGTCCTGAATTCCCCTATGAAATCGTCAGCAAGGAAGACTGGGTCGGGCGCCGGCTGGTGGCGCCGCGCCTGCGCGACAAGCGGGTCTTCATTGCCGGCGACGCGGCCCATGTCTGGGTTCCCTATGCGGGCTACGGCATGAACGCCGGCATCGCCGATGCCGCGCACCTGGCCTGGCTGTTGGCGGCGCGCATGGAAGGTTGGGCGACCGAATCTGCACTCGACGCTTACGAAGCCGAGCGCCAGCCGATCACCGAGCAGGTGTCGCGCTTCGCCATGGACCACGCGCAACACATGATCCGCGCACGCGGCGCGGTGCCGCCCGACATCGAGGCGCCCGGCCCGGCCGGCGATGCATTGCGCGCGCGCGTCGGTCGCGAAGCGGTCGAGCTCAATATGCAGCAGTTTTGTTGCGCGGGCCTCAACTTCGGTTACTACTATGCCGACTCGCCGCTCATCGTCGCCGACGGTGAAGCACCGCCCGCGTACAGCATGGGGGATTTCACGCCGTCGACCGCCCCCGGATGTCGCGCGCCGCATTTCTGGCTTGCCGACGGGCGCTCCCTGTACGACGCCTTCGGGCCCGGCTATACCTTGCTGCGGCTCGACGCTGCCTGCGACGTCGCCCCCCTGCTGGGTGCCGCGCGTGACGGGCGCATGCCCTTGCACCTGCTCGATCCAGTGCCGCGCGACGCGCTACCGGAGGCCTACCGACACCGGCTGGTCATGTGCCGTGCTGACCAGCATGTCGTGTGGCGCGGCGACCAGTTGCCCGCGTCGCCGGCGGCGTTGATCGACCGCCTGCGCGGCTCCTAGCTGAACATCTCCGCCAGCGCCGCTCCCGGACTGGGAGCGCGCATGAAGGCCTCGCCGATCAGGAACGCGTTGACGCCGCTTGCGCGCATGCGCGCCACGTCCTCGCGTGCCAGGATGCCCGACTCGGTGACGACGAGCCGGTCGGCCGGGACGCGCGGCAACAGGTCCAGGGTGTTTGCAAGACTGGTCTCGAAAGTACGCAGGTTGCGATTGTTGATGCCAAGGAGCGGCGTCTTGAGGGTAAGCGCCACCTCCAGTTCGGCCGCGTCGTGGACCTCGACCAGTACCGCCATTCCCAACTCGATCGCCAGTGCTTCCAGGGCCGCCAGGCGCGCCGGGGCCAGCGCGGCGACGATCAGGAGGATGCAGTCCGCGCCGGCGGCGCGCGCCTCGAGCACCTGATATTCGTCGACCATGAAGTCCTTGCGCAGGCACGGCAGGCCGCTCGCAGCGCGCGCTTCGCCCAGGTATTCGAGCGCGCCCTGGAAATACTTAACGTCGGTCAGCACCGACAGGCAGGCCGCGCCGTGCGCGGCATAGTCACGCGCGATCGCCGCCGGGTCGAAGGGATCGCGCAGCACGCCCTTGGAAGGGCTGGCTTTCTTGACTTCGGCGATCACCGCCGCGCCCCCGGCGGCGACGCGCGCACGCAGGGACCCGGCGAAATCCCGCGCCGGCCCGCTGGCACCGATCGTATCGCGCAGTGCCTTTTCGCTGATGCGCGCACGCGCGGTGCGGACTTCTTCCACCTTGGTGGCGAGGATGCGCGCGAGGATGTCGGACATGGTCCCGGTCCCTTACGCCGTGAACCGGCGCGTGAAGGCAACGAAGTCGTCGAGCTTGGCGCGCGCCGCGCCGCTCTCGATGGCAGCGCGCGCCTTCCGGAGGCCTTCGGGAATGTCCTTGGCGACGTTGGCGGCGTAAAGTGCCGCGCCCGCGTTCATGATGACGATCTCGCGCGGCGTGCCCTCGCGGTTTTCCAGCGCCTCCAGCAGCATGGCCTTGGACTCGGCGGCGTCCTTGACCTTGAGGCCGCGGTTGGACACCATCGACAGTCCGAAATCCTCGGGGTGGATTTCGTATTCGGTGACCTCGCCATCCTTGAGTTCACCGACCATGGTCGCCGCACCCAGCGACACCTCGTCGATGCCGTCCTTCCCGTATACCACCAGCGCATGGGTCGCGCCCAGCCGCTGCAGGACGCGCGCCTGGATACCGACCAAGTCCGGGTGAAAGACACCCATCAGGATGTTGGGGGCGCCGGCCGGGTTGGTCAGCGGGCCCAGGATGTTGAAGATGGTGCGCACACCCATCTCGCGCCGGATCGGCGCCACGTTCTTCATCGCCGGGTGGTGATTCGGGGCGAACATGAAGCCGATGCCGGTCGCATCGATGCTCTCGGCGATCTGCTGGGGGTTGAGCATGATGTTGGCACCCAGCGCTTCGAGCACGTCGGCGGCGCCGGACTTGGAGGAGACGCCGCGGTTGCCGTGCTTGGCGATACGCGCGCCGGCAGCGGCAGCGACGAACATCGACGCGGTGGAAATGTTGAAGGTGTGCGATCCATCGCCGCCGGTGCCGACGATGTCGACGAAATTGGTGCCGTCGGACACATGCACCTTGTTGGCGAACTCGCGCATGACCTGGGCGGCGGCGGTGACCTCGCCGATGGTCTCCTTCTTGACGCGCATGCCGGTCAGGATGGCAGCGCCCATGACGGGCGATACCTCGCCCTTCATGATCATGCGCATGAGCGAGAGCATCTCGTCGTGGAAGATCTCGCGGTGTTCGATGGTGCGTTGCAGGGCTTCCTGCGGGGTGATCGGGGGCATGCTCTTCTCCCTGGAATATCGATGGCTAGCGTTTGAGGAAATTGTCGAGCATGGCATGACCATGTTCGGTGAGGACGGATTCGGGGTGGAACTGCACGCCTTCGATGTCGAATTCGCGGTGCTTCACACCCATGATCTCGCCATCCGCGGTCCACGCGGTGACCTGCAGCGCGGCCGGCAGCGATGCCCGCTCGATGGCCAGCGAGTGATAGCGCGTCGCATCGAAAGGCGCAGGCAGGCCGGCGAAGACGCCGTGCCCCTCGTGCAGGATCGGGCTCACCTTGCCGTGCATCAGTTGCCTGGCGTGCACGATGCGGCCGCCGAAGGCCTGGCCGATGGCCTGGTAACCCAGGCACACGCCCAGGATGGGCACGCGTCCGGCGAAGGCCCGGATCGCGTCCAGCGACACGCCGGCCTGGTCCGGCGCGCAGGGGCCGGGCGAGACGACGATTTTCTCGGGCGCCATCTTCTCAATGTCGGCCACCGAGGCCGCGTCGTTCAACACCACCTCGACCTCGGCGCCGAGTTCGCCCAGGTACTGCACCAGGTTCCAGGTGAACGAATCGTAGTTGTCGATCATGAGGATCATGATGCTCTCCTCAATCGATCGTGGTGTCGAGACCTGCGCTCGCCACCTCGGCCGCGCGCAGCACGGCCTGCGCCTTGATCCTGGTCTCGTTCCACTCGGCCTCGGGCACGGAATCGGCAACGATGCCGGCCGCGGCCTGCACGTGCAGCCGCCCGTCCTTGACGATGCCGGTGCGGATGGTGATGGCCACATCCATGTCGCCATGAAAACCGATATAGCCGGCGGCGCCGCCGTAGAGTCCGCGCCGCGCGGGTTCAATCTCCTCGATGATCTCCATGGCGCGCACCTTGGGCGCGCCGGTCAGCGTCCCCGCCGGAAAGCTGGCCTTGAACACGTCGAGCGCATCGAGGCCGTCCTTGAGCCTGCCTTCGACCGAGGAAACGATATGCATGACATGCGAGTAGCGCTCGATGATCATGCTGTCGGTCACCTTGACGCTGCCGGTCGTGGCGATGCGGCCGATGTCGTTCCTGGCCAGGTCGATCAGCATGACGTGCTCGGCGCGCTCCTTGGGGTCGGCCAGCAGTTCGTCGGCGAGGGCCCGGTCGGCCTCGGGCGTCTTGCCGCGCGGCCGCGTGCCCGCGATCGGGCGGATGGTCACGCGCTTGGGACCGGCCGCCTGCCCGCCGGCCTCAGGTTCGACGCGAACCAGGATCTCCGGCGATGCGCTGACCACATGCAGGTCGCGCAGGTTGAAGTAGATCATGTAGGGCGACGGATTCAGGGTGCGCAACGCGCGATACAACGCGATGGGCGCGGCGTCGAACTCGCGCGTCAGCCGCTGGCCGATCTGCACCTGCATGCAGTCGCCGTCGACGATGTACTGCTTGCAGCGCGCCACCGCGGCCAGGTAGGTGGCCTCGCCGATGTTGGAGCGCGCCTCGTCGAGGGTGGCGGCGCCGTGCGGCGGCACCGCGAGCGGTCGGCGCAGCCCGGCCAAGAGCGCCTTGAGGCGCTCGCGTCCGTAGTCGTAGCTCATCGGGTTGCGCGGATCGACATAGACCACCAGGTACAGCTTGCCGGCCAGGTTGTCGACGATCGCGACCTCCTCGCTTTGCATGAGGACGATGTCAGGGGCGCCGATCGGGTCGGGCTTCTCGCCGTGCCGGGCCTCGCGCTCGCGAATGAAGCGGTCCAGGCGCGGCTCGACATGGCGCACGCAGTCGTAGCCGAAGGCGCCCACCAGACCGCCGGTGAAGCGCGGCAATCCCTCCAGCGGCGCGACCTTGAAGCGTTTCAGGTAGGCGCGCACGAAGTCGAGCGGGTTGACATCCGCATGCTCCTCGACCACGGCTTCGCCGCTCAGGACCGACACCGCGCGACCGCGCGCGGTGATGCGCGTCTGGCAGGGCAGGCCGATGAAGGAATAGCGACCGAAACGCTCGCCACCGACCACCGATTCGAGCAGGTAGGTGTAGGGCGCGTCGGCCAGCTTCAGGTAGATCGACAGCGGTGTGTCGAAATCGGCGAAGGTTTCCAGCACCAGCGGGATGCGGTTGTATCCGGCCTGCTTGAACGCATCAAAAGCGTCGCGCGGCAAGATACCCCGCGCATGGGGGGAAGCTGACATGATGATCCACTCCAGATTGCAACTGCACGACTTCACTGCGGGCCGCGCCGGCTACGCCGGCACGGACGGGGGCCCCGGATCGGGGCGAAGGCCACTAGCTACGCCAGGGCCAGGCTCCCGGAGCGGCGCTCCACACACAGTGCATTGCAGGATGGTTCATCGTTTCGGACGGCTTATCCAAGCTTGAGAGGAGTCGCACAACAGCAGCGCGACGTGTTCAAGGTCGCGCACTATACCATCGCAATCGATCTCCTGCACCGGCCGACCCTCGTTGTAGCCATAAGGAACGATCCACACCGGGCAGCCCGCGGCGCGCGCGGCCGCGGCATCGTTGACCGAGTCACCCACCATCAGCAGGTCAGGCACGGCAACGCCCAGCGCGTCGGCGCCGGCCATGATCATGTCGGGGTGGGGCTTCCTGCGCGGCGTGGTGTCGCCGCAGATCACCGCGCTGAAAGAGGCCGCGAGGCCGGCGCGCTCGAGCAGGGGAAGCGTGAACGCGCCGGCCTTGTTGGTGCACACGCCGAGCGGAATGCCGGCCGCGCGCAGGCGCTCAAGACCGGCCACGACGCCCCGGTAGGGCCGGGCCAGGCGACCGTTCTGTTCCGCATACCGCAGCATGTAGGCCTGCCGTGCCCGGTCGAACAGGCGCTCGTCCTCCTCCCTGCCCAGATGGTCCAGGCAGCGGCGTATCAGGACGTCGATGCCCTTGCCGACAAAGGTCTCGACGATCGACGCTGAAATCGGCGCCAGGCCGCAATCCGACAATGCCGCGTTGGCGGCAGCAGCCAGATCCGGGGAGGTGTGCAGCAGCGTACCGTCGAGGTCGAAGAGCACCGCGCGAGGCGGCGCAGGCAATGGGGCAACGCGTTCCATGACCCCGATTATCGCCGCGGGCCGGGCTGTGGCAGACTGCGCGCTCGCAACCGGAGGGCTCACCGTGATCCGTTCCCTTTTTTCGCAAGCAGGCGTCTGTGCACTCTTGGCGTGCCTCTGCGCCTGGCCCGCGGCCGGCGCGCTGGCCCAGGCACCCGACCGCCCGCTGCGCATCATCCTCCCGGTCGGCGCAGGTTCGGGAGTCGATGTCATCACCCGCAGTCTGACCGGCGCGCTGTCGCGCGCCCTGGGTGGCCAGTCGGTGGTCGTGGAAAACCAGCCCGGTGCGGGCGGCATCCCGGGCACGCACGCGATGATCAAGTCCGCGCCCGATGGCAACACCCTCAGCATCGTCGCCAATACCCATGTGATCGCCCCCTCGGTGCTCAAGTCCATGCCCTTCGATGCGATCGCCGACGTGACGCCGATCGCCATACTTGGTTCGTCGCCCTTCGTGGTGGTGGTCAACCCGAGCAAGGTGAGCGCGACCAATGCGCGCGATCTGGCCGGCTTTCTCAAGGCACGCCCCGGCGCGTATAACTACGCCTCCTCGGGCAACGGCACGATCCTGCATCTGGCCGGCGAGATGCTGGTCGATGAACTCGGCGCCGACGTGCGCCACATCCCCTACAAGGGGGTCGCCCCCATGCTGACCGACGTGATCGGCGGGCAGGTCGAGCTGGCGGTGTCGGCACTGCCGACCGTGCAGGGCCACCTGAAGAGCGGCGCGCTGCGCGCCATCGGCGTCGGCAGCGCGGCGCGCTCGCCGGCGGCGCCGGAGATACCGACCATCGCCGAGCAGGGCTACCCCAACTTCGTGGCCGAGGGCTGGTTCGCGGCGGTCGGACCGGCCCGCCTGCCGCCCGAGACCGTGCGGCGCCTGCACGCCGCGTTCAGCGCCGCGATGGCGGCAGCGGAAGTACGAGAAGCCATGGCCAAGCAGGGCAACCTGATCAACGTCACCAGTCCGGAAGGGGCCGCGCAGTTCATGCGCAGCGAAATGGCCAAGTACGCGCGCCTGGTGCAAAAGGCCGGCATCAAGCCCGACTGATCTCGCTGCGCATGGCCGCGATCACCGCGGCGTAGTCGGGGGCGCCGAAGATCGCCGATCCGGCGACGAAGGTATCGGCGCCGGCACGGGCGATCGCGCCGATGTTGTCGACCTTGACCCCGCCATCGACTTCCAGCCAGATGTCGCCGCCGCCGGCAGCGCGATGCGCGTCGATGCGTGCGCGGATCGCGGAGAGCTTGTCGAGCGCGCCGGAAATGAATTTCTGCCCGCCGAAGCCAGGGTTGACCGACATCACCAGGATCAGGTCGAGTTCGTGCATGACGTGATCAAGGTAATGCAAGGGCGTACCGGGATTCAGGACCAGCCCCGCCTTGCAGCCGTGTTCACGGATCAACCCCAGGGTGCGATGCACGTGCATCGAAGCTTCGGGGTGAAAGCTGATGATGTTGGCGCCGGCGCGCGCGAAGTCCGGGACGATGCGATCCACCGGGCTCACCATCAGATGCACGTCGATCGGCGCAGGGCGCCCGTCCTTGACCGCATGCGGACGCACCGCCTCGCACACCATCGGCCCGACGGTGAGATTGGGGACGTAGTGGTTGTCCATGACGTCGAAATGCACCACGTCCGCTCCGGCGGCGAGCACGGTGCGCACCTCTTCGCCCAGACGGGCGAAGTCGGCGGACAGGATCGAAGGAGCGATGCGAAAGGCCACGGTGCGCGCCGTAAAATGCGGGACTTGTCATTCTAGCTTCGCCCTCGATGCGCATCGCCGCGATCGACCTCGGCACTTCTTCGACGCGCGCACTGGTGTTCGAGGACGCGCGCTTCACCGGCATCGCCGCGTCGGTCGAGACCGCGCTCGCGCAGCCGGAGCCCGGTGCCGCCCTGCAGGATGCGAACGAGGTGCTGGCGGCGCTGGTGCAGTGCCTGAAGCGCGTGCGCGCGGCCGGCCCGATCGACTGCGTCGCGTTGTCCTCCGCCATGCACAGCCTGCTGGCCCTCGACGCCGGCGGGCAGGCGCTGACACCGGCCTTCACCTGGGCTGACAACCGTGCCGCGCCTGCGGCGACCCGGCTGCGCGATTCGACCGCGGGCGCGGACCTGTATCGGCGCACCGGCGTCCCCCTGCATCCGATGGCGCCGCTTTCCAAGCTCGTCTGGCTCAAGCAGAGCGCGCCGCAGGTTTTCGAACGGGCCGCGCGCTTCGTCTCGCTCAAGGAGTTCGTGGTTCATCGCCTCTTTGGCCAGTGGCTGGTCGATCCGTCCATCGCCGGTGCGAGCGGGCTGTACGACCTGGAAACCGGCGACTGGTGCGAAGCGGCGCTCGCCGCGTGCGGCGTCGGCCGCGAGCGCCTGTCGCGCATCGTCGCGCCGACCACCCTTCTGTCCGGATTGGCTCCCGACATCGCGCATGCAACCGGTGTCGATGCGGCGACGCCCTTCATGCTCGGCGCATCCGACGGTTGCCTGGCCAACCTGGGCGCGGGGCTGCTGGCCGCGGACACGCGACGCCGCGCCGTACTCACCATCGGTACCAGCGGGGCGTTGCGCATGGCGGTGCCTTCTCCGGCGCCGGATGCGGCCATGCGCACCTTCTGCTACCGGCTGGACCAGGGCGAATTCGTGATCGGCGGCGCCACCAACGGCGGGGGCTTGCCGCTGCGCTGGCTGCGCGACAACTTCGCGCAATTGCGTGCCGGTCTTGCAGGCGACGATCCGTACGCGGTCCTGTCCAGCCTGGCCGAACAGGCGCCCGTCGGCGCGCAGGGCCTGTTGTTCCACCCCTATCTGGCAGGCGAGCGCGCCCCCTTGTGGAATGCGCATGCGCGCGCCTCCTTCATCGGGCTCACGTTCGCCCATGGCCCGGCCCATCTGGTGCGCGCGGTCATGGAAGGCGTGCTTTTCAATCTGGCGATGATCCTCGACGTTCTGGAGGAACTCGCGGGCGGTCCGGTCGATGAGGTATTGGCCGGCGGGGGCTTCGCGAAGTCATCTTTCTGGCTGACGATGGCCGCCGACCTCTTCGGGCGCGACCTGCTGGTGGCCGACAACCCCGAATCGACCGCGCAGGGCGCCGCGCTGATGGCGCTCAAGGCCACCGGCCGCGTCGCCTCCCTGGCGCAGGCGGTCGCCCTGCTCCCGGTCGCCACGCGCCGCCTGCGGCCCGACCCCGCGCGCCACGCGCGCTACGCGCACATCAAGCGGGTCTACGCGACCCTGCCTGCTACACTCGCGCCCCTTTATCCGGCGCTGGCCGAACTCGGCCGCGCACCCTGATCGACGGCAGGACATCGAACATGGCAGCACGCATCATCGACGGCACGGCGCTTGCGGGGCGTCTGCGCGAAGCGACCCGGCAGGAAGTCCAGGCGCTGCGCGCGCGCGGCGTCGCTCCCGGCCTGGCCGTCGTGATCGTCGGCGACGATCCGGCATCCAGGGTCTATGTGCGCAACAAGATCAAGTCCTGCGAGGCGGCCGGCATCGCCTCGACCCTGATCGAATTGCCTGCGACGACCGATGAGGCGACCCTGCTCGCGCGCGTCGCTGCTCTCAACGCCGACCGCGCCGTGCACGGCATCCTGGTGCAGTTGCCCCTGCCTGCGCACGTCGACGCCGGCCGCATCATCGAAGCCATCGCCCCGGCAAAGGATGTCGATGGATTCCACGTCGCCTCGTCCGGCGCGCTCATGACCGGCCTGCCGGGTTTCGTGCCCTGTACACCGGCGGGGGTCATGGCCATGCTCGACGACGCGCAGGTGCCGCTGTCCGGCAGCCGCGCGGTCATCATCGGGCGCTCCAATATCGTCGGCAAGCCCTTGGCGATGCTGCTCTTGCAATCCGATGCCACGGTCACCATCTGCCACTCACGCACGCGTGACCTGGCCGCGATCACGCGCGAGGCCGACATCCTGGTGGCCGCCATCGGTCGCGCGAACTTCGTCACCGCCGACATGGTCAAACCCGGGGCCTGCGTGATCGACGTCGGCATCAACCGCCTGCCCGATGGCAAATTGGCCGGCGACGTGGATTTCAACGCCGTTGCGCAGGTCGCCGGCTGGATCACCCCTGTGCCGGGTGGCGTCGGCCCGATGACCATCGCCATGCTTCTGGCAAACACCTTGAAGGCAGCACGCAAGCCATGAACGACAACCCCCTGACCGACTTTTCCGACCTGCCGCGCTTCGCCGACATCCGCCCCGCGCACGTGGCGCCGGCCATCGATGCTCTCATCGGCGCGTGCCGCGCGACCCTGGCACAGGTCACATCTGACACAAAGCAAATCGGCTGGGACGAATTCGTGGCTCCGCTGGAGGACGCCAACGAACGACTGTCGCGCGCCTGGGGCGTCATCGGCCATCTGCACGCGGTCGCCGACGCGCCGGAATTGCGCGATGCCTACAACGACAACCTGCCCAAGGTCACCGAATACTGGACCGATCTGGGGCAGCACGCGGCCCTGTTCGCCAAGTACAAGGCACTCGCCGCCTCTTCCGGCTTCAGCGCCCTCTCCCGTTCGCGGCGCCGTGTCGTCGAGAACGCGATCCGCGACTTTCGCTTGAGCGGAGCCGATCTGCCCGCGGAAGCGCAGCGCCGCTTCAAGGAAAACGCCGAGGAGCAGGCCAAGCTGGCAGCGAAATTCTCCGAAAACGTGCTCGATGCCACCAAGGCCTTCGCGCACTTCGTGGAAGAAGAAAAAGGGCTCGCAGGTCTGCCGGACGACGTGCGCCAGGCCGCCCGCGAGGCCGCACAGAAGGACGGCCGCGCCGGGTGGAAATTCACCCTGCACGCGCCCTCGTACTTCCCGGTCCTGCAGTTCGCCGACGACCGCAGGCTGCGCGAAACTATGTATCGGGCGCATGTCACGCGCGCCTCGGAATTCGGCGACGCCAAGCTCGACAACACGCCCCTGATCGACCGCATTCTCCAGCTGCGCCGCGAAGAGGCGCAGCTCCTTGGCTACCCCGACTTCGCCTGCGTGTCGCTGGTACCCAAGATGGCGGAATCCCCCGCCGAAGTGCTCACGTTCTTGAATGACCTGGCGGCGCGTGCACGACCGTTCGGCCAGCGTGACGTCGAGGAACTGAACGACTTCGCCCGCAGCGCCCTGGGGCTTGATCAGTTGCATGCCTGGGACGTCGCCTATGTGTCGGAAAAGCTGCGCGAAGCGCGCTATGCGTTCTCGGAACAGGAGGTCAAGCAGTTCTTTCAGGAACCCAAGGTGCTGGAGGGGCTCTATCGTGTCATCGAGACCCTGTTCTCGGTCAAGGTCAAGCCCGACAGCGCGGCGGTCTGGAGCGAGGATGCGCACCTGTATCGTATCGAGACCGCGGATGGTCGCCTGGTCGGACGTTTTTACCTGGACCTGTACGCACGCGACACCAAGCGCGGCGGCGCGTGGATGGACGACGCGGTGGGGCGGCGGCGCATCGGCGGTGGCGCCGTGCAAACCCCGGTCGCCTACCTGACCTGCAACTTCGCGCGCGGCGTGGGTCAGGTCAACGGCGTGCCGCGACCGGCGTTGTTCACCCACGATGACGTCATCACGCTGTTCCATGAATTTGGCCATGGCCTGCACCACCTGCTCACGCGCGTCGGCGACCTGGGCGTCTCGGGCATCGCGGGGGTGGAATGGGACGCAGTCGAACTGCCCAGCCAGTTCATGGAGAACTTCTGCTGGGAGTGGGACGTGCTCTGCGGCATGACCGCGCACATCGACAGCGGTGCGCCGCTGCCGCGCGAACTCTTCGACAAGATGCGCGCGGCGAAGAATTTCCAGGCCGGCATGCAGACCCTGCGGCAGGTCGAGTTCTCCTTGTTCGACATGCACCTGCACCATGATTTCGATGCCGCGGCCTCGACGCCGCAGGCCTTGCTGGAGCAGGTGCGCGACCGTGTCGCGGTGCTGCGCCCCCCTGCCTTCAATCGTTTTGCGAACAACTTTTCGCATATCTTCGCCGGTGGCTATGCAGCCGGCTACTACAGCTACAAGTGGGCCGAGGTGCTGTCGGCCGACGCCTACGCGGCCTTCGAGGAGGCTGGCGTGCTCTCCCAGTCTGCCGGAGCGCGCTTTCTGGACGAAGTCCTGGCGGTCGGCGGCAGCCGTCCGGCGGCCGAGAGCTTCGCCGCGTTCCGCGGCCGCGCCCCCAGCATCGATGCCCTGTTGCGACACAATGGTATGATCGCCTGACGACTTCCCGAGGCGTTTTACGAGGAGGCCCGCATGAAAAATTCCGCTCTTGCAACCATTGCCGCCGGCCTGATGTGCGCTGTCGCAGCCGCGTCGGCGCTCGCGCAGTACAAGTATGTCGGCCCCGATGGACGCGTGACCTACAGCGACACGCCTCCACCGACCAGTGCCAAGCCGCTGGGCAAACCTGCGACATCGGCCCCCGCGCCCGCCCCCGCCGGAGGATCGTCCACAACCGGCGCGCAGTCCCTGCCGTTCGCGTTGCAGGGCCCGACCAAGACCTATCCGGTGGTCATCTATACCGGGGCCGATTGCGAAGCCTGCAACCAGGGCAGGCGCCTCCTCGCCACACGCGGCGTGCCGTTCGCCGAGAAGACCGTGCGCACCCAGGAAGACCTGAACGCATTCAAGGCCGCGACCGGGTCGTCGCAGATCCCCGTGCTGATGGTCGGCGGTTCCAAGAGCGTCGGTTTCGATGAATCGGCCTGGAACATCGCGCTCACCGGTGCCGGCTATCCGACCAACAATCAGTTGCCGCCCAACTACAAGAATCCACCGCCGGCCGCGGCGGCACCGACGGCCAAGCCGGTCGCAGTGGCGCCTTCGCCAAAGCCGCAGGCAGAAGCGCCGCAAGGCGCGCCCGGAGCGGATGCAGGCCAATCCGCGACACCGCCGACCGCTCCGCCGCCTGCTCCGACGAGCAAGCCACCGACCTGGTTCAAGGGCTTCTGAGCGGGCAGGTCTCGGCCGCACATGGTGCGGCTTGAAATGCGTCGATGCGGCTCGCCACCTGGAACGTCAATTCGCTGAACGTGCGCCTGGCGCATGTTCTGGACTGGCTCGTCACTGCCGATGTCGACGTCCTGTGCCTGCAGGAGCTGAAGCTCGCCAATGAGAAGTATCCGCACGATGCGCTGCAAGCGGCAGGCTACACGTCGGCGATCAACGGGCAGAAGACCTACAACGGGGTGGCCATCCTGTCGCGCCTGCCGATGGCAGATGTCGCGCTGGACATGCCGGATTACGCCGACGAGCAAAAGCGCGTCATCGCCGCAACTGTTGCCGGGGTGCGCGTGGTGTGCGCGTACTTCCCCAACGGCCAGAGCCTGGAGTCCGACAAGTACCGCTACAAGCTCGACTGGCTCGACGCGATGCACGGCTACATGGAAGCGACGCTCAAGCAGCACCAAAGGGTGGCCTTGCTGGGCGACTACAACATCGCGCCGGAAGACCGCGACGTGCACGACCCCAAGGCCTGGGAGGGCCAGGTGCTGGTGAGCGAGCGAGAGCGTGCGGCCTGGCAGCGCCTGATCGCACTGGGTCTTGCCGACTGTTATCGCCTTTTCGAGCAACCGGAAAAGAGTTTTTCCTGGTGGGACTATCGCATGCTCGGTTTTCGCCGCAACGCCGGGTTGCGCATCGACCACATCCTGGCTTCGCCGGCGCTCGCGCCCGATTGCCGCGCCTGCGTGATCGACAAGGCGCCGCGCAAGCTGGAAAAGCCTTCCGACCACGCGCCGGTCATCGCCGACTTCGCCGTCGCCTAGGAGTTCGATTTCCATGTCCTTGCACCTGCCTCGCGCCGCCTCGGCCGTGTTGATCGCGTTGACTGGCCTTATCGGCTGCGATGGCCTCTTTACCGGCGAATCGGTCGCGCGCTTTCCGCTGACCCAGAATGCCGCTGGAGGCTATGCGCCGATTCGCGTCTCGCTCGGGCCCGACATGAACCCGGTCGCACTCAACCTGCATGTCGAGTATGCCGCCAGCGCGACCGAGGCCGGCAAGTGGAACAGCTACCGCGCCACCTTGAGCAAGGCCGGTACACCGGTGAAGAGCGCCGAGTTTCGCGTCAACAACACGAGCGACCCGATGAGCCCGAACGCGCAGGTGGTATCGGCGACCATGCTGATCGTGGATGTCGCGGAAGTCGCGGACTACGAACTCGCGATCGAGGCCACCGCGCCGATCGCGGTAACGCTGGCCAACCCACAACTGGAACTGCGCAAGAACATCCGGCGTGCCGAAAAATGAACAACGGCGCCACGCGGCGCCGTTGTCGTCTTGCATCCACCCGGGCGACGTTCAGCCGAGCATGTCGTTCCAGATGTTGCGCGCCCAGGCGTTGGCATAAGCGCCTTCGAGTTCATTGGCCGCGGAAGAAAGCCCGCCCGATCCGGGCACGGCCTTCATGGTGCGGTCGGCCGGGTCGTAGGCATGCACGCTCGCGACATGGACCACGTTCTTGTCGTCGACGAACGAGTAGCAGGTATTGGCCATCATCGGCGTCGCGCTGGGGGTACGCCCATTCATCAGTTCGATGATCGCCGCGGCCGCCACCTTGGCATGCTGGTTCGCCATGTGACCTGACTTGGGCATGGCCGGCGCGGACAGGGTGGCGTCACCAAGCACATGTATCCCCGGCCGGGCGGTCGATTCCATGGTCAGCCAGTTGACGCCGCACCAGCGGTTGTTGGCCGTGATGAGACCGGCCTGCTGGGCGATGTTGGCAGCGCGCTGCGGCGGCACCACGTTGAGCACGTCCGCGCGCACGTCGCCACCGACATCCATGATCGCCGACATGGTCGCGACATTGACGTCCTTGACCTCGCTGTTGTTGCGGTACTCGATGATGCCCTTGTACTGGCCGTTGAATTGCGCGCGGAAGAGCGCCGGCTTGGACACCAGGTCGGGGTTGGCGTCCAAGATGATGACCTTGCTTTTCGGCTTGGACGTCTTGAAGTAATGCGCTACCTGGCAGGCGCGTTCGTACGGCCCCGGCGGGCAGCGGTATGGCGCCAGGGGAATCGACAGCACATAGACCCCGCCATCGCGCATGTCTTCCAGTTGCTTGCGCAGTGCGACGGTTTGCGGGCCGGCGCGCCAGGCGTGCAGGACCCTCTGTTGCACGGCCGTGTCCTTCAGGCTCCCGACCTGGTCGAACATGAATTCGATACCGGGCGAGACGATCAGCCGGTCCCAGGCGAGGTCCTGGATCTTGTTGAGCGAGATGGTCTTCTTGTCGACGTTGATCGCCGTGACGGTGTCGTTGATGACCTGGATCCCGCGCTCGCGCAGGCCGGTGTAGCCGACGGTCAGGTCTTCGATCTTGCGGCTGCCACCCAGGACCAGGTTGGACAGCGGGCAGGAGACGAAGGCCGGGTTGGAGTCGATGACGAAGACCTCGATCGCGCCCTCGCCCCACATGCGCAGGTATTTGGCAGCGGTCGCGCCCCCATACCCCGCGCCGATGACGATGACACGGCCGATCTTCTTGGCCGGCTCGGGCGTCGTGGCGCAGCCAGCGGCGGCGAGCGCGCCGCCGAGTCCTGCGGCCTTCAAGAAATTGCGGCGATCGAAACTGCGAAAGGATTGGCTCATCTCAAGTTTCCTCACTTGGCCGGCTTTTGCGCCGAGAAGTACGCGGCCATCAGTGCAATCTGCTCGTCGTTATACCCCTTGGCCAGCTGGTGCATGATGGTCGCAGCCGGGCCGCTGCGGGCACCGCTCTTGAAGGCGTTCATCTGGGCGGTGAAGTAGGTACGGTCCATTCCCGCCAGCGAGGGCATGCCGCCTTGGCTGACCCCGTTGGTGCCATGGCAATTGGCGCAATTGGCGGCCAAATTTCGCGCGAGGTGGCGGTCCTGCGCAATGACGGGCGCGGTCGCGACCGTCAAAGCCAATGCCGCAAATAGTGCCGTTTTCACTGTAAGCCTCCTTGCTGAATGGTGAAAGCGAATCGTTCTAATTTACCCGAGGATCGCGCAAACGCAAATCACCGTTGACCCTATGCAAATGGTGCGCAGCAACAAGAAGGCCGCCCGAAGGCGGCCTGGACTTGCGAACGGCGAGAGTCCCTAGAGCACCTCGACCGGCTCGTCCGCAGGCTTGCCGTCCGGCTTGGGTTCTTCGCCTTCGTGCACGGCCAGCTTCACCTTTGCGTCCTCGCCCTCGCCTTCGAGATCGACTGTGACCTTGCCGCCCGAGACGAGCTTGCCGAACAGAAGTTCATCAGCCAGCGCCTTGCGGATGGTCTCCTGGATCAGGCGCGACATGGGCCGCGCACCCATGAGCGGGTCGAAGCCCTTCTTGGCGAGATGGCGGCGCAACGCGTCGGTGAAGATCGCCTCGACCTTCTTCTCGTGCAGCTGCTGCTCCAGTTGCATCAAGAACTTGTCGACCACGCGCATGATGATCTCGGTGTCGAGCGCCTTGAAGGAAATGATCGCGTCCAGGCGATTGCGGAACTCCGGCGTGAACAGGCGCTTGATGTCGGCCATCTCGTCGCCGGCCTGCTTGGAGTTGGTGAAACCGATGGTCGCCTTTTGCAACGACTCCGCGCCCGCGTTGGTCGTCATGATGATGATGACGTTGCGGAAATCCGCCTTGCGGCCGTTGTTGTCGGTCAGCGTGCCATGATCCATGACCTGCAGCAGGATGTTGAACACATCCGGGTGCGCCTTCTCGATTTCGTCCAGGAGCAGCACGGCATGCGGCTTCTTGGTGATGGCCTCGGTGAGAAGTCCGCCCTGGTCGAAGCCGACATAGCCGGGCGGCGCGCCGATCAGCCGGCTCACCGCGTGGCGCTCCATGTACTCGGACATGTCGAAGCGAATCAGTTCGATGCCCATGGTGTAGGCCAGCTGGCGCGCGACCTCGGTCTTGCCGACCCCGGTCGGGCCGCTGAAGAGGAAATTGCCGATCGGTTTCTGCGGATTGCCCAGGCCCGAACGCGCCATCTTGATGGAAGCTGCCAGCGCGTCGATCGCGGCATCCTGGCCGAATACCACGTTCTTCAGGTCGCGGTCGAGGGTGGCAAGCTTGGTGCGATCGTCGGAGGAAACGTTGTGCGGCGGAATGCGCGCGATCTTGGCGATGATTTCCTCGATGTCGGTCTTGCCGATCACCTTCTTCTGCCGCGACTTGGGAAGAATGCGCTGCGCCGCTCCGGCCTCGTCGATCACATCGATGGCCTTGTCGGGCAACTGGCGGTCGTTGATGTAGCGTGCAGCGAGCTCGGCGGCGGTGGTGATGGCCGAGGCGGAGTACTTGATACCGTGGTGTTCCTCGAAGCGCGACTTGAGTCCGCGCAGGATCTGCACGGTCTCATCGATCGACGGTTCGTTGACGTCGATCTTCTGGAAGCGCCGCGACAAGGCATGGTCCTTCTCGAACACGCCGCGGAACTCGTTGTAGGTGGTCGCGCCGATGCACTTCAGTTGCCCGCTGGAAAGCGCCGGCTTCAACAGGTTGGACGCATCCAGGGTGCCGCCGGAAGCCGCGCCGGCGCCGATCAGGGTGTGGATCTCGTCGATGAAGAGGATGGCCTTGGGGTTGTTGGTGAGCTTCTTGAGAACGCCCTTCAGGCGCTGCTCGAAGTCGCCGCGATACTTGGTGCCCGCCAGGAGCGCCCCCATGTCCAGCGAATAGACGATCGATTCCTTGAGGATCTCGGGTACTTCGCCCTCGACGATGCGCTTGGCCAGGCCCTCCGCGATCGCGGTCTTGCCGACGCCGGCCTCGCCGACCAACAGCGGATTGTTCTTGCGCCGCCGGCACAGCGTCTGGATCACGCGCTCGAGTTCGACCTCGCGGCCGATCAGCGGGTCGATGCGCCCGTCAGCCGCGCTCTTGTTGAGATTCTGCGTGTACTGCTCGAGCGGGCTTTGCTTGCCATCGCTCTCTTCGCCCTGCTCCTGGGTCTCGTTCGGGCTGGCGCCCGCCTTCTCCTTCTCGGGCGGCTGCTTGGTGATGCCGTGCGAGATGAAATTGACCACGTCTAAGCGGGTGATGCCTTGCTGGTGCAGGTAATACACCGCGTGCGAATCCTTCTCGCCGAAGATCGCCACCAGGACGTTGGCTCCGGTCACCTCCTTCTTGCCGTTGGAGGAGGACTGCACATGCATGATCGCACGCTGGATCACGCGCTGGAATCCGAGGGTGGGCTGGGTGTCGACGTCATCGCTGCCGGCCACCGTCGGGGTGTGCTCGGTGATGAACTGGATCAGGTTCTTGCGCAGGTCGTCGATGTTGGCGCCCACGGCGCGCAACACCTCGGCAGCTGTCGGGTTGTCCAGCAAAGCCAGCAGCAGGTGCTCGACGGTGATGAACTCGTGCCGCTTCTGGCGCGCCTCGACAAAAGCCATGTGCAGGCTGACTTCCAACTCTTGCGCGATCATGTTTGAGCCTCGATGGCCGGAGGATGCCGGCGATTCAGAAATTACTCTACACCAAAACTATTTTCGCCCGCCCGCGAAATTGCAAAAACCTGTCAGGAGGCTTCAATCGTTCTCTTCCATCGTGCATTGCAGGGGGTGCTGGTGTGCGCGAGCGTGTTGCGTGACCAGCTCAACCTTGGTTCCGGCGACATCGCGCGGATACACCCCGCACACTCCCATGCCCTCCCGGTGCACCTTGAGCATGATCTGGGTGGCCTGCTCGCGACTCTTGTTGAAGAATTTCTGGATTGTCCCGACGACGAACTCCATCGGCGTGTAGTCGTCGTTGAGAAGAAGCACCTTGTACATCGGGGGCGGCTTGACCGCCTGCTTGCGGGTTTCCAGGACGGTACCGCTGTCGGAATCGAACTTGGTCGCCATCGACAAATTGTATCCGCAGCCAGCGCCCCGTTCATGCCGAAGCAGGTGGGGCGAAGTACGGAGATTTCAAGTCGGTCCGGGCGCGCCGGAGCGCGAGCAAGCGACGCTCGCCCCCCGGGTGAAAATCGCTTGACTTGCCTCGGCGGAACCCGTAAAACGCGAACCTTGCTGTTCCGGGTGGATCGTCGACACAGCTTGTAGTCGGCAGCCGCCGTCCGGCTGGGTGTGAGCCGCGGCTTCTGGCCGGAAACGCAAGAAGAGGCGGGCGTGAAAGCGCCCAGTTTATCCGGGCGCGGCATGGATTGCGCGTCCCAAGCAAGGAAAGTCGAACATGGCAACCGGTACTGTCAAGTGGTTCAACGACGCCAAGGGCTACGGTTTCATCACGCCCGATGATGGCGGCGAGGATCTGTTTGCTCACTTCTCGGCGATCAACATGCAGGGCTTCAAGACTCTCAAGGAAGGCCAGAAAGTCCAGTTTGAAGTCACGCAGGGCCAGAAGGGCAAGCAGGCCTCCAACATCCAGAGCACCTAGACCCCCTCTGAACAGGTTTTTGACCCCGTGCGGCGCGGCTGCACGGGGTTTTGTCGTTTGGAAGGCGTTTTCCCGCCTCCTGTGGCGGGTTCTTGACCATCGACCAAGCAGGGCCCGCCGTTGCCGCAAAAAGCGTGTCAACCGGGTAAACCCTGATTGCGTTGAGGGGGTTGACCATCAAGGTCATCCGTCCCTCACAATAAGGAATCAGCATGAACAAGCTCCTCGCCGCCTTCGTCGCCGCCGTTTTCGCCCTGACCGCCTCGTCCGGCTTTGCCCAGGACAAGAAAGCCGACGCCCCGAAAGCCCAGGCCATGAAGGATGGTGCCAAGAAAGACGGCGCCAAGAAAGCCAAGAAGGCCAAGAAAGCCAAAGCCGAAGCCAAGAAGTAAGCAGCCGTTACGCAACAAGAAAGCCGGGGTCTAGTCCCGGCTTTTTTGTTGCTGCCCTGCCATATCACTACAATCCGGCGCAATCGCCCCTGCGAGAGGTAGCCGCATTCAACGTTAGCCGCTTCAAGCGGCATTTTTGCCCGCCGCGCCAGCGGTCAGCGCAACGCACACAAATTCCTTCCCCGATGCCCAACCCCCGCAACCTGCTGTTTGCCGGACTCCTCGCGGTGTCGGCGTCCGCGCCGGCTCAGGGCCCGCAGCCCCCCCTGGCGACGGTGACTTTGCAGGCAGGCATGCACCTGATCAAGGCCGAAGTCGCAGCGACTTTCGGCACGCGGATGCAGGGCCTCATGTTCCGCGAAAAAATGGGGCCCAGCGAAGGCATGCTGTTCGTCTTCCCGGCGCCCGAGCGGCAGTGCATGTGGATGAGGAACACCATCCTGCCGCTCTCGGTGGCCTTTCTTGCCGACGATGGGACGATCCTCAACATCGAGGACATGAAGCCGCACACCGAGGACCCCCACTGCAGCGCAAGGCCGTCCCGCTATGCCCTGGAAATGAACCAGGGCTGGTTCAAGGGCAAAGGCTTGAAGGCCGGCGCCAAGATCACCGGACTGGAAAAGGCCGGGCCACCCCGCCCCTGATCCGCGCAATGGCCGACCAGGCCGGAAAAGCCCCGGTCAGGGGGTCAGGCGCGCCTTGACCAGGGCGGACACCTGCGCCATGTCCGCCCGCCCGGCCAGTCTGGCCTTGACAAGCGGCATGACCTTGCCGATGGCGCCGGGACCGGTTGCCTGGGCGTTGGCAATGGCAGCCTCGATCACAGCGGCGATTTCGGCCGCATCCGCCTGCGCCGGAAGATAGGCTGACAGGACGCCGACTTCGAACTCCTCGTTCCGCGCCAAGTCCTCGCGACCGGCAGCGCGGTACTGGGTCACTGAATCGCGGCGCTTTTTCAGTTCCCGCTCGACGATTGCGACGATACCGGCGTCGTCAACCACGATGCGGCGGTCGACCTCGACCTGCTTGACTGCCGCGAGCAGCATGCGAATCGCTGACAGGCGCTGCGTGTCGCGCGCTCGAAGTGCCGTCTTCATGTCTTCCGTGATGGTGTCTTTCAGGCTCATGGTCGTCTCGCGTTCCAACGCGGGCCCAAAGCGGCGCTTGCGGACAAAAAAAAACCGAAGGCAGCGCCTCCGGCTTTTTCGCTTGCACGCGGCCGGGCCGCGAATCAGTACAGTTTCGGCGGCAACTGCTGGCTCTTCAAGCGCTTGTAGGTGCGCTTGACGGCTGCCGCATGCTTGCGCTTGCGCTCGGAGGTCGGCTTCTCGTAGAACTCGCGCGCGCGCAACTCGGTCAGGAGACCGGTTTTTTCGATCGTGCGCTTGAAGCGGCGCAGCGCGGCCTCGAAAGGCTCGTTTTCCTTGACGCGAACGGATGGCATGGACGGCTGACGAAATTTGGTAAGCCGCAGATTATAACTCGCGAATTGTCTATTTTGCAAGTGGCTCCTGGCGGGGCGTCTACGCACCGGCCACGGGGATGACGCGACGGGAGCATGTGCGCGGGCAAGCGCAGGAGCACAGCCATGCGCCTGTAAAATGGCGCTACCTGGTGCTGCCAGCCGGCAATCCGGCGCACAGGTTGCATGCCCCCCTCGCCTCCCCCATGCGCATTCTCGGCGTTGAGACCTCCTGCGATGAAACCGGGGTCGCCTTGTACGACAGCGAGCGAGGTCGCCAGCGCGCTCGCGACGGCCTGCTCGCGCACGCTCTCCATTCGCAGGTGCGCATGCATGCAGACTATGGGGGGGTCGTCCCTGAACTTGCGTCCCGCGACCATGTGCGCCGCGTGGTCCCGCTGGCGCGTCGCGTCCTGGCAGACGCCGGACTCGATGCCGACGCAGTCGACGCGGTCGCCTACACGCGCGGCCCGGGACTGGCAGGCGCCCTCCTGGTTGGCGCAGGTGCCGCGGCGGGCCTGGCATTCGGGCTATCCGTGCCCCTCATCCCGGTGCACCACCTGGAGGGGCACCTGCTTTCCCCGCTGCTGTCGCACGACCCACCTGAATTCCCCTTCGTGGCCCTCCTGGTGTCCGGCGGTCACACCCAGCTCATGCGCGTGGGCGGGGTTGGGGACTACATGCTGCTGGGCGAGAGCATCGATGACGCCGCTGGCGAAGCCTTCGACAAGAGCGCAAAGCTGCTCGGCCTGGGATACCCGGGCGGGCCGGCCTTGAGCGCGCTTGCTGCCAGGGGGACGCCGGGACGATTCGCGCTGCCGCGCCCGCTGCTCAAGGGTGCCGGACTTGATTTCAGCTTCAGCGGCCTCAAGACCGCAGTCGGGTTGCTGGTGCGCAAGGTCGGCAGCGGACCGGAGGTTGCCGCAGATATCGCGCGCGCCGTGGAAGATGCGATCGTCGATATTCTGGTCGCGAAATCGCTAAAGGCGCTTGACCAGTCGGGGCTGGATTGCCTGGTGGCGGCCGGCGGCGTCGCCGCCAACGCCACTTTGCGCAAACGCCTGGGCGACGCATGCGCCGCGCGCGGCGCGCGGGTTCACTATCCTGAAATCGACCTTTGCACCGACAACGGGGCAATGATCGCCTTCGCGGCCGCCTGCCGGCAACCGCGGCAGGCCGCGGGTGCCGGGTACGACTTCTCGGTTGCGCCACGCTGGCCGTTGATGGAGCTGGGTCTGGTCCGCTGACCGCGTCAGGCTATCGGGCGCCCGGCAGTTCTACTTGCGGCCGATGCGCGACTCCTTGCCTGCGATCAGCTTTTCTATGTTGACGCGGTGCCGCCAGACCAGCAGCAGCGACATCGCGCCGATGGCGAGCGTCAGCGGGCCACGCTCCCAGAACATGACGTGAAAAAACGGCGCGAACACCGCAGCAATGAGCGCCGCCAGTGACGAATAGCGAAAAAAGAACGCGATCATGACCCAGGTCGCGAGTGTGCCGAGACCCAGCCAGGGATGGATCGCGAGCAGGATGCCGAGCGCAGTGGCCACCCCCTTGCCGCCGTTGAAGCGGTGATACAGGGGATAAAGATGGCCCAGGAAGACGCAAAACGCCGCCAGGGCGATGCTGCCCTCACCGACCCCGTACGCGGGAGCGTAGCGCTCCGCCAGGAAAACCGCCAGCCAGCCCTTGGCGGCGTCGCCGGCCAAGGTCAGCGCGGCAGCGACCTTCTTCCCGCTGCGCAGGACATTGGTGGCACCCGGGTTGCCCGAACCGTAGGTGCGCGGATCGGCCAGCCCGAATGCGCGGCTCACCAGGACGGCAAAAGAAACCGACCCGATCAAGTAGGCGAGCAACCCGAAGACCAGCGTCGTCATTTGCCAAGCATGCACCAAAGCGAGGACAATTCTAGCAACATGGACACCATCTTCATCCGCGAACTGCGCATTTCCACCATCGTTGGCCACTATCCTCGCGAGCGGGTGGCCGCGCAAACCATCGAGTTCAACATCGAGATCGGCATCCCGCCCGGCGGCGCGGTGTTCACCAGCGACAAGCTCGTCGACACCATCAACTACGCGGCGGTGATCGAATATGTGCGGGAGGAGTGCGATGCGCACCATTTCAAGCTGCTGGAGCGCATGGCCGACCACCTGGCGAACGGCATCGTGGCGCGCTTTGGCGCCTCCTTCGTGCGCTTGAGCGTGGCCAAGCCAGGCATCATTGCTGCCGCCCGGCAGGTCGGCGTGACCGTTGAGCGACGCCGATGAACCTTTTCGCCGCAAGCCGGTCATCTGCACAGGCGCGCGATGCGTTATGGAAGTGTTTCAGGTGCGCTGGTCCAAACGAGCCAGGCATAAGTGTGCGAGCGCGCGGCCATCTCTCGATCAGGCAGGGTTCTTGCAAGGTATTCCGGAGGTGATGGTGCAGGTCGGCCTGTCAAGCTGACCGCAAAAACTCGCAGCAGTCCCGGCAATTTGCGCGCAGTTCTGTCGTACGCAGCATCACCCTACCTTGTCATGAAGGAGGCGCCATGGACGTGATCGGAAATTTCACCGCCCGGTTCGAACGTACTCGCGAGGAGGAAATCTCTCTCGAGGAGTATCTGGCAGAGTGCAAGCGCAACCCGATGGCTTACGCGTCAGCGGCCGAGCGCATGCTGGCCGCGATCGGCGAGCCGGAATCGGTCGATACCCGCAATCACCCGGCCCTGTCGCGCATCTTCGCCAACAAGGTCATCAAGATCTACCCGGCGTTTCGGGAATTCCACGGCGCCGAAGACATCATCGAACAGGTGGTGTCGTTTTTCCGTCATGCCGCACAGGGACTGGAGGAGAAAAAGCAGATCCTCTACCTGCTGGGCCCTGTGGGTGGCGGCAAGTCCTCGATCGCCGAGCGCTTGAAGCAGCTCATGGAACGCGTGCCCTTGTACGCGATCAAGGGTTCGCCGGTCAACGAGTCGCCGCTGGGCCTCTTCGATCCCGAGGAGGATGGCCGCATCCTGGAAGAACAGTTCGGCATCCCGCGCCGTTACCTGTCGCGCATCCTCTCGCCGTGGGCTGTGAAGCGCCTCGAGGAGTTCGGCGGCGACATCCGCCGCTTTCGGGTCGTCAAGCGCTATCCGTCCATCCTCAAGCAGGTCGCGATCTCCAAGACCGAGCCGGGCGACGAGAACAACCAGGACATCTCGTCTTTGGTCGGCAAGGTTGATATCCGCAAGCTCGAGACTTTCGCCCAGGACGACCCGGACGCCTACAGCTACTCGGGCGGGCTGTGCCTGGCCAACCAGGGGCTGCTCGAATTCGTCGAGATGTTCAAGGCGCCGATCAAGGTGCTGCATCCGCTCCTGACGGCCACTCAGGAAGGCAATTTCAAGGGCACCGAGGGCTTCGGCGCGATTCCGTTCGACGGCATCGTGCTGGCGCACTCCAACGAGAGCGAATGGAAGGCCTTTCGCAACAACAAGAACAACGAGGCCTTTCTCGATCGCATCTATATCGTCAAGGTGCCCTACTGCCTGCGGGTCTCCGAGGAAGTGCGCATCTACGAAAAGCTGATACGCAACTCCTCCCTGTCCAGCGCGACCTGCGCGCCCGGCACACTCAAGATGATGGCGCAGTTCTCGGTGCTCTCGCGCCTGATCGAGCCGGAAAATTCGAGCCTGTTTTCCAAGATGCAGGTCTATGATGGCGAGAACCTCAAGGACACCGACCCCAAGGCAAAGAGCTTCCAGGAATATCGCGATTTCGCAGGGGTTGATGAGGGCATGAGCGGGGTCTCGACGCGCTTTGCCTTCAAGATCCTTTCCAAGGTCTTCAACTTCGACGCTACCGAGGTCGCCGCCAACCCGGTGCACCTGATGTACGTGCTCGAGCAGCAGATCGAGCGCGAGCAGTTCGCCAGCGACGTCGAACAGAAGTATCTGGCGATGGTCAAGGAGCAGCTGGCGCCGCGCTACGCCGAGTTCATCGGCAAGGAAATACAGACCGCGTACCTGGAATCGTATTCCGAGTACGGGCAGAACATCTTCGATCGCTATGTGACCTACGCCGACTACTGGATCCAGGACCAGGAGTATCGCGATACCGACACCGGCGAGGTGTTCGACCGCGTCGCGCTGAACGGCGAACTGGAGAAGATAGAGAAGCCGGCCGGCATCAGCAACCCCAAGGACTTTCGC
This sequence comes from Burkholderiales bacterium, assembly GCA_016790635.1. Classification (GTDB taxonomy): domain Bacteria; phylum Pseudomonadota; class Gammaproteobacteria; order Burkholderiales; family JAEUOS01; genus JAEUOS01. Next base: position 120,219 of record JAEUOR010000037.1, read on the forward strand.
AACGAGATCGTCAACTTCGTGCTGCGCGCACGTGCCAACAACGGTGGCAAGAATCCGACCTGGACAAGCTACGAGAAGCTGCGCACGGTGATCGAGAAGAAGATGTTCTCCAACACCGAGGAATTGCTGCCGGTGATCTCGTTCAACGCCAAGGCCAGCGCCGACGAGGCGCGCAAGCACGAGGACTTCGTCAACCGCATGGTCGAGAAAGGTTACACACCGCGCCAGGTTCGCCTGCTGTGCGAGTGGTACTTGCGGGTACGCAAGAGCTCGTAGCAAACCGCCCCCTTAAGGCCGTCGCCAGACCGCCCGCGCCCATGAGCAAGCTGCAACAGATCGTCGATCGCCGCCTGTCCGGCAAGAACAAGTCGATCGGCAATCGCGAACGCTTCCTGCGCCGCCACGCGGGCACCATCAAGGACGCGGTGCGCCGGGCCGTGAGTTCGCGCGGCATCCGCGAAATCGAGAATGGCGAGTCGGTGACCGTGCCGCGCAAGGACATCACCGAACCGGTGTTCGGCCACGGTCCGGGCGGGCAGCGCGACGTGGTCGTCCCCGGCAACCGCGAATACGCCCGCGGCGACCGCATCGCGCGCCCACCTGCCGGCGGGGGGCACGGAGCCGGCGGACAGGCGAGTCCGGATGGCGAGGGCGAGGACGATTTCACCTTCGTGCTCTCGCGCGAAGAGTTCATGCGCTATTTCCTGGACGATCTGGCGCTGCCCAACATGGTCAAGAAGCAGTTGGCCGAGACTCCCGAATTCACTTGGCGCCGCGCCGGCATCACCGGCGACGGCACGCCCAACAACATTCACGTGGTGCGTTCCATGCGCGGCGCGTTCGGCCGCCGCCTGGCCTTGGGCGGCGAGGCGCGCCGACGCCTGACGGAACTCCAGGAACGATTGGCAACGGCACGACGCAACCCGGATACGCTGGCCAACGAGATCGAGGCGCTGGAAGAGGAAATCCGCCGCGCCGAGCGACGCCTTGGACGCATTCCCTACCTCGATCCGATCGACCTGCGCTACCGCAATCGCGTGCGCGTCCCTCAGCCGACCAGCCGCGCCGTGATGTTCTGCGTCATGGATGTATCGGGTTCGATGGACGAGGCGCGCAAGGACATCGCCAAACGCTTTTTCATCCTCCTGTACCTGTTCCTCACGCGCCATTACCAGAGGATCGAGCTGGTCTTCATCCGCCACCACACGCAGGCCCAGGAAGTGAACGAGCACGACTTCTTCCACGCCACCGAGACTGGCGGGACCGTCGTCTCGAGCGCCCTGACCCTGCTGGACGAGATCATCGGCAAGCGCTATCGCGACAGCGAGTGGAACATCTACGTGGCGCAGGCATCCGATGGTGACAACTGGGGGCAGGATTCCTCGAAGTGCCGTGAACTGATCGAAACGCGCATCCTGCCGCGCCTGCGTTACTTCGCCTACGTGCAGGTGGCGCCGGGCGAGCAGAGCCTGTGGGAGGAGTATCAGAAGATCGCCGCAGACCATCCGCTCTTTGCAACGCGCATGATCGAGTCTGTCGCCGACATCTACCCGGTGTTCCGCGAACTCTTCCGCAAGGAGAGCGCATGAGCGGGGCGGGCATGGCCGGACGCGTCGGTGAACGACTGCCTTGGGCTTCGGAGTGGTCGTTCGACCTGATCGAGCAGTACCACGACGCGATCGCCGAGTGTGCGCGCGGTTTCGGCCTGGACACCTATCCCAACCAGCTGGAGATCATCACGGCCGAGCAGATGATGGATGCCTACGCGTCGGTCGGCATGCCGGTCAATTATCGCCACTGGTCCTTCGGCAAGCAGTTCATCGCCACCGAGCGCAACTACCGGCGCGGCCAGATGGGACTGGCCTACGAGATCGTCATCAATTCCGATCCCTGCATTTCCTATTTGATGGAGGAAAACACGCTGGCCATGCAGGCCCTGGTCATCGCGCACGCCGCCTACGGTCACAACTCGTTCTTCAAGGGCAACTACCTGTTCCGCATGTGGACAGACGCCTCGTCGATCGTCGACTACCTGGTCTACGCGCGCTCCTACATCGTCGAATGTGAAGAGCGCGAGGGTATCGAGGCGGTGGAACTGCTGCTCGACTCCTGTCATGCGCTGATGAACCATGGTGTCGATCGCTACCGGCGCCCGCAGCGCCTGTCGCTGGCACAGGAAAAGGCGCGCCGCGCCGAGCGCGAGGCACATCAGCAGCAGCAGATCAACGACCTGTGGCGCACCCTGCCGCGTCAGGCGGGACAGAGGACCGAGGAATCCAAGGCGCGCTTCCCGACCGAACCGCAGGAGAACCTGCTCTATTTCATCGAAAAGCATGCGCCGCTCCTGGAACCCTGGCAACGCGAGATCGTGCGCATCGTGCGCAAGGTGGCCCAGTACTTCTACCCGCAGCGACAGACCCAGGTCATGAACGAAGGGTGGGCAACCTTCTGGCACTACTCCCTGCTCAACCGGCTATACGACGAAGGCCGCCTGGCCGACGGCTTCATGCTCGAGTGGCTGCAATCGCACACCAACGTGATCCACCAGCCACCCGGCGCCCGCATCAATCCCTATGCCCTGGGGTTCGCGATGTTCTCCGACCTGCGCCGCATCTGCGAGGCACCCGAGGACGAGGACCGACTTTGGTTTCCCGACATCGCTGGCAGCGACTGGCAGAAAACCCTCGACTACGCGATGCGCAATTTCAAGGACGAGAGTTTCATCGGCCAGTTCCTCTCGCCGGCGTTGATGCGGCGCTTGCGCCTGTTCGCGGTGCATGACGATGCGGCCAGGCCCGAACTCGAAGTCGCGGCGATCCACGACGAGAGCGGCTATCGTCAAGTGCGCGAGACGCTTGCCCGCCAGTACGACATCAACACCCGCGAACCGAACATCCAGGTCTGGTCGGTGGACACCCGCGGCGACCGTTCGCTGACCCTGCGTCATGTCCAGCAAGGAGGTCGGCCGCTCGATGACGACACCCAGGAAGTCCTGCGCCACGTCGCGCGCCTGTGGGGCTTTCGCGTGCAGATCGACAGTGTCGATGCCTCCGGGACGCCGACGCGCCGCTGGGAGGCGCATCCCCCGACCGCCTGAAAGGGTGCGCCATCGCGCGCGACTGACCGGCGGTCAATCTGCCAGAGCCACCTCGACCGGAGACGCATCGAGTGTCTGCTTGAGCACGGCTGGGTCGATGCCGAGCAGATAGCCACGCCGGCCGCCGTTGATGTAGATGCGTGGCAACGCCAGGATGCCGGCCTCGACATACACCGGCATGGGCTTCCGGGTCGCGAAGGGCGAGGTGCCGCCCACCTGGTAGCCTGAATGACGCGTCGCCACCTCGGGCTTGCATGGCGCGACGCTCTTCACGCCGATGCTGCGCGCCAGGTTCTTGGTCGAGACGCTGCGATCGCCGTGCATGAGGATGATCAGGGGTTGCGCGGCGTCGTCCTGCATGACCAGGGTCTTGACCACCAGGTGCTCGTCGATCCCCAGCGCACGCGCCGACTCGGCGCTGCCGCCGTGCTCGACATACTCGTAGACATGTTCACTGAAGGCGATCCCGTGCCGGCGCAAAAATGCGGTTGCAGGGGTTTCCGAGACATGCGCTTTCCTGGCCATGGCTCAACCGCGCGGGTGATGCTGCGCGTGCAACTGCTTCAGGCGCTCGCGCGCGACGTGGGTGTAGATCTGCGTGGTCGAGATGTCCGCGTGACCGAGCAGCATCTGCACAACGCGCAGGTCCGCGCCGTGGTTGAGCAGGTGGGTGGCGAAAGCGTGGCGCAAGGTGTGCGGCGAAAGCACTCGAGGGTCGATGCCGACGCTGCCGGCGTGGCGCTTCAGCGCATGCCAGAAGTTGTGCCGCGTCATGGCGCCGCCGCGGATCGTCACGAACAGCGCATCGCTGGAGCGCCGCCCCAGCAGCACGCCGCGTGCTTCGCGCAGGTAGCGATCGATCCACGCTGCCGCCTCCTCGCCGAACGGGACCAGACGCGTCTTGGCGCCCTTGCCTGCGGTCACACGAACCACTTGGTCGGCCAGGCTCACCGCGACGCTGTGCAGGGCCACCAATTCGCTGACGCGCAGCCCGCTGGCATAGAGAAGTTCCAGCATGGCGCGGTCGCGCAGCCCCAGCGGGGTGTCCACGCGTGGCGCGCCGAGCAGACGCAGGACATCATCTTCCGAGAGGCCCTTGGGCAGTCCGCGCGACTGCTTGGCCGCCTCCAGATTGGCGGTCGGATCGTCGCTGCGCGCTCCTTGTCTGACCAGCCACCGGTACAGGCGTCGCGCCGCCGACAAGCGGCGATTGGCGCTCGCCGGACGTGCCCCTCCGGCGTGGCGGACGCCGATGTATTCGCGCAACTCGTCGCCCTGCGCACTACCAAGCGCGCTGCCGTGCTTATCAAGCCAATCCGACAACTGCCTGAGGTCGCGACGGTACGCTTCCAGGGTCAGTGGGGCCAATCCGTCCTCGAGCCACAAGGCATCGCAAAAACGATCGATGATTGCCGCCGCCTCAGGCATAGCCATGCACTCCCTCGTGGGCAAGCAGCCAGCGCTTGATGCCAAGGTGGAAGCCGTCGTCGTCATGCTGGGCGAAGCCGCCGATGCCGCCCGAGGCCAGCACGCGATGACAGGGAATGACCAGGGGAAACCAGTTTGCGCCGCAGGCCTGCCCGACCGCGCGCGGGCCACTCTTGATCAGCTTCGCGATCGCGCCGTAGGTCGCGGTCTGCCCGCACTCGAGCGCGGCGACGGCGCGCCAGACACGTTGCTGGAAATCGGTGCCACGCTCGACAAGCGGCAAGTCGAAACGTGAGCGGGGATTCTTCAAATAGGCGCCGATCTGCCGCGCCGCGCGGCTCGCCAGCGCGCCGCGCGGCGCGTGAGGTGCGATCGAGGCCGGCAGGTAAACGATCTCTGTCACCGCTCCCGCGCTGACCCGCACGCCGACGCCGCCGAAGGGCGCGCCGACGACCACGTCGAAACCCAGGTTGGCTGGAGCCGCCACGCGTGCCTAGCCGGGTTGCCCCAGCATCGCCGCCTTGAGGGTCCGGTCGACCGGTTTGTCACCGATCCAGATGCGCAACAACGCGCGATAAAAGTCCTCGCCTGGAATCGGCTTGCCGCGCGTCGTTCCATCCAACGCGACGCGGGTGCCGCCGTCGGGCGCGAAATCGAGCGTCACCACGCTTTTTTCCTTGGCCGCGCCGACCGCCTCCATGGTCGCCTTGAGTTCATCGATCTGCGCCTTGAATTGCGCGCGCTCGGCGTCGCTCAGGTTGGCAGCCAGACCGTCGTTCAGGGCCCCGCCCAACTGCTCCGCCGTCAGGTCGCGCAACAGGTGCAAGGCGACTCGCTTGGGCCCCTTTTGCGCCAGCGCATCGTTGGCCGTGGTCTTTTTCTCGGGCAGGTACAGGGCGCCGACGTAGACCTTGAAGACCGCGCGGGTCCGTACGCCGGCGCCATTCAAGACCAGGTCGGCGCCGCCGACCTTGACGGCGTCGGGTATGCGCACCCCGCCGACCTCGGCCGCGCCAAGGGTACCTGCGGAAAACAGCAAACTGCAAAGCAGAGCGATGCGGGCGATCATGCCTACCTCCGTGGTCGTCGTTGCGCGCCGTCGTTTCAGGCGAATCGCCCGATTATCGCGCGCCAGCGCGCGCGGATGCTATGCTCGGAACCCCGTTTCGAACCGCATTGAAAGGTCCCACTGAACATGGCAAAGGCAATCCGCATCCACAAGAATGGCGGCCCCGAGGTCCTGAACTTCGAAGAAGTCGCCGTCGGCGACCCCGGACCGGGGCAAGCCCGCGTCCGGCACCAGGCCGTCGGCCTCAATTTCATCGACATCTACTTTCGCACTGGCCTCTACCCGTCGCCGTCACTTCCCGCCGGCCTCGGCATGGAGGGTGCCGGTATCGTCGAGGCGGTCGGTGCTGGCGTCACGCACGTCAAAGCCGGTGATCGCGTCGCCTACGCCGGCGGCGGCAACGGCGCCTATGCGGAGAGCCGCGTCATGCCGGCCGCGCCGCTGGTCAGGTTGCCCGAGAGCCTGTCCTTCGAGCAAGGGGCGGCGATGATGCTGCAAGGCATGACGGTGCAATACCTGATCAAGCAGTCCTACCCGGTCAAGTCGGGCGACACCGTGCTGTGGACCGCCGCCGCCGGTGGCGTGGGGTTGTTCGCCATGCAATGGCTCAAGAGCCTGGGGGTGACCGTGATCGGCACCGTTTCCAGTGATGCGAAAGCCGAGGTTGCACGCGCGCATGGTTGCACCCACACCATCGTCACGACCCGCGAAGACACGGTCGCCCGGGTCAAGGAGATCACCGGCGGCAAGGGTGTGCCGGCAGTCTACGATTCGGTCGGGCGCGATACCTGGGAGAGTTCGCTCGACTGCCTGGCCCCGCTGGGCTACATGATCAGCTTCGGCAACGCCTCGGGCGCGGTACCGCCGGTCAACCTGGGACAGCTGTCGCAGAAGGGGTCGGTCTACGTGCAACGACCGACGCTGATGACCTATACGGCCGAGCGCGCGCGCCTGGAGCGCATGGCCGCTGACCTGTTCGACGTGGTGGCCACGGGCAAGGTCAAGGTGACCATCAACCACCGCTATGCCCTCAAGGACGCCGCGCAGGCGCAAGCCGATCTCGAGGGACGGCGCACCACCGGATCGGCGGTACTGCTACCCTAGTTCGTTTTCTTCCTGGTCAGCGCGCGGCCTAGGCCCTAACACGGGCCACGCGCACCACTTCCTGCAGACGCCTGAGCGCGCGCATGACGCGAGCCAGGTGCGCCCGGTCGCCGACCTCGATGGCGAACTCCATGTTCGCGTAGTTGCCGGTCTCGTCGTCCTCTGTGCGCACGTTGGTGATATTGGTGTCGGTCGCGGTGAGTTCGCCCGCCACCTTGGCGAGAATGCCGCGCCCATTGGTGACCAGGACGCGGATACTGACGCCGAACTGCCGTCCGGGCTGTGCGTCCCATTCGACGTCGACCCAGTTGTCCGGATCCTTGCGCCGCGACTTGATGATGGTCGGACAGTCGTGGGTATGGATCGCCAGCCCCTGTCCCTTGCTGATCTGGCCGATGATCGGGTCACCGGGAATCGGGCGGCAACACGGCGCCAATTGCACCGCTGTGCCTTCATCACCGCGGATGGTCATGGGCGCCGGCCGCAGCGCACCCGCCGCTCCCGCCGCCGCGTCGCCGGACGCGAATTTGCGTGCCACCACCGCAGCCAGGCGCTTGCCCAGGCCGATGTCCGCGAGGAGTTCGCGCCGCGACTTGGCGCCGGCGTCGCGCACCGACTTTTCGGTGATGGACGACTCGAGGTCCGTGGCGCCAAGGCCGATCGCGCGCAGCGCCTGCCGCAGCAGCCGCTCGCCGAGCCCGACCGACTCCTCGTACTTGCGCGTCTTCATGTAGTGGCGAATGTGCGCGCGCGCCTTTCCCGTGCGCACGAACGAGAGCCAGGCCGGATTGGGCTGGCCGCCCGTGTGCGTGAGCACCTCGACCGAGTCGCCGTTCTTCAGTTCGGTGCGCAGCGGCATCGGCTCGCCGTTGATCTTGACGCCTATGGCAGTGTCGCCGACGTCGGTATGCACGTTATAGGCAAAGTCGACCGCGGTCGCCCCGCGCGGCAGGGACATGATGCGTCCCTTGGGGGTGAACACGTAGACCTCGTCAGGAAACAGGTCGACCTTGACGTGTTCCAGAAACTCGGCCGGATTCTGCGAGCGATTCTGGATGTCCAATAGCGACTGCAGCCACTGATGGGTTTTTTGTTGCACCTCCGATATCGGCGCATGCTCGTCCTTGTAGAGCCAGTGCGCGGCGACGCCGGCCTCGGCGACGCGATGCATTTCAACGGTGCGCACCTGGACCTCGATGGGCGTGCCGTAAGGGCCGATCAGCGTGGTATGCAGGGACTGGTAGCCGTTGACCTTGGGAATGGCGATGTAGTCCTTGAACTTGCCCGGCACCGGCTTGTACAGGCCGTGCATGGCGCCCAGCGCGAGGTAGCAGCCTGCCACGTCGCCGACGACGATGCGAAATCCGTAGATGTCGAGCACCTGGGAAAAGCTCAGGTGCTTCTCTGTCATCTTGCGGTAGATGCCGTAGATGTGCTTTTCCCGACCGAAGACCTGCGCCTGTATGCCGGCCTCGGGCAAGGCCTTCTGGATGGCTTCGAGAATGCGGCCCACGCCCTCCCGCCGGTTGCCGCGCGCAGCCTTGATGGCGCGCGAAATGACGGCAAAGCGCAATGGGTAGAGGTTGGCGAAACTCAGGTCCTGCAATTCGCGATAGACCTGGTTCAAGCCGAGGCGATTGGCGATCGGCGCGTGAATCTCCAGGGTCTCGCGCGCAATGCGGCGGCGCTTGGGGCTTTTCAGCGCAGACAGCGTGCGCATGTTGTGCAGACGGTCGGCCAGCTTGACCAGCATGACGCGCACATCGCGCGCCATGGCCAGGAGCATCTTGCGGAAATTCTCCGCCTGCGCGTCCTCCTGGCTCTGGAATTCCAGCCGATCGAGCTTGGAGACCCCGTCGACGAGTTCGGCCACCGGGGTGCCGAATTTGTCAGCGATATCTTTCTTGGTAATGCCGGTATCTTCGACCACGTCGTGCAGCAACGCGGCCAGGATCGCCTGCGCATCGAGCTTCCACGAAGCACAGATCGCCGCCACCGCCAGCGGATGGGTGATGTACTCCTCGCCACTGGCACGCATCTGCCCGCGATGCGCGATTTCGCTGTAGCGATACGCCTCGCCGATACGCTCTATATCGGCACTTGCCAGATACCCGGATATGGCGGCGGTAAAGGATTCGAACTGCGCGGCCCTTGAGGACAGGTCAGGGGGCGGCGGATCAGCCGGCCGGCCCGCGCCGCGCCGGCGCACGCGCGCCAGATCGACCACGGTCGCCAGGACATTGCCGCGCGGCTGGGCTCGTTCCATGGGGATCGGCCTCGCGCGCGCGATTCAGACAGGTCAGGACTTGACCTGTCTCAGCATCTCGACCCCTACCACACCAGCCGCAATCTCGCGCAGTGCCGTGACGGTATGCTTGTCACGCGCGCCTTCGAGTTTTGGGGAGGCGCCCTGCGCCAGCTGGCGAGCCCGGTACGTGGCAGCCAGGGTCAGCTGGAACCGGTTGGGAATGCGCTGCAGACAGTCTTCGACAGTGATCCTGGCCATGGTGATGCTCGATCGAGGTTATTCCAGACGAATTCCGAGGCTTGAGAACAACGCGGGCTCGCGTCCCGCGACCCGGGCGACCCTCAGACGGGCGGCGGTGACGACAGCCTGCAATTGCGCCAGCGCCACCGTGAAATCAGCGTTGATAATAGCATAGTCAAACCCCGGCGATCGGGCCATTTCCCTCGACGCCGCCGTGAGTCGACGCCGGATCACATCCTCGCTGTCGGTCGCGCGGGCACGCAGGCGCCGCTCCAGTTCGGCAAGTGATGGCGGGAGGATGAAGACCGCCACGGCGTCGGCATAGACATCGCGCAATTGCTCGGCGCCCTGGCAGTCGATCTCGCAGATCAGGTCGCTACCTGCCGCCATGCGAGATTCCACCCAGGCGCGCGAGGTTCCGTACAGGTTGCCGTGCACCTCGGCGCTTTCGAGGAACTCGCCGCGCTCGCGCATGGCGATGAAGGTCTGCCGATCGACGAAATGATAGTCACGCCCGGCGACCTCACCGGCGCGCGGTGCGCGCGTGGTGTGCGACACCGAAAGCTCCAGCTTGCCGTCGGCTTCAAGGAGCGCTCCCACCAGGCTCGACTTGCCCGCACCCGACGGTGCCGCGATGATGAATAGCGAGCCGCTCATCGGTCGATCGCCGCGCCGGAATCACTCGACATTCTGCACCTGCTCGCGCATCTGCTCGATCAAGACCTTCATCTCCATTGCTGCCGCGGATACCTCGGTCGACACCGACTTCGAACCGAGCGTGTTGGCCTCGCGATTGAGTTCCTGCATGAGGAAATCGAGCCGCTTGCCGCAGGCGCCGCCGCGCTCCAGCACGCGCCGCACTTCCCCCAGATGCGCAGCCAGCCTGGTCAATTCCTCGGCGACATCGACCTTGATACCGAAGAGCGCGATTTCCTGGCGGACGCGCTCGTCGTCGGCGCTGCCGAGCGCGTCGCGCAGGCGCGCGGCCAGCTTCGACTGGTGATCGGCGACGATGCGCGGCAGGAGCGGTTCCACCAAGCGCGCTTGCGCCTCGATCCCGGCCACCCGCGCGAGGATCATCTCCTTCATCTTGGCACCCTCGCGCCCGCGCGCAGCGCGAAATTCGGCGAGCGCAGCCGCGCACGCATCGAAAACGGCCGAGCGCACGGTCTCGGCGCTGACGTCTGCCTGCTCGATCACACCCGGCCAATGCAGGATCTCGGCGACACTCAGGGGGGCTGCGTCCGGCGCATGTCGCTTGACTGTCGCGGCGGCCTCGGCCAGGCGCCGCAGGCCGTCCTGGTTGACGTTGATGGCGGACAGGCCGCCGATGCCGGCCTCGCGCCCGACCGCCACGCGCACCTCGACCTTGCCGCGCGAGGCGACCGAGGTAACCTGCTCACGCAGCGATGCCTCGAGCGAACGCAGGTCGTCGTGCATGCGCACGCTGACGTCCAGGTAGCGCGAATTGACGCTGCGCACTTCGATGGCCACTGCACCGCAGGGCGCATCGCGCGTCGCCGCGCCATAGCCGGTCATCGATAGAACCACTGACGCGCCTCGCGCTGGTCACGGCGCAGCGCGCCGGACCCAAGGGTTACACGGTTACAATCTTGCAAGCCGTCGATTATATGAGCAGGCGCCCCGCCCGAGCATGGCAGCACAGTCGAACTCGGCGTTGCCCGAGAACACGATTCTCGAGAACTACCGCATCGCGAAGCCGATCGCCTCGGGCGGGTTCTCGATCGTCTACCTCGCCTACGACGAGTACGGGTCTCCCGTGGCGATCAAGGAATACCTGCCGGCCGGCCTGTCGTTGCGCGCCGCCGGGCAGATCCTGCCAACCATCACGCCCGAGCATGTCAACCTGTTTCGCTACGGGATGAAGTGCTTTTTCGAGGAAGGGCGTGCGCTGGCCAAGATCTCGCACCCCAACGTGGTGCGCGTGATCAACTTCTTCCGCGCCAACGAGACCGTCTACATGGTCATGCAGTACGAACGCGGCCGCACCCTGCAGGAGCACATCGTGCAGCGCAAGGGCGAGATCAAGGAAAACTTCATCCGCCACGTGTTCGTCCAGCTCATGAACGGCTTGCGCGACGTGCACACCAACAAGCTGCTGCACCTCGATCTGAAACCCGCCAATATCTATATTCGGAATGACGGGATTCCGGTGTTGCTTGACTTCGGGGCGGCGAGAGCGACGCTGATCGCCGACGCGCCGAAGCTCAACCCGATGTACACGCCCGGCTTCGCCTCGCCGGAGCAATACCGTGACCGCAGCGTCCTGGGCCCCTGGACGGACATCTACTCGATCGGCGCGACCATGTTCGCCTGCCTGTCCGGCATGGCGCCGCAGGCCGCCGACCAGCGGCTCGAGAAGGACCGCATGCAGCCGGTCGCCAAGACCTTCAAGGGACGCTACTCGCGCGAACTGCTGGAGATCATCGACTGGTGTCTGGAACTGGACTACCTGAAACGCCCGCAGAGCGTGTTCAGCCTGCAGAAGGCGATCGTCGAGAACCGCGTGCCCGACGCTGCAAAGTCCTCCGTGCTGGACGGTTTCAAGCGGCTCATCGACGACATCGCAGGTCCGCAGGGCAAGAACGACGAACGCGCGAACCGCGACAAGTAAACGGCGCATATCATGAAGTTCTCGATATTCCAGGAAAGCCGCCGCGGCGGCCGCAAGTACAACCAGGATCGCATGGGTTACGTGTTCTCGCGTGACGCCATGCTCATGATCGTCGCCGACGGCATGGGCGGGCACATGCATGGCGAGGTCGCCGCCCAGATCACCGTCGAATACTTCGGCCAGAAGTTCCAGCGCGAGGCCAAGCCCAAGATCGGCGATCCGGTCGCGTTCCTGACCGACAGCATCAATGGGGCGCATGCCGCGATCCTTCAGTACACCGAGGACCACGGACTCCTGGAGACGCCGCGCACCACCGTGGTCGCGGCGCTGGTGCAAAGCGGCGGCGCGATCTGGGCGCACGCCGGCGACTCGCGCGTCTACCACATCAGGGCCGGCCAGATCGTGGCGCAGACGCGTGATCACTCACGCGTCCAGCAGCTTGTGTTGCAAGGCGTGGTGCGCGAGGAGGCCGTCGCCGCGCACCCGGACCGCAACAAGATCTACAACTGCCTGGGCGCCCATGTGGCGCCGCAGATCGACGTATCCCCGCGCGTCGCGCTGCAGCAAGGCGACACGCTGCTCCTGTGCAGCGACGGCGTGTGGGGGCCGCTGCCGTCGCGCCTGATCGCCACCGCATTCATGAACGAGCCTGTGGCGCGCGCCGTGCCGGCTCTCATGAACCAGGCGGAGCGGCGGGCCGGCGCGGACTCCGACAACCTGTCCGTGGTGGCGATGACCTGGGACGAAATCGACGCTGCCGGCCCCAATTCGGTCTCGACATTGACGCTTCCGCCGGACGGCTACGCATCAAAGATCGACGCGTTCGACCAGGGTGCCGGACACGAATACCTCTCGGACGCGGAAATCGAGAAGGCCATCGCGGAAATCCGCAACGCGATCAGCAAGGCCAACAAGGTCGTGATCAAGTAGCCCGCCGCGTCGCGGTTGCGACAAGAACAAAAAAGCCGGCCCTTGCGGCCGGCTTTTGGCAGCGCCCGGGAAACCTAGCGGCGCATCGACAGGCTGCCGGGCATGGCAGCGAAAAACGCCGAGAGATCCTCGATGTCCTGCTTGGACAGGGCCGTGACCTGGCCGGCCATGATCGCGTTCTTGCGTCCGACCAGGGACTTGTCACCCTGCTTGTAGGCCATCAGGGCCGTCACCAGGTAGTCGTAGTGCTGGCCGGCGATACGCGGATACTCCGGCTGCAGCGGCTTGTTCCAGTCCCCGCCTACCGCGTGGCAGGCCGCACAAACCTGCTCTGCCTTCTGCTTGCCACGTTCGGCATTGCCGCGCGCCTGGGCATCGGTCTGGACCGCCGCAAGAAACGTGAGCGCCACCACGCCGGCAAAAAGATTACGCGCGCTCATTTTGCACCCCCGCCATAGTAGGCCGCCAGTTCGGTGATTTCCTTGTCGGACAGCGCCTGCGCGATGGCACGCATGGTCGGATGCTTGCGCTCCCCGCTTTGGTAGGCCTTGAGCGCCGCCTCGATGTACTTCGGTGACTGCCCGACGATCTTGGGCACGTGATAGACGTGCGGATAGGCAACCCTGTAGCCCGATATTTCGTGGCAGCCAATGCACATCGCCGCGGTGCCGCCGGTGCGGGTGCGCGCAGAAGCGCCGGTCCCGCCCTTGTCGGACGTTTGCGCTTGCGCGAAAGCCGCCGTTGCAATCAGAACGGCGAATATCAGGGACTTGGTCATGAACAATCCGTCGAGGATGCGGAGGCAAAAACGCACGGATTATATGTCAATCTCCCGTCGATTCCACCAGATGGGCCGCCGATCGGGCGCCCCGCCCCCCGGACACAATCCGAGTCGTGACCTCGCAAGCCCATCCCCTATAATCGACCGCTTTCAATCGAGGCTCGGCTTGCCTCCTCACCCCGGTGCCTCCCATGCGCTTCGAAGGATCAAAAAACTACGTCGCCACCGACGACCTGCGCCTGGCGGTCAACGCGGCGATGACCTTGCAACGCCCGCTCCTGATCAAGGGCGAGCCGGGAACCGGCAAGACCATGCTGGCCGAGGAAGTCGCCGCAGCGCTGGGCATGCCCTTGTTGCAGTGGCACATCAAGTCGACCACCAAGGCACAGCAAGGCCTGTACGAGTACGACGCGGTATCGCGCCTGCGCGATTCGCAGCTCGGCGACGGGCGCGTCAAGGACATCCAGAACTACATCATCCGCGGCGTGCTGTGGCAGTCTTTCGAGTCTGAAAGCAAGTCGGTTCTGCTGATCGACGAGATCGACAAGGCCGACATCGAGTTCCCCAACGACCTGCTGCGCGAACTCGACCGCATGGAGTTCCATGTCTACGAGACGCGCCAGACCATCAAGGCCAGCCAACGTCCGGTGGTCATGATCACCTCGAACAACGAGAAGGAACTGCCCGACGCCTTCCTGCGGCGCTGCTTCTTCCACTACATCAAGTTCCCCGACAAGGAGACGATGCAGAAGATCGTCGACGTGCACTTTCCGGGACTGAAGAAGGACCTGCTCAAGGAGGCGCTGGAAGTCTTCTTCCAGATGCGCGAAATTCCGGGCCTGAAGAAAAAGCCGTCGACCTCCGAATTGCTCGACTGGCTGAAGCTGCTTTTGGCCGAGGACATTCCGCCGGAAGCGCTCAAGGCCAAGGACAACAAGACCGTGATCCCGCCGCTGCACGGCGCGCTGCTCAAGAACGAGCAGGACGTGCAGCTCTTCGAGCGCCTGGTCTTCATGGCGCGCGCCGGGCGCTAGGATGGCCTGGCCGGCGCCGGTGACCCTCACCGGGCGCCACGCGGCGCTGGAGCCGCTCGCCGCCGCGCACGGCTCCGACCTCGAGGACGCCGCGCGCGACGGCGAACTCTGGAAGCTCTGGTACACCTCGGTGCCAACGCCCGAGGGCATGGCCGCCGAGATCGCGCGCAGGCTGGGCCTGCAGGAGAAGGGCAGCATGCTGCCCTTCACCGTACGGCGCGGCGCCGATGGCCGCGCTGTCGGCATGACCACCTACATGAACATCGACGCGTCCAACCGGCGCGTCGAGATCGGCTCGACCTGGTACGCGCGCTCGGCGCAGCGTACCCCGCTCAACACCGAATGCAAGCTGCTGTTGCTGACACACGCTTTCGAGGCGCTCGATTGCCCCGCGGTCGAGTTCCGCACCAGTTTTTTCAATCACGCCAGCCGGCGCGCGATCGAGCGCCTGGGCGCGAAGCTGGACGGCATCCTGCGCCATCACACGCGCCACGCCGACGGCAGCCTGCGTGATACCTGCGTCTATTCGATCGTCGCGCCCGAGTGGCCGGCGGTCAAAACCCACCTGCGGTTCCAGCTCGAGCGGCCGCGCCAGGAGTGATGCCGTGCTCATCGACTTTTTCCTCAAGTGCAAGGACGCCGGACTCAAGGTGTCGACCAAGGAGTTCCTGGTCCTCCTGGAGTCGCTGCAGAAGAACGTCATCGGCCCCTCGATCGACGAGTTCTACTACCTCTCGCGCATGTGCCTCATCAAGGACGAGACCAAGTATGACAAGTACGACCGCGTCTTCGGCGAGTACTTTCGCGGCGTCGATGCGCTGATCGACTTCAAGAAGGAGCTGCCCGAAGACTGGCTGCGCAAGGTCATCGAGAACAACCTGAGCCCCGAAGAGAAGGCCAAGCTCGAGGCGCTCGGCTGGGACAAGCTCATGGAGGAGCTGAAAAAGCGCCTGGACGAACAGAAGGAACGCCACGAAGGCGGGTCGAAATGGATCGGCACGGGTGGCACTTCGCCCTTCGGCGCCTACGGCTACAACCCGCAGGGCATCCGCATCGGCCAGGCCGGCGGGCGCAATCGCTCCGCGGTCAAGGTCTGGGACCAGCGCAGCTACAAGGACTACGACGACTCGGTCGAGCTCGGCATCCGCAATATCAAGCTGGCGCTGCGGCGCCTGCGCAAGTTCGCGCGCGAGGGGGCGGCCGACGAGCTCGACATGCCCGACACCATCGAGTCCACGGCCAGGAACGCCGGCTGGCTGGACATCAAGATGGTCCCCGAGCGCCGGAATACCGTCAAGGTGCTGATGCTGATGGACGTGGGCGGCACCATGGACGACCACATCAAGCAGGCCGAGGAACTCTTCTCGGCCTCCAAGAGCGAGTTCAAGCACCTCGAGTACTACTATTTCCACAACTGCGTCTACGACTTCCTCTGGAAGAACAATCGCCGCCGCCACTCCGAGAAATTCCTCACCTGGGACGTGATCCGCAAGTACAACCGCGACTACAAGCTGATCTTCGTCGGCGATGCGACCATGAGCCCCTACGAGATCCTGCAGCCCGGCGGCAGCGTCGAGTACAACAACGAGGAGGCGGGCGCGGTGTGGGTGCAGCGTTTCCTCGAGCACTTCAAGAGCGCCGCGTGGCTCAATCCCGAGCCCGAGCGCGTCTGGGAGTATCGCCAGTCGATCTCGGTGTTGAAGCAGATCATGGGCAACCGCATGTATCCGTTGACCATCGAGGGGCTCGAGCGCGCGATCCGGCAGTTGTCGAAAAAGCAGTCAAGCTCGCACTGAGCCGCCAGGCGCGTCGGGAACGCGCCTGGCAAGACCCGCCGCGCCTCCGGGCGCGCAGCCATGACCGGAGGGCAGCGCCGCCCGGCGCGGCAGAGGCGCATGCCGCGCTCCTTCACAGCATGCGGCCGTCGCGCGCCAGCGGATCGCGCGCCCGGTAGCCACCAGCCTCGACCTGATGGAAAAAGTTGTCCAGGAGCGCGTTGAACGCGGCCGGCTCCTCGAGGTTGCAGGCGTGCCCGGTATTGGGAAGGAAGGAGAGGCCCGCCATCGGCATGACGCGCTTCAGCGCCACCGAGGCGTCGATGCAGGGCTCGTCCTCGTCGCCGCAGACGATCAGGGTCGGCACCGTGCAGGCGGCGGCCTCTTTGTTGAAATCGGCCAGCGACGGGCGCTGCGCCTGGTAACCCTTGAGGGTCAGGGCCGAGCCCTTGGCCGAGTGCTGGCGCAACTGGCCGACGAACTCGGCGAAGCCGCGCGGGTCCTTGTTGCGGTACTGCACGCGCGTGGGCGTGAGCGCGCGCGCATCGGCGCCTTTTTCCCAACCCTCGGCCAAGAGCGTGTCCGCGGTGGCGCTGGATTCGGATTGAAAGCGCGCGCGCGTGGCCGCCGGTGACCCCGAGCCGATGCCGGCCAAGGTCAGGGACAGCGCACGCTCCGGTGAGCGCATGCCGAAGTAAAAGGTCGCGAACGCCCCCATCGACAATCCGACCACGTGCGCGCGCTCGATGCCGAAGTGGTCCAGCACCGCCACCACCCCTTCGCGCTGGCGCTCCCAGGAATAATCCTCGACGCGCCCGGGCACGTCGGAGGGCGGATAGCCGCGCGCGTTGTAGGTGATGGTCCGGTAGCGGCGCGCGAAGTGGCGCACCTGCGGCTCCCAGGCGCGGGTCTCGCCCAGGAACTCGTGGACGAACAGGATCGGCGTGCCGCTGCCGGTCTCTTCACAGTACAGGCGCACGCCGTCGGGCGTGGTGGCGTAGGTCATGAGGCTCCTTTTTGTGCAGCGCAGCGAGGACGGTCAGGGCGGCGCTGAAAAATTTTTATCGAGTACTGTACAAAAAAACAGTTATTGGTGTATGCTGGCTTCCCAGCCACCGACGGTCATGATGCCATGTCTTCCCCGCTTTTTGCCGCAGCCCGCTTTACCGCAGTCCGCCTCCCCGCATCACGCCTCTCTGCGCCGCGCCCGGCCGCGTCGTGTTTTTCCATCGCGCGCCTGCTGCTGCCGGCCGCCCGGCTCACTGCCTTCCTGCGCAGCGACCGCGACCGCTGGGTCATGATCGTCTGCGCTTTGGGCTTTTCCCTCCTGACCGGGATCGACTGGCTTGCGGCCTGAGCGTCCTCCCGTTCCTGGTTCGCACCGCCCGTCGCCATGGGGCAGGCCCCCTCTCCCGCCATCGCCGTCGATCCGGACGCCGGTCTTGATACCGGCTTGGACTCCGGCCGGGGCCTCTTGTGGCGCGGCAGCGACCTGGCGCACGTGCGCCCCGGGTTCGCGACCGGCTTCGCATCGCTGGACGCCGAACTGCCCGGCGGCGGCTGGCCGGCGGGGGCACTCACCGAGGTGCTGCACCACGCCGCCGGCATCGGTGAATTACGTCTTTTCTTTCCCGCGCTTGCGCAGCTGACCCGCGCCGGCTCGCCGGTCTTTTTGCTTGCCCCGCCGTGGCGCCCTTACGC
This sequence comes from Burkholderiales bacterium, assembly GCA_016790635.1. Classification (GTDB taxonomy): domain Bacteria; phylum Pseudomonadota; class Gammaproteobacteria; order Burkholderiales; family JAEUOS01; genus JAEUOS01. The sequence continues at coordinate 138,261 of JAEUOR010000037.1, forward strand.
CCCGGCCTTTGCCAGTGCCGGCATCGCCCTGCCCCTGATCACCGTGGTCCGCCCGGCGCGCCCGCAGGAAGCGCTGTGGGCCGGTGAACAAATCCTCAAGACCTTGAGCGACGGCGCGCTCCTGGCCTGGCCGCAGATGCTCAAACCCCAGGACGCGCGACGCCTGCAGTTGGCCGCCGAAGGCAAACCCGTGCTTGCGGTGCTGATGCGCCCGGCCGCCAGCGCCGGCCAAGCCACCCCGGCGGCATTGCGCGTCGCGCTTGACGCCATTCCCGGGCAATTGCGCCTGCGCATCCTCAAGCGCCGCGGCGGCACGCTCGCGCGCCCCATCGCCCTGGTGCCGCCCGGCGTGCCCGCAACCCCCGCCACCGTACCGCCCAGCCCCACAGCCCCCGCCCTTTCGTCCCACCGCACCCCGCCCGACCTCCATGTTGTGGACCGCGATACACTTAAGCGACCTGACGCTCGACGCGATCGCCTCGGCACGCACGCTTGAGCGCGCCTTCGCGGTCGTCGAGCGCCGGCGCATCGCCGCCGCCAACCCGGCCGCGCGCGCGCAGGGCGTGCGGCCCGGGCAGACCCTGGCCGCCGCGCAGGCCTTGGCACCGGCGCTCGCCTTCAGCGAACGCGACGCCGCGCGCGAAGCCGCCGCACTCGATACCCTGAGTCTGGCGATGCTGCAATTCACCTCGCACGTGGCGCCGCTGCCGCCACAAGGCCTGGTGCTGGAGACCGGCGGCAGCGCGGCCCTGTTCGGCGGCCTGTCCGCGCTCGTCCAGAGCATCGCCTCTGAAGTGGCGGCGCAGGGCTTCAGCGCGACGCTGGCCAGCGCGCCCACGCCGACCGGCGCCATGCTCCTGGCAGCCAGCGGTTTTGCCGAGACCTGCAGCACGCCTGAACAATTGCGGCGCGCCCTGCCCGGCCTGCCCGCCGCCTCGCTCGGCAGCGCGGCCGGGTTCGCCGCCACCTTCGCGGGCCTGGGGATACAGCGCATCGCCGACCTGCTGGCCCTGCCGCGCGACGGACTGGCGCGACGCTTCGGCACCCATCTGGTCGACGAACTCGACCGCGCCTTCGGCCACCGGCCCGACCCGGTTGCGCCGCTCGTCCCGCCGGAGACGTTTCGCAGCGCCATTGCACTGCCGGCGCCGGCCGAGTCGGCCGGTGCGCTGCTCTTCGCCTGCCAGCGCGCGCTGCGCCAGCTCGAGGGCTTTTTGCGCGCCGGGCAAAAAGCCCTCGAACACATCGACCTCACGCTGCACTACGAACGCACCACGCGCAGCGATGCGGCGCAAACCACGCACACGCTGACCCTCAGCTTCTTCGAGCCGACCGCGAGTGCCGCGCGCTTCGGCCTGATCCTGCGCGAGCACCTGGACCGGCTGACCCTTGCCGCACGCGTCGAGCGCATCGTCGTCTGCGCACCGACGCTGCTGGAAGCCACGCCGGCGAGTGCCTCGCTGCTGCCGGCCGCTGCGCGCCCCGGCGGCGGGCTCATGGCGCTCCTGGAGCGATTGCAGGCGCGCCTGGGCGCCAGCGCGATCCACGGCCTGGCCGTCGGGCCCGACCACCGTCCCGCGCACGCGACCGCCGAACCAATGCGCGAGCGCCCGGTAGCGACGCGCGGCAAGCCGGCGCAAGCCGTGCCGCCTCGATCGACCTCACCCCAAGCCGCGTCGGTGCAGGCTGCGCCGGCACCGATGCACGCGGCCGTGCCGCAGTCAACACCCCTCGCCACCGGCACACCCGGGAAGCGCTTCGCTGAGCCCCTCCTGCCCTGCGCACCGACCTTCGGCCCGCGCCCGGTGTGGCTGGTCGAACCGGCCAGGCCGCTGGCGGAAGTCGGCGGCAAGCCGCACCACGACGGCCCGCTCACCCTGGTGGCCGGCCCCGAGCGCATCGAGTCCGGCTGGTGGGACGGGGCGCCGGTCATGCGCGACTACTTCATCGCACAAAACCCGGCGCACGCGCTTGTATGGATTTTCCGCGAGCGGCGCGAGCCGCTGGGGTGGTTTTTGCAGGGGGTGTTCGCGTGAAGCAGCGATGCCTTGCCAAGACATCTCACCGATACAAGCATGAACGTCCGCCCGGCTGATCTGGCGCGCCGGCTCGGCACGACGCCGCAGGCGGTCAACCGGCTGACGACCCTGCGGCACGCGACCAAGATCGACGGGCTGGTCGATGATTCCAGGCTTTGGGCAAGCGGCTTGAGTTCCGCGTGACATGAGTCGATCCGCTTGGCCCATTCCCTGCCGCCTTTCTGCGAGCTCCACTGCCTCTCGAACTTCTCGTTCCTGCGTGGCGCCTCCTCGGCTGCCGAACTCATGGAGCGTGCCCACAAGCTGGGCTACACGGCGCTGGCCATCACCGACGAATGCTCGCTGGCCGGTATCGTGCGCGCGCACGAGGCAGCCGTCGAGTGGGGTTTCAAGCTCATCATCGGCGCCGAGTTCCGCTTCACGCTCGACGAAGCCGCGGCACGGCGCGGCGGGCCGTCGCCGCCCGCCTCGCGCATCGTCCTCCTGGCACAGTCGCAGGCCGGTTACGAGAACCTCTGCGCGCTGATCACGCGCGCGCGTGCGCGCAGCGTCAAGGGCGCGTACGCGTTCTCGCGTGCCGACCTGGACCAGCCGGCCGATCCGGACGGCAGCGCCGGCCCGGACGCCGCCGCCGACCTCACCGACCTCATCTGCCTGTACGTCCCCGACCTGCCGGTGCGCGTCCCGCAGGCCGCCGACGAGGCCGCCCTCGCCGGCGCGCTCGCCACCGACTGCGCGCGCATCGCGGCATGCTTTCCCGGCCGCACCTGGGTCGCCGGCGCGCTCACCGCCGGGCCCAACGATCGCGCCAACCGCGCCCTCATCGAAGCGCTCGCGCAAACGACGGCGCTGCCCATCGTCGCCGCCAACGGCGTCCTCATGCATGCGCGCGCGCGCAAGCCCCTGCACGACGTGCTCGTCGCCACACGTCTCAAACGTCCGATCGCCGACTGCGGCCACGCGCTCGAGCCCAACGCCGAGCGCCACCTGCGCACGCGCATGGTCTTGTCGCGCCTCTACCCGCCCGCCTGGCTGGAAGAGACGCTCGCCATCGCGCGCGCCTGCAACTTCTCTTTGGACCAGATCAAGTACGAATACCCGCAGGAAATCGTGCCGCCAGGCGTGACCCCGGCGGCCCACCTGCGCGAACTGACGCGGCGCGGCCTGGCGTGGCGCTATCCCGAGGGCGCGCCGGCCGCGGTGGCCGCGCAGGTCGAGCACGAGCTCGCACTCATCGCCGAGCTCGGCTACGAGGCCTACTTCCTCACCGTCTACGACATCGTCGCTTTCGCGCGCGGAGAAAGCATCCTCTGCCAGGGGCGCGGCTCGGCGGCCAACTCGGCCGTCTGCTACTGCCTGGGTGTGACCGAGGTCGATCCCTCGCGCGGCACCCTGCTCTTCGAGCGCTTCATTTCGAAGGAACGCAACGAACCGCCGGACATCGACGTCGACTTCGAGCACGAGCGCCGCGAAGAGGTGATGCAGTACATCTACCGCAAGTACGGCCGCGACCGCGCGGCGCTCGCGGCCGCGGTCGCCACCTACCGGCCCAAGAGTGCGATCCGCGATGTCGGCCGCGCGCTCGGCCTCTCGCCCGACCAGCTGGAACGCCTGTCACGCGGCCTGGCCTGGTGGGATCGGCGCGACGATCTGCCCGAACGCATGCGCGAGGCCGGGCTTGACCCGCAGTCCCTGCAGGTCAAGCATCTGGTTGCGCTGGCCACGCAGCTGATCGGCTTTCCGCGCCATTTGTCGCAGCACTCGGGCGGCTTCGTGATCGTGCGCGAGAGCCTCGCGAAGTTTGTCCCGGTCGAAAACGCCGCCATGGCCGAGCGCACCGTGATCCAGTGGGACAAGGACGACCTCGAGGCCGTGGGCCTGCTCAAGGTCGACGTGCTGGCGCTGGGCATGCTCTCGGCGATCCGCCGCACGCTGAACCTCTTGGCCGAACGCCGCGCTGCGCCGCTGCCGATGATGGCCATCCCGAAGGAGAACCGTCACGTCTACGACATGCTTTGCCGCGGTGAATCGATGGGCGTCTTCCAGGTCGAGTCGCGCGCGCAGATGAGCATGCTGCCGCGCCTAGCGCCGCGCGAGTTCTACGACCTGGTCATCGAGGTCGCGATCGTGCGTCCAGGGCCCATCCAGGGCGGCATGGTTCACCCCTACCTGCGCCGCCGCCAGGGGCTGGAGAAGGTGACTTATCCGTCGCCGGCGGTGCAGAAGGTCCTGGAGCGCACGCTCGGCGTGTCGATCTTCCAGGAGCAGGTCATGCAGCTGGCCGTGGTCGCCGCCGGCTTCACGCCGGGCGAGGCCGACCAGCTGCGCCGCGCCATGGCGGCCTGGAAGCGCAAGGGCGGGCTCACGCCCTTCGAGGCACGCTTGAAGAACGGCATGGCCAAGCGCGGCTACGCTCCCGAGTGGGCCGAGCAGATCTATCGCCAGATGCTGGGCTTCGGCGAATACGGCTTTCCCGAGAGTCACGCGGCGTCCTTCGCGCTCCTGGTCTACGTGTCGTCCTGGCTCAAGTGCTTCGAGCCAGCGGCGTTCTTTTGCGCGCTCGTCAACAGCCAGCCGATGGGCTTCTACACTCCCTCGCAACTACTGCAGGAGGCGCGCCGCCTGGGGATCAAGGTGCAGCCGGTGGACGTGACCGTGAGCCAAGCCGACTGCACCCTGGAAGACGATGCGGCCGCGCGCGAGCGCTGGCGCACGGCGCTGGCCGCGACCCTGGCCGCCCCGCCGGGCGCAGAGGACACCGCTGCCAACCCGGCGCCGGACATGCGTCACCAGCCGGCCATACGCTTGGGCCTGCGGCTGGTCAAACACTTGTCGGCGGCGGCCGTCGGACGCATCGTCGCCGCGCGGCAGGAGCGGGCCTATGACGATGTGGATGATCTGGTGCGCCGCGCGGAACTCGACCGCGGCGACCGCGAGGCGCTCTCCGCCGCCGACGCGCTGGCCACCCTGGCCGGCCATCGCCGCCAGGCCCTGTGGCAGGTGGCCGGTATCGAAGCGCCGCTGGCCCTCTTGCCCGCCACCGCCACGCCCGAGAGCAGAGCCACCCTGCCGGCTCCCGCCGAGGGCGACGAGATCATCGCCGATTACGCCACCACCGGCTTGACGCTCCGGCGCCACCCGCTGGCGCTGCTGCGCCCGCTACTCACCAAGCGGCGCCTGGCCAACTCCGCCGAGCTTGCCGCCTACCCGCACAAGCGCCTGGCACGCGCGGCCGGCATCGTCGTCAACCGCCAGCGTCCCGAGACCGCCAAGGGCGTCATCTTCCTGACCCTGGAAGACGAGACCGGCAACATCAACGTGGTGTGCTGGCCGCATGTGATCGAACGCGCGCGGCGCGAAATCCTCACCGCGCGCCTGCTCACCGTCTACGGCGTCTGGGAGACTGACGGCAAGGTCCATCACCTGATCGCCAAGCGCGTTGTCGACGATACGGCGCTATTGGGGCGGCTGGCGACGCGGTCGCGGGACTTTCATTGACCCGCAGCAGGCAGAAAAGGCAGCGGCCGCCCACCACCATGCGCAGTCGCGCTCAGCGCACGAGCATCCCGGCCAAGCGCGCGCCGATGCGCGGCCTGGCGTGGGCGATGAAGCTGCGCAGGTTGGCCGACTGCAGGCGTGCCGAGGGATGGACGATGCTGACCGGGATCGGATCGCCTTCGCTGTCCGAGAGGATGCGCTTCAACTTGCCGGAGCGCAGCGCATCGGCCACCTGATAGTCGAGAAAGCGGCCGATGCCCACGCCTTCCAGGCAGGCCGCGATAGCAGCGTCGACCTGGTTGGTGACAAACGCGTCGGCAATCGCGACCTGCATAGCGCCGCGCCCCTCGCCGTAGATCCAGCGCGACGGCGCGGTGAGACCGGCGAAACTCACGCAGCGTCGCCCGCGCAGGTCCGCGACCGTCCTGGGCACGCCTTCCCTGCGCAACAGCGCCGGGCTCGCCACCGTGACGCGACGCACGTAGCCCAGCGGATGGGCCACCAGGCTCGAGTCGGCCAGGCGCGCCAGGCGCACCGCCACGTCCATGCCCTCCTCGATGAGATCGACGACCCGATCGAGGAGCAAAAGCTCGACCTGCACCGCGGGATGGAGCGCCAGGTACTCGGTGACGACCGGTGCGACCACGCTGCGGCCGAACGAAACCGAAGAGGCGACGCGCAGCCGCCCGCGCGGCGCAGCAAGGCGTGACGAGAGGGCGAGGTCCGCCTCCTCGACCGCGGCCAGGATCTGCCGGCTGCGCTCGCAGTAATCGCGCCCCGCGTCGGTCAGCGACATGCGCCGCGTCGTGCGGTTGAGAAGACGCACCCCAAGCTCCTTCTCCAGCGCCGCCAGGGTGCGCACCATGGCCGGCTGCGAGACATCGAGGGCCTGCGCCGCGGCAGTGATGCTGCCGGCATCGACGATGCGCACGAAAGCGCGCATGGCGTGGAACTTGTCCATACGCCATATTAATGCACAAAAAGCAGTAATCAAATGACTCTCTCCCCATTTATTCAAACCGACCGTGAGCCCAATATGCCTCCCATCGCCACGAAAGCGGTAACCACCGCCAAGGCGAAACCTTCAACCCGAACCAGACAAGGAACCCCAAATGTCCCGCATCAACATCGTCGATCCCCGCACTGCTACAGGCCCCGCAAAAACCCTCCTGGACGCAGTGCAGGCGCAACTGGGCGTCACCCCCAACTTCATCCGCGTGCTGGCCAACTCGCCCAAGGCGCTCGAAGGCTTCCTCGGCCTGTACGGCGCCATCGGCGCCGCTTCGCTGGACAAGGCGACCCAGGAGCGCATCGCGCTGGCAGTCGCCGAAGGCAACGCCTGCGAATACTGCGTCTCGGCCCACACCGCCATCGGCCGCCATGCCGGTTTGTCGAACGCGGAAATGGCGCTCAACCGCAAGGGCAGCTCCGGCGACCCGAAAGCCGCCGCCGCGGTGGCCTTTGCCGACGCCGTCAATCGCAACCTGGGCGAGGTCACCACCGCCGAATTCGACGCCGCGCGCGCCGCCGGCCTGACCGACGCGCAGATCATCGAGATCATCGCCGTGGTCGCGCTCAACATCTTCACCAACCTGCTCGGCAAGGCGACGCGCGTCGACATCGACTTCCCGAAAGTCGACCTGTTGACCACGCCGCAACGCCAGGCGGCTTAAGCCCCGCCGCGCCACCGTCACCAACCGACCCGCCGGCGGCGGCACCCAAGCTGCCGCCGGCAATCCAGGAGCCATCATGGGATCGAACTTCGCTCACCTCGCCTTCACCCCTGCGGTACAGGCCATGCAGGCACGCCAGGGCAGTGCCGCCAGCTACGCCCGCATGCTGGGCGGCGCCGCGACGCCGGTTCACCTGGGCGAGGACGAGTCGGCCTTCATCGCCGCGCGCGACAGCTTCTACCAGGCCAGCGTCAGCGAAACCGGTTGGCCCTACGTGCAGTTTCGCGGCGGCCCGGCCGGCTTTCTCAAGGTGCTCGACGACCACACGATCGGCTACGCAGACTTTCGCGGCAACCGCCAGTACGTGAGCACCGGCAACTTCACCGGCAACGACCGCGTCGCGCTGATCCTCATGGACTACGCAAACCGCGCGCGCCTGAAGATCCTGGGCCGCGTGCGTCTGGTGGATGCTGCCGAGGATGCGTCGCTACTGGCACGGCTCGAGATGCCCGGCTACCGCGCCCGTGTGGAACGCGGCGTGGTGATCACTGTCGAAGCCTTCGACTGGAACTGCCCGCAGCACATCACGCCACGCTTCACGCGCGAGGAACTGGGTCAATCCGACCTGGCAGCGCGGGAAGAGATCGCGCGGCTGCGCGCGGAACTTGTCGCAGCCAAACGCGATCTGGCGCGGTTACAGGGGCGGTGATCCGCCCCGGCGGTGCCGGATCGGCCCAGTCAGGCCGCAGTCGCGGCGTAGTTCTTCTTGAGGTAGACCGCCAGGTAGGCCAAGGCAAGCAAGCCATAGATTGCCACGGCCAACCAACCGAAAGCACCCACTGTGCCCGCCATGACGGCGCGAACACTGAGCACCGTACCTACGGCATCGGCCACCAGGTTGGCGAGCACGACGGCGGCGAGGGCGCCCAGGCTGACGAAGTCACGCGCCTTCCAGGTCACTATCGCGACGACGAGCAGTTCGGCCCCGAAGAGCTGACCCATGAACTCGGCGCCTGATCCGCCTGCGATCTGATAGAAGGCGAGCATTTGACTTGGAAGAAGAATGAATCCAAGCCCGTGCGCGGTGGCCAGGAACGCATTGATCGTGAGCAGCAAACGCAAGTTCATATGTCCTCCTCTTGAACGTGGATGATGGACAGCGTCCGGTTTGGACTCTCCGGCATTGCGCGGCATCTTGGTGCCGGTTGGTCTTCTTCGTTTGCGCTGCGGGGATCAACCCCACAACCCCAAGGAGAGTCCGGGATGAATACTACGACGGTGGCTGCGGATCCGGCAATGACTGCGTCCAACCGGCCGTCGCCGACCGCAGCCGGCGCGTCGGTTCAAGCATCGAAATCAGCGTGAGCAGGCGTCGTCACTGCGAGGCTGTCAACGAGAATGCCCCAGCCTATTGCCGGCGATACCACTGACGCAGTTCGATGGGATTGCCGTCCGGATCGCGGATCTCGGCGCGGGCATAGTCCGGCCGCTTCACCGGACCCCACGCTGCCCTGACGCCCTTTTCCCCAAGAACGCGGAGCGCGCGGTCGATGTCCTCCACCTCGAGTGCGAGGCACTGCCAGCCGAGCTGCTGCTCAGCGCCGCGCGGCGGGATCGATTTTGCTTGCGAATAGCACATCACTTCGAGCGTGGTGTCGCCGAGCTCGAGGTAAACGAGATCAAGCGGTCCGAAAGGAGTCTCGGGAATGCGCGTGCGCTCACGCTCGCAAAAACCGAGCACGCCGACATAGAAGTCGATCGTGCGCTCGGGCGCGGCAGTGAGCAGTTCGATATGGTCGATGCGCTTGAACATATGAATTGGCCCGTTCATTGGTTGATGAAACGACTCCCGCCCAAGAGTCGAACAAGAAGCCGGACGTACGATCGCAACCCAGTCCCTTCCGCCACACCTATCGGTCAACTCCTTGCTTTTGCGGGGAAGCCACATGGGCGGCATTGCCTGCCTGGGCCACGAGGCACCGCGACAGGGCTTCAAACAGGCGCTGCTTGGCACCGACGAACTCTTCGAGTATCGGCAGATCGGACGGGTGCGCGTACTTGGCCGAGTTCTCCCAGAACTGCAGATCACTCTGCAATCCGGAATGCAGCGCGCTCACGATCTCGCGCGAGTTCAGCTCCGACTCGAAACTCGCAAGCTGCTCCTTCTGCATTGCAATAGCGTCATCCGCATATCCCCGCACCTGAGCCTTCCTGGCCTTGGGCAGCTGCGTTGGCTTCTCTCCTCGCGCGGCCTTGCCGGCGTTGATCTTCTGCACGAAGCCGGCCTCGATACGCTCGAGGTCCTCGGCCGCCGGGAGGGCGGACTCGAGCGCCGTCCGCTCTGGCGCAGCCACAGACTTGGCCAGCGCGATACGAAGTGCCGAGACGAACATGCCGGCTACTTCCACTCAGGCGCCCGCTTTGCCAGAAAGGCGTTGACGCCTTCAGCAAAGTTGGGATTGCGGCCGAGAGCGACCGCAGCGTCGTACTCGATCTGCAACCCTGCCTCCATGGAAGTCTCCAGCCCTTCAGTCACGCATCGACGGATGGCTGCGAGTGTGGTAGCGGGCTTGCGCGTCAACGCCACGGCGTACTCAGTTACCCGGCCGCGCAGGTCTTCGTCCGGAACGACAATATCCACCAGACCGATGGCCAGTGCTTCCTGTGCGGAAACCAGCCCACCCTCGTACAAGAGTCGCAGTGCTCGTGGCCGGCCCAGCAGCCTGGCCAGCGCCTGCGTGCCGCCGACGGGCGGGATGAAGCCGATGTTCACCTCCGGTTGGCCAAGCTTGGCGGCGGCGGCGGCAAACCGCACATCACAGTGCAGCACGATCTCCAGCCCACCTCCGACCGCTGTCCCATGGATGGCCGCCAGGAGAGGCTTGGTCGCCGCGCGCATTTGACGCACCAGGGAATGGCAAGTCGTCACCCATGCGCCGACATCCTCCGGCGTCATGCCCTGAAACGTCTTCAGGTCAGCGCCGGACGAGAACCACCCGTCGATCGCGCTGGCAAACACGATCACACGCACGTCCTCGGCGTCGAGAAGCTCGTACAGCGCCACGGGCACCTCGCGCAACATGCCCCAATCGAAGGCATTGCGAGGAGCGCGTCGATACTCCAGCCAGCCGACGCCTTCCGAACGATGCACCCTCAAGTTCTCGTACGTCATGCTTTCACCCTCGCGTTACGTCATGCCAACTCAAATGCCCTGCGCCGCTTCGATGATTCGCGGAGATTTCTTGCAGACATTACGCCCGACCTTCTCCGATGGCGATACGTGGCAACGACCGCTATTGGACTTCGAGTGCGGCGTGAGGCTTGGCTTCGCTGCCCAGGCTACGCGTACTGGCCGAGCCAAGTGAGCACTGCGACGCCCAGAAGGCCCAACCAGCCCGGATGCCTGCCTTTGGTGCCAACCAGTACGAACAACGCACCCGCGAGCATGGCAATCGCGATGGCGCCAAGAAGCCACGCAGGAGCAACGCCTCGGGCCGCAGGTTGCGCAAGCCACACCAAAAAAGAGGAGACCAGCCATCCAAAGACGGTAAGGACATGCCAGCTGGCCCAAAGTATGCGAACGTGGCCTTCGCCAATGACTTTGCCCCCGTTGATAGGCACGATACCGCCGCTGCGCATGCGCTTGAAGATCATGATCTCGCCAAAAACCGAATGCGCCAGTCCGACCAGAAAAGCCAGACCCGCCGCAAAAAGAATGAAGGTGTTCATGGCGTGACGGACGGCTGGCAAGCTGTCGAATGCAGACTCACATGGAGATGCGCGGGAAGCGCAGCGAGTAAGAACAAGCCACCATCGCCAACTCCCAAGTGAAAAAGGCGTCCTTCGCAGATATCGCCGAAGTTTACGCAGTAGCGCGGATTCGGAGAGGCAACCTCTTCGGGGGAGCGCTTAGGCCGCCTTTGACTCACCGCCACGCCGAACCCGAGCTGACTTGGCCGCCCGGGCACTGCCTGTCGCATTGGCCTTGTACGCGTAGGCCTTTCGCACCAGATCGAGCACTGTTGACTTGCGAGCGGCCGGCAGATTGGCTCGTACTCCCACCACCTTGCCACCCCAAAGCACCGGTTCGAGGAACTCCGGGTACATTGCAAGAGCAAGCTCCCGGTCCTGCTCGGAAACGAAGATGTGCAACAACTCACCGCCCGGCGGCATGGTCACGTAGATCTTGCCGCGCACCCGGAACGAACCGTAGTGGTGGTGAGGTTCCTCGGTCGTCTCCGGCAAGGCCAGGGCAACTTTTCTTACGTCTTGCAGATTGAGTGCCATCCGACCGATCCCCGTGGCGCCCGGCGTTGCGGGCAAACGTTCCATTGACGCTGCCTGCGGCAGCGGGTCGACAACCTCCCCTCATACGGGATTGTCCGACGCATGACTTGAGAAAAACGTAATGACATGGCCGGCCGGTTCGCGGACGGTAAACACTTCGTGGTCAATCTGGGTGCGGGCTTCGATTGCCGTGGGAGAAAGACCTAGAGACGAAAACCGTCGATGCGTCGCACGCAGGTCATCAACCATCAAGTCGAAAGGGGCATCGCCTGCGACGATCCTGTCTTTCAGCATCAGAATCAAGTGCGTGCCGCCGCGCATTTCAAACACTGACACCTGAGGCCCGTCGAAGATCGGGCGCATGCCGATTATGCGCGCGAAGCGAGCCGATTCTGCCATCCGATCCGTCGGTAGAACTACGTGGGCCACGCTCACCGCAGGTCGTTGATCGGTTTCACTCATCGTTGATTGCTCCCTTGTTGAGGCGTCGGTCTAAGGTCTTTCGGCACTGTTTCATGCCGCTGTGGGGAAAGAGTGGCGAACCGATGCCAGGTCCGGAAAGCCCGCTCTCGGTCGGCTGCGCTCGAATTCCGATCGAGTGGCATGAAGTGGACTACACCTTCCACGAACCGATAACGACAACAATGGCAATTCCCGCCCAGCACACGAAACGGTTACGCGCAAACCACAACGACACTCCAGCGAGCAACAAAAAGCCCAGAGACAGGACGACTGAACCAAGGAACACGTAACCTTCAGTCTTGGTGGCGGCACTCCAAAACAAGGCGGCGATCGCACAAAGGACGACGGCGATTCCAATGCTGACTGGAGTCGGTATTCTCAGGTCTTCGGAAGGTCTTTCCATCGTGTGGTTCCTGGCAGAAGGCAGGTGAAATGTTTGCTTGGGGGCCGTCGCGGCCTCGCCGCCGCCTTCGCATGAGCAAAGGGTCAGGCGTCATCGCACCGGGTGGCGCACATGCTGGCACACGTACCGTCAGGGCCGGCGCTGCTGGTTGCGGGCTCCATTACGGGCCCGGGGGGCGCCTGCTTGAGGCCCTGCGACCTTTCCTCGGCGCGCTTGCCGGCCGTGCACCGCGCAGCGCGGCCGCGTAGGCCAGCCGCGCCCAGGCCACCGCCTCGGCAGGCGATTCCATCATTTCCTCCGGTGCCTGGTGATACGAGAGGGCCACGGTCTTGCCCTTGCGCGAGTACAAGAATGGCCCCAGGCCGCGCGCGTCGAACTGACTGCGGGTTTCGTCATCCACCTTCAGATAAAGCGTGTCGTAGGCCACCAGGCCGATCATCACTCCCTGGTGCCAGACGCCGTGGCCGCCAAACATGCGGCGTGTCTGTATCGGCCCGAAGGCGCTGAACACTTCGTGCAGATAGCTGGTGAAGTCACTCACGGCAGCGTCGCAGGCCTACTTCATGACGTGTCGGGCGCCGCTGTCTATCGGCCGCCGTACTGCGCCTGCAAGGTGCTGTCACCTGCTGTGGAACTGCGCACCACCGCGATCGCCGCTTGCAGGTCGGCAAAGTAAGCGTCGACGCTTGCCGCATGCGGCATGGACATCATGCGATGAATCGCGCGCGGCCTGCGCAGGAGGCCCGGCAGCCAGCCATTTTTCGACATCTCCTCGGCGACGCGATAGATGTCGATGTCGGCCGCGGTGTAGGCGACGATGGCCAGGTGCGGCTCGCCCACGATCGACAGCCCCGGCATGGCGCGAATGCGCGCCTTGTAGGCATCGATGAACGCAAACAGGTCGGTCGCGACGCGCTTGTAGCCTTCGATTCCCAGGTGCTGGAACACGGCCCACGCGCCGGCCACGCCGCCGGCCGGGCGGGTGCCGACCAGGGTGGAAGTGACGAAGCGCCCGCTCGGCCAGTCCTTGAAGTCGAACCAGTGATGGCGCGCCATCTCGGGCGTGCGGTAGAAGACGGTGGAGGCCGGCTTGGGGCAGAAGCCGTACTTGTGCAGGTCGGCCGAGAGCGAGGCCACGCCGGGCACCGAAAAGTCGAAAGCGGGGATGTCACGGCCCAGCATGCGCGCAAACGGCGCCAGGTAGCCGCCCACGCAGGCATCGACGTGCAGCCACAGGCCGCGGCGCGTGGCGAGCTCCCCCAGTTCGGTGATCGGGTCGATGACCCCGAACGGATAGCAGGGTGCGGAGCCGACCAGCATGATGGTGCGCTCGTCGAGTGCCGCTTCCATGGCGCGTGGATCGGCGCGGAAGTCGGCGGTCACCGGCACGCGCCGCACCTCCAGGTCCATGAGGCGCGCGGCTTTGTCGAAACCCGGGTGCACCGAATCCGCGGCAACGATGTTTCCGTTAAGGCGCGGATCGCCGCGTGCGGCACGCGTGTAGTCCCTGCAGGTCTGCGCCGCCTGGATCAGGCTTTCGGTGCCGCCGGTGGTCATGAAGCCGGCCGCGCCCTCGGGCGCCTGGAAAAGCGAGAGCGCCATTTCGACGACCTCGGTCTCCATGCGCTTGACGCTGGCAAATGCGCGGCCGGCGCCGAGTGCGTTCTCGGAAAAGTACTCAAGAAACGCCTCGCGGCCGAGCGCCGTGATGGCCTCGCTGGCCTGGAACATGTAGGCAGGCGAACGTCCGCCCTTCCAGTCGACGTCGTCGCGGCGCATCGCGCGCAGGTCGGCAAGGATGTCGGCCTGCGGACGGCCGGTGGGAGGAAGGGTGGCGCGCATGTGGAATTCCCGGACGAGATCCGGGAAGGATGCCACAACCGCCACCTGGCATTGCGGCAACGCCTGCCCGTTATCGGCAGGTTGAAGCGGCCTTGACTACACTCTTGCCTCCCGCAGCATCCGACCGGCCGGCAAGACCCCGCGCCGCTTCTCCGGAGAACATCGAATTGAAACCGCAGAACCTGCTCTTCATTCTCTCCGACGAGCACAACAAGAAGATCACTGGCGCCTACGGGCACCCGATGATCAAGACGCCCAACCTCGACCGCCTGGCCGCGCGCGGCACCCGCTTCACCTCGGCGTATACCAACTGTCCGATCTGCGTACCGGCACGCGCAGCGCTCGCCACCGGGCGCTACGTGCACGAGGTGCGCTGCTGGGACAACGCAATCGCCTACCAAGGCCATCCGGCGGCCTGGGGCCATCGCCTGATGGCGCGCGGACATCGCGCAGTGTCGATCGGCAAGCTGCACTACACGCGCAACACGCCGGCCGAAAACGGCTTCGACGAGGAGATCCTGCCCCTGCACATCGTCGACGGACTGGGCGACCTGTTGGGCCTGATCCGCGACGAACTGCCGGTGCGCATCGGCTCGCGCAAGCTGGGGCCGGAGGCCGCGCGCGGCGAGTCGGAATACACCGCCTATGACCGCGCCATCACCGCGGCAGCGGTGCGCTGGATCCGGGAGCAAACCGGTCGCCAGCGCGACAAACCCTGGGCGCTTTACGTCGGCTACGTGGCGCCGCACTTCCCGCTGGTGGCACCGCCCGAGTTCTTCGACCTCTACCCCGAAGACGCGGTGCCCTGGCCGAGCCGCTACGCGCCGGAGGAACGCCCGCGCCACCCGTTTCTGGACGCCATGCGCAACTGCATGCAATACGACGTGGGCTTCACCGACGCGGCCATGGTGCGGCGCGCGATCACCGCCTACTTCGGCCTGGTGAGTTTTCTGGATCACAACATCGGCCAGGTACTGGCCGCGCTCGAGGAGGCCGGCCTCATGCAGGAGACGCGCGTGGTCTACAGCTCGGATCACGGCGACAACCTGGGCGCGCGCGGCATGTGGGGCAAGTCCACCATGTTCGAGGAGTCGGCCGGCATTCCGCTCATCGTCGCTGGCGAAGGGGTGCCCGCAAGTGCCGTCAGCGACGTGCCCGTGACCCTGGTCGACCTCTTTCCGACCATCCTGCAAGGGGTCGGCGTGGCGCCGCATGCGGAGGACGCGGACCTCCCCGGCCAGTCGCTGTTCGAGATCGCCAACGGCCGCGCGCGCGAGCGGGTGGTCCTCTCCGAGTATCACGCCGCGGCGGCGATCGCCGCCACCTACATGATCCGCCACGGGTGCTACAAGTATGTGCACTACGTCGGCATGCCGCCGATGCTGTTCGACCTCACGGCCGACCCGGACGAGCGGGACGACCGCGGCAGCGACCCCGCGTACGCGGGCATCGTCGCCGAATGCGAGGCGAAGCTGCGCAGCGTGGTAGACCCCGAGGCCGCCGATCGCCTGGCGCGCGCCGACCAGGAAGCGAAGATCGCCGCGGTCGGCGGGCGGGAGGCGATCCACGCGCGCGGCACCTTCCGCTACTCGCCGCCGCCCGGGAGCAAACCGGTGATGTTCACTTGATCGACGCATCATGAGAGCGCTCTTCGCACTTGTGATGCTCTTGGCACTGCCGCTCGCTCATGGGCAGGCGTGGCCGGCGCGCCCCATACGCGTCGTCGTCGGAACCGGGCCCGCAGGAGCGCCGGACATCCTCGCACGCATCATCGGCAATCGCCTCGGCGAGCGCCTAGGACAGCCGCTGGTCATCGACCTCAAGCCGGGCGGCGGCGGGGTCATCGCCGCGGATGTCGTTGCCAAGGCGCCGGCCGACGGACATACCTGGCTGATCTCGACCACCACCAACCTGGCGATCACGCCGCACCTGCGGCGGCGCCTGCCTTACGACACGGCCAAGGACTTCCTGCCGATTTCGCTGATCGCGCGTGCTGCCAACGTGCTGGTAGTCGGCAGGCACGTGCCGGTCAACAACGTCGCCGAGCTGCTGGCGCTGGCACGCAGCCATCCCGGCAAGCTGAATTACGGATCGGCCGGCATCGGCTCGCCCGCGCACCTGGCCGGCGAACTGCTGTCGACCCTGGCGGGGCTCTCGATGACGCACGTACCCTACAAGGGCGCGGCGCAAGCCTTGAACGAAGTGGTAGGCGGACAGATCGATTTCATCATGACCTCGCCGGTGGCGGCGAAAACCTTCATGCAAGGCGCGCAGGTGAAGGCATTGGCCACTACCGGTGCGCAACGCGACCCGGCTCTCCCGCAACTGCCGCCGTTGGGCGAGACCGTCGCCGGCTACGAGATCACCCAGTGGTGGGGCCTGGTGCTGCGCGCCGGCACACCGGGCGCGATCGCAGAGCGGGTGCATGCGGCGCTGATTGCCACCATCAACGAGGCCACCGTCCGGGACCAGATCGCCGCGCAGGGCGCCGTGCCGGTGCCGATGGCAATGGCCGAGTTCACCTCCTTCATCGACCGCGAGCGCGTGCGCTACGGCGACCTGGTCAAGCGCGCGAACGTGCCGGTGGAAGACTAGGCCCAGGCACGGTTGGCTCGGCGTTACTCCACGCGCATGCCGACTTCCTTGGCGATGCGCAGCCACACCACGCTTTCCTCGCGCATGCGCCGCGCCATGTCCTCCGGTGAGCCGCCGACGCCTTCGAGCGCGGCGGTCGCCAGGCGCTGCTTGACCTCGGGGTCGGCGAGCGCCTTCTGGAACTCGGCCGACAGGCGCGCCACCGCCTCGCGCGGCATGCCGGCGGGCCCGAGGATGCCGAACCATTGTGCCAGGTCGATGCCGGGATAGCCGGCCTCGGCCATGGTCGGCACGTTGGGCAGCACGCCGGAGCGATTTTTCGACGATACCGCCAAGAGCACGACGCGGCCGGCGGCGGCGTGCGGGACCAGGGGCGCGGAGCCGAGCACGCCGACCGGAACCTGGCCGCTGGCGAGGTCGCCGACCGCCTGGCCGCCGCCCTTGTAGGGGATGTTGGTCAGCTTGATGCCGGCGGCGCGAAAAAACGCCTCGGCGGCCACCACCTGGGTGCCGGTTGCGCTCGGCGTCGCGTAGGGCAGCGGCGCCGGCGCCGCCTTGGCACGCGCCACGAACTCGGCGGCGGTCTTGATCCCCAGCGAACTGTGCACCGCCAGCACCAGCGGCTGGGTGGTGAGGATGATGACCGGCGTCAACTGCTTTTCCGGATTGACCGTGGTGCCCGGGCGCAGCAGCGGATGGTAAAGCGACGAATCGGCGCTGATGAGGAGCGTGTAGGCGTCGGGCGCGGCGCGCACCACGGTATCGAGTGCGATGCCGCCGCCGGCGCCGGGCCGGTTCTCGACGATGAAGGACTGGCCGAGACCGCGCGCAGCGACGTCGCCGACCACGCGCGCGGTCACATCCGCGCTGCCGCCCGGCGCATTGCCGTTGACGATGCGGATCGGCTTGGATGGCCAGGGCTGCGCCTGCACCGCGCCGGCCACGGCCAGTACCGCCAGTACCGCAAGCAAACGTGTCGTCATTTCGTCCTCCCCGGCGGGTGCGGGTTCAGGCCATTCCGATCGGTGCGGCCAGCGGGTCGCGGATGGCCCCGGGCCGATCGCGCATCATCTGCGTGAGTTCGTCGCGCACGCCCTTGTAGGCCGGGTCGTCGAAGCGATTGTGCATCTCGTCGGGATCGTTGACGAGATCGTAGAGTTCGCCTGCGCCCGAGTCGAGTTCGAAGGTGCACTTGTGGGTCTTGGTGCGCACCGTGCGCAGCTTGAGCGCCACCCCACAGCGCGAGGCATGCACATGCCACTCGCTCCATGCACCGCGGCGCGGCGCGGCACGGCCGCCCGCCAGTGCCAGCAGGCTCTCGCCCTGCTGCGGCAGGAGCGCACCGACGCCGGCGGCTTCCTGGAACGTCTGCGCCAGATCCAGCGTCGACACCACCTCGTCGACCCGCTGCCCGGCGGCGACCCCCGGGCCGCGCATGATGAGCCCGATTTTCAGCAGGTCCTCGTACGGGATCGGGTGCTTCAGATAGAGGCCGTGGTTGCCGAGGAATTCGCCGTGGTCGGTGGAAAACACCACCAGGGTGTCATCGTCCAGCCCCAGGTCGCGCACACAGTCGAGGATGCGCCCCACGCTATGGTCGAGCAGCGAGATCATGCCGTAGTAGTTGGCCGTCATGTGGCGCAACTGCAGCTCGGTCTGCGGCGGCACCCGCGACCCCTGGGTGCGAAATCGCTTCAGGATCGGATCGTCGAGCTTCGGTTCCCCCTCCAGCACCGCCTTGTGCCACCACGGCCGCCGCTCGAGGTCGGGCACGCCGTGCCGCGGCAGCGGCATGTCTTCGGGGCGGTAGAGCTTGTTCCACGGCGCCGGGCAGTCGAACGGATGATGCGGGTCGCCGAACGAGGCCCACAGGCAAAAGGGCTTGGCGGCGTCGCGCCCGCGCAGCCAGGCGATGGTGCGGTCCGCGGTCCAGGTGCTGCCGTGCCAGGCCTCGGGCAGCGCCGACTGCCACGTCTGCGCGGCGCCGGTCTCGGGCTCCAGCGCGGCATTCCACAAGGCCAGCGCCTCCTCGTCGCGGCCGCGCTCAAGAAACCATCGCTCGTAGTGCCCGACCACTGGGCGCATCCACGGTCGGATGCGGTTGAAGTGGCCCAGCACCGCCAGTTCGGCATGCGCAAAGCCCATGTAGGGCCCCATCCAGCCGGACTCATAGAGCTTGCCGTTGAAGCGGTCCTCCGGCGTGCCGGTGGGCTCGAAGGTCGCCTTGGTGGCGAAGTGCGCCTTGCCGATGAACGCGGTGGCGTAACCGCTGCCGGCGAGCGCACCGGCGAAACCGGTCTCCCCGACAGCCGGGTCCAGGTCGACGCCGTTGTCCCACACGCCGTGGGTCAGCGGCAGCTGGCCGGTCAGCATCGACGCGCGCGAGGGCTGGCACACCAGGTTGGGCGTGATCGCCGCCGAGAAGTGCGTGCCGTCGCGCGCCAGGCGATCGAGGTGCGGTGTCTTCAGGAGCGAATTGACGAAGCCGTAGCAGTCGGCGCGCTGCTGGTCGGAGGTGATGAAGAGAATGTTGGGGCGTCGCATGGCGGTCGTTGTGGGTTGCAGCGGGTCGGGTGGCCGGCGATTCGGTCGACTACGTGCCTACCCTGAGCGGGGCGGTCATCTTGCGCAGGCAGGCGAGGACCGACAGCGCGGTGATTCTCCCGGTGCGCGGATTCTCCGAAGGCACGTTGTGGATTTCCATCGAGAACGAAGCCGCGTCGGCGTCGACCTCGATGCGGTGGTTGTTGCGCGTCGCCGCCGGATCGGCCCAGATTTCAAGCTGGGTGCGATCCGGGCCGATGCCGGCCAAGGACAGCGCCACGGCGACGTTGAGGTTGGCCGGGAATCCGGCCGCGGCGTCGCGCGCCGAGCCGCGAAAGACGCACAGGGGTTCGCGAATGTCCTCGATCGCGATGCCATGCTCGATCAGGTAGGGCGCGCCGGCCAGGCCCTTGACCGGCTTTCTCGTGATCATGCGCACCGATTCGATCCTGCCCTCGGCGGCGGCGGTCACCGCGTCCAGGCCGATCAGGGCGCCGGTCGGCACGATGATGCGGGCGCCGCGCTCGCGCGCCAGGTCGATCAGATCCATGTGTCGCAAGAGCGCGCCTGCGCTCAAGATCACCAACGTCCTGCCGGCCGCGAGTGCCGGGTGCGCGATGTCCGGGAGCAGTTGCGCAGGCGCGCACTCGACGATCACGTCGCAGTCGCGGGCCAGTCCGGCGAAGTCGGTGAAGACGTACTCGCGCGACAGGGACAGGCGCGCGCGCGCCGCGGCGTTGTCGCGCGCCGCCACGGCGGCGAGAGCCAGGCCTTCGATGCCGCGATCCAGGGCGCGCGCCAGGCTCGCGCCGATGGCGCCGGCCCCGGCGATGCCGATGCGTAGCGGCGCAGACTGCTGTTTCATTCTTGCCCCTCCTCCTCTGCCGCTACCAGCCCATTTGCCGCGCGATGCAGCGCGCGGCGGCCAGGTCCCACAAGGCGTTGCCGACCGATTTGAACACCGCCGGCCGCGATGTGTCGACAGGCATGGCGTCGCTCAAATCAACCACACGGGCAAAGTCCACACCGGCGCGCAGCAGGTCGCCCGCCTCGGCCATGCAAGGTGCCAAGCGATCCACCGCCAGATGGGAGCGGCGGATCAGGCTGGCCGGCAATTCCGCCATCGTGGCCTTGAAGGAGCCGACCCCGCAGACCATCGCGTCGTCGCGCACCGCATCCGGCAACACCGGGTCGACGCTGGTGGTGGCGGTGACGATCAGGTCGGCCCACGCCACGGCCGCGGCATCCAAGGACGTGACGCCGGCACCGACCCGATCGGCCAGTGCCTGCGCGCGGGCGGGTGAGCGACTGGCGATGCGCACCTCGCCTGCGCCGAGGCACTCGCGAAACGCCTGGATATGCACAGCCGCCTGCACGCCGGCGCCGACGACGAGCAGGCGCCGGCCATGTGCAGGCCGCAAACGCCGCACGGCCACCACGCTCACCGCGGCGGTGCGCTGCGCAGTGACGGCTTCGCCGTCGATCAGGCCCAAGCGACTGCCGGTACGCGCGTCCATGACCAGCACCTCGGCGCCGACGACCGGCCGGCCCTCCGCGGCGTTGCCGGGGTGCACGGTCACCGTCTTCACGACGGCAATCTCGGTGTCGGCGGCCGGCATCGCCAGAAGCACGGCATCGCGCGGGAGCGGCACGGCCAGCCGCGTCGGGCAATGCACGTGGCCGCGTCGTGCGGCATCAAGAATGTGTTCGACCTCGCGGGTCAAGGCTTCGAAAGGCAAGGCCGCGAGGGTGGCGGCATGGTCCAGATTGCGCATCAGATGACGTTTCGCTCGACGAAGGGAGTATTGGACAACACGCGCTCGAAGCCCAGCGCGGATACGTCGATGCTGCGGTACGCACCGGCGGTGATCAGTTCGGCAAGCGCACGGCCGATGGCCGGCGAATGCTGGATGCCGTGCCCGGAAAAGCCGTTGGCGAACAGCAGGTTGGGCAAATCCGGGTGCGCGCCGACAATGCCGTTCTGATCGAAGGTGTTCATCTCGTAGTAGCCGGCCCAGGCGGATTCGAGCTTGAGCGCGGCGAACGCCGGCACCCGCTGCGCGAGCGCCGGCCACAGGCGTTCTTCGAACTGCGCCAGATCGGGTTCAAGCGGCAGATCGTCGGGGTCCGCCTCGCCAGGTGCGGGCGAGGCGCCGCACAGGAAGCGTTTGCCGGTCTCTCCGTCTGGGCGGAACCAAACACCGCTGGGATCGATGACCAACGGGCAGCGCGGAATGGCGACGGGGCAGGACAGCACAAAGACCGTGCGGCGCCGCGCGTGCACCGGCAGGTCAATGCCGGCCATCGCCGCGACCGCGCGCGCCCAGGGGCCGGCGGCGTTGACGAACACGTCGCCTGCCAGGCGCGTGCCGCTGCGCGTCACCGCAGCGACGACGCGCCCGCCTTGCAGCGTGAGGCTCGCCACCTCGGCATGCAGGGTGGTGGCGCCGAGCGCTTGCGCCTTGCGGCGCATGCCACGCATCAGCGCGTAGCCGTCAAACCAGCCTTCGCCGGATATACCGAGCACGGCGCCGCCGAGGTCGGCGGTTGCGATCCAGGGCAGCCGCGCGCGGAGTTCAGCGGGCGAGAGCCACACGACATCCGCGGCCGCTTCCTGCTGCACGCGATGGTTCGCGGCCAGGGCCGCAAGACTCCGCGGCGTCGCCAGGTACAGGTAGCCGCCTTCGACCAAGCCGAGCGCGGGATAGTCGTCGCCGACCGAGAGCGCGCGGGGCGCCCGGCGCAGGAATTCGATGCCGAACTGCGACAGCCGGATGTTGAGGGAGCTGGAAAACTGCTGGCGGATCGAAGAGGCCGAGAGCGCCGACGAAGCCTTGGCGTAGGTCGGGTCACGCTCGACGACCACGACCTCGGACGCGGAATCCGCAAGGCGAAGAAACAGGGCCGTCGCGCTGCCGATTGCGCCGCCGCCGATGATGACGATGCGTCGCGGCATGAGGAAGTGTCAGGCAGTCGGGGTTGGTATCGTCGCATTGCGTAACGATCGATCTTACCGCGCAGCAGCGCCAAGGCAGGGCCCGCGACGGAAGAGCCACCGAGTGCGGCACAAACCCAAGCAGCCGAGGCGGCAGTCCCAGCCTACGACCTTTGGCCGATTGTGTGCCGGCGTGCGCTCGGCCATCATGCCGCGCACCTGCCGCCGCATTGGGAGTCCGCCATGCAAGCCCTGCCCCCTGAATCCGCACCCTGCGACCGACAATCGACGCCATGCATGCGCGAGGTCTTCGAGCGTGCGCGCGCCTCGATCTTCGAATCGATCGGTGACCTGGGTGGCCCTCCTTCCGAACAGGAGCTCGCCGCAAGCAAGGAACGCGTGCGCCGCGTCAACGTCTGGGCCGGCGAGGCGATGGCGACCCTGCTTGACGAATTCGCGCCGGGCTTCGATCTCTTTGCCGACCTCAAGGCCGACGATCGCGAATCCTGGCGGCGCCGCGCGCCGGGCCTGGTCGGGCTGGGCATCAATACCTACCGGCAGCTGATGCGCTTCTCCGAGGAGCGATGCGACGCCCGCTATGCGCTCGCCGCAGGTCTTTTCCAGCTGCTCACGGGATACCTGGACTGGCTCGGCAATGAAACTCCTCACGGCAGCGCGCTGGCCGCCGGGCTTCCGCCCGGCACGATACACAGCCTGTCGCAACAGCCACGCTTTCGCACCCAGTATCTTGCCGACCTGCGGCGGCACGCGGTGCCCGAGGTTGGTGCGTTCAGCGCGCTGCTCGGCGCGCTCTACGGCCTCCTCGAGCGCCTGCCCGGCGAGAGCATCGCCCTTCGCTACCTGATTGCGCAGGTGGTGACCATGCAGACAGAAGCGATCTGCCCCATCAACCCCGAGCTGGATGGCAACACGGTCGCTCAAACCCGTGCAGGCCTGCCGACGCTGGTCATTGGCGAACTCGCGCGCCAGACCGCCTGTGCCGCGACTCGGGGCACCGTCTGGGACGCAGCGACGAAACACAGTCCGGTGTTCGGCTTCTTGTCCGAGTTGCGCAGCCTGCCGCGTGACCTCGATTCAGGACGTCCCAATGCGCTGGGAGGAGTGAGCCTCACCAGCGCCGGAGCGCCGGCGACGCTCGAGGCGTGGCTGGCGGCAGACCACCTCGGGATGCGCACCAGCGAAGTCGTCGATGCGCTACGGCGCATCGACCAGTTGCTGGGCGCGATGCCGCAAGGCCGGGCGCGTCGGGAGGCGACCTTGTCGTGGTTGCGCATCCTGATGTGGGACCGGCTGCAGGATTCGCCGCCCCTGTCCCGGCGAGCTGTCCCCGCCGGGTAACCAGGATTACTTACTTCCCGGCGAGCGTCATCGCCAGCAGCATCTCGTTCATGCGCTTGACGAAGCCGGCCGGGTCCTCGAGCTGACCGCCTTCGGCCAAGAGCGCCTGGTCGAAGATGAGGCTGGACCAGTCGTCGAACCTGGCTTCCTCGTACTTGAGCCGCGTGATGAGCTGATGCTTCGGGTTGATCTCCAGGATCGGCTTGGATGCGGGCGCCTTCTGCCCGGCGGCCTTGAGCATGCGCGCCAGATTCGCGCTCATGTCGTTCTCGTCGGCGACCAGGCAGGCCGGCGAGTCGGTCAGGCGATGGGTGATGCGCACTTCCTTGACCTTCTCGCCCAATGACTTGGTGATTTTCTCGACCAGTTCCTTGGACTCGCCCTCGACCGCCTCGCGCTCCTTCTTTTCGGCCTCGTCCTCGAGCTTGCCCAGGTCGAGGTCGCCCTTGGCGACCGACACCAGTTGCTTGCCGTCGAACTCGGTCAGATGCGAGACCATCCATTCGTCGACGCGATCGGAGAGCAGCAGGACCTCGATGCCCTTCTTGCGGAAGACCTCCAGGTGCGGGCTGTTCTTGGCCGCGAGGAAGGTTTCGGCGGTAACGTAGTAGATCTTGTCCTGGCCTTCCTTCATGCGCGCGACATAGTCGGCCAGCGCGACGCTCTCTTCGTCGGTGTCCGCAAGCGTGCTGGCGAAGCGCAACAGCTTGGCGATGCGCTCCTTGTTGCCGAAGTCCTCGCCGACGCCTTCCTTGAGGACGCGGCCGAACTCCTTCCAGAAGCCCGTGTACCTGTCCTTTTGCGCCTGGTCCTCGTTGCCGGCCAGTTCCTCGAGCAGAGAGAGGACGCGCTTGGTCGAACCTTCGCGGATGGCCTTGACGTCGCGCGACTCCTGCAGGATCTCGCGGCTAACGTTGAGCGGCAGGTCGGCCGAATCGATGACGCCCTTGACGAAGCGCAGGTACTGCGGCATCAGCTGCTCGGCATCGTCCATGATGAAGACACGCCGAACGTAGAGCTTGATGCCGTGCTTGCGCTCGCGGTCGTAGAGGTCGAAAGGCGCCTTGGCGGGCAGGTAGAGGAGCTGGATGTACTCCTGCCGCCCCTCGACGCGATTGTGCGTGTGGGCGAGCGGCGCAGCGAAATCGTGCGAGACGTGCTTGTAGAACTCGTCGTACTGCTCGGGCGTGATGTCGGCCTTGGCGCGGGTCCAGAGCGCGGTCGCCTGGTTGACGCGCTCGTCCTCGTCCTTGCTGACGTACTCGTTCTTGTCCTTGTCCCATTCCTCCTTCTTCATGAGGATGGGCAGCGAGATGTGGTCCGAATACTTGGTGATGATCGACTTGAGGCGCCAGGTCGAGAGCAGGTCGTCCTCGCCTTCGCGCAGTTCCAGGATCACGTCGGTGCCGCGTCCGGCACGTTCGGCAGCGTCGATCGAAAATTCGCCCTCGCCGGCGGACTCCCAGCGCACGGCGTCTTCCGCCCCCGCGCGGCGCGTGACGACGGTGATCTTCCTGGCGACGATGAAACCGGAGTAGAAGCCGACGCCGAACTGGCCGATCAGGTTGGCGTCACGGGCCTTGTCGCCGGAGAGCTGCGAGAAAAACTCCCGCGTGCCCGACTTGGCAATCGTACCCAGGTTGGCGATCACCTCCTCCCGGCTCATGCCGATGCCGTTGTCCGAAATGGTGATCGTGCGCGCGCCCTTGTCGAAGGCGACGTGGATCTTGAGTTCGGAATCGCCGCCGTAGAGGGCAGCGTTGTCCAGGGCCTCGAAGCGCAGCTTGTCGCAGGCGTCCGAGGCATTGGAAATGAGCTCGCGCAGGAAGATCTCCTTGTTCGAATACAAGGAATGGATCATCAGGTTGAGCAGTTGCTTGACCTCGGCCTGGAAGGCCAGGGTTTCGTGTTGGGCACCCATCTTCTTCTCCTTGGAAAATCGTGCCGGCCGGCGACATAGGCCCCAAAATGCCCTCGCCAAACGTCCGGCGCCGGGATTATCGGGGCAGGATCGGGAATTTCAAGGGGGATGGATGCCGCGTCCTGGAACCGGCAGCCATTTTCGGCATCCAGGGCGGGGCCTTGCACGTAGCTGACGGTACCGCGCCGAACCAGCAGGTGACATCGATGACACTCACGATACGCTTCCTTCTGCCGCTACTGCTGGCCTGCCTGGCGGGGCTTGCCAATGCCACCGAACCGGGTGTCCCGATATCCGGCAAGGCCCTGATCGACGAACTGCGCAAGGGCGGCTACATCGTCTACTTTCGCCACACCAAGACCTTGCCGCAGCACGAGCACGAGGCGCGCATGTGGCGCGAAGGCAGGTGGCGGGCGGAAGACTGCAGCACCCAGCGCAACCTGAGCGAGGCCGGCCTCGCCGAGGCCAACGACCAGCGTGACTGGATAGCCATGTTTCGCATCCCCTTCGGCCGCGTCTACGCGAGCAGCGCCTGCCGCGCCCGCATCCATGCCGAGCGGGTGGCACGCGGCGCCGAGTTGATCGATGTGCTGACCCCGCCGCGCAGCCGCGAAAAGGGCCTGACCCTGCGCGCGATGCTCAATACCGCGCCGGCGCCGGGCACCAACACCTTCATGTTCGCGCACGGCGGCATACTTTGGAACGCCACCGACTACGACAGCGTGGAAAGCGAGACCTTCGTCTTTCGCCCCGCGGCACCCGACCGGCCGCCGACCTTGGTAGCCAGCATCAAGTTCGAGGACTGGGCTCGTCTGGCGCGCGGCGAGGCCTGCTGTGCACCGCGCGCGTTCTGGAGCGGCACGGGCGAGCCACCGACGGAGTGAGGCAGTCCGGTGGCTGGCCGGCGGGGTTCGCTGCCGGCCACGGCTGTGGCTAGCCGGCCTTGAACCTGGCGGACAAGGCGCCCGCTCCTGCGCGCAGCAGCCCCAGGTCGCTGCCGACGGCGACGAACAGTGCGCCGGCATCGAGCATGCGCTGACCGTCGGCCTCGCCCACCAGGATGCCGGGGGCCTTGCCGTGCGCGCGGATGCGCTTGATCGCGTCGATGATCGCGCTCTGGACTTCCGGATGCGGGATGTTGCCGCGGTGCCCCATGTCGGCCGCCAGGTCGTTGGGGCCGATGAAGACCCCGTCGACACCGTCCACCTTGCAGATGGCATCGAGGTTCGCCAGAGCCTCACGCGTCTCGGTCTGCACCAGGACGCAGATCTCGTCATTGGCGCGGTTCAGGTAGTTCTTGATCCAGCCGTAGCCGGCCGCGCGTGAACTGCCGGCCACGCCGCGCACCCCATCCGGCGGGAAGCGCGTCGCCGCGACGGCAGCGGCCGCCTCCTCGGCGTTCTGCACATACGGGAGCAGGAGGGTCTGCGCACCGATGTCGAGGTAACGCTTGATGAGCACCATGTCGTTCCACGCCGGGCGCACCACCGGGTGCGAGGTTCCCTGGCCGTCGAAACCGCGCGCGGCCATGAGCTGGGTCGCGACCATGTGCGGGTCGTTCGGGGAATGCTCGGTGTCCAGCAGCATCCAGTCAAAGCCGGCGTTGGCGCAGGCCTCGACCACCTGGTGGGCGTAGAGACTCATCCACAGGCCGATCTGCGGCCGGCCGGCGGCGAGGTTGCGCTTGAAGTGGTTGACGGGCAGTTCCATGGTGATCCTTTTTTTGGTTTATGGGCAGCAATAGCGGGAACGGCGGGAATCGCGAAATTGGGGTCTGACCCCATTTAAAGGTAACGCACGGCCAGCACGTCGAGTTCTTCGCGGCCGGCCGGGGTGGCGAGGGTCACCGAGTCGCCCTCGCGCGCTTTCATGAGGGCGCGTGCGACCGGGGAGATCCAGCTGATGCGCCCGGCCGAGGGTTCGGCCTCGTCGACTCCGACGATGGTGACGGTGTGCTCTTCGCCGGCACGGTTGCTGTAGGTGACCGTGGCGCCGAAGAAGATGCGCTCGTTGCCTGCCTGTCGCGCGGGGTCGACGACCTCGGCGGCTTCCATGCGTCGGGACAGAAAGCGGATGCGGCTGTCAATCTGGCGCAGGCGCCGCTTGCCGTAGATGTAGTCGCCGTTCTCGGACCGGTCGCCGTTGGACGCGGCCCAGGCGATGGTCTCGACCAGTTTCGGGCGCTCGACCCGGTAGAGTTCGTCGAACTCGGCCTTCAGCGCCGCGTAGCCGCCAGGGGTGATGTAATTCCTGGTCCCCGCGGGCAGGGGCGGCAGGCCGGGCAAGCCGCCGTCATCCTCGGCTGCCTCGTCGGTCGTCTCCTTGGTGAATGCCTTGCTCACGGACTGTTATTCTTGGCGCTTGCACTCTATGAACCTGCGATTCTAATGTCCGCCTCGCTGAAGCCGTCGCGCCCGGCGCTCCTCGTCCTCGTCCTTGCGTGGTTGGCCGGTGCCGCGCTTGCCCAGCCGGCGCTGCCGCCGGGGGTCGTCGCCGGCCCGGCCATGGGCGGGATCGCGGAATACCGGCTGGCCAACGGCTTCACGGTCCTCTTGCTGCCGGACCGTTCGCAGCCGCTCATCACCACCAACATGACCTATCTGGTCGGCTCGCGCCACGAAGGCTATGGCGAGGCCGGCATGGCGCATCTGCTCGAGCACCTGCTCTTCAAGGGGACGCCGGAGCGGCGCGAGACGCAGCGCGCGCATGTCGGTCCGCGCGCGACGCTGCCTGGACCCGCCGCCACGGTCGCCCTGGGGCGCCGCGACATCAAGCGCGAATTCGTCGCCCGCGGCGCACGCTGGAACGGCACGACCTACTACGACCGCACTAACTATTTCCTGACCTTCGCCGCAACCGCCGACAACCTCGACTGGGCGATCTCGCTGGAAGCCGACCGCATGGTCAATTCCTTCGTCACCCGCGAGGACCTGGACAGCGAGATGACGGTCGTGAGGAACGAGTTCGAGTCCGGGGAGAACAGCGCGGCGCGCGTGCTCATGCAAAAGACCGCCAACGCCGCGTTCGAGTGGCACAACTACGGTCGCGCGGTCATCGGCAACCGTTCCGACATCGAGAACGTGCCGATCGAACGCCTGCAGGCCTTCTACCGCACCTACTACCAGCCTGACAATGCGGTGATGGTGATCGCCGGCGACTTCGATCCCGCTGCCGCGCTGGCGCTGGTCGCAGCACGCTTCGGCGCCATTCCGAAGCCGGCACGCCCCCTGCCGCGCACCTACACGCAGGACGCCGCGCAGGAAGGCGAGCGCGAGGTTGTGCTGAGGCGCCTGGGCGAGAACCAGATCCTCACCGCGTTCTACCACGCGCCGCCGGGCACGCATCCGGACTACGCGGCCTTCGACGTCCTGGCGCAGGTGCTCGGCGACACGCCGACCGGGCGCCTGCACAAGGCGCTGGTCGAGACCCGACTTGCGACTGGCGTCGGCGGAGGCGACCGCATGCTGGCCGAGCGCGGCGCGCTGGTGTTTTCCGCGACCACGACCAAGGACGCCCCGCTCGCGCCCCTGCGCGAAGCCTTTATTGCGACCATCGAGAACCTGGCCGCGAACCCGGTCAGCGCCGACGAGGTCGCGCGCGCGCGCCAGAAGATGCTCACGCAGATGGACGTGATCATGACGCGCACCCAGCAATTCGCGACCCAGCTCTCGGAATGGATCGCGCTGGGCGACTGGCGATTCTTCTTTCGCTACCGGGACCATCTCAATGCGGTCAGCGCAGACGCCGTCAACGCGGCCGCGCGCACTCACCTGATCCGCAGCAACCGCACGCTGGGCATCTTCGCGCCCGAGAGCACGCCGCCAGCGCGCGCCGCGGTGCCGCCGCCGCCCGACTTGAAGACCGCGCTCAAGGACTATCGCGGACCAGCGGGCATCGCATCCGGCGAAGGCGAGGCCTTCGACCCGTCGCCGGCCACGATCGACGCGCGCACGCGCCGCTTCGCCCTGGCCAACGGGCTCAAGGTTGCGTTCCTGCCCAAGAAGTCGCGCGGCGGGATGGTCTCGGCCACGCTGGCATTCCAGTACGGGACCGAGGAATCGAAGGCCGGCCGCGCACAGGCCTGCGGCTTCGCCGGCGCCATGCTGATGCGCGGCACACGCTCCAGATCGCGCGAAGAGCTGCGCAACGAGATCACGCGCCTGCGTGCAAACCTCAACGTCGGCGGCACGGGCGCAAGCCTCGAGGTGCCGGCAGCCGGGTTGGCCGACAGTCTCAGGCTGGTCGCCGAGATCCTGCGCGAGCCGCGCTTCGACGCCGGCGAATTCGAACAACTCAAGCGCGCCTCCCTGGCCGGCATCGAGAGCGGCCGCAGCGACCCGGCCGCGCGCGCCGGAATGGCGCTGGCGCGGCACCTCAACCCCTATTCGCGGGGCCACTGGAGCTACGCGTCAACAATCGACGAGCAAATCGAGGACACGCGCGGCGCGACGCTCGAGGCGGCACGCGCATGCCATGCCGATTTTTTCGGCCTCTCCCACGCGCAGCTCGCCATCGTCGGCGATTTCGACGAAGCGACGCTGCGCCCGCTGCTCGAGGAGCTCTTCGGCGCGTGGTCGAGCCCGCGCCCCTACGCGCGCATTCCCAACCGGGTCCGCGCAGCGCCGGCCATCAACGAGAACCTGGCTGCGCCGGACAAGGCCAACGCGACCTTGCGCGGCGTGCTGGTGTTGGACGCGCGCGATGACGATCCGGACTATCCCGCGCTGGTGCTGGCCAACTACCTGTTCGGCGGGTCGATCGACGCCCGTCTGGCCGCGCGCATCCGCGAAAAGGACGGCCTGTCCTACAGCGTCGGCTCGGGCCTGTCGGTGTCGAGCTTCGACCGCTTCGGCCAATGGAGCGTCTCGGCGATCTTCGCGCCGCAGAACCGCGCGCGCGTCGAGGCGGCGCTCATGGAGGAGATCGCACGCGCGCGCACGCAGGGCTTCAGCGAGGAGGAGGTCGCGCGCGGCCGCCAGGGGCTGCTTTCCAATCGCCGCATCGGCCGCGCCTCGGACGGCGCCCTGGCAGGGAAGCTTTCGAGCGACCTCTTTCTCGGCCGTACCCTGGCCTGGGACGCCGCCCTCGAAGCCCGCCTGGCAGCGCTCAGTGCAGCCGAGGTGAGCGCCGCCTTCGCCCGTCACATCGACCCGGCACGACTGAACCTGGTCAAGGCGGGCGACTTCCGCTAAGGCCCTCGCGCGGCGTTGCCGACGTGGATCGAACCTCTCAGGCCGGCTCGGCCTGCAGAGTTCTGAGCGCAGCCTCGGCCGCCCGGTATTCGTCGCGGATGCCGGCGATCAGGCCTTCCATACCCTCGGCATCGCGCGCATGTCCGGCCACCTCGAGGCGCCGCGCCAACTCGGCGACCCCGACGGCACCCAGGTTCGCGCTGGCACCCTTGAGACTGTGCGCCACACGTGCCAGGCGTTCGAAGTCGTCGGCCGCCGCCGCAGCAGCGATTTCCTCGATGCGCTGCGGCCCCTGGGTGGTGTAGAGCTCGATGAATTCGCCCAGCACCGCGCGCGTGTCGTCTAGGCCGATCAGTTCGTCGACCTGCGCCATGTCCAGCACCTGATCGGCGGCGGTCGCCGCGGACGCGGCAGCCACGCCAGCCGGCGCTGGCACCGCGGCGGCGTCGGTGTCGCGGCGCGCCAGGAACTGCGCGGCGCGCGTCAGTGCCGCAGAAAGCACCTGCATCTGCACCGGCTTGGCGATGTAGTCGTGCATGCCCGCGGCGAGGCAGATTTCGCGATCGCCGCTCATCGCGTTGGCGGTCATCGCGATGATGTAGGGGCGGCGCATTTCGGGCAGCGCGGCCAGGATGCGGCGCGTGGCCTCGAGCCCGTCGAGTTCCGGCATCTGCACGTCCATCAGGATGCAGTCATAGTCACCCGTGAGCGCAGCCTCGACCGCACGTAAGCCGTTGTCGACGGTTGTCGCGGTCTTGCCGTGGCGCTCCAGCATGCGCAGGGCGATCTTGCGGTTGATCTCGTTGTCTTCGGCCAAGAGGATGCGCAGCGCGCCGGAATAGGCCTGCACACGCTCCGGCGGCGGCACTGATTCCGGCCCGGCGAGATGAAAGGGGCGCTCCGGGGCAAGCGCGTCGAGCAACGCGTTGAACAACTGCGCCTGACGCAAGGGCTTGGTCAGGAATGCCGCAATCCAGTGATCGGGCACCTCACGACCTTCGACGACCTCGGATCGGGGTCGCGGGGAAACGATGATGACCGGCAGGCGCACGCGATTGAGCTTGCGATGCACGGCCATTTCACGCGCAAGGTGGATGGCATCCCTATCGCCGTGCAGAAGATCGCAGATGACCACGTCGAAAGGCGTGCGCGCCGCATGCGCGGCGGCGACCGCGTCCAGCGCCTCATCGGCCGTGGTCACGCCGACCGTCCACAGACCCCAGCGCTCGCAGGCCGCGGCGAGCGCGCGGGCAAGGCTTGCGTTGTCTTCGACGATCAGGGCGCGCCGTCCCGCGATCAAGCCGATTTCTCCGGCACGCCGGCGATCGCCGGCGCCCGCCGGCGCGCGCCGGGTGCGCATGCTGAAGGTGAAGGTCGAACCACGACCGACTTCGCTGGCCACCGTGATCGCGCCGCCCATCAGCGAGGCCAGGCGCTGGCTGATCGCCAGGCCCAGCCCGGTGCCGCCGTACTGGCGGGTGGTCGAGGTATCGACCTGGGTGAACGGCGTGAACAGGCGGGCGAGTTTGTCCTCTGCAATGCCGATGCCGCTGTCGTGCACCGCGAAGGACAGCGTGCAGCTGTCGTCGTCGACCCCGGCCGCCGCCCCCTGCCCCGAACACACCACATGGATCTCGCCGGTGGCGGTGAACTTCACGGCATTGCCGATCAGGTTGAGCAGTACCTGGCGCACACGGGTCACATCGCCGTAGACGCGCGCCGGCAATTCCGCCCCGAGTTCATAGACCAGCTCCAGGCCCTTGGCGCGCGCGCGCTCGGCGACCAGGTCGAAGGCCTCCTCGATCACGGTGGCAACTTCGAACGGGACGTCTTCCAAGTCCATGCGCCCGGACTCGATCTTGGAGAAATCCAGGATGTCGTCGATGAGGGTGAGCAGCTGCACGCCCGACAGGCGGATGGTCTCGACGTAGTCGCGCTGTTCGGCATTGAGGACTGTGTCCGCCAGAAGACCGGCCGAACCGATCACGCCGTTGAGTGGCGTGCGGATCTCGTGACTCATGGTCGCCAGGAACGTCGACTTCACCTGCGCGGCATCCAGTGCGCGCTGGTTGGCGTCGCGCAGCGCGAACTCGGCCGCCTTGCGCGCCCCGATGTCGATGATCGCGCCGGTGAAGCGCACTGCGAATCCGGCGGCGTCGTAGCTGGCCTTGGCACGCGCATTGACCCACACCCAGGTACCGTCCTTGCGGCGCATGCGGTACTCGAGATCGTAGGGCGCTCCGTCGCGGATCGCCGCCGCGCGAGCTGCATGCACGGCCGCGCGATCTTCCGCATGGTCGCGCTCCGGATCGCGTGCATGCGCGTCCATGTCCTCGTCGGGCGCGTAGCCCATGATTTCGCGATAGCGTTGCGAGTAATACACCTGCCCGGTCACGAGATCGTCATCCCACACGCCGGCCTGCACCGATTCGATCACCAGCTCCAGCTGCTCGCGCTGCCGCTCCAGGCCGAGCTGCGCCACGCGCCGTTGCGTGATGTCGAGGATGGAGCCGGTGAAGCGCACCGGGCGACCATCGCCATCGAGGCTGGCCAAGCCGCGTCCGCTGACCCACAGGTAGCTTCCATCGGCGCGGCGCAGCCGGTATTCGCAATCGAAATAGGGTTGCGCGCCGCTGAAGTGCGCCTCGCGCGCCGCCTCGACGCGAGCGCGGTCCTCGGGGTGCACGAGTTCGCTGCGCGCTCCCGGCAGCCCGCCGGCATCGCCTGGCGCGTAGCCCAGCATTTCGTAATAGCGAGGCGAAAAATAGGCATTGCCGTCCGGCCACTGGATGTCCCAGACCCCGGCCTGGGCCGACTGGTTGACCAGCGCCAGCTGCTCGCGCTGCGCCTCATTCTGCGCGATGAGCCGCTTGGTCTCGGTGACATCGGTGATCGTGCCCAGGATACCCGCGACCGCACCGTCGGCGCGGCGCATGGCAGCCTTGTTGACGACCACGTCATAGGTCGTGCCGTCCGCGCGGTGCAACACGGTCTCGATGCGCGCACCGGACTCCCGGTCGTGCAACAAGGCCGCGTCCTGATCGCGATACACCTGCGCCTGCAGGGCATCGAAAAGATCGGTCGCGGGACGTCCGATCCAGGCTGCCCGCTGCACGCCGGTCATGCGCTCCCACGCCAGGTTGAACTGCGCGAAATTGCCCGCCGCGTCGGTCCTGAAGATGGGATTCGGGTTCGACTCGATCAGATCCTCGGTCAGGCGCACCTGGTCGGACAGCGCCGCGGTGGAGCGCTCGGCGATCTCCTCGGCACGACGCCGCGTGCGCGCCGTCGCGCGCAGGAGCAGGAAAAACAACAGCGCGCCGAGCGTACCCAGGGCAAGCACGGTTTCGGGCACGCGCGTCGACAGGCGCTCTTCTAGCGCGGGGGTCGACGTAAAGGTCAGGCGCCAGCGCCGACCACCGGCTTCCACCTGGCGTTCGGCGACATGTCGCGCCACGCGCGCTGCGACGCGCGCGCTCTCGAAGAGCACCGTGCCGCCATCGACCTCGGCCACCTTGAGGCTGATGCCGCCGAATTCGTCGCGCACCAGGTCCGCAGTCATTTCATCGACGCGAAATTGCAGGAATACCAGTCCCTCCACACGCCCCGACCTGGTCAGGGGCAGCAGCATCATCGCGCCCGGCCCTTCTCCGCGGGGCCCCGGGACGCCGTCGATGCGGGCGCTCAAGGCGACGCGCCGCGAGCGCAGGGCGCGCTCGATGGCCTCACGTTGTGCAGGGTCGGCCAGCAGGTCGTCGCCGAGCGCGACGCGCGCCGGCGCGCGCAAGGTTTCGAGCACCGCGACCTGCGCGCGCGGCGTGGCGCCAGACGGCACAACCAGGGGCGCGTAGCCGAAAGCCACGAACGAATCACGCCGGTCGCGCAAACCCAGCGAGCCGATGTACGCCGACCACTCGCCCTGACCAACGCTCGCCTTGGAGATGAACAGCGCCCCGGTGCCGCGCAAAACGATCTCGAAGCGATCCAGTGCCGCGTCGAGGTCGCGCATCTTGCGCGCCACCAGTTGCTCGAAGGCATGCTGGCCCGCGCTGCGCTCGGCGGATTCCATCCAGGTGGCTACGCCCGCGGTCAGCGCGAGCGCAGCCGCGAGCACCAGCCAGGGAACCGATGTACGCCAACGCATCGCTACATTGTAGGGCCGTCGCCGCGGGCTTCGCGCGACTTCCCTGGGCAGGAACGTCGACTGCGCCCCGCTTGAGCGAAGCCCGGTCTCCGCTTCAGCCGGGTTCTGCAGCCAATCCGGACGCGATGACCTCGTCAATCAGGTCGTTGGCCGTGGCGTAGCGGTCGACCTGCTTCTTGGCCATCATGCGGTCGACCACGGGCTGGAAGCGCACCAGCGGCTCGGGCAGGCGCGGGATCGGCGCGTTGACGTGCTGGTACATGAGCGCCTGGGCGTTGTCGGCCTGGAAGGGACGATGGCCGATCAGCATCTCGAAAAAGACGATGCCCAGGCTATAGATGTCGGTGCGCTGGTCCACCGGCAGGCCGAGAGCCTGTTCCGGCGCCAGGTAATAGGGCGTGCCGAAGACTTCGCCGTGCTTGGTGCGCTGGATGTCCGAGTTGGTGTTCTTGGCGATGCCGAAATCGGCCAGGGCCAGGGAGCCGTCGGCGCGGATCATGACATTGTCCGGCTTCATGTCACGGTGCACGATGCCCTGCGCATGCACTGCGGTCAACGCGCCGGCGATCTGCAGCAGGATGGCCACCGCGACTGGCGCCGAGAGCTGGCGTGCAATCAGCTCGCGCAAGTCGCCGCCAGGGAAGTACTCCATGGCGATGTAGGCGTATGAATCGGTGAAGCCCTGGTGATAGATGCGCGCGACGTTGGGATGGTCAATCTGCGAAACCAGCGCGAACTCCTGGATGAAGCGCTGCATCATCTCGTTGCCATCTTCGTCGTCGGTGGCCGGGATCGGCAGGAGTTTCAGGACGTGCTGGGCGCGGGTCTCGAGTTCCTCGGCCAGGAACACCTTGGACATGCCGCCTTCGCCGAGCTTGCGGATCAAGCGGTAGCCATCAATGGAGATCGGTCCGTCCTCCGGCGGCTTGCGCACCTTGGGCGGGGGCGGCAGCGTGGGGGCGGGCGGCGGCGGGGTGGCATCAAGCGGCCGCCCGGCGGCGATGATCGCCGAATTGGACGAAATCGCATCGACGATCATCTGGTAGAAGGACGTGTCGGCACCGGGACGCGCGGTCAGGCCGGTGATTTCGACGATGTCGACCGCGCCGGTACGCCCCTTGACGGTCAGTTGGCCGCTGCGTCCGGGGATAAAGCGGCGCCCGGCGGACTTGACCGACGCGCGGCTGGCGACGATGCTCCAGCCCAGTTCCTTGGTCTTGCCTTCCAGGCGCGAGGCCAGGTTGACGGTGTCGCCGATGACCGTGGTCTCGGTCGCCTCGCCCGAACCCATGCGGCACACCGAGACATCGCCGGTATGCACCCCGACCCCGATGGAGAAATCGGGCAGGTTGCGCCCCGGATGCTTTTCGCGGATCCATGGCTTGAAGCGGTGCGCCGCCAGCACCATCAGCACCGCGGCCTTGAGCGCGCGCTCGGCATGGTCGTCGCTGCCGGAGCGCGCGTCGAACATGGCCACCAGCCCGTCGCCCAGGAACTTGACGATCCAGCCGGCCTGATCGAGGATGGGTTCGCACGCCTGGCTGAAGAACGCGTTCAGGAACTCGACCACCTGCTCGGGCTCCAGCGCCTCTGCCATGGTGGTGAAGTTGCGGATGTCGGCAAAGAGAATCGTCCCGTAGACCGTTTCGCGCGTGGTCGCTGCGCGCACATCCGGCGGCGAACGCTCTTCCATCGACGTCAGGTGCGAAGTCAGGTCGAGCGAGCGCTTCGGCCGCGCGCGCGCCGGCGGCCGCGCCTGCGGGAGCGCCGCGCCTGCCGGACCGCCCGCTCCCGTATCCGGCCCGTTGCCTGCCACCGCAGCCTGGGCCGCGGCGCGCAAGCTGGCGGTCGCCTTGACGTCGGTACCCGACAGGGTGGCGTGCACGCCTGACTGGCGATTGCCTTCCATGCGCTTCAGGCGCCCGGTGATCGCGTTCAAGAGTTCACTGCGCTTGACCGGCTTGTGCAGGAAGTCGTCCGCGCCCAGATTCATGCTCTTGCGAAAACTCTCGCGATCGTCCACGGCGGTCAGGAAAATCACCGGGATCGACGCCGTCTGGTCGTTGGCCCGCACCGCCGCGAGCATGCCGAAGCCGTCCATGTTCGGCATCTGCACGTCGGAAATGATGATGTCGGGCAACCGGCTGACGGCCATCTGCAGTCCCTGCAGGCCGTCAGCGGCGGTCAATACCTCGTGATTGGCAGAGGTCAGGTGCAGGCGCACCAACTCGCGTATGGTCGGATCGTCCTCGACAACGAGTATGTTCGCCACAGCCACTTAGAAGGCAGTTCAGGCGCCCGGCAAGACCGGACAACGGCGCTAAGTCTAGAACCCCGCGCACGCGCACAACGCGCCGAAAACCGCCGCTTCCCCCCGCGACATCAAGCTTTGGATTGTAGCAACCCGCTTGCCGCAGTCACGGCTTCGCGTCCGGAAAACTTGTGTTAAACGCTGGATGACCCGCCTGCCGCGGGACTGGGGAACTGCGTCCGCCCGGGGCGGGACGACGAGTGCAACGGCCAAGTGTACTGGCGGAGAGACGGGGATTCGAACCCCGGATAGGCTATTAACCTATACACGCTTTCCAGGCGTGCGACTTAAACCGCTCATCCATCTCTCCGGAGCCCAGCATTTTAGCATCCGTCCCCCGGCGTGAATGCCAATGAAAAGCCCCGCTCCTCATGCGAGAAGCGGGGCTCGTTGAAACACCGGCGATCGGGTTGCCCCGGGCACCGGTGTTGCGACCGGAAAATCAGGTCGCTTGCGTGTCGATGTCGCCTTTGAGGTGCGGGTACCGCACGTGCTCGATCAGCTCCTGGGTCTTGGCCGAGGGTGCCGGCGTGAAGAGGCTCACGATGATGATGACCGCAAACCCGATCGGTACGCCAAAGACGCCGGCCGAGATCGGCTGGATGTCCCACCAGATGTTGTCGGCCACCGGCGAGGTGACGCCAAACACGCCGCGCAGCCAGACCTGGGTTGTCGCCATGTAGTAGAACGTGACGATCACCCCGGCCGCCATGCCCAGACAGGCCGCGATCGACGTGGCGCGCTTCCAGAAGATTCCCAGCACCAGCGCCGGGAAGAATCCGGCTGCCGCCAGCGAGAACGCCGCGGACACCAGGAACAGGATGTCGGCCGCCTTCTGCGAAGCCACCCAGGCCGCCAGCAAAGCCACCACCAGCAAGAGGATCTTGGAGATGGTGACGCGCCGCGAAGTCGGGGCGTTGGGGTCGATCATCTTGTAGTAGAGATCGTGCGACAGTGCGTTGGCGATGGTCAACAGCAGACCATCCGCGGTCGACAGCGCCGCCGCCAGTCCACCCGCCGCCACCAGCCCCGAGATCACGTAGGGCAGGCCGGCGATTTCCGGAGTTGCCAGCACGATGATGTCGCCGCCGATGGAGATCTCCGCCAGCTGCACGATCCCGTCCTTGTTGATGTCGATGACCGACAGGAGGGCCGGGTCCACCTTCTGCCATGACGCCACCCAGGCTGGCAGCTTGGTGAATTCCGAGCCGACCAGGAGGGTGTAGACGTCAAATTTCGCCAGCACCGCCAGGGCGGGCGCGGTGAAGTAGAGCAGGAAGATGAAGAACAGCGACCAGAACACCGATTCGCGCGCCTCCTTGACCGATGGGGTCGTGTAGTAGCGCATCAGGATGTGCGGCAGCGCGGCCGTACCCACCATCAGGCAGAAGATCAAGGCCAGGAAGTTCCGGCGCGAAATATCTCGCGCCTTCTCGTCCTTGCCCGGGAATACCGCGGCGTGCGGCGTCGGCGGGTTGGCCCGCGCCGCGACCCCGGCATCCTTGGTCCAGGCGGCCTTGGCGGCTGCCGCGTCCTTGGGAAAGTCACGCACTGCCTTCTCGGCCGCGTTCAGCTGCGGCTGCGGGGCATTGGCGGCCTTGAGGTCCTCGAGCGCCTTGGTGACCTTGGCGCGTTCGGTCTCCAGCGACCCCGGCAGGCCCTTGACCTTCTCCTGGGCTGCCTTGGCGCGATCGGCGAAGATCTGCCGGACTTCCTTTTCCTTGGGGTCGTTGACCAGCTGCTTTTCACGCTCGGTGACCTTCTGCAGCGTATAGCCGTAGACGAACTGCGGCAGCGGAATGCCGGTGTGCTTGACCGACAACCACACCACCGGGATCATGTAGGCCACGATCAGGATGATGTACTGGGCCACCTGGGTCCAGGTCACCGCCTTCATGCCGCCCAGGAAGGAGCAGACCAGGATGCCGGCGAGGCCGACGAAGACCCCGACGCCGAACTCCAGGCCCGTGAAGCGGCTGGTGATCAGGCCGACGCCGTAGATCTGCGCGATCACGTAGGTGAAGGAACAGATGATGGCGGCGATGACGCCGATCAGGCGGGGGATGTTGCCGCCGTAGCGGGCGCCCAGGAAGTCCGGGATCGTGAATTGCCCGAACTTGCGCAGGTAGGGCGCCAGGAACAGGGCCACCAGGCAGTAGCCGCCGGTCCAGCCCATGATGAAGGCCAGGCCGTCGTAGCCGGTCAGGTACAGGGTCCCGGCCATGCCGATGAAGGAGGCCGCGCTCATCCAGTCGGCCCCCGTCGCCATGCCGTTGAACAGCGCGGGGACGCGCCGGCCGGCCACGTAGTACTCGGAAACCTCGGCCGTCTTCGACATGAAACCGATGCCCGCGTAGAGCAGGATGGTCGCGAAAAGGAACATGTAGCCGAGAATCTTGTTGGGCACGCCGAGCATCTCCAGGATGCCGACGATGATCACGAACGTGACGAACCCGCCCGTGTAGAAGGTGTAGTACTTCTTGAGGTTGGCGTAGAACTGTGCCTGGGAAGTGCCGGCCATTATTCTTCCTCCCCTTCGTGGACGCCGTATTCCTGGTCCAGCTTGTTCATGTAGCGGGCATAGAACCAGATGATCACGACGTAGATGATCAACGACCCCTGGGCGCCCATGTAGAAGCCGAGGGG
The DNA here is from genome assembly GCA_016790635.1 of Burkholderiales bacterium. GTDB lineage: Bacteria > Pseudomonadota > Gammaproteobacteria > Burkholderiales > JAEUOS01 > JAEUOS01. Next base: position 178,112 of record JAEUOR010000037.1, read on the forward strand.
GAAGCCGAGAAAGGTGATTCCGTTGAGTTCCCGGGCGAAGAAACTCGCCACGAAGGTGACCACGAACCAGATCGCCAGCAGGATCGCCGTGACGGTCAGGTTGCGGTGCCAGTACTCCTGGTGCTTCTGGGTAAGTTGCATCTATGCCTCCTCCTTCGGTTGGATCGTCGCCGCCTGCGCGGGGGCGGGGCACCTGCAGGCGACACGGTCGGGGGCGGCGGGCTTGTGCTCTCTGCGCCCCATCCGGCGGGATGAAAAGACCACGATACTGCCGTGGCCGCTCCACCTTTCGACGGTGGCGCATTGTGGCGGGGGGAAACTGACAGATTCCTTACAAACCGGACTTTAGTGATATGTGCACCGCAGCAAAAAGCGCTTACGGCTCAACGGTTTCCGGTGACTTGCTCGAGGATTCGCGGGGGAAGGTCACGACGGCCCGGGTGCCCTTTCCGCCGGGACCGGCCTCCAGCCAGACCACGCCCCGATGGAGGTCCGCGATCTCCCGGACGATGGGCAGGCCGAGGCCGCTGCCGTCCGCCTCCACGCCGAGGACCCGGTAGAAGCGTTCGAAGACCCGCTCCCGGTCGGCCTCCGGGATGCCGCAACCCGTGTCCTCCACCTCGAGCCGGATCCCGGTCGCCCCGTCCCGCAGACGGACGGTGACCGAGCCGCCCCGGGGCGTGTACTTGACGGCATTGTCGATCAGGTTGGCCAGCATCTCCCCCAGCAGCAGCGGCACGCCCTGCAGGTGGACGGGCACCTCGTCCGCTTCCAGGCCCAGGTCTATGCCCTTGGCCAATGCCAGGGGGAGGCAATCCTGGGTGACGCGGCGCGCCAGGCGCAGCAGGTCCAGGTATTCGACGGCATGGACCTTCTCGTGGCTGGCTTCGGCCCGCGCCAGGACGAGCAACTGGTTGATCAGGTGCGCCGCCCGGTCCGCGCTCTCCGCGATCTGGCGCAGGGAGCGGGACATCTGGTCCGGGTCGGTCTCCCCGAGCGCGAGTTCGGTCTGCGTCTTCAGGCCGGTCAGCGGCGTGCGCATCTGGTGGGCGGCATCGGCGATGAAGCGCTGCTGGGCCTGGAGGTTCTGTTCCAGCCGCGCCATCATCTCGTTGAAGGCGACCACCACGGGGCGCATCTCGTCGGGCACGCCGTGGATGCCGATGGGGGAGAGGTCGCCCGGGCGCCTCAGGCGGATGCGCTCCTGCAGGCGGTTCAGCGGCGCGATCCCCCGGGACAGGCCCAGGTAGACCAGGACCACCGCCAGGGGAATGATGGCGAACTGCGGCAGGAGCACGCCCGAGATGATCCGGCTGGCGAGGGCCTCGCGCTTCTTGCGGGTTTCGGCAACCTGCACGAGCACGGGCACCTTGCCGGCGGGAACAGGAAGGAACTGGTAGGCCACCCGGATATCCTCGCCGCTGACATCGTCGTCCCGGAACAGCACCTGGCCGGGCTCCGGCTTTTCCGGGATCTCGACCCAGGGGATTTCCCGGTCGCCGACCACCAGTTCCCCCTGCAACCCGGTGACCTGGAAAAACAGGGCATCCTGTTCGTCGGCCCGCAGCAGCGCCCGGGCGGGGGCCGGGAAGTCCACGTGGACCCGCGACTCCGAGATGCGGACGAGTCGCACGATGGCCCCCACATTCTCGGCCAGGGCCTGGTCGTAGGGCTGGTCGGCGATCTGGTTCGCCACGTGGTGGGTCACCGCGATACTGATCGGCCACAGGAACAGCAGCGGCGCCAGCATCCAGTCGAGGATCTCCCCGAACAGGGAGTTGAATTCCGTCGGTGCGCCGAACACCTGCGCCCGCCAGGAACGCAGGCGCCACGGCGAGGAGGGATCAGCCTCCGCCATCGGGCTTTTCGAGGCAGTAGCCCAGGCCGCGGACGGTGATGATCTTGACTCCGCCCGACTCGAGCTTCTTGCGCAGGCGATGCACGTAGACCTCGATGGCGTTGGTGCTGACCTCCTCGCCCCAGCCGCACAGGTGGTCGACGAGTTGTTCCTTGTTCACCAGCCGGCCGGCCCGCAGCAGGAGGATTTCCAGCAACCCCAGTTCCCGCGCCGACAATTCCACCACCTGCCCGTCGATGCGCGCGACCCGGTCCGTCTGGTCGTAGCAGAGGGGACCCACCTCGATCCGCGTCGGCATGCCGGTCCCGCGGCGGGTGAGCGCCCGGACCCGGGCCTCCAGTTCCGGCAGCGCGAAAGGCTTGGTCAGGTAGTCGTCGGCACCGGCATCCAGGCCACGGACCCGGTCTTCGACGCCGTCCTGGGCGGTGAGGATCAGCACCGGGACCGGCGACTTGCGCCCACGCAGCCGCTTCAGCACCTCGATGCCGGGCAGCTTGGGCAGCCCCAGGTCGAGGATCACCAGGTCGAACTGCTGCGAAAGCAGGGCCGTGTCGGCATCCGCGCCGGTCGCCACGTGATCCACCGCGTATCCCGACTTCTTCAGGCTGCGCACCAGCGCATCGGCGATGATACGGTCGTCTTCGGCGAGCAGGATTCTCATGTCGGGTACTGTGTAAGACGCGCGTAAGCGAACACCCCTAGAGTTGCGTCCGCTGTTCTCCTTTTACTCGGTCTTAGGAGGCGGCGGTGCGCAAGCACCGGTGCCTCGGGGAACGGCCTATCCCTGCATGGGCCGTTCCCTGCCGCCTTTTTCCCAAGTCGGCCAGTCTAGCATAGCGGTCGCCACGCCCCCGCGGCCGCCACGACTCCCGAGCATTCCGGTCCCAGCCCCGCGAATGACCACCGGGTCGATGGACCCCGTCCCATCCAGCCTTGGCGCGGTGCGCCGCGGATGCCACCACCGGGCGGAGCCGATCCATTTCGCATGACCCGACCGCCCGGGCAGTTCCCGTGTTGCATCCCATCAACGCACGGGACGTGGCGAACGGCGTTGCCGCTGCCGGAGGCCGCCCGGATTTCCTCCGGCAATCGCGGCGCGCCGAACTCGGCCGTTGTCCCAATTGCGCCCTCGCCGCTCCTCCGCTCCGACGGTTCCTGGCCGGGATGGGGCCCGCGGCGGCCAGACGGCGGTTTAGAGTCCGGCAACTACACCTTTGGCGCATTGTGGGATAAGATTCAAACGTTTGTTTGAAACGTTTGTTCGCATCCGAGCGGACCGCGTCCCCAACGTACCGGAGGAGATCCATGGGCACCTACACCGCGCCCCTGCGCGACATGCACTTCGTCCTGCATGAATTGCTCGACGTCGGCGGCGAGTTGAAGAACATGCCGGCGTATGCCGAAGTCGACGTAGACACCATCAACGCCGTCCTGGAGGAGGCCGGGAAGTTCGCCGCCAAGGTGCTTTATCCCCTCAACCAGGTGGGCGACCGCGAGGGCTGCCGGCTCGACGTGGCCACCCACGAGGTCCAGACCCCCAAGGGCTTCAAGAAGGCCTACCAGCAGTTCGTCGAGGCCGGCTGGCCGTCGCTGACCTGCGACCCCGAGTATGGCGGCCAGGGCCTGCCCGTCGTGCTGCAGACCTCGTTGTCCGAGATGTTCAATTCCGCCAACCAGGCCTGGTACATGTATCCCGGCCTGTCCCACGGCGCCTACGAGTGCCTGCACGAGCACGGCACGCCGGAACAGAAGGCGCTCTACCTGCCCAAGCTCGTCTCGGGCGAATGGACCGGGACGATGTGCCTGACCGAGCCGCACTGCGGCACCGACCTCGGGCTGCTCCGCACCAAGGCCGTGCCCCGGGGCGACGGCAGCTATGCGATCACGGGCAACAAGATTTTCATTTCGGCGGGCGAGCACGACATGTCCGCGAACATCCTCCACCTGGTCCTGGCGCGCCTGCCGGACGCCCCCGTGGGCACCAAGGGCATCTCGCTGTTCGTGGTGCCCAAGTTCGTGCCCGACGGCGAGGGCAATCCCGGGGCACGCAACAAGATCCATTGCGATGCAATCGAGGACAAGATGGGCATCCACGGCAACTCGACCTGCCAGATCAGCCTGGACGAAGCCACCGGCTGGCTGATCGGCGAGCCGCACAAGGGCCTCAACGCGATGTTCGTCATGATGAATGCGGCCCGGCTCGGCGTCGGCCTGCAATCCCTCGGTCTGACCGAGGCGGCCTACCAGAACGCGCTGGCCTATGCGAAGGAACGCCTGCAGATGCGCAGCCTGTCGGGCATCAAGGCGCCGGACCAGCCGGCCGACCCGATCATCGTGCATCCCGACGTGCGGCGCATGCTGCTCACCGCCAAGGCCTATGCCGAGGGCGGCCGTGCCTTCGCCTCCTTCATCGCGCTGCTGATCGACCGGGAGCTTTCCCATCCCGACGAAGCGGTGCGCAAGGAGTCGGGCGAACTGGTGGCGCTGCTGACGCCCATCGTCAAGGCCTTCATGACCGACAACGGCTGGATCGCCACCTCGGAGGCGATGCAGGCCCACGGCGGCCATGGCTACATCACCGGCACCGGCATCGAACAGTACGTGCGCGATGCGCGCATCAACATGATCTACGAGGGCACCAACACGGTCCAGTCCCTCGACCTGCTCGGACGGAAGATCCTCATGGACAACGGGGCCAAGCTGAAGAAGTTCGGCGCCATGGTGCAGGCCTTCATCGAGGAGAACGGCACGGACGAGGCGATGAGCGAGTTCGTCACGCCACTGGCCGACCTGGGCGACAAGGTCGTCAAGCTCACCACCGAGATCGGCATGAAGGCCTTCCAGAACCAGGACGAGGTCGGTGCCGCCGCCGTGCCCTACCTGCGCGTGGTCGGCCACCTCGTCTATGCCTGGTTCTTCGCCCGCATGGCGAAGATCGCGCTGGCCAGGCTCGATTCGGGCGACAACTTCTACAAGGCCAAGCTGGCCACGGCGCGCTTCTACTTCGCCAGGCTGCTGCCGGAAACCGCAATGCTGATCCGCCAGGCCCGTGCCGGCGCGAAGTCGCTGCTTGAACTCGAAGCCGAACTTTTCTAAGGGGAACATCGAATGTCGAATTTCATTGTCAGGAAGGTCGCCGTGCTCGGCGCCGGCGTCATGGGTGCGCAGATCGC
>JAEUOR010000038.1 GCA_016790635.1 Burkholderiales bacterium
GCGCGGTGCTGCCCCTCGCGTAGAATCCGGCGCCTCGCGAGCCCGCAGACATCATGAAACGCATCCTCATCCTGGGCGTGAACGGCTTCATCGGTCACCACCTGTCCAAGCGCATCCTCGCCGACACCCCCTGGGAGGTGTACGGCATGGACATGGCCAACGACCGCGTCGCCGACCTCGAAGGCGAGAAGCGCTTTCATTTCTTCGAGGGCGACATCACGATCAACCGCGAGTGGATCGAGTACCACGTCAAGAAGTGCGACACGGTGCTGCCGCTGGTGGCGATCGCCACGCCGGCCACCTACGTCAAGGAACCCCTGCGCGTCTTCGAACTCGACTTCGAGGCCAACCTGCCGATCGTGCGCGCCTGCGTGCGCCACAAGAAGCGCGTCATCTTCCCGTCGACCTCCGAGGTCTACGGCATGAGCAGTGACGCGCAGTTCGACCCGGAAACCTCCAACCTGGTGCTGGGTCCGATCAACAAGCCGCGCTGGATCTATTCGTGCGCCAAGCAGCTGATGGACCGCGTGATCCACGCCTACGGCATGCAGGAGGGCCTCAAGTACACGCTCTTCCGCCCCTTCAACTGGATCGGCCCGGGGCTGGACTCGATCCACACGGCCAAGGAAGGTTCGTCACGCGTGATCACCCAGTTCCTGGGCCACATCGTGCGCGGCGAGAACATCCAGTTGGTCGACGGCGGCGCGCAAAAGCGCGCCTTCACCTACGTCGACGACGGCATCGACGCGCTGATGCGCATCATCGCCAACCCGGGCGGCGTGGCCGACGGCAAGATCTACAACATCGGCAACCCGAAGAACAACTATTCGGTGCGCGAGCTGGCGGAGATGATGCTGAAGCTCGCCAAATCGATCCCGGAGTACCGCGACAACGCGCGCAAGGTGAAGCTGGTCAAGACCACCGCGGGCGCCTACTACGGCCGCGGCTACCAGGACGTGCAAAACCGCGTGCCTGCCATCGCCAATACGCGCCGCGACCTGGGCTGGGCGCCCAAGGTGGCGATGGGCGCGGCCCTGGCGAACATCTTCGAGGCCTACCGCGGCCACGTCGACCAGGCGCGCCGACTCAACGACTGAGTCCTGCGGGAACGCGTTGCAAGTCGCGCTCAAGGTCGACGTCGACACTTTTCGCGGCACACGTGAAGGCGTGCCGCGCCTGGTCGAACTGCTCAAGCGCCACGGCGCGCACGCGACCTTTCTCTTCAGCCTCGGGCCTGACCATACGGGACGCGCATTGAAGCGCGTGTTCCGGCCCGGATTCTTCAGCAAGGTCTCGCGCACCTCGGTGGTGTCGCACTACGGCCTGAAGACCCTCCTGTACGGCACGCTCCTGCCCGGCCCGGACATCGGCCGCACCTGCGCCGACACCCTGCGCGCAGTGCGCGACGCCGGCTTCGAGGTCGGCATCCACACCTGGGATCACGTGAAGTGGCAGGACGGCGTCGGCACCGATGCGCAGCACGCAACAGCCGCATGGACCGAGCGTCAGATGACGCTCGCCTGCGAGCGCTTCGAGGAAATCTTCGGCACCCCGGCGCGCACCCACGGCGCGGCCGGCTGGCAGATGAACCGCCACGCCATCCGCATGACCCAGCGCCTGGGGCTCGACTACTGCAGCGACATGCGCGGCACGCAGCCCTTCATGCCGGTGGTCGACGGCGAAGTCACGCTGACCCCGCAAATCCCCACCACGCTGCCCACGCTGGACGAACTGATCGGGCTTGACGGCGTCACCGAAGAGAACGTGCACGAGCATGTGCTGCGGGCGTGCTACGACGGCCGCGACCACGTCTATACCCTGCACGCAGAACTGGAGGGCATGCGCCTCGCGCCGGTGTTCGAACGGCTCCTGCAAGGCTGGGAGCAGCGCGGGGTCCGGCTCGTCGCCACCGGTGAGATCGCGGCCACCCTGGACCGCGCCACCCTGCCGCGCTGCCGGGTGCGCTGGGGTGAAGTGCGCGGCCGCTCCGGGGTGCTGGCCACCCAGGGCACGGAATTTCTCGGGCCGTAGCCCAAGGCGGCGATGAGCGTCCCCACTTATCGATTCCTCGACTGCACGCTCGAGCCGGCGCTGCGGCAACTGACACGCGCCGGCGCCCCGCTCGCGGTCGGCGAGCGGGCCTTCGACCTGCTGGCCCACCTGCTCGCCCATGCGGGCCGTGTGGTCAGCCGCGACGAGGTCATGCAGGCGGTCTGGGGCGACGCGGTGGTCGGCGACAACAACCTGAACGTGCAGGTCGCGGCGCTGCGCAGCCTCCTGGGGCGCGCGGCGGTGCTCACCGTCCCTGGTCGGGGGCTGCGCTTCGGCCACGCCGTGCGCGCCGAGGTGCAGGCAGAGGAAGCACCGGGCCTGCCCGATCGGCCCTCGGTGGCCATATTGCCGTTCACCGACCTGAGCGCCGACGCCCGCTGGAGTTGGCTGGCCGACAGCATCGTCGAGGACATCACCACCGAGCTGTCGCGTTTTCGCGACCTCTTCGTGGTGGCGCGCAACTCCGCCTTCGGCTGGCGGGGGGAGGCAAAGGACATTCGTGCAGTGGCGCGCGCGCTGGGCGTACGCTACGTCGTCGAAGGCAGCGTGCGCGTCGCCGGAACCGACGTGCGCACCACCGCCCAGCTGATCGACGCCGCATCCGGAGGCCACGTCTGGGCGGAGAACGTCAGCGGCACGCTCGACGACCCTTTCGCCGCGCAGACGCGCATCGCGGCCGGGGTCGTCACGGCGCTGGCGCCGCAGATCGACGCGGCGGAGTCCATGCGCATGCGCCGCGCGCCGCCCCTGGACCTGAGCGCGTATGGCCTGGCCCAGGCCGGATGGGCCATCGTGTCCGCCGGCGAGATGGCGTTCGACCGCGCGCCGCGCGACCGCGCGCTGCAACTGGCGCAGCAGGCGCTGGCGGCGGACCCCGCCTGCAACCTCGCCCATCGTGTCGTTGCGGCAACGCAGTGGTGGCATGCCTATCACGGCACGACCGATGATTTCGGCGCCACGGTCGCAGCCGGCATCGCCGCGGCCGATGCGGCCATCGGCATCGACGCGCAGGACCACCACGCATGGCGCCAGAAGGGACTCCTGGCCTTCATGGCACAGGATGTCGCGGCAGGTCTGGCGGCGCTCCGGCACGCCCATGCGCTCAACCCGAACTGCGCGGTCACGCTGGCCTGGCTGGGGTTGAACGAAATGTTCCACGGCGAGGCGAGCCGCGCCGTCGGCCTCGTCGAGGCGGCGCTGCGCCTGAGTCCGCGCGACCCGGCGCGCGGCGAAATGCTGTGTGCCCTGGGTTTCGCGCAGTTTGCTGCGTGTGACTATGTCGGTGCGGCAGCCTCGGCCCATGCGGCCAGCCTGGGCATGGCCAATGCGGCCCCGCCCCTGGTGCTCGGTGCCATCGCCCGGATCGGCGCAGGCGACCTGGCCGGCGGCCAGGCCAGCTACACGGCGCTCGCCGCCACCGCGCCCGCGCTCGCCGCCGAACGCCTGGCGGGGCGCTGGCTCTCGACCAACCCCGGCTACCAGCGGCGTGCGCTCACCTTCCTGCGCGTCGCAGCCGGGCTGGCGCCACCCGAGGCAGCCGACGCACTGCGCTGAAGGGCCCGGCGAAGGCGAAGACGCGGCTCCCCCGCCCGCCGACAAGGGCGGCGCGACGCCCGATTTAGTCTGATTTAGCGCGTCGTATTGGCGCCATGCCTGGCGGCACGGCAAGATCGTGGGCGCGGCACTGCCATGTGCAGCAGACGGCCTTCGCGACATCGACCATACGATCCACGGAACCCCTCATGAACAGGCGCAACACGCTCACCGGCCTCGCGGCGCTGGCCCTCGCACCGCGCCTGGCGCGCGCGCAACGCATGCCCGTGATCGGATTCCTGCACCCGGGTTTCCCGGGAATTGCCGGGACCAACCCCGCCGCGGCGGCGCTCGTCAAGACCCTGCGGCAGAACGGCTTCATCGACGGCGAGACGATCAAGATCGAATATCGCTGGGGCCAGGGCAAGCCGGAGGCCATGGCCGGCCTGGCAGCCGACCTTGTGCGCCTGAAGCCCGATGCCATCGCGGCGCTGGGAACGTCCTCGATCGTGGCGACCAAGGCCGCCACCAGCCAGGTGCCGATCATTGGCGTCGACCTCGAGGCCGACCCGGTCGCTGCCGGCTACGTCGCCAGCCTGGCGCGGCCCGGGGGCAACATCACGGGACTGTTCCTCGATCAGTCGGGCATGGCCGGCAAATGGCTGCAGCTGATCCGTGAGGCCGTGCCTGGCGTGCAGCGCGTGGCCGTGTTGTGGGATGTGAACACCGGCCCCTACCAGAAGAATGCGATGGTGGCGGCGGCCAAGACCCTGTCGGTCGACGCACGCCTGCTGGAGTTTCGCGACCTGGCGGGCCTCGAGTCGGTCCTCTCGACCGGGCTCAACGATCGGCCACATGCCATCGTGCAGCTGGGCTCGCCGATGTTCAGCCAGTTCGGCAGCCGCATCGCCGGTTTTCTGGCGCCCCACCGCCTGCCCGGGATTTCGCCGCATCGCGAGTACACGACCAACGGCGGACTGATGTCCTATGGTCCCAACCGAACCCTGTTCTTCGAGCGCCTGGGTCACTATGTCACGCGCATCATCAAGGGCACCCCGGTCAGTCAGCTCCCGGTCGAATTGCCGACCCGCTTTGAATTCCTCCTCAATGCGAAGGCCGCCAAGGCACTGGGCATCAAGTTTCCGATGAGCATACTGACCCAGGCCGACGAGGTGATCGAGTAACACGCGGGCGTGCGCCCGATCGCATGCCCAAGTCGGCGGCGCGTGGCGGCCAGCCACCAGAGCATGCGTTCCCTTTCCCTTCCAAGGGCATTCCACGACAGGATGTTCCCATGATCGGTTTGTCTGGTTCCCGGCAAGGCACGCGCGCCATTCTTTTGGCTGCTCTCGCCTTGCTCGTTGCAGCCTGCGCCGCACCGGGCGGTGCGCGCGCGCCTGTGACCATTGAGGCCAATCGGCCCAACGTCGTATCGTTCTGGAACGAGGTCGCCAACCGGACCGTGCTGGCCCAGGCGGCGGTCAACCTCACCGCGGAGGAGCGACATCCGACATTCTTCTTCGACCTGGCGAGCGTTCACGTAGCCATCTACGACGCCGTGGTCGCCATCGAGGGCCGCTACGTGCCATTTGCCGTGAGGCCGCAATCCGCGGCGGCAGGCGCCTCGACCGAGGCGGCCGTGAGTGCCGCGGCGCACGGTGTCCTCAAGGCGCTGTTTCCCAACCGCGGCGCGCACTACCAGGCCGCCTATGAGGCGCGCCTGGCCCTGATCCCGGACGGTCCGGCCAAGGCCGTGGGTGTGGCCTTGGGCAGCGAGGTCGCCGCAGGGGTCGTGCGCCTGCGCGCCAATGACGGCCGCAGCGCGGCCCTGGCACCCTACGTCTCGGGCACCGTGCCCGGCGCGTTCCGCAGCGCCAACCCGAACCCGGTCTTCCGGCACTTTCCGGCCATCCGGCCATTCGCACTGGAACGCATGGATCAGTTCCGGCCACCCGCGCCCCCGGCGTTGACGAGCGCAAGCTACGCCGCCGCGTTCAACGAAACCCGGGCGCTCGGCGGGGCGACCAGCACGGTGCGCAATGCCGCGCAACACCACGCAGCGCTGTTCCACACCGAACCCCCGCCCCCGGCCGTCACACGCAACCTGGGCCGCTTTGCATCCAGCACCGCGGAGGTGAGCGATGCGGCGCGCCTGATGGCGCTGATCTATGTGAGCTTTGTCGATGCCATCGGCGCCTGTTTCGAGGCCAAGTACCACTACCAGACCTGGCGGCCGGTGAGCGCGATCCAGATGGCCGACCACGACGGCAACCCGGCCACAGAGCGTGACGAACACTGGAAACCTGCGCTGCCCACGCCCAACCATCCTGAATATCCTGCCGCTCATTCGTGCACATCGGGCAGCCTGGGCGAGGCATTGCGCCATCACTTTGGCACCGCGGACGCCACCTTCACCTGGGACAGCACGGTCACCGGGACGACGCGCAGCTATGCCGGCATCGAGGCTTTCAGTAGCGAGGCAGGCATCGCGCGCCTGCATGGCGGGATGCATTTCAGGTTTTCGGTCGATGCCGGCGAAGAACTGGGCCGGCGCGTTGCGGCCTGGGTGGCCGCCAGGCACTTCAAGCGCCGCGACTGACCGCTCGCAGGCGGCTCGGTGCGGCACGCGTTCAGCCACCCTGGGGCCGACTGCCGCCAGCGACACAGGCAGCGATTTTGGGTTACGCTAATGCCTGTCGCACACTGAACCACCCGATGACCACCCCTTCCGTGACCGGACTCGCCGTACCCGACTTCGACGCCGTGACCACCGGCGGCAAGACCTTCCGATTGAGCGACCTGCGCGGCCACAAGGTCGTGCTGTACTTCTACCCCAAGGACAACACGCCGGGCTGCACCGTGGAGGGCGAGAATTTCCGCGACCTGCACGGCGACTTCCAGGCCGCCGGCGCGCGCGTCTACGGCATCAGCCGCGACAGCGTCAAGTCGCACGAGGGGTTCAAGGCCAAGATGGGCTTTCCGTTCGAACTCATCGCCGATCCGGACGAAAAGGTCTGTGCGCTCTTTGGCGTCATGAAGATGAAGAACATGTACGGCAAGCAGGTGCGCGGCATCGAGCGCAGCACGTTTTTGATCGACGCCGAAGGGCGCGTGGCGCGCGAGTGGCGCGGCGTCAAGGTGCCGGGACACGCCGCTGAAGTGCTGGGTGCCGTGCAATCAATGTGACGCCGCGACCCGCCTGATGATGAACCCACTTGCGTCCCGGGGCCGCGCTTGCCGCTAGCGCCGCTCCTTGCCCGCGCAGCCGATTCGCCCTCCCGAATCCAGGCCGTTTGTCCCTCCGACAAGCGGCCTTTTTGTTGGTCCGTCCGCTTCCCATCCTTGTCCTAGGAGACCTTGAGCCTTGAACGCGTCCATCACCAAGCTGCCCGCCCGCAAGTCCCCGGCCCGCAAGTCGGCCACGGTCACGCGCCTGTCGTCGGCGCGCACCAAGCTCTTCGTCCTCGACACCAACGTGCTCATGCACGACCCGACCAGCCTCTTTCGCTTCGAGGAACACGACATCTACCTGCCGATGGCGACCCTGGAGGAACTGGACAACCACAAGAAGGGCATGACGGAAGTCTCGCGCAACGCGCGCCAGGCCAGCCGCTTCTTAGACGAGATCGTCGGCGGCGAGGAAGGCGCGATCGACGCCGGCATCTCGCTGGCGGACCGCAACGGTCGTGATGCCAACGGGCGCCTTTTCCTGCAGACCGAGGCGATCAGCCACGCGTTGCCCAACACGCTGCCGGCCGGCAAGGCCGACAACCAGATCCTGGGCGTGGTCTACCACCTGACGCAAAAGCACCCGGGGCGCGCGGTGATCCTGGTGTCCAAGGACATCAACATGCGCATCAAGGCGCGCGCGCTGGGCCTGCCCGCCGAGGACTACTTCAACGACAAGGTGCTGGAGGACACCGACGTCCTCTATACCGGCGTTTCGGCGCTGCCGGCCGACTTCTGGGAGACCCACGGCAAGGGCGTGGAAAGCTGGAAGCAGGGCGACCGCACCTTCTACCGTGTGCGCGGCCCCCTGACGCGCGACTGGCTGGTCAACGAGTTCGTCTACCTCGATGTGGACGCCGGCGCCACCACCTCCTTCCAGGCGCGCGTCACCGAAACCAGCGGCAAGACCGCAATCCTGAAGGTGCTGCGCGACTACACGCACCAGAAGCAGTCGGTGTGGGGCATCGTCGCGCGCAACCGCGAACAGAATTTCGCGCTCAACCTCCTGATGGACCCGCAGATCGACTTCATCACGCTCCTGGGCCAGGCCGGTACCGGCAAGACCCTCCTGACGCTGGCCGCCGGGCTCATGCAGACCCTGGAAGACAAGGTCTACAGCGAGATCATCATGACCCGTGTGACCGTGCCGGTGGGCGAGGACATCGGCTTCCTGCCCGGCACCGAGGAAGAGAAGATGAACCCCTGGATGGGCGCGCTGGAAGACAACCTCGACGTGCTCAACAAGACCGATGACGAGGCCGGCGACTGGGGCCGCGCCGCGACGCGCGACCTGATCCGCAGCCGCATCAAGGTCAAGTCGCTCAACTTCATGCGCGGGCGCACCTTCATCAACAAGTTCCTGATCATCGACGAGGCTCAGAACCTGACGCCGAAGCAGATGAAGACGCTCATCACCCGCGCCGGCCCCGGCACCAAGGTGGTGTGCCTGGGCAACATCGCGCAGATCGACACGCCCTACCTGACCGAGGGTTCGTCAGGGCTGACCTTTGTCGTCGATCGCTTCAAGGGCTGGACGCACAGCGGGCACGTGACCCTGCAGCGCGGCGAGCGCTCGCGCCTGGCGGATCACGCGGCTGAAGTGCTCTGAACCGGGATGGTCGTCAGAGCCGTACTGCCAAAGGCTCAGGTATAGGGGGTTCCATCCTTGCGCGAAAACACCCAAGCCCCGTCCCGCAGCTCGGCAACCAGATCGTCGTCCGGGTAGGCGGCCGCGTCTCCGGGCGTGCGATCCCCGATCTCCAGGTACACAGCGTCGGTGGTCGATCGATTCAACAGCCGGTGAGCATTTCCGTCACCGGCCTTGAACCCCGCACACATGCCGGCCGTAAGCTCGGTCTCGCCGTCATCCGTATGAAGTAGCAGCGTGCCGTTGACGACATAGACGAACTCATCCTGCTTCGTGTGCGCGTGTCGCAACGCGGACACCGATCCTGGCGGAAGGACGGTCAGGTTGACGCCAAAGTTCGTCAGTCCGAAGAGGTCGCCCAAAGGGCGCTTGACGCGCCCTGCCATCATGGAGCGAAAGGGCTCCGGGTAGTTGGACGGCTTGGCGCGTGGTGAGGCGTTCAGCGCTACGAACGGGACGGGCTTGGCGGACATGGGAATGGAAACGTTTGAGACGAGAGGCCTGCACCGACTTGCCGAGGCAAGTCCTCTCGACTGAAGGGTTGGTCGTCACGCTACCTGCAGCACCAACCTCTTGCCGCAAGCCTTGACGTATTTGCGCAACGTGGCGACTGATGGCGAATGCCGGCCCGTTGCAAGGGAGCGCTCCAATCGGGCAACAGCCGGGGCCTGAGTACCCATGCGCTCAGCGACCTCAGCCTGAGTGAGCCCCGCCTCTTGGCGGGCCTTAAGCAGCGCATCGAGGAGGACAGATTCTTCGCGCTCGATACGCTCGACCTCAGTCTTGACGCCAGGGCGTTGCATGAGCTTCTTAACAACTTGATCATGAGTTCGCATGCTTGATCTCCTTCAACCGTGATTCCGCAATCTCCAACTCCCGCAAGGGGGTCTTGCTGGTCTTTTTCACGAAGCTGTGGAGCATGACGATGCGCCTACCAACGATGGTGCAAAAGAACA
>JAEUOR010000043.1 GCA_016790635.1 Burkholderiales bacterium
CGCCCAGGATGCGCACGCCCAGGCCCGGGCCGGGGAAGGGATGACGGTAGACCATCTCGTGCGGCAGGCCCAGCGCGATGCCCAGCTTCCTCACCTCGTCCTTGAAGAGTTCGCGCAAGGGTTCGAGCAGCTTCAGGTGCAACGTGTCCGGCAGGCCGCCGACGTTGTGGTGGCTCTTGATGGTGGTGGCCTTCTTGGTCTTGGCGCCGGCCGACTCGATCACGTCCGGATAGATGGTGCCCTGCGCCAGCCACTTCGCGCCCTTGATCTTCTCCGCCTCGCGCTGGAACACGTGCACGAACTCGCGGCCGATGATCTTGCGCTTGGCTTCCGGGTCGGTCACGCCGGCGAGTTCGCCCATGAATTCGGCGCTGGCGTCCACGTGGATGATTTTCACCCCCATGTGGCGGCCGAAGGTGTCCATGACCTGCGCGCCCTCGTTCAGGCGCAGGAGGCCGTGGTCGACGAACACGCAGGTCAGTTTGTCGCCGATGGCCTTGTGGATCAGCGCCGCGGCGACCGAGGAATCGACCCCGCCGGAGAGGCCCAGGATCACCTCTTCGTCGCCCACCTGGGCACGGATCTTCTCCACTGCCTCGCCCACGTAGTCGGGCATGTTCCAGTCGGCCCGGGCGCCGCAGATGTCGATGACGAAGCGCGTCAGGATCTCCGCGCCGCGCGGGGTGTGGGTGACCTCGGGGTGGAACTGCACCGCGTAGAAATGCCGCGTCTCGTCGGCCATGCCGGCGATCGGGCAGCTCTCGTTGGAGGCCATGAGCTTGAAGCCCGGCGGCATGGCGGTGACCTTGTCGCCGTGGCTCATCCACACGCGCAGCATGCCGTGGTCCTCGGGCGTGGTGAAGTCGGCGATGTCCTTGAGCAGCCTGGTGTGGCCGCGCGCGCGCACCTCGGCGTAGCCGAATTCGCGCTTGTGTCCGGCCTCGACGCGGCCGCCCAATTGCTGCGCCATGGTCTGCATGCCGTAGCAGATGCCCAGCACCGGCGCGCCCAGCTCGAACACGGCGCCCGGGGCGCGCTCGGTCGCCTCTTCGTAGGCCGACATGTGACTGCCGGAGAGGATGACACCACGCGCGCCGAAGCTGCGCACGAAGTCGTCGGTCACGTCGCAGGGATGGACTTCGGAGTACACGCCGGCATCGCGCACGCGCCGCGCGATGAGTTGCGTGACCTGCGAGCCGAAATCGAGGATCAGGATCCTGTCGTGGGTTGTCATCGGGAGGTGCTTGCAGGCGGCGGGTGAGTTCTGGGCCGCACCCCGGCCCGAGTTGGGAGCCGGACGGTCCAGCGTGGGGGAGCCGCGAATTTTAGCGGCTTGGCACGCGCCGACCGACCGGGCAAGCGCAAACCTGCCGACCCGGAGACCATCGCGGCCGGCCGAGTGTGACTATGGCTACTTCCCGGGCGGGGCCGAGGGTTTTGCCGCCTTGGTCTTGTCCGCAGCGCCAGGCTTAGGGGCGTTGCCGAGCACGGTCTTCAACGGGCAGACCGAAACGGCCGGGCATTTGTTGCAACCGGCAACGATGGCGATCGGGCACAGCGTCATGGCGGCATCTCGGTCGTGGCGAAGCCCGGAGCTTACGCCTGCAACAGCCGCCGACTCAATGACCGGCGCTGCCGCCCTTGTTCTCCGGCTCGAGCCCGGGCTGCCAGAGCACCACCCGGTTGCGCCCCGTGCGCTTGGCCTGGTAGAGCGCGATGTCGGCCCGATCGACCAGGTCGCCCGGCGCCTGCAGTTCCGGCACCAAGAGCGCCAGCCCGAAGCTGGAGGTGACCTTCAGGGCATGCTCGGAACGCACACCCGGCCCGGCTTGCGACTCGACATCGACGCGCAGGCGCTCGGCGATCGTCATCGCCACTTCGGTGCTGGTCCCGGGCAGGAAGATGCAGAATTCCTCGCCGCCGTAACGGCACAGCAGGTCGGTTTCGCGCAACCCGGCGGAGAGCTGCTTCGACACCGATTGCAGCACCTGGTCGCCAACCGCATGCCCGTAGCGATCGTTGAAGGACTTGAAGTGGTCGATATCGGTCATGATGCAATGCAGGGGAGCGCCCTTGGTGCGGGACTCCTCGAGCAGCGCCGCGGCCGCCTCGAAGAACGCACGCCGGTTGAGGCAGCCGGTGAGCGGATCGCGGGTGGCGAGTTTCTTGAGCTCTGCGTTCTGCAGTTCGATCTGCGCGCGCGATGCCTCCAGGTCTCCCAGTGCCTGGAGCAACGACTGGTTCACCTGCTCGAGGGCGCTGACGTCGTCGAAGGTGACGATGCAGCCGCGGGCGCCCTTGCGCCCGTCGGCGATCGGCGCGCAATTGACCACCACCTTGCGCGCGTCGCGCTCGGCGGGACGCAGTTCCATCATGTCGCCGGTGAGCGAGCGCGTGTGCGCCATGGCCTGCATCCAGGGAAAGTCCTGCGGCGTACCCTTGTGCATGTGGCGCAGGGAGCGCAGATCATGGGCCGCGCGCCCCTGCAGGGCCTCCGCCGCCTCGCCCACCCAGTCGACGAATGCACGGTTGGCGAGCATGATGCGGCCCTTGGTGTCGAGCACCAGTACGCCCTCGCTAAATGCGTCGAACGCGGCGCGGACGCGATCCGGAATCACGGCCGACGGGTCCAGGTAGGACAGGACGCGACGCAGATAGAGGGCAAACAGCACGAAGCCGCCGATGCCCAACGCGCACAAAAGGCGTACCAGCGGGTCGGCAAAAAATCGCTGCACGGCGCCCGAATGGGCGGGAACGAAGCTGATCTCCAGGTCGGCCCAGGGACCATCAGCGTCGCGCAGCGAGAGGCGCATGTGGTCCAGCGTCGAGCCGCCGGACGGCGGTGGCACCCAGTGGCGGACGTGCTCACCGTTCTGGAACAGGATTTCGCCATCGGCACGACGCAGGGCCAGCGATCGAATGTCGTCGCGGCGAGCCAGCGCGGCGCTGACGCCACGCGCGAGCGCCGTGCGGTCCGGGCTGACGGCCAGTTCTGCCACCAGGATGCCGAGGTTTTCCGCGCTGCGCTTGCGGGCCTGCTGCAGGGCCGCCTGGCTATCGGGAACCAGGCCGACGCCGATGTCGATCAACAGCATCGAAGATATGATGAGCGCGATCAATCCGGCGGCGATGCGCGTGGCCGGACTGAGTTGCGGCAAGCGCAGGCTGCGCACCTGCGACAGCACAGTTGAGGTCATGGTTTTCTCCCTGGGGGTCCCTGCCCTTCGCGGCGATGCAGCAGGTCGTGCAGTTCGTCGTCGGGTTCGGCCGATGGATCGCCGGGTTCAGGCTTGCCCTTGGCGCGCGCCCAGTCCGGCTTGGCCTCGTCGGCGGCAAGCACCGGGATCGGATCGAGATGGCGCCAGGCAGGCATCGACACGAGGAGGCTCGTCATGATGCCGGCGCCGCGCAAGGCCCAGGCAACGATTCCGGCGGTGGCGGCGAAGCCGCCGAACTTGACGCTGTTCTCAATGCTCAACAGCGGCCGATTTTCGTGCTGATCGGCCTCATGCGCATCATCGGTGGTCGCATCGAGCGACAACACGGTGCCCGCCGGAGCCCACGAAGAGGATTGGATCGAACCGCTCGCGCGCAACAACGCATCCCAGCGATAGTCCAGTGCGATTAAGTCCCATTCCTCGGCTTCCCCGGCAAGAAGGGCCCCCGACCGAAGCAGGTCAGCGGTATTCGCCGCCGCGACCTGAATCGACGCAGGCGCAATCGGGGCCAATGCCGGTGGAATCGTGCTTTTCAGGATGGCCTGCTCCAGCGCCAGCGACAACTCGGTGACCGGCGAGACCTCGCTGGGCGCAGACCCGCTGCCGGCGCTGCGGCCATCGGAAGCCGCGGGAACCGGCGGAGGCACGGCTCCCGGCGGCGGCACAACCGGCGGCAGGACCGGCGCGGGCGGGGTGGGCGACGGCGGCGGCGGTCCCGGATCGATGGCCCCATCCCCAGGCAAGACAGGCGCCGCCACGATCGCCACGGTCGCAGCGCCAGTACCTGTGGACCAGGCGCTTGCACCGCCGCCTGCCGCGGCGTTGCCATAGGACTGCAGGGCGTTGGTCGAGGCGGCGCCGCTGGTTTGGTCCCAGGCAACGAAGCTCAGGCCGGCACTGGTCTCGCCGCCGCCGGCCAGGTAACGCACCTGGCTGGTGGCAGACAGCAACAGCGCATTGGTCTGGGAGGTCGCACCCAGGCCGTTCCAGGCCAGCCCGTCGGTCGAATACTGCCAGGTGCCGACACCGTTGGCTGCGACGATGGCAATGCCGCTCGCCGCGCCTGTGTCGACATCAGCCCAGCCGGCACCGGACAGGAGCGCACTGACCGCAATCGGTGCGCTCGCCGTGTTCTGGGTGGTCGAGGACAACGCCACGATCGCACCGTTGGTCACAGTCGGCGCGTCGTTGAGGGGCGTGATGTCCAGATTCGCCGCTCCCGCAGCCGTCAGGCTGCCGTCGGTGACGGTATAGGTGAAGCTCACGGCCGTGTCGTCATCGGAGGCCGGCGTGTAGTTCCAGGTGCCGTCGCCGTTGTCGAACAGCGTACCGCTGCCGGTGGCGACGGCCAGACCGGTAGCAGTCTGGGAAGGACCGTCGACGTCGGCGGCATTGGCAAGCAACTGTGCTTGCGTGATCAAGCGAACGCCCGAGTCTTCCGCGATCACCGCCAAGGTCACCGTGCTGGTTGTCGGCGCATCGTTGACAGGCGTGATGTCCAGGTTCGCTGTGCCGGCAGCAGAGAGGCTGCCGTCTGTGACGGTAAAGGTGAAGCTGACCGCGGTATCGTCATCTGCCGCCGGCGTGTAGTTCCAGGTACCGTTGCCGTTGTCGACCAGAGTGCCGCTGCCGCTGGCGATAGTCAGACCGGTGGCCGTCAGGCCCGGCCCATCGATATCGGTGGCACCAGCCAGCAACTGTGCTTGCGTGATCAGGCGAACGCCCGAGTCTTCCGCGATCGCCGTCAGTGTCACCAGACCAGTCGTAGGCGCATCGTTGACCGGCGTGATGTCCAGGTTCGCCGTACCTTCAACCGACAGGCCGCCGTCGGTCACGGTATAGGTGAAGCTGACCCCAGTATCGTCATTGGCCGCCGGCGTGTAGTTCCAGGTGCCGTCGCCGTTGTTGACCAGAGAGCCGCTGCCGGTCGCGATGACCAAACTGGTCGCCGTCAGGCCCGGCCCATCGATGTCGGCCGCATTGGCCAGCAACTGAGCCTGGGTGATCAAGCGTACGCCCGAATCTTCCGCGATTGCCGCCAGTGTCACCAGGCTGGTTGTGGGCGCGTCGTTGACCGGCGTGATGTCCAAGTTCGCCGTACCGGCAGCCGAGAGGCTGCCGTCGGTGACGGTATAGGTGAAGCTCACTGCCGTGTCGTCATCGGCCGAAGGCGTGTAGTTCCATGTGCCGTCGCCGTTGTCAAACAGCGTACCGCTGCCGGTGGCGAGGGCAAGCCCAGTTGCGGTGAGACCTGGCCCGTCGATGTCGGCGGCGTTGACCAGCAACTGGGCCTGCGTGATCAGGCGAACGCCACTGTCCTCGCCGATCGCCGCCAGAGTGACCAGGCTGGTGGTCGGCTGGTCGTTGACCGGCGTCACATTGACCGTGATGGTGTTCGGCGCCGCGTCGAAGGCCGTGCCGTCATTCACCGAGAAGGTGAAGCTGGCGTAGCCCATGCCGTTGCCGTCGGCCGCCGGGGTGAACACCAAATTGCCGAGGTTGGCCGCCGCGATCACCTGGCCGCTCGTCACGTCCACGCCCGAGAGTCTGAGCGTACCGGCGCCCGGCAGCGTGTCGATGCGCACGCTGGCTAGTGCGTCGCCGTCGATGTCGCCGAAACCGAAATCGGCCGCGGCGAAGGTCCTGCTGCCGTCTTCGGCGATGGTGATCGTGGCGTCGGTTCCCGTGGGCGTGTCGTTGACCGCGGTCACGTTGAACGTAATGGTGTTGGGCGTGGTGTCGTATGCACTGCTCTGGTCGCGCACCGAGAACGTGAAGCTCGCGTAGCCGCTGCCGTTGGCGTCAGCCGCCGGGGTGAACACCAGGTTGCCGATGTTGGCAGCGGTGATCACCTGCGATGCCGTCACTGCAACACCGGAGAGGGTCAGGCTGCCTGCCAGCGGCACCGTGTCGATGCGCACTGCACTGATCGTGTCGCCGCTGTCTACGTCCGAGAAGCCGAAGTCGGTCGCCGTGAACGTGTAGGCGGTGTCTTCGTTGGTCGTGATGGTGGCGTCAGTTCCTGTGGGCGTGTCGTTGACCGGCGTCACGTTGACCGTGATGGTGTTGGGCGCCGTGTCGTAGGCCAGGCTCTGGTCGCGCACCGAGAACGTGAAACTCGCGTAGCCACTGCCATTGGCGTCGGCCGCTGGCGTGAACACCAAGTTACCGATGTTGGCGGCGGCAATCACCTGGCCGCTCGTCACGTCTACGCCCGAGAGCCTGAGCGTACCGGCGCCCGGGACCGTGTCGATGCGCACCGCACTGATCGTGTCGCCGCTGTCCACATCCGAGAAGCCGAAAACGGTCGCTGAGAAGGTGTAGGCGGTGTCTTCGTTGGTGGTGATGGTGGCGTCGCTGCCAGTCGGGGCGTCGTTGACCGGCGTTACGTTGAACGTCAGGGTGTTGGGTGCGGTGTCGTAGGCGCTGCTCAGGTCGCGCACCGAGAAGGCGAAGCTCGCGTAGCCGCTCCCATTGGCGTCGGCCGCCGGGGTGAATACCAGGTTGCCGATGTTGGCTGCGGTGATCACCTGCGATGCCGTCACCGCGACGCCGGAGAGGGTCAGGCTGCCTGCCAGCGGCAGCGTATCGATGCGCACCGCGCTGATCGTGTCGCCGGTGTCCACATCCGAGAAACCGAAGTCGGCCGCCGTGAATGTGTAGGCGGTGTCTTCGTTGGTGGCGATGGTGGCGTCGCTGGCGGTTGGGGCGTCGTTGACCGCGGTCACGTTAACCGTGATGGTGTTGGGCGTGGTGTCGTAGGTGCTGCTCTGGTCGCGCACCGAAAAGGTGAAACTCGCGTAGCCCATGCCATTGGCGTCGGCCGCGGGCGCGAATACCAAATTGCCGACGTTGGCGGCCGCGATCACCTGTCCGCTCGTCACGTCTACGCCTGAGAGCCTGAGCGTACCGGCGCCTGGCAGCGTGTCGATGCGCACCGCGCTGATCGTGTCGCCGCTGTCTACATCCGAGAAGCCGAAGTCGGCCGCCGTGAAGGTGTAGACGGTGTCTTCGTTGGTGGTGATGGTGGCGTCGGTTCCTGTGGGCGCGTCGTTGACTGCAGTGACGTTCACCGTGATGGTGTTGGGCGCGGCGTCGTAGGCGTTACTCTGGTCGCGCACAGAGAACATGAAGCTCGCGTAGCCGCTGCCGTTGGCGTCAGCCGCCGGGGTGAACACCAGGTTGCCGATGTTGGCAGCGGTGATCACCTGCGATGCCGTCACCGCGACGCCGGAGAGGGTCAGGCTGCCCGCCAGCGGCAGCGTATCGATGCGCACCGCACTGATCGTGTCGCCAGTGTCCACATCCGAGAAACCGAAGTCGGCCGCCGTGAATGTGTAGGCGGTGTCTTCGTTGGTGGTGATGGTGGCGTCGCTGCCGATCGGGGCGTCGTTGACCGCGGTCACGTTGACCGTGATGGTGTTAGGCGTGGTGTCGTATGCACTACTCTGGTCGCGCACCGAGAATGTGAAGCTCGCGTAGCCGCTCCCGTTGGCGTCGGCCGCTGGCGTGAACACCAGGTTACCGATGTTGGCGGCGGTGATCACCTGCCCGCTCGTCACGCCTACGCCCGAGAGCCTGAGCGTACCGACGCCCGGCACCGTGTCGATGCGCACCGCGCTGATCGCGTCGCCGCTGTCCACATCCGAGAAACCGAAGTCGGCCGCCGTGAAGGTATAGGCGGTGTCTTCGATGGTGGTGATGGTGGCATCGCTGCCGGTCGGGGCATCGTTGACCGCAACGACCGTCACGGTGGAAACGATCGCAAGGGCCGTAGTGTCCGAACCGCCGTTGGCAGTACCTCCACTGTCCCGGATCTGGGCAAGAGTGAATACCCGATTGCCGGCGGTCGGATTGTCGGTGCTGGTGTTCTGGTAGGTGATGCCGTTGACCAGTGTCTGGGTGGCAGCCGCACTCATCGTTCCGCCGGAAAGTGCAACCGTGGCGGTTGCGCCGGAGAGCGTGACGCTGTAAGCGAGCCCGTTGCCAGCCGTGGTACCTGCGCTGTTCGCCCCCAGGGTAAGTGTCGTGCCGTCGACCACGATCGCCTCGTTCGACCCGTCGGCGAGTCCACCCACGGTGACGGTCAGGCCGGTGATCGACTGTCCCGACTCGACGGTGCTTACGCTGGCCGCGCCATAGACGCTCACCGCCGCAGCCTGGGTGCCCTGCCCCGCGGCTTCAGTGAAGCTCGGATCGAGCGACGTGGCGTTCAGCGTCGGCGCATCGTTGACGGCAGTGACCGTGATGAGGACGAATTCGCTGATGTTGTCCGTCCCGCCATTTGCAATACCACCCGAATCCGCGACCGTGAACTGGAATCCGGTGACGCCGCTGCCATTGTTCGCAGGCCTGAACTGCATGCCGCGGATTTCGGGCAGCGTATAGGTGCCCAGCGCCACCAGCGTGGTGCCGTCGGCCAGGTACACGTTGCCGACACCGCTCGACGGCAGGACTGTCACCGCGTAGGTCAGGCTCTGCCCGCTCTCGTCGGCGCCGCCGCCGGGGCCGTAGGCGAGGCTGCCGAAGCCCAGACTGGTGAAACCGGAATCTTCTAGGACCGTCAGGTTGGCGACCGACCCGGCGGTCCTGACGGGTGCATCGTTTACCGCCGTGATCGAGGTCGACAGGGTCGCGGTTGCCGCGGCAATGGCCGTGCTGCCGCCGTTGGCCGCAGTATCGACGGTGACACGCGACTCAGTGCCGGCGGTCGTCGAGAAGCCCGCCGCGTAGGTATTGTCCAGGCCGCGCACCGTCAGCGCCGGCGGGGCACCGCTGAAGTCGGCCACGGGAACAAAGCGCAATTGCGTCGCGCTACCGAGGGCAAGCGCAGTGGCTCCGTCGGCGACCGTGCCAATCGCGTACCAGTTGCTGCCGCCGTTGGTGGAGTACTGCCACGCGCCCTGGGTGCCTGCGTTGGCAGTGTTGCCGACGACCGCCACGCCGCCGAAGCCCGCGCCAGCATCGACGTCGGCGAACTGCCCCGCGAAGATCACGCTCACACTCTGGCCCGGGGGATTCGCGGTGTCCTCATTCACGGGGGCAAGGGTGCCGTTCCCCAGCGTCGGTGCATCGTTGACGGCGGTGACCGTCAGGGTCACGATGGCCTGGCGGGACGCCAGCGCCCCATCGCTGGCGACGAAGACGAAGCTGTCGGTACCGTTGAAATTGGCCGTCGGCGTATAGCTGAACGATCCGTCCGCATTGAGGGTGAAGGCGGCGGCATTGGACGGTCCGCTGACCAGGCTGGCGACAAGCGGCGTGCCCTCGGTATCGGTGGCGCGATAAAGCACGCCAGTGGCAGCGACGTTGAGCGTAGCGTCTTCGCCGACGACATACTCGAGGTTGCCGGTGCGCGCAGGCACGTCGGCGGCGTTGCCGTTGCCCAGCGAGCCGTTGAAGCCTTGCGTCGAACTGTCGAGAGCGGTGGTACCGGAAGTCTCGTTGAAGCGCCAATAACCGACCAGGCCGGCCTCGGCGCCGGTCAGGGCGGCGTTGTAGGCCGCCTGGATCTGCGCCGCGCTGCGTTCTACGTTCCAGACCCGGACCTCGTCGATGAGGCCGACGAACCGCTGGGCCGCAGTGTTCTCGCGGCCGCCGATACTGAGGTTGTTCAATGCCGGATAGGCATCGGTGATGTTGCCGCTGCCGTTGTAGGTGTCGACCAGCGTGCCATTGGCATAAGCCTTGACCACGCCGGCGTTGTAAGTCACCGCGACATGCACCCAGGTATCGGCCGGAACGGTAAAGGCGGTCACCGTCCAGGCCCATCCCGGCGTCGAGTTGGCGAATGCCCACTGCAGCTTGCCGCTGGCCGAAATGCCGATCTCGTACTCGCCCTCCTTGTTGAGGATGAGCTGGGTGCCTGTGAGCGCACCGGTGCGCTGGACCATCGCCTCCATGGTCATCGTCGACGTCATCACCAGGTTCGCCTGAGGCGCCACGACGACGACATCGGTGCCGTCGAAGGAAAGCGCACGATCGGTCACGGTTGGTGCGTCGTTGACTGCGGTCACCGTCAGGCTTGCCGTGGCCGAACTGGCCGAGAAGGCGGTGGTGCCGCCGCTGCTGGCGGTGGTGGCATAGCCGGGGGTGCCGTTGACCGAGGCGGTGCCGCTGGTCCGGTCCCAGGCCTTGAAGCCGAAGGTCGCGGTCTCGGCGTTGGCCGAATCCGGGATGTAGCGCACTTGCGAAGTCGAGGTGAGCAGCAGCGCATTGGTCGCGGAGACGGCGCCGAAGGCGGTCCACGTGACGCCATCGGTCGAGTACTGCCAGCGGCCGTTGCC
This sequence comes from Burkholderiales bacterium, assembly GCA_016790635.1. GTDB lineage: Bacteria > Pseudomonadota > Gammaproteobacteria > Burkholderiales > JAEUOS01 > JAEUOS01. Next base: position 10,505 of record JAEUOR010000043.1, read on the forward strand.
GGTGACAGAGGTGATCGCGATGCCTGAGGCGGCACCCGTGTCGACATCGGCCCATGTGGCAGAAGCGAGGATCGCGCTGACCGTGGTGCCGGAAGACGTGGTGTTCTCGTCGGTGGCGACCAGCGTGACGGTGGCGGCGTTGGTGATCGTCGGCGCATCGTTGACGGCATTCACGACCATGCTGGCCGAAGCGGACTGGCTGCTGAAGGCCGTGGTGCCGCCACCCGCACCCGGATCGGCCCAGCTGGGCGCTCCGTTGGCCGAGGCAGTGCCGCTGGTCCGATCCCAAGCGAGAAAACCGAGCGTCGCCGTCTCGCCGCTGTCGCCGTTCGGCACGTAGCGCACCTGCGTGCCGTCGGCCAGCAGCAGCGCGTTGTTCGACGCGACCGCGGAGATCGCGTTCCAGCTGGACCCGTCGGTCGAGTACTGCCAGACGCCCAGGCCGGCGGCCGAAGTGATCGCAATGCCTTGAAGCGCCCCGGAGTCGACGTCGGCCCAGCCGGCCGAGGCAAGGAGGCTGCCGACGGTGGTTGCACCGCTGATGGTGTTCTCGTCGGTCGCCGCCAGCGTCACCGTGGCGCCGTTGGTGATCGTCGGGGCGTCGTTGACCGCGCTGACCGTGACGGTGGTGTCGTGATTGCCGCTGGTGCCGCCATCGCCGTCGGTGAGGACGAAGCGCACGGTGCGCGCCCCGGTGGTGGGGGTCGCCGTGTCGGTGTCCTGGAAAGTGATATTGCGAATCAGAGCCTGTGCCGCTGCCGGGGTGGAGCTGGCATTGAAGGTGACCACCAGCGGGCTGCCGCCGCTGCCGCCGGCGAAGCTGCCGATGGTGACTCCGCCGGCGCCGAAGTTGTAGGTGACGTTGCTGCCCGAGACGCCGATCTGGCCCACGCCGGTGCCCTGGTTGCGGATCGCCAGCACGTCCTCGGCTGAGTCGCTGCCGGCCGTGAAGGACACCGTCAGCGTGCCGGTGTTGAAGTCGGCCGAGTCGCTGTCGGTCACGGTGGCGTTACCGCCCTGCTCGATGACCACCGCACCGTCACTTTCCGCATACGCCAGCGCATCGCCAGCGAGGTTGGTCACTGCCGGCGCGCTATCGGGCGGCGTGAATACAACGATGAGCTGGGGGCGGCGCTCGACGGTCGCGGATTCGGAGGAATCGAACTGCAGTCCGTCCGTGCCGCTATTACGCAGGACCCACCCGTAGTTGCTTGCGCCACTGCTCCAGGCCTGCACGCTTTGCTCAAGGCCCGTGATGGTGATGTAGCCGGTGGACCCGGTGCCGACGTAGGTCCCGTCGGCCGCTATCTCAGCCTCGGTGCCATTGGTCTGGACCCCCGTGGTCAGCGAGTTCCAAGTAGAGGCTTCCGACCAGTTGACCAGCATCCGGTGCGCGCTGATCGTGTCCGCGGTTCCTCCCGACGCGTAAAGCCGAAGACTTGCGGAGGTGATCGTCGAGCCTACCGGGATCTGTCCCGTGCCAGTGCCAAAGATGCCGTTGAACAGGATCAGGGCCTGGTTTTCGCTGCCTACGCCGGCGAAGTCGACATCGATGGTGACATTGGCGCCGAGATTGCTGGACGGTGCGGATGAATCCAGCTCGGTGTCTTCCGTGCCGCTGTAACCACCGGTACCTTGCTGGAAAGTGGACGATGTCGCCACTAGGTTCTGCGCGAACTCCGAGGTATTGGTAAACGTCGTGAACGTCGCATCACTACCCGTAGCCGTTGCGCTGATGAACTCGCCGGCCGCAACCGTTGCGGTGAGTGTGGTGCTGATCGTCGCGTTTCCCGAAACGTTGGTCGTGACGTTGGCAAAGCCGATGTAGCGCTGGCCTTCGCCGTAGCCGGTGCCGTCCTGCGCCGCGCTGGCGAAGAACTCGATGCGGAAATTCGTGTTCGCGGTCGAGTTCAGCGTGCCGTTGACGGTCACCTGGGTCACCGTCCTGGTAACCGAGGTCAGCACCGGGAAGTTCTGCAGGTTGTTGGCGCCAGAGTCCGAATCCATGTCGGCGGGAGGATCATTGGCGGTGACCCCCGCCGTGCCGAGATTGATGCCGAGCAGCGTGTTCGAGTGGATCGAGTTGCCGAGGATCGGATTGCCGCTGCCGTTCGCGACGTCCACGCCATTGTCGTCATTGAAGGCGATCAGGTTGCCGGCGCCAGCCGCGATGCCGCCGACCTGGTTTCCGGTGGAACTGCCCTGGATCTGGACACCGTGGCCGATGCGATTGCCCTTGTTGGCAGTGCCACCGGCGTCGGTGCCGATGTAGTTTCCCTGCACCACGTTGTTGGAGGTGTTGATCTCGATGCCTTCGTTGTTCATCGAGATCACGTTGCGCGCGGCAACCGTCGTACCGCCGATGATGTTGCCGGTGCCGGTAATGATGGCGATGCCGACGTCGTTGTTGCCGATGACGCTGGTCGATCCGTCCGGGTCGAGCCCTATGTAGTTGCCCTGAATCACGTGCCCCGTCACCCCCGAGCCGACGATCGTTATGCCCTCGTCGTTGTTGTTGGTAATGACGTTCCGGAGAATCAGGGCGTTGGAGCCGGCGATGTCGATGCCGTCATCCGTATTGCCGACATTGGCATTCCCGTGGCCGCTCGTCCCGGTCCCCGCCGTGCCGATCCAGTTGTCGCTGATCGTGACGTTGTCGGCACCCGATGCGACGTTGATGCCGTCGACCGTGAAGCCTGTGATCATCACGCCGCGGATGGTGCTTCCGTCGCCGGCGGCACCGATGCTGATGCCGCTGAAGCCGGCGGCTGCGCCGTCGATCCGCACCACGGGCGTGCCGGCCGAGTAATTGGGCTCGGTAGTGCCGTCGATCACAAGCGAGCCGCCAATGGCCGGCAATGCCGTCGCCGTATTGATGATGTGCGGTCCGGCGCCCGTGATGTTGAACAGGATCAGATCGATCCCCGTCGTGTCGTTGTTCGCCGCGGTGATGGCCTCGCGCAGCGAGATGCCATCGACACCCGGCGCAGCAATCAACGCTGCGACGGAAGTCGTCGTGCCGTTGATCGTGTCCGCGGTGTTCGTGACGATCAGCGTCTGATTCACTGCCGTCACGTTGCCTGAAAACTCGGATGTCTCGAGCGGATTGAGCGCCGCATCGAGCCGCGTTGCCGTCGCCGAGATCACCGAGCCGACCGCGACGTTGGCATTGATCGCGGCACCCCAGGTCGCGTTGCCGGAACCGTCGGTGCGCACGTTTGCGTAGCCGAGGTAGGTCTGCCCCTCCCCGAAGCCGGACCCATCGCCCACTACGTTGGAAAAGACTTCAATGCGGTAGACGGTGTCGGCAAGGCTGTTGAACGTCCCGCCGACGGCAAGCCGGTCGACCGCGTTGGTCACCGCTCGGGTCAGCACCGGAAAATTCTGAAGGTTGTTCGCGCCGGTGTCGCTGTCCATGTTGACGGCGGGATCATTCACCGTCATGCCATTCGTGCCCAGGTCGATCGCCAGGCCGGTGTTGGAGTGGATCGAGTTGCCCAGCACCGAACTGCCCGTGCCCGAGGTGATCCACACGCCGTCGCCGCCGTTGTGGGCGATCACATTGGCCTGGTTGGCGGCAGAGCCGCCGATGGCGGCGCCGGTGGCGCTGCTTCGCATGTAGATGCCGGCGTCCGCGTTGCCCAGCGCGCCGCTGCCTGACGCGGTGGTGCCGATGTAGTTGCCGCGGACAATGGTGCCGCTGGCCGAGTTGTAGATCTCGATGCCGTAGCCGTTGTTGCCCGAGATCACATTGCGGTCGGCGGCGGTCGTGCCGCCGATGACCACGTTGTTCGCCTTGACGCCGAGCGCCCCCCAGGTGCCGATGGTGCTGTTGCCGAGCGCCTGCGTGCCCGACACGTCGGTGCCAATGTAGCTGCCGACGACAGTCGAGCCGTCGGAACCGGTGTCGAATTCGATCGCGTTGTCACCGGCCCGGTTGATGACCAGTCCGCGGATCGTCGATGCGCCGCCGGCCAGTTGAAACGCATTCCGGTCTCCGGAAGGCAAGGTCACGCCGGCGGCGTTGATTTCGATGATCGGCCCCTTGGCAGGGTCGTAGCCGGCCTGCGTCGTGCCGTCGATGATCACGGCCTCTGTGACGTCGAGATGGTTGCCCGACAGCGAGATGCGAAACCACGAACGCGCAGTACCGGCCAGGTAGTCGGCGTCGAAGTCGGTGATGGCGCCGTCCGCCAGCGTCGTGGCCACGGGGGCGGAGAATGTGCCGGCCGCCCCGTTGTCGCGGTAGTAGACGTGGCCCGGATCGTTCAGGGCGATGTTGAAGGCAATGGTATCGGTGCCTGCGTTGCCATTCGCACTGAGGATCGCTTGCCGCAGCGAGCCGGCGCCACTGTCGTTGGTGTTGGTGACCGTATAGGTGGCGAGCAGCCCGCTCCACTCGAGCGGTCCCTGGTCCTGCCACAGGACATGGGTCTCGACCGCGCCGCTGCGGGCTTCGAGATCCCAGTCGCCGCCCAGCGCGGCATTGCCTGTCGGGTCGTCGCTGGCGGCCACGTCCGCGCCGGTCAGGCGCGCCAGCGCGTCGATCAGCGCGCGGCCGTCGGCGCTGGCGGCGACGTCGCAGCCGTAGATCAGGAGGTCGGCGTCCTCAGAGAGCGCCGCGCCCCAGGCCTTGATCGCCGCGGCCTGGCTGCGCACGGTGTCGAAATCGAGCACCGAGGCGCCGAGCGCGACGCGGCCGTCGGCGCCGTGCGAGATCAGGTGCACGGCGGCGATGTCGCGGCGTTCGGCCAACACCGCGGCGATCTGCGCGATGCCATCCGCTCCGGCGTCGAGGTCGACGATTTCGATGTGCCGGCCGCTCTCGCCCTGGCGCACGATGTCGGCGGCGAGCGCGCGCGCATCCGGCACGCGCGGGTCGATGAAGACGATTTCGTGGCGCTGCGCCTGCTCCTCGGTGGCTGCCTGCGGTGCGGGCAACGGCGCGGGGGCCGGCGCCGGCAGGGGCGGCGCGTCGAGCATGCGCACCTCGGCCATGCCGGCGGCGGCGAGCGGATCGAGCAGGGTCTGGGCGTCGGCCGAATGCAGGACGCGCGCTTCCAGCGCCTCGACGATCATGCGCGGCCGCGGCAGGCGTCGGCGGGGAAGCTTCATGGCGTTATGCAGAGCCTTGCGGAACAAGGCTCAAGCGCCCGTTCGCCGGCGGCGCGCGGGCGCTGACTGGCGGGCCGGACGGTTCGACGGGTCATGGCGCCCCCGTCGCCGGGGGGATCACTGGACGCCCGCGCGACGGCGGGGCTCGAGGCTCGCGCGCATGCCCTGGTCGGCCGGCGTGCTGTAGGCGGCCGGACGCACGCTGGCGGCATTGGCCTTGGCCGCTTCGCCGCGCTGCGTTGCCACCAGGGCCGAGGTGCAGCGCGCGCCGGCGGGAATGGCACCGCCGGGGTTCGGCAGGGACGCACGCACGCGAAAGGTGTTGCTGCCGGCGTCGATGATGCGGTCGACCAGCACCACCTTGGCGGTGCGGGCGCCGATGCCCGGCACATCCGGTGTGATGTCGGTGTTGCTGCCAGCCTGGATGGTGCCGAACTGGCTCGCGGGCACGATCAGCTCGACCTTGAGCGGGTCAACGCGCGCGATGCGGAACATCTGCTTCTGGTCGATGCGTTCGCCGGTGGCAACGTAGCGCTCGGCGACGACACCGTCGATCGGCGAGCGGATGTTGCGCACCTCCAGTTGCGCCTGGGCGAGGTCCAATTCGCGCCTGAGGACGCGGCGCTGCTCGGTGGCCTGGGTCAGTTTTTGCGCGGCGATGTCGGCCTCGGCGCGCGCCTGCTCGAGTACCTGCCGCGAGAGGAAGTTCTTTTGCACCAGGTCCTCGGTGCGGGTCTGCTTCTGGCGCAGGAAGTCCAGGTTGGCCTGTGCGGCCTGCACCTCGGCGTCGGACTGGGCGCGCGCCTGGGCGATGGAAAGCGAGGCGCGCTCGACGTCGGCCTTGAGGGTCGCCAACACCTGGCCGCGGCGCACCAGGTCGCCGCGCTCGACATGCAGGGTCTCGACAGCGCCAATGACAGGGCTGCCGACTTCGGCGATCGACTCCGGCTGGATCAGGCAGCCGACCCGCAGCGGAGGGGCGGGATTGGCCGCTGCCGAGGCGAAAACCAGGAGGGTCGCGGCAGCCGCGGCGCGGGTCATGGCTGGATGCGGTCGAATGAACATGTCGGGCAGGCGCACAGGCGGCATGTCACTCGGCCGCAATGCCAGCCGGATTGCGGGCATCCCAGGCCTGGTCGGCCATGAGCATCGCGCGCCGGGCGGCGCGCGAGCGGCGCTCCGCCAGCCATTGCGGCAGACGCACCCCCAGCCGAATCAGAAAGCGCGGGTTCATCAGGCCATTTTCCGGTAGCAGGCGGCGCGCCCAAGCCGGGAATAGCGTGCTGATCAGGGGCTGATTCGCCGCCAAGATGGTCTCGGCGCTGCCGGGATCGCCGCGCCGGGCGGTACGGCCGATGAGCTGCCGGTCGATCCGCGCCGCGGCGTTGTGCTGGCAGCAGATGAGGTGCAATCCGCCGCGCTCCGCCACCGCCGGCGCGAGCGAGATGTCGGTGCCGCGGCCGGCCATGTTGGTGGCCACGGTCACGCGTCCGGGTTTGCCGGCCTCGGCCACGATGGCCGCTTCTTCGGCCTCCATGCGCGCATTGAGCACCTGGTGCGCGATGCCGGCGGCGGACAGGCGCTCCGAGAGATCCTGGCTCTCGGCCACGGAGTCGGTGCCGACCAGCACCGCCCGCCCGGCCGCGACGACCTCGCGCACGCGGGCGACGACGGCGTCGAACTGGCTGTCGCGATCGCGCAGGATGCGGGTCGGCAGCAGCACGCGCCGCGACGGCGTGCGCAGCGGCACGGCCACGACGCGCAGCCCGTAGACGCTGCGCAGTTCGGCGCGCGCCTCGGCCAGCGTGCCGCTCATGCCGCCCAAGCGCCAGAAACGGCGAAACAGACGCTGGTAGGTAATCTGCGCGCGGGTGACGTTTTCCGGAGTGGGCGCGAGACCTTCCTTGATCTCGATCATCTGGTGCAGCCCGCCGGTCCAGGAGCGACCGGCAGCGATGCGGCCGGTTCCGGGGTCGACGATGACGACCTTGCCGTCATCGACCAGGTAGTGGGTGTCGCGCCGGTAGAGTTTCTGGGCGGCCAGAGCGGTCGATACCGCCTCCTCGCGGGCCAGGCGGCGGCGCCAGCGCGGCGGGAGCGCCGCGGCCTCTGCCTCCAGGCGTGCCTTGCTGGCGGCAGTCAGGTGCACCTGCATGACGGCTGGTTCACAGACGTAGTCGCGCCCGGCCTCGAGCGTAGCAGCGAGCGCAACGGCTTCGCGATGGTAGGCATCGCGCGCCGGGTTGGGCGCAGCCTCGGCCAGGATCAGCGGTACCCGGGCATCGTCGATCAGGCAGCTGTCGGCCTCGTCGATGAGCGCCATGCACAGGCCGCGCAGCACCGGCGCATCCGCGCCGTCCCCGGTCAGGCGGGCAGCGCGCGACTCGAGGTCGCTCGAAGCACCGCGCGCGACCCGGTCGCGCAGGTAGTCGAACGCCAATTCGCTGGCGGTGCAATAGGTGATGTCGCAGGCGTACTGCTCGCGCCGCGCGGCGCGGTCCTGCGAAGACTGGATGGCGCCGACGGTGAGGCCGAGGGCGTCGCAGACCGGCCGCAGCAGTTCGGCGTCGCGCCGCACCAGGTAGTCGTTGGCGGTGATCACATGGACCGGCGTCCCGCTCAAGGCCGCGACGGCCGCACCCAGCCCCATGGCGTAGGTCTTGCCCTCGCCGGTCGCCACTTCGGCCAGATTGCCTTCGAGCATGATGCGCGCGGCCAGGAGCTGCGTGTCGTGCAGTTCGATGCCCTTGACCCGCGCGAAGGTGCGGACGACGCGCGAAAACGCCTCCACCGCCTCTTCGTGCGTCGAACCTGCGCGAACGCCGCGGAAGTCGCCGGATTCCGCGGCGCTCTTCACCGCGGCCACGAATCGCCTGGCGCCTGCGAGGCGCTCGCCGCCGCGCCGGCGCTCCTGGCTTAAGGCAGCGCGGCGTTCCGGATAGGCACCGTAGACGGTGCCGGGGGCAGCCAGTGCACGTGAACTCACGCTGTCTCCGCGGTCGTCCCGGCGACTCGGCGGGCCGGTCAGTGCGACGGGTTGAAGCGCAGCAGAAACAGGCTGCGCGCCTGCCGGTACAGCTGCCCGGCCAGGGATTGGCTGCCATGCTCGAAGCGCACCCAGACGCGGCTGCCGACCCGCTCGAGGTCGCCGGCCGCCAGCTTCAGGTCGATGAGCACGACCGGGGAATTCAGGCGTACGCCCTTGCGGTCGTCCGGGTCAGTGGCAAAGGGACCGCCGCCGGACTCGCCCAGCGCCGCGCTGGGCAGTTCGAGGCTGGCAGCGGGCACCTCGCGCACCGGCTGTGCGTCGATGTCCTGTCCCGGTGCTTCGGCCAGGCGCACGCGCACCCGCTGCGTGAGGTCGCGGACCAACGCCGCTTCGCTGTGCGGCACGGCCGCGCGCACGACGACCTGATCGCGGTCGAACACGTAACCCAGCGTGGCGCCACGTTCGACAAAGCTGCCGGGCATGTCGGCGGCGCGCGGCAGTACCAGGCGGCCCGTTGCCCCGCTCTTGACCGCCAACGCGTCCAGGCGAACCTGGAGGTGCGCCAGTTCGGCCTCGATGCGGGCGATTTCTTCCGCAGCTTCCTCGGCGCGTTCGCGTCGCTCGGCGAGCATGGCGCCATTGCGCTCGGCCTCGTGGTGGGCGAGCCGCGCGAGCAGGCGCTCGCGCGAAGCCGCGAGCGCCGGGTCGGCCAGTTCGACCAGGACCTGGCCGGGTTCGACGCGGGCGCCGTCGGCGACCGAAAGGCCGGTGACAAAGCCTGCGGACGCGGCCCGCACGTGGGCATTCTCTGGCAGCCAGATGACGCCCTGAGCCGAGGTCGTGAGCGGCAGGGGCACGGCGAATACCAGTAGCGCCAGGAGCGCAGTCGCCCCGCCCACGCCTGCCAGGGCGCGCAGGCGCGCGCGCCCTCCCGCGCTTTCGCGGAACACCGTGCCCAGACCCCGCACCAGCGGCTTGACCAGACCCGCGACGATCATGCAGCCGGCCAGGACACCGAGCAGAATCGAGATGCCTCCCAGCCACAGCACGATGCCCAGGCCCAGGACGACCCGGCAGGCCAGCGAGGCCGGCGCATACATGACGAGCCATTTGGTCTCGCCGCGCAAGGGCTTGTCAGGTGCCGCGACCGGCAGGCCGAGCACACGCCGGGCGAACCGCCCCCACCAGGCGGCGCTCCGCTGGGCGAGGTTGGGCAGATCGAGAACATCGGAGAGCACGTAGTAGGCGTCGAAGCGCAGCAGCGGATTGCCGTTGAAGAAGAGGGTCGACACGCATGCGGTAAAGAAGGTGGCGTAGGCCAGGTCGCGCAAGAGGCCAGGCTGCGCACCGATCCACACCGCCAGGGCGAGGGCTGCAACAAAAAGCTCGGCCATCACGCCTGCCGCGCCGACGACGACGCGCTGGCCACGCGAACGGAAACCGGCGGCATCCGACGCATCGACATACGGGGCCGGCGTCAGCAGGAACACCGTGACGCCGGCCTTGTGCACCTCGCCACCGAACTGGCGCACCGCCAGCGCGTGTGCCAGTTCATGCAGGGCCTTGAGCGGCGGGAACACCAGCCATGCAAGCCACATCCAGCGCGTTCCGCCGGCGGCGCCGGCGAGTTCGGGAAAATGCAGGAGCGCCGCTGCCAGAGCGACCATCATGACGACGAACCACACCAGCAGACTGCCCGGAAAGAAGAAGAGCCTCCGCAGGACATCGAGCCGGGTGATGAGCTTCCAGGGGTCGCCGAGCGGCACCCGGAAAGCCAGCGGGTTGAGCGCTGCCAGATAGTTGCGAGGCGCGGACTTGGCCGCGCCCGCCGGCCGGCCGGCCGTATGGATGAGCCCGTGCCCGGTGAGTTCGCCCAGGAGATCGATGACCTCGCCCTGGGTCGGGGCGGCGTCGCCGACCTCGTCCTGCAGTTCGTCCCAGGCCTCCTCGACGGTGCGTTCGCCGTCGAGCCGGCCGATGAGCGCGTAGGCTGCCGCGTTGAGCAGGAACTGGCGGCCGCCGACCGCATCCGAAAGCAGGTATTGGCGCTCGCCGCGCGCGTGTCGCAACTCGACCCGCACGTCCTGGTGCAGGCGCGGGCGTTCGCCGGCGACCCGGTACCACAGGGGGCTGAACAGCGAGCGACGCATGCGGGTCAGACCCCGAGCGCCCACAGGCGCACGCGCAGCCAGTCGAGCAGCCGATGGCCCCACACCCAGCCCAGCGCGCGCTCGCCGACGCGAATGCGGACCACCCCTTGCAGCCCGGGGCGCAGGCCCGCCGGGGGCGCATCGAGCGCACCTTCGACTTCGAACGCATTGCGGCCGTCGCGGGCGATGGCCACCGGCGTGATGCGGCTGACGCGGAATCCGATCGGGGTCTCGGGCAGCGCCGCGAGCGTGAGCGACCCGACGGCGCCTTGCGCGAGATAGAGCATGTCGCGCTCGTCGACTTCGACGATCAGCCGATAGCTGCCCGCCGGCGCGAGCGTGATCAGCACGTCGCCGCGCGCCACCGGCGCGCCGAGCGACTGCGTGAGGTCGCCCTTGATGACCACCCCGGCGATCGGCGCGGTCAGGCGCGAGCGGCCGCGCTGCTCGTCGATCAGGCCGAGCTGGGCGGCGGCCGCGTCGGCGCGCGCCGCTGCGGTCGCGTACTGGGCGCGGTCGTCGCGCGCCAGCGCGGCGCGCACGGCGCTTTCGTGCTGGGCAATCTCGGCTTCGAGCTTGCGTTTTTCCAGATCGAGGTCTTCGCCGGCCATTTCGGCCAGCAGGTGACCTTCGGTGACCAGGTCGCCGGGGCGCACGTGCACCGTCTTGACGAAGCCGTCGGTCGGCGCGGCGACCACGCGCTGCACCGAGCCTTCGATGCGGGCCGGCGCACCCAGCCAATGCTCGCCGGGCCAGGCCAGGAGAGCGGCCAGCGCGATGGTGAGGCCGGCGCCGATCGCGCGGCCCTTCCATGAATGGGCTTGCCGCGAGCGGCCGAAGAGGCGCGAGAACCAGGGGCGCTCGTCGGCGGCGAACAGGTCGAGCGCCGGGCCGATGAGGCAGGCGAATTCCTCGGCGCGCGCAACGGCGGCGGCATCAGGCGGCTCGGCCTGCGAGCGCTCGAAGACGATCACGCCGAACACCTGCGCCGCGCGCGACAGCGGCACGCCGATGGCCGCGCCGCTGCCGCGCCGCGCCAGTTCGGCATGCGCCAGCGTGACCCGGCCGCGGCCGCCCGGCAACGCCGGCACCACGATCGTGGCCTCCTGGGTCATGGCCTCGTCCATCGCATCGGCGATGACACGCATGAGGGCGTTGCCGGCCGCAGGCAGCTCGCCATGCGACAGCGCCACCACCCGGCAATGCCGGCCTTCGAGCTTGCCCACCGCCACCCGGGTGCAGCCTAGAACCTCGGCCAGCCCGGCTGCGGCCGCGCGCGCGGCGGCGCTGAAGCTGTCGCAGGCCATGACCGCGGCGTGCAGGCGCACCAGGGCGCGCGCATCGGCGGATGGGCCAGGTGCCTTGTCGGCGCGCGCCTGGTCCGGCCCCGCGGCTGGCTGCGCCGGCGTCTCGCGGATGGCTTCCTTCCAGTCCATGTTGGCGGCGCGCAGCTGCAGGGCGACGACGCCCAGTGCCTGGTTGCGGCTCTTGAGGGGCAGGGAGACGACACCATCGTTGCGGTAAGGCCTGGATGCCGCATTCCCGCCGCTGCGCTGCTGGTCGAGCGCCGCGGTGGCTGCGGCGACCAGGCGCTGATCCTGGCCGAGCACCGGTGGCCAGGCCGCGGCCAACGCTGGACTTGCCTGGGCGTCCTTGGCGACCATGATCACCCCGCCGGATATCCCGGCACGGGGGACGCAGAATTGCTCCAGCCAGACTTGCAGGTTGCCTTGGGACACGCGGCGTTTGCCCGGAAAGAGATGTCCGGCACGGGCTCGCTGGCCCGCACCGCCCGGACGGGTGTCCAGGTACGCTGATTCTTGGCCAGCCGCTCGCAGCCCATCCGCCGATGAGGCCGGCTTTTCCGGTTCATATCGGCCACGCTCAAGCTCGGGCCGGCGCGGCCGTTATGCATCCGGAGGACTTCATGGCGCCCAAACCGCTCCCGACGACCACCGTACCCGACCGTCTCCTGCGCCGCCTGCGGATGAACGCCCACGCCTGCAGGCTCGGCGCGGTTGTCCCCCTCATCCTTGCAACTGCTGGAGCCGCGCCCGCCCAGGCGGGCATGCCCACCCTCCTCGGCCAGGCCGCGCCCGGCTGGATGCAGGGCGCCGCGCTGGCTTTGGCCGTGCTCAGCGGGCTCGTCCTGGCGTGGTTTCTCGGCAAGGCGCGCCGCGTTGCTCCATCAGCGTCCGCGCGGCCCAGCACCGGTCCGCGCGCAGATGCGGGCCAGCGGGCCATGCTCGCCGAGATCGACCGCGGCATTCTCGCCGGGGCGCGCTTCGAGCGCATCCTGGATGCAGCGCTGCAGGCCGCGCCGCAGGCGCTCGGGGCGCCGCTGGTGGTGGTGAGCGTGCTCGACCCGGACGGCGCCCGGGCGCCGCGCACCTGGCTCGCCGACGACACCGGATCGCGACCCCGCGCCCTCGGCACGACACCGGTGGGGCCCGACGTGATCAAACGCCTGTCCCTCGCACCGGAGGGTTGTGAATTCGATGCTCCTGCGCAACAGGCTTTTCTGGCGCCCCTCGCCGAACGCGGCGCCACGCGCGCGTTGGCCCTGCCGCTCTTCCTGGATGCCCGCCTCGCCGCCATTCTCTCGATCGGTGCCGTGCGCGGTGGGCCATTGCACGAGGACACGCGTTCGCTGGCCGCCGACCTGGCCGGACGGCTCTCGGTGGCACTGACGGCGGCCTCGCGCGGTCGCCAGCTGAACTGGCAGGCAAACCACGACGACATCACTGCGCTGCCGAACCGGCGCTACGCGCAGGAGAGGTTGGCACAGGAAACCGGGCGTGCGCTGCGCGACGGGCATGGCTTCGCGCTCATGTTCGTCGACCTGGACCAGTTCAAGCTCATCAACGACGGCTTCGGTCACGATGCGGGTGACACCGTCCTCGAGCAAGCCGGCAGCCGGATCCGCAACTGCCTGCGCAAGGAAGATGTGGTCGCCCGCTTCGGCGGCGATGAGTTCGTCGTGATCCTGCCTGTCGCGGGCAATGCCCAGGATGCCGCCAAGGTGGCCGAGAAGCTCCTCGTTGTCCTGAGCGAACCATTCCGCATGAATGAACAGCGACACACGCTCGGCGCCTCGATCGGCATCAGCATGTTCCCGGCCGACGGTCGCTCACCGGAGCGACTCATGCGCAGCGCGGATTTCGCGATGAACCGCGCCAAGGCCGCCGGCCGCAACCAGTTCGCGTTCTACGATGAGGCAGTCAACCTGAAGGTGCAGGGACGCATCGAACTCTTGAGCGACCTGCGCGTGGCCCTGGCGCGCGGCGATCTGCAGATGGCTTACCAGCCCCAGATCGACCTGCGTAACGGCCGTGTCGCCGGGGCCGAGGCCCTGCTGCGCTGGAAGCACTCCGAGCGCGGTTTCATCTCGCCGCTGGAGTTCATCGCGCTGGCGGAGCAGAGTTCACTCATCGAGGAAGTCGGCGCCTATGTGCGCGCCGCCGCCTACCGCCAGTATGCGCAGTGGCAATCGCAGGGGCTCGCGCCGCCGCGCATCGCCATCAATGTCTCGGCGCGCGAGGTCAGGCAGCCGGGCTTCGCGGCCAAGGTACGCCAGGAAATGGCGCAGTTCGGCATGCGCGGCCGCTGCCTGGAGTTCGAGATGACCGAGACCCTCCTGGCCGGCGACCTCGCTGAGGTCAAGGCGACATTGTCGGAACTGCAACAGCTCGAGCTGCACCTGTCGATCGATGATTTCGGCACCGGCTATTCATCGATGTCCTACCTGCGCGAGTTTCCGTTCACCGCGCTCAAGATCGACCGCGCCTTCGTGTCGAACATCGGCACCAGCGAAGGAGCGGACTCGCTGGTGCGCGCGATGCTCGCGTTGTCGCGCGGCCTCGAACTCGAGGTCGTCGCCGAAGGCGTGGAGAACGAGGCGCAGCAGGACTTCCTGGCCGCGGCGGGGTGCCACGTCGGGCAGGGCTACCTGTGGGCCAAGCCGATGGCGGGCGACGAGTTCGCACGCTTCATGCGCGGCTGGGTGGCGACTCCGCGCCCGCTGGCCGTGGTGGCGGGGGATCGGCGGCTGGCTGCGGTTGCCGCGCACGCCTGACTCGGCCTACTCCGCCCGATAGTTTGGCGGTTCCTTGACGATGGTCACGTCGTGCACGTGGCTTTCGCGCATCCCGGCGGAGGTGATCTCGACGAAGTCGGCGCGATTGCGCATGTCGTCGATGGTCCCGCAGCCGCAGTAGCCCATTGACGAACGCAGCCCGCCGGTCAACTGGTAAAGGATGGTCAGCACGCTTCCCTTGTACGGGACGCGACCCTCGACGCCCTCCGGCACCAGTTTGTCGGCATTGTTGGCCGGATCCTGGAAATAGCGGTCGGCAGCGCCGTCCTGCATGGCACCGATCGAGCCCATGCCGCGATAGAGCTTGTACGAGCGCCCTTGGTAGAGGATGGTCTCGCCGGGCGCTTCCTCGGTGCCGGCGAACATCGACCCCATCATGACGGCGTGCGCGCCGGCGGCAATGGCCTTGGCGATGTCGCCGGAGAAGCGGATGCCGCCGTCGGCAATGAGTGGTACGTCGCCGTCCTTCAAAGCGTTGTACACATCCGAAATCGCCGTGATCTGCGGCACGCCGACCCCGGCGACGACGCGCGTGGTGCAGATAGAGCCGGGGCCGATGCCGACCTTGACGCCATCGGCGCCGTGATCGACCAGCGCGCGCGCCGCGTCGGCGGTGGCGATGTTGCCGCCGATGACCTGCACGCCGGGCGCCTTGTTCTTGACCCACCGGACGCGATCCAGCACGCCCTGCGCATGGCCGTGCGCGGTGTCGACCACGATCACATCCACGCCCGCGGCTGCCAGCAGTTCGACCCGCTCCTCGGTCCCCTCGCCCACGCCGACCGCGGCGCCGACGCGCAGCTTGCCCTGCTCGTCCTTGCACGCCTCCGGATGCTCATTGGACTTCAGGATGTCCTTGACCGTGATGAGGCCGCGCAATTGAAAGAGGTCGTTGACGAGCAGGATGCGCTCCAGCCGGTGCTTGTGCAGGAGTGCCTTGGCCTCCTCGGGCGAGGCGCCTTCCTTCAGGTACACCAGGCGCTCGCGCGGGGTCATGATCGCCGCCACCGGCGCGTCCAGGTTGGTCTCGAAGCGGTAGTCGCGGTTGGTCACCATGCCGACCACCACGCCTTTCTCGACCACCGGAAAACCCGAAACCTTGTGCTGGTGTGTCAGCGCAAGCAGCTCCCTGACCGTTATGGACGGGGACACCGTCATCGGATCGCGCAGGATGCCCGACTCGAATCGCTTGACCTTGGCCACCTCCGCCGCCTGCAGCTTGGGCGTCAGGTTCTTGTGGATGATGCCGATGCCACCCTCCTGCGCCATCGCGATGGCCAGGCGCGCTTCGGTCACCGTATCCATGGCCGCCGAGACCAGCGGGATGTTCAAGCGGATGTCGCGCGTCAAGCGCGTTGCGAGGCGGGTGTCGCGTGGGAGGATGGCCGAATGGGCCGGAACGAGCAGGACGTCGTCGAACGTGAGTGCCTTGCCTATGAGTCGCATCCCGTGTTGCCTTGAGGCCACAAAGCGCGATTGTACGGCACGCCGTTCGTCGCCGCCACGCGCCCGGACGTGGGAAACTTGCTTGACGGCTTCAATTCAAGAAACTAAGGTCTTGTAATTGCGCGGGTTTTTGCGCCGCATGACAGAAAGGCATCTCATGAGAACAAATCCCCTTTGGCCGATCCTGACTGTGCTCATCGCCTTGGGCGCCAGCACGCACGCCGGCGCGCAGATGTACCAGTGGAAGGACCAGAACGGGCGTACGGTGTTTTCCGATAGCCCGCCGCCGCCCAACATTCCCCCCGGCAACATCATCAAGGCACCCAAGCCGGCACCGCGCGCTCCCGCCCCGGCACCGACGCCGGCGGCTTCCGCCGACCCGGCCAAGGCGGGCGCAGAGGGCGCTGCCGATGCGCCCAAGGCTGCCGCGCCCAAGCCGCCGGTCGACCAGGCCGCCGAATTCCGCAAACGCCAGGCAGAGCAGGCCGAGGCACAGAAAAAGGCTGCCGAGACCGCCGCGGAAAACCAGCGCAAGAACGAACAGTGTGCCGCCTACCGTAGCAGCCTGGCCACCCTTGAAAGCGGCCAGCGAGTGCGTCGCACCAACGACAAGGGCGAGCCCTATTTCCTGGAAGACAACGACCGCGCGCGCGAGATCGAGCGCATTCGCCGCGACATGGCCACCACCAAATGTTGAACCGGCTGCCTGCGGGCGAAGCGAATCGCCCGCGGCGCCGCGCAGTTTTTCATGGCCGCGGTGCGGCCTTTTTCTTTTGCGCACGCCGTTGGCGCGCGGCTTGCGGATCGGCCGTCAGCGGCCGGTAGACCTCGATCCGGTCGCCCGGCGCGAGCACGTCGCTGCGCGCGCGCAAATGACCCCACACACCGACGCGGGCTGCATCGACTCCGGCATGACGCGCAGAGATACCGCTGGCCACGATGGCATCCGCGATGGTCGCGCCCGGCGGCAGCCGGACCGCGGTGGCGTCCTCGACTCCCGGCGCCGCCCACACCACTGTCACCTCGAGGCCGCCCTCAGCCATACAGCGCCTCAGCGCGGCGGGCAAACGCGTCCACAAAGGACCCCGCGATGCCGTCGAACACCGGCGCGATGACACGGCCCAGCACCCCGCCGGCAAACTCGTAGTCCAGCGCGAACTCGACCTTGCAGGCCGATTCTTCCAAGGTCAGGAAACTCCACGCGCCGGACAACGCCCGGAAGGGCCCTTCGGCCAATTCCATCGCGATGGCACGCGGGCGCTCGTGACGATTCATGGTCGTGAAGCTCGATCGCACCCCGCGAAAATCGATGTCCACGGTCGCGCGCACGCGACCATCGGCCGCCTTTTCCTCGCGCGCACCGCCGCACCAGGGCATGAACTGCGGGTAGTCGCGCACGGCGGCCACCAGCGTGAACATGCGCGTGGCGCTATAGGGTACAAGGACCGATTTGCGGATCTGCGGCAACGGCGGCGCGGGCGGAATTGAAGGTGGAGGGCGCTTGCGCGCAGAAAGGAGCGCAAGGCGCGTTGCTACAATCCTCATTCTAGCGGAGCAGGTTTTCCGCCAACGCGCCGCCATGAGCATCACACAGAACAAGAAAGCCCACTTCGACTACTTCATCGAGGAGCGCTACGAGGCCGGGCTGGTGCTCGAAGGCTGGGAAGTCAAGTCGGTGCGCGCCGGCCGCGCCGAGATCAAGGAAGGCTACGTCATCGTCCGCGACGGCGCGCTGTACCTGATCGGGTCGCACATGAGCCCGCTGCCCGAGGCCTCGACCCACGTCAAGCCCGACCCGCGGCGCACGCGCAAGCTGCTTCTCAAGGCCGACGAGATCAAGCGCCTGATCGGCCGCGTCGAGCAGCGCGGATATACGCTGGTGCCACTGGACCTGCACTACCGGAACGGCCGCATCAAGCTCGAAATCGGCCTCGGGCGCGGCAAGCAGAAGGCCGACAAACGCGAGAGCGAGAAAAAGCGCGACTGGGACCGCGAGAAGCGGCGCCTGATCAAGTCGACCAACCGCTAGTCCGTCCGCAACCGGGCGCGAGGCGCCGCGCGGCCTGCCTCACCCCTTCTTCGACTCGCCCTGCTTGGCCACCGACATCGCCGTGGCGATGAGCCCGGCCACATCGGCCAGGTTGGCCGGCAGGATCATGGTGTTGTTGGTGCGCGCGAGGTTGCCGAAGGCGCCGACATACTGCTCGGCGACCTTCAGGTTGACCGCCGCCTCGCCGCCGGGCGACTGGATCGCCGCGGCGGTCTTGCGGATCGCCTCCGCACTGGCCTCGGCGATCGACAGGATCGCCGCCGCCTGACCCTGGGCGCGGTTGATCGCCGCCTGCTTGTCGCCTTCGGACTTCTGGATCGCCGCCTCGCGCTCGCCGGTGGCGATGTTGATCTGTTCCTGCTTGCGCCCTTCCGAGGCAGCGATCAAGGCACGCTTTTCGCGCTCGGCGGTGATCTGCGCCTGCATCGCATGCAGGATTTCCTTGGGCGGGGTCAGGTCCTTGATTTCGTAGCGCAGCACCTTGACGCCCCAGTTGAGCGCGGCCTGGTCGAGCGCCGAGATGACGTTGTGGTTGATGTCGTCGCGCCCCTCGAAGGTCTTGTCCAGTTCCAGCTTGCCGATCACCGAGCGCAGCGCCGTCTGCGCCAGCTGGCTGATCGCGGCCACGTAGTTGGAGCTGCCGTAGGACGCCGCCACCGGGTCGGTGACCTGGAAGTACAGGACGCCGTCCACCTGCAGCTGGGTGTTGTCGCGCGTGATGCAGATCTGGCTGGGCACGTCCAGCGGGATCTCCTTCAATGAATGGCGATACGCGACACGCTCGATGAAGGGCATGACGAAGGCGAGCCCCGGTTCGAGCGTGCGGTCGTACTTGCCGAGGCGCTCGACCACGTAGGCGTGCTGCTGCGGCACCTGGTAGACCGACTTGATCACGAAGACGATCGCGGCGATCAGGAAGAACATGCCGACAGATGCGAATTCCATGGTGACTATCCTCCGGTCGAGATCGCGCGCGCTTGAGCGCCGCTTGAGGGGGGTTGAACTGCGTCCAACGATCGTCGCGGCGTCAGGGTCGCGCCACGACCAGCAGATTGCCGCGATTGGCGCGGATCACGAGGCGCTCGCCGCTGGCGACCGTGCCGCCGCCTTCGAGTTGTGCATCCCACTGCGCGCCACGATACTGCACGCGGAAGCTGCCGTCCGCACGGGCTTCGGCGACCTCGACGGTCTGGCCGGCGTCAAACGCCAGGTTGGCCGCCTCGCCCTTGCGCGATCGCGTCAGGCCCATGGACTTGACCACCGCGATGCCGATCACGCTGACGATCGCGGCGACCGCAAGTTGCACCGCGAACGAGGTGCCTGCCCAGGCAGCCAGCCCGCCCGCAGCGGCGCCCGCACCGATGACCAGCAGGTAGAAGGTACCGGTGACAAGCTCGGCCGCGACCAAAACGAACGCGGCGATGAACCAGAGCACGGTAGGTTGCATGGCAGGTGCGATCCGAAACGCTGTTGCGTCGATTCTACGTGTTCCGCAGCGCGCGCTCGCACCCTGCATTCGCGGGACAATCCGTGCCGCACCCGCCATGTCCAGCGTCTACCTCGTCGCCCAACTGCCTGCCGGCCTTGCGCCCGCACGCCTCGACGCCCTGCCCGCGTTGCGCCAGGCCTTCTCGGGCCCGCGGCTACTGCGCGCCGCAGGCGGCGCGGAAGCATGGTGGCTGGCGCGCTTCGGCATCGCGCGGCAGGCGGACTGGCCGGTCGCACCGCTGCGTGTCGCTGCACCCGGCGAACGCTACTGGTTGTGCGCCGACCCGGTTCACCTGCACGTCGACGGCGATGCTGTTCTGCTGGATGCGTTTGCAGCCGACAGGCTGGACGCCGACGGCGCGCTGCGCATGGCAGCAGCACTGGCACCGCACTTCGCGGCCGAAGACATCGTGCTCGCCGCCGCGAGCCCGCGCGAATGGGTGCTCGGATTCGCCGCTCCGCAGAACGTCAGCACGCATTCCCCCTGCGCGGCCGACGGGCGCTCGATCGAGCCATTCCTGCCGGCCGGCGCGGACGCAGGTCGCCTCAAGCGCCTGGCCACCGAGGCGCAGATGCTGCTCTTCGCAGCCGAAGATGCCGCGCCGCACGCCGCGATCAACGCGCTCTGGCTATGGGGGGGCGGGGTTGCTGTCGACGCGGTCGCGGCGCATCCCGATTGCCATGTCTGGAGCGACGCCGCGCACCTGCGCGAACTTGCACGCTTGAGCCAGGCGCGGCACGACACGCCGCGGCTCGAAGCCATCACCGAGGCGCTGCGCGGCGCCGGACAGCAGACGCATCTCAT
The DNA here is from genome assembly GCA_016790635.1 of Burkholderiales bacterium. GTDB lineage: Bacteria > Pseudomonadota > Gammaproteobacteria > Burkholderiales > JAEUOS01 > JAEUOS01. The sequence continues at coordinate 30,644 of JAEUOR010000043.1, forward strand.
CGACGCGGGCCGCGGACCTGATGACCCCGACGCCTGGCCCGCCTGGCTCGCCTCGCACTGGCTCGCTCCCCTGCGGACGGCCACGCGCGCCTCGGCAACAGCGCTCAACCTCGTGCTGGCCGGCGCGCAACGGCATGCCGAGGCGCCGCTGTACCGCTTCGATGCGCTCGCCTGGCTGCGCCGCGGCTCGTTGGGTACGATCCTGGACGCGACATGACCGCCGCGCGCCCGCGCATCGTCGAGCGGCGCGTCCCCGAGCGCGCGCGCGCCATGCTCGAACAGTCCGGCGTGCACCCGGTGCTGGCACGCCTCTACGCGGCGCGCGGCGTCGCCAGCAAGGTCGAACTCGACTACTCGCCGGATGCCCTTCTCGCCCCTTCAACCCTGACCAATGCCGATGCCGCCGCTGCACTCCTGGCCGACCTGCTGGCGCGCCATGCCAGACTCCTCGTCGTCGCCGATTACGACTGCGACGGCGCCACCGCCTGCGCCAGTGCTGTCCTGGGTCTCACCGCATTGGCGCAGGCGACCGGCTCGCGCGCGGTGGTCGAGTTCCTGGTGCCGGACCGCTTTCGCTTCGGCTACGGCCTCACCCCGGAAATCGTCGCCTACGCAGAGGCCACCGTTGGCCGACCCGACCTCATCATCACGGTCGACAACGGCATTGCCTCGGTCGAGGGTGTCGCCGCCGCCCGCGCCGCTGGCATCGACGTCCTTGTCACCGACCATCACCTGCCCGGCACGACCCTGCCACAGGCGCTGATCGTCAACCCCAACCAGCCGGGCTGCGACTTCGAAAGCAAGTCATTGGCCGGGGTCGGGGTGATGTTCTACGTGCTGCTCGCGCTGCGCGCCGAATTGCGGCGGCGCAGCGCGTTCATCGCCGCCGAGCCCAACCTGGGCGCGCTCACCGACCTGGTCGCGCTGGGAACAGTGGCCGACGTGGTGCGCCTGGACCGCAACAACCGCATCCTGGTGGCCGCGGGACTCAAGCGCCTGCGCGAGGGGCGCGCGCGACCCGGTGTTCAGGCCCTCTTCGCGGTGGCCGGGCGCAGCGCTGCGCGTGCGGCCACCTTCGACCTGGGATTCACCGCCGGGCCGCGGCTCAACGCCGCCGGACGACTGGCCGACATGCGGGTTGGCATCGAGTGCCTGATCGCTGCCGACGCGGCGCGTGCCCAGCCGCTGGCCCAGCAGCTCGATCAACTCAATCGCGAACGCCGCGCCATCGAGGCGCGCATGCGGGATGAGGCCATGGCGCGACTCGACGCCGTGGAAGGCAGTGAACGGATCGGTGTGACTCTGTTCGACCCGGCATGGCACCAGGGCGTGTCGGGCATCGTCGCCTCGCGCGTCAAGGAACGCCTCAATCGCCCGACCATCGTCTTCGCGCCGGCCGACGGCGACGAGTTGCGCGGCTCGGGCCGCTCGATCGCGGCGCTGCATCTGCGCGACTGCCTGGACCTGGTCACCAAACGCGCGCCGGGACTGATACGCCGCTTCGGCGGACATGCGATGGCCGCCGGCCTCACGATCGCGCGCGGCGACTACGAAGCCTTCGCCGAGGCCTTCGATGCCGCGGCGCGATCGCTCCTGGCCCCTGCGGACCTGGCCGCCGAGATCAGCACCGACGGACCGCTCGCGGTTGCCTACCTCAACCTGCCCTTCGCGCGCGCACTCGAAGACGAGGTGTGGGGCCAGGGATTCCCGCAGCCCGTCTTTGCCGACACCGTGCAGGTGCGTTCGCAGCGCATCGTCGCCGAGCGCCACACCAAGCTTGCCATCACCCTCGACGGACAGGCCCTCGACGCAATTGCCTTCAACACCGTGGAAGCGCTGCCGCCGCGCGCGCGCCTGGCCTATCGCGTCGGGGTCGATGAGTTCAACGGGCTCTCACGCGCCGGGCTTTTTGTCGAAGCATGGGAAGCAGCCTGAGCAATTGCCACGCAGGCATCTTTTGATCGACCAAGATTGTTGCATTGCCGCAACATACGACTTCGGGCCGATGGACGCCTGGCGCGGCAGTACCTAGCATGGCGGGGTTTGAATACCAGCGACGATGGAAAAATGCATCTAGATTGCGTGGATCGCCGGACGGCGCGTCGATGGTTCCGGGCAACCGCGCTGGCGCTGGCCGCGCTTTGCGCGACGGCCCACGCACAAGGCGACGCCTCGCTCGCCGAGGCGCGCCGGATGATGTCCGAGCGCAATCCGCAGGCCGCATATCGCCTGCTGGCGCCGCTGGAGCCGCAGCGCGCCGGCCAGCCCGACTTCGACTACCTGCTCGGCATCGCGGCGCTGGATGCCGGCGAGGTCGCGCGCGCGATCTTCGCCCTGGAACGGGTGCTCGCCGTTCAGCCCGGCAACGCGCTGGCGCGTGCCGAGATCGGGCGTGCCTACCTGGCGGCCGGCGAGGCCGAAAACGCGCGCGGCGAGCTGGCGCAGGTGCGCGCGGCGGCGATTCCGGCTGAAGCTGCCGCGGCAGTCGACCGCCTGCTGGGCGCGATCAGTCAGCTCGCCGCCGAGCAGACCACGCGCGTGCGCTGGTACGTCGAGGCCGGCGGCGGCCACGACAGCAACGTCAACAGCGCCACCGGCAGCAGCACGGTGGCGATCCCTTCCCTGGGCGGGCTGGTCTTCACGCTCGATCCGGCCAGCCGCAGCGCGCACGACATCTTTCTGCAGGCCGGGGCCGGAGTCAACGTGCGCGTGCCGCTCGCGCCGGACCTGGCATTTTCCGCCAACGCCTCCACCAGCCACACCTTCAACCAGGATCTCGAGCGCTTCGACACCGGCTTAGTCGACGCCAGCGCCGGGTTGAGCAAGACCGTCGGCGCGCACGTCTTTTCCGGCGCGGCGCAGCTTGCCGCCAACTGGATCGGCGGCAGCCGCTTTCGCGAGGCGTTCGGTGCGCTCGGCCAGTGGCAATACAACCTTTCCACGCGCGCGCAGACTTCGATCTTCGTACAGGCGACCCGGCTCAGCTACCCCGGCAATGCGGTGCGCGACGCCGACCGTTTTGTGGTCGGCGCCGGCTACGCGCGCGCGCTCGACGCCGGTCCGGTGATGTTCGCCTCGATCTATGCCGGGCGCGAGGACGAGCGCCGCGGCGGCGTGGCCCACCTGGGCCATGACTTCGCGGGCCTGCGCGGCGGCTTGCAATGGCAACTGCGCGCTCCGGTGCAGGTGTTCGGAACGCTGTCCTTTGAGGAGCGCGACTACGGCGGCAGCGAGCCGTTGTTCAATCGCGCGCGCAACGACCGCCAGGCAAGCCTTGTCGCGGGCGCCCATTTCAGCATCGCCCCGGGCTGGCGCCTGACACCGCAGCTCTCCTATACCGACAACTCGTCGAACGTCGCCATCTACGCATTCCGCCGCAGCGTCGCCAGCCTCATGCTGCGCCGCGAGTTCTAGCTCTCCGGAGTCACGCATGCCGCAAATTTCCCTCCGCGTTCCCAGTCGCCCTGTTCTGCTGGCGCTGTGCATGCTCGTGGTTGCCCCGACCGGTGCCGACGCGCAGACCGGCGCCGGCAGCGTCGAATTCGTCAGCGGCGAAGCGACGTTGCGTTCGGCCGCGGGAGTGAGCCGGCCGGCCACGCGCGGGTCCGCGATCAACTCCGGAGACAGCATCGAGACCGCGCAGGGCCGCGTGCAGTTGCGCATGGTCGACGGGGCCTATATCTCGCTGCAACCGCAAACCCTGCTGCGCGTCGAGGACTATCAAATGGCCGGCAGCACTGCCGCCGAAGAGCGCGGCTTCCTGGGTCTCTTGCGCGGCGGGCTGCGCACCGTGACCGGTTCCATCGGGCGCATCAACCGTGGCGGCTACCGGCTGACGACGCCGACAGCAACGGTCGGCATCCGCGGCACTGCGTTCTCGGTCAGTGCCGACGCGGGCACGCGCCTGGCCGTCAGCGAAGGCATCGCGGCGCTGTGCAACAACGGCGGCTGCGTCGATGTCGGCGCAGGCCAGAGCGGCTTCGCCCCTGACGCGCAGACACGGCCGGCCCTGGCCTTCCGTGCTCCCAGCCTGCCACCGTCCGCGAGCGGGCAGCAATCGAGTTTTGTCGTTGCCGAGAACCGCAACAACAGCGGCCAGTCGGTGACGGTGGCGGCAAGCGGCAGCACTCACAGCGGCGGGTCGGGAGGTGGCATGATCATGGTGCCCCTGCCCAGCGGTGCCGGAGGGGTGGCCATCGCCAGCACCACCAGTGCCGGCGTATTCAGCGCCGGCCTCCTGGGCGGTACCAACACATTCGGCCCCGGCGGAGAGCTCAATCAGTTCACCGATGGCTGCTGTGCGGCAAACAACTTCACCGCGACGGCGGTCGCCGACAACGGCGCGGATGGCATCATTGCCTGGGGGCGCTGGACCAACGGTGGCCGCGGTTCACCACCCAATCCGCTGATCATGGTCCACTACGCAGCCAACCTGTCTGCCAACGCGGTGACGGCCACCAGCATCATCGGCACCTATGACGTCTACGCGTCGTCCGCCCCCACCATCACCAGCGGCGGCACGGTCGTCGCGACCGGCACGTCCAACAGCGTGACCGGATCGATGAACGTCAACTTTCCCAACCTGACCAGTGGCGGGACGCTGACCTACAACCTGTCGATCCCGGTCGCGGCGCAGACCTTCACGATCAATGGCGCGGCCAACCAGTTCAGCGGCTCCGCATTCCTCGGCAGCACTTCGACGATCACCTCCTCGGGCGCGGCCTGCACGCCGAGCTGCACCGGCAACATCCCGTTCGGCAACGCCATCCAAGGGTTCTTCACCGGCACCGCGGCGCAACGCGCGGGCGCCAACTACGGCTTCACCTCGGCATTGGGCCAGGTCAGCGGTGCTGTGGTGATGCGGCCGCCGGGCGCGCCTCCTTGAGTAGAATTGAGGGTTTGCAGTCAAGGACATACCCTCATGGAAGCCGAATTCTTGAACAGCCTCGAAGCCCGGCTGGCCGATCTCGCGGCCCGCAGCCAGGACTTGCGGAGGTATCTTTGACTACGACGCCAAGTCAGCGCGTCTGAAGGAAGTCGACGCGGCGCTGGAGGACCCGGCGCTGTGGAACGACCCCAAGCGTGCCCAGGAGATGGGCCGAGAGAAGAAGTCCCTGGATGCCACTGTCGGCACCCTGACCAGCATCGCTGGTGGATTGGGCGACGCACGTGAACTCTTCGCGATGGGTCGCGCCGAGGATGACGAGGACACCGTCCGCGCGGTTGCCGCCGATGTGGACACGATCGAAAAGTCGGTCGCCGACCTTGAGTTCAAGCGCATGTTCGCCAACCCGGCGGACCCTTCGAACTGCTTCGTGGACATCCAGGCCGGCGCCGGCGGCACCGAGGCACAGGACTGGGCGCAGATGCTCCTGCGCCAGTACCTGCGCTACTGCGAACGCAAGGGCTTCAAGCCGGAGATCCTCGAGGAATCGCCGGGCGACGTGGCCGGCCTCAAATCGGCCTCGATCAAGGTCACAGGCGACTACGCCTACGGCATGCTGCGCACCGAGACCGGCGTGCACCGCCTGGTGCGCAAGTCGCCGTTCGACTCAGCCGGCGGCCGCCATACCTCCTTCGCCAGCATTTTCGTCTACCCCGAAGTCGACGACTCCATCGAAGTCGACATCAACCCTGCCGACCTGCGCATCGATACCTTCCGCGCCTCGGGCGCCGGCGGCCAGCACATCAACAAGACCGACTCGGCGGTGCGCATCACGCATCTCCCGACCAATATCGTCGTGCAGTGCCAGAACGACCGCTCGCAGCACCGCAACAAGGCCGAGGCCATGGCGCAGCTGAAGTCGCGCCTCTACGAACTGGAGCTGCGCAAACGCCAGGCCGAGCAGGACAACCTGGAAGCAGGCAAGACCGACGTCGGCTGGGGGCACCAGATCCGTTCCTACGTGCTCGACCAGTCGCGCATCAAGGACCTGCGCACCAACGTCGAGATCAGCAATACCAAGTCGGTCCTGGACGGCGACCTCGACGACTTCATCACCGCCTCGCTCAAGAAAGGCGTCTGAACGCGATGACAGCAAGCGACAGCGCTGCCCCGGCAGCTCCCGACGAGAACCAGATCATTGCCGAGCGCCGCGCCAAGCTGGCCGCGATCCGCGCGCGCGGCGGTGCAGCCTTCCCCAACGACTTCGTCCGTCGCGACCACGCCGGGCTGCTGCACACGATGCACGGCGAGGCCGAGCGCGAGGCGCTGGCGGCAAGCGGGATCGAAGTGTCGGTCGCCGGGCGCATGATGTTGAAGCGCGTCATGGGCAAGGCATCGTTCGCCACCGTGCAGGACGGCAGCGGGCAGATCCAGCTCTACATCAACGACCAGGGGGTCGGTGCCGAGACGCACGCCGACTTCAAGCACTGGGACCTGGGCGACATCGTGGGCGCGCAGGGCACCCTCTTCAAGACGCAGAAGGGCGAGCTCTCGGTCAACGTGACCGCGGTGCGCCTTTTGACCAAGGCGCTGCGCCCGCTGCCCGAGAAGTTCCACGGCCTGACCGACATGGAGGCGCGCTATCGGCAGCGCTACCTGGACCTGATTTCCTCCGAGTCGTCGCGCCGCACCTTCATCGTGCGCTCGCAGGTGGTGACCGCGATCCGTGCCTTCATGGTCTCGCGCCACTATCTGGAGGTCGAGACGCCGATGATGCACCCCATTCCCGGCGGGGCGGCGGCCAAGCCATTCAAGACCCACCACAACGCGCTCGACATGGAGCTCTACCTGCGCATCGCGCCGGAGCTGTACCTGAAGCGCCTGGTGGTCGGCGGCTTCGAGCGCGTCTTCGAGATCAACCGCAATTTCCGCAACGAAGGCATCTCGACCCGGCACAACCCCGAGTTCACGATGATGGAGTTCTACGAAGCCTACCGCGACTATCGCTACCTCATGGACCTGACCGAGACCATGTTCCGTGAAGTGTCCGAGCAGGTGCTGGGCTCCACGCGCTTCACCTACCAGGGGCGCGAGATCGATTTCGGCGCGCCATTCGACCGCTTGACCATCGTGGCGGCGATCCGCAAATACGCCCCGGAATACGGCGAGGCGCAGCTCAACGACGCGTCCTTCCTGCGCGCCTGGCTGGACAAGCGCGGCGCATTGCCGCGCGGCACGCCGGGAATGGGTGCCTTGCAGCTGGCGTTCTTCGAGGAGACTGCCGAAGCGCAGCTTTGGAACCCGACCTTCATCATCGACTACCCGGCCGAAGTCTCGCCCCTGGCGCGGCGCAGCGACGCCGATGCGTCGATCACCGAACGCTTCGAGCTCTTCATCGCCGGGCGCGAGATCGCCAACGGCTTTTCCGAGCTCAACGACGCCGAAGACCAGGAAGCGCGCTTCGATGCCCAGGTGGCGGCCAAGGAGGCCGGCGACGAGGAGGCGATGTTCAAGGATCGCGACTACATCCGCGCGCTCGAACACGGCCTGCCGCCGACTGCGGGCGAGGGCATCGGCATCGACCGCCTGGTCATGCTCATGACCGATGCACCCTCGATCCGCGATGTGATCCTGTTCCCGCAGTTGAAGCGCGAAGCCTGAACCACCTCGCGCATTTCCTGATCGCGCCGGCCGAAGACGAAATTCGCGCCGGCACCCTGGCGGCGGATCACGTGCGGGGCGCCGACCTGTCTGCCTTTTCGCCCAGGCTGGCGCTGGGCATCCGATTGCACCGGCGCGTCGACGCGCTGTTCGATGTCCACCCCGCCATGGTCTCGCTCAAGGCCCTGGTTGATCCCGATTTGCGCCGCTACGCAGGCATCCTTTGCGACGTGTTCCTGGACCACGTGTTGCTGTCGCAGTGGGGAGACTGGCATTCCGCGTCCATCGAAAACTTCACCTCTGGCGTCTACGCCAGCCTGGGACGCATGGCGCCCGCGCTGCCTGAAGCCACCCGGACCGCCGCGGAGCGTATCGCGCGATTCGATGCATTGACTTCCTGCGCCAGTAGAGCGGGCGTCGCCGCAACTCTGGGACGCATCGCGCGGCGCTTGAAACGCCCGACTGACCTGGCGGCAGGCGTCGCCACCCTGGAACGCCATGGCGAGCGCCTGGCCGCGGAACTGCCGCCGATATTCGCCGACGTGCGCAGCGGCGCGCTGGCCTATCTGGGCTCCAGCCTCACGATGCGCCCGTCGGAATTGTCGGTCAGCAGGTAGAGAAAGCCGTCCGGTCCCGAACGCACGTCGCGGATTCGCTCGCCGAAGTTCTGCAAGAGGCGTTCCTCGCGCTGCATTACCGTGCCGTCGAATTCGAGGCGCGCAAGCTGTCTGCCGGACAGAGCACCGACGAACAGGCTTCCCTTCCAGGCCGGGATCGCATCTCCCGCATAGAAGGCCATTCCCGAGGGCGCGATCGACGGTGTCCAGAAGTGTGCGGGCTGCTCCAGGCCGGGGGCGGCGCGGCCGACGCCGATGGCCAGCCCCGAGTAGTCGACCCCGTGGGTGATGACGGGCCAGCCGTAGTTGCGCCCGGCCTGCGGCAGGTTGATCTCGTCGCCGCCGCGCGCGCCGTGCTCGTGCATCCACTGCGCCCCGGTCTGCGGATGCAGGGTCAGGCCTTGCGGGTTGCGGTGCCCGTAGGAGAAGATTTCCGGACGGGCGCCGGCCTTGCCGACGAACGGATTGTCGGGCGGCACACTGCCGTCCGTCCTCAAGCGCACGATCTTGCCGAAGTGCGTGGACAGGTCCTGCGCGCGGTCGCGCTGGTAGCGTTCGCCCAGGGCCATATAGATCAGCCCGTCGCGCGCGTGCACGATGCGGCAGCCGAAGTGCAGGCCGCCGGAGGTCTTGGGCAGCTGACGGAATGTCACGCGCACCTCGGACAGGCCATCGTCGCCCAGGCGGGCGCGCGCCAGCGCGGTGCCGCTGCCGCCTTCGCCGGCCTCGGCGTAGCAGAAATGGATCACGCGATTGGCGGCGAATTCGCGGTCCGGTATCACGTCGAGCAGCCCGCCCTGCCCTTGCGCCACGACCGCGGGCACGCCCTTGAGCGGCGCGCGCAGCGTGCCGTCGCGCGCCACCACGCGCATGCGCCCGGGGCGTTCGGTGACGAGCATCTCGCCGCCGGGCAGGAAGGCCAGTGCCCAGGGGTGCTCGAGACCGCGCGCGACCGTGACCGCGCGAAACGCGGCCTTCTCCGAGGTGAAATCCTGCGCCGTCGCGGACACGGCGAGGGCGAGGAGACCCGCTGCAACAAGCAGCGACAGGCGGCGCAGGAACATGGTGTCGAAGGCAAAGTTGCGCGAATGTTGCAAGCGTAACACCCGGATACAAACGTGCGGAGGAGCGCGGTCGGCGCCCGGCGCCCGGCACACGTTATCCGACACAGCGCACCGTTGCGCGACAAGGAGAGGAAATGGAACAAGTCATCCGCACTGCGCCGCGCCTGCACCCGCTCATCGCCACGGCTGCAGCTTCGGTCATCGTTGTTTCGGCCGCCGGCGTCGGTGTCATGACCGGCGTGATCCCCGCGACCCATGCCACCGCGCCGACCGTCGGTGCAGTCCTGCCCGCGCCTGTGGCTTCGCCATCGGTGATCGCTGCCGCCGCGCCGGTTGCGGCCCCGGTTGCCGCGGCGAGCCCCGCGCCGGCTGCGCGTCCCGCACCCCGGGCACAGGTCGTCGCCATGGCGCGTAACCCGGAGGAGCCCCGCACGTTGCGCACGACGCCGTCATCCGTGCAACCCGCTGTCATGCGCGAGACGACCGACTCTGGCTACGGTGGCGAGCGGCGGGTTGCTCGCGCGGCCGTCGATCGTGAAGTCTACGAACGCATGCCGGCGGAGCGTGAAACCTACGGACGCCCTGTCGCCGAGCGTGACCCGTACGGTCGCCCGGTCGCGGAGCGCAGCCCGTATGAACGCAACCCCTACGAGCGCAACCCCTACGAGCGCAATCCCTACGGTGATGTCGCGCAGGGCCCGCAATCCGCTCCCTACGGCTCCGTTCCCGCATCCGGTACCTTCGGCAACACCGGCGCAGGCCCCGCCGTAGCCCAGACCCGCCCAGTTTGCGGCAACTGCGGAGTGGTCGAGGCAGTCGTCGAAACCACCCGGCCCGGCGAAGGTTCCGGCCTCGGCATGGCCGGCGGCGCCCTCGGCGGCGCAGTGGTCGGCAAACAATTCGGCAAAGGCCGCGGCAGCGACTTCATGACCATCCTGGGCGCGGTCGGCGGCGCCTACGCGGGCCATCAGGTCGAGAAGAGCGTGCGCTCGTCGAAGACCTGGGAAGTGCGGGTGCGCATGGACGACGGCAGCGTGCGCAGCATTCCGCAGACCACCCAACCGGGCTGGCGCTCGGGCGAGCGGGTACGGGTCGACGGCGGCAGCATCGCGCTGGCCACCTGAGTTGGCGTTGCGCCCGGACCCTCCTCTCCGGGCGTAACATGTGGGGGCGGCCCCGGAACGGGCCGCCCCTTTTTGTGTCTCTCACTGCCCTCCTCCTCGTCCTGACCGCCGCCTGGTCGCACGCGACCTGGAATCTGGCGCTGAAAAAAAGTCGCGGCGGCGGCATCGCGTTCTTCTGGCTCACCGCCTGGGTCGAGGTGCTGTTCTACGCGCCGGTGGCACTGCTGGTGTTCGCGGCCTCCGCATGGCGCCCCGACGGGATCGCGCTGGTCATGATGCTGGGCTCGGCGCTGATCCACGTTGCCTACTTCGTTTTTCTCGACCGCGGTTACCGGACTGGCGATCTGTCGGTGGTCTACCCCCTGGCGCGTGCGTCGGGTCCGCTCATCACCATCGTCGCTGCGGTGCTGCTCCTGGGCGAGCGGCCCGCGCCGCTGGCCATCGCCGGGGCGCTCGCCATCGGCATCGGGGCAATTCTGCTTTCCGGCGATCCGCGCGGCATGCTCAGGCGTGGCGGCGTCGGTTTCGCGCTCGCCACCGGAACCATGATCGCGCTCTACACCGTGTGGGATCGGCAGGCGGTCGCGCATTTCCTCATCCCGCCGGTCATCTACTACTGGGGGTCGATCGTCATGCGACTTGTTGCGACGACACCCCACGCCCTCGGACGGAAGGACGAAATCCTCGCCATCTGGCGCGCGGACCGGCGCGCGGTGCTGGCGGTGGCCATCCTCTCCCCGCTTTCGTACGGCCTGGTGCTGTACGCGATGAAGATCGCGCCGCTCTCCTACGTCGCGCCGGCGCGTGAAATCAGCATCCTGATCGCCGCCCTGTACGGCACACGCCTGCTCAAGGAAGGTGACACGGCGCGCCGCCTCTCGGCGGCATTCCTCATGATGCTCGGACTGATGGGGATCGCGCTGGCCTGAGGCGGGTGGCGCGAGAAATTCTTACAGGGCGTTCAGTCCGCCTCGTCGATCCACATCATCTGGATCGCCTCGAGGATCTTCTCGCCCGAGCGATTGGGATCGTCGTCGAAACCCGGCAGCGCCAGCACCCAGGCGTGCAGATCGGTGAAGCGCACCTTGAGCGGGTCGACGTCGGGATGCGCCTCGCACAGCGCGATCGCGATGTCGCGCGTATCGGTCCACTTCATCGCTTGCCCTCCTTGACCATGTTGATGGTGTACCTGGGAATCTCGATGGTGAGGTCGTTCGCGTCGAGCACGACCTGGCAGGACAGTCGCGAGTTGGGCTCCAGCCCCCAGGCGCGGTCGAGCAGGTCGTCTTCCTTTTCCTCGGAGGGTTCGAGGGTCTCGAACCCTTCACGCACGATCACGTGGCAGGTCGTGCAGGCGCAGGACTTCTCGCACGCATGCTCGATCGGGATATCGTTGTCGAGCAAGGCGTCGATGAGCATGCCGCCGGCGGCGGCCTCGATGACGGCACCCTCGGGACAGAGTTCGACGTGGGGCAGGACGATGATCTGCGGCATGCGGTGTTGGGCAGTGGGTCAGACGGCGATCGAATCCAGGCTGCGCCCGGTCAGTGCGGCACGTACCGAGCGGTCCATGCGCCGCGCGGCAAAATCGCCGCTGGACCGGTTGAGTTCGTCGATCGCGGCGCGGATGGCCAGGTGGTCGGAGCCGGCGGCAGCCGCCTCGACCGCGGCAATGCCTGCTTCGATGGTGCCGCGCTCGGCTGGTTCGAGCAGGTCGCCGTCGCTTGCCAGCGCAGCACGGCAGGCCGCGACGATGGCCTCGGCCTCGACTTGCTGCTCCTTCAGGGCGCGCGCCTTGATGTCGTCATCCGCACGGTCGAAGGACTCTTTCAACATGCGTGCGATTTCGTCGTCCGACAATCCATACGAAGGCTTGACCGCGATCGACGCGGCGACGCCGGAGGTCCTCTCCTCGGCCGAGACCGAGAGCAGGCCGTCGGCATCGACCTGGAAAGTCACGCGAATGCGTGCAGCCCCGGCGACCATGGGCGGAATGCCGCGCAACTCGAAGCGCGCCAGCGAGCGGCAGTCGGCCACCAGATCACGCTCGCCCTGCACCACGTGGATGGCCATCGCTGTCTGGCCGTCCTTGAAGGTGGTGAACTCCTGCGCGCGTGCCACCGGAATGGTCGAGTTGCGCGCAATGATGCGCTCGGCCAACCCGCCCATGGTCTCCAGGCCGAGCGATAGCGGGATCACATCCAGCAGCAGCCATTCGTCGCCGGCGGCGGTGTGTCCGGCCAGGAGGTTGGCTTGCATGGCCGCCCCCAGCGCCACGACTTCGTCCGGATTGAGGTTGGTCAGCGGCGCGCGGCCGAAGAGTTGCGCCGTGGCCGCGCGCACCTGAGGCATGCGGGTGGAGCCGCCGACCAGGACCACGCCTGCCACGCCGGACGCGGGAATGCCGGCATCGCGCAGCGCCTTGCGCGTGGCGACCAGAGTCTTCTTCAAGAGCGGTTCGGTCAAGGCCTCGAACATCTTGCGCGTGACATGCAGCGCGATGACCTGCCCGTCATCCAAGGGCACGTTGAAGAACGTCGCGTCCAGGTCGGTCAGACGTTCCTTGGCGGCGCGCGCCTCAATGAGGAGCTTGCGCCGCAGCGTCGGCGGGACCTGCGGCAAATGCGCCTCGCGCGCCGCCCAATCGGCCAGGAGGGCATCGAAATCATCGCCGCCCAGGGCCGAATCGCCGCCCGTTGCCATGACCTCGAAGAGTCCGCGCGCGAGCCTCAAGATCGAGATGTCGAAGGTGCCGCCGCCCAGGTCGTAGACCGCGTAGATGCCCTCGGCAGCGTTGTCCAAACCGTAGGCGATGGCCGCTGCGGTTGGCTCGTTGATCAGGCGCAGTACCTCCAGGCCCGCGAGGCGTGCGGCATCCTTGGTAGCCTGCCGCTGCGCATCGTCGAAGTAGGCCGGGACCGTGATGACCGCCCCCATGAGTTCGTCGCCGAGCGACTCCTCGGCGCGATGCTTGAGCTCGACCAGGATGTCGGCGGACACCTCGACCGGGCTCTTCTCGCCAGCGCGGGTGGCGATGCGGACCATGCCCGGGGCATCGATGAACTCGTAGGGGGTGTTGAGCGCTCCGCCGGCAGCGCGCTTGAGGTCTGCCAGCGTCCGCCCCATGAAGCGCTTGACCGAGACGATGGTATTGCCCGGATCGACCACCGCCTGCGCCGCGGCGGCGTGCCCGACCGCGTTGACCCCGCTGGCGTCATAACGCACCACCGACGGCAGCAGCGGCCGCCCCTGGTGATCTGGCAGGACGCGCGGTTCACCGCTCATGACCGCGGCGATCAGCGAGTTGGTGGTCCCCAGGTCGATGCCGATGGCCAGGCGCCGCTGATGCGGCTCGGTGTCGGTGCCCGGTTCGGCAATCTGCATCAACGCCATGGCGGGCCCTGTCTCACGCGTCCTCGAGCATGGCGATGGACTCGCCGACCTCGGCCTCGACACGTCCGATGAAAATCAGTTGGCGCAGCGCCTCGGCGGCGGGCGCATTGGCGCCGGAATCCATGAGCACGGCCAGGCGCGCGCGCCGCGCATCCCGCTCTGCGCGCAGATCGGAGAGAAGATGATCGAGCGCGTCCAGATTCTTCGCCGCCCGCGCATCCTCGACCGCTTCACGCCACTCCATCTGCTGCACCAGGAAGGACGGTTCCATCGCGGTATTGTCTTCCAGCCCCAGGTCGATGCCGCGCAACTCCAGCAGATGGGCCGCGCGACTTTCCGGATCTTTCAGGACGGTGTAAGCCTCGTTTGCGCGCACCGACCATTGCATCGCGGCGCGCCGGTCGGCATCGGTTCCACGGGCATGGTTGTCCGGGTGCACGCGCGCAAGCAATTGCCGATAGGCCGCATCGAGCGCGGCCATGTCGATCGCGAAGCGCGGCTCGATGCCAAACAGGGCGAAATGGGAAGACAAGATGCAGCCGACCTGGCAGGACCCGCCGGCGCACGCGAGTGCCGCCGGCCCGGTCGCTTGATTTCAGACGTGAAAGCTCTCGCCGCAGCCGCAGCGATCCTTCTCGTTCGGGTTGACGAACTTGAAGCCCTCGTTCAAACCCTCGCGCTGATAGTCCAGCTCCGTGCCGGCCAAGTAGGCCAGGCTCTTGGGATCGACCAGCACCTTGACCCCATGGCTCTCGAAAAGCTGGTCTTCGGGATTGGCGGCATCGGCGAACTCGAGCTTGTAGGCCAGGCCCGAGCAGCCCGTGGTCTTGACGCCGACGCGCAATCCCAGCCCACGGCCGCGCCGCGCGATATAGCCGGCGACGTGCTTCGCCGCGTTCTCGGTCAGGGTAACGGACATGACACTCTCCGCGCTCAGGCGGCCTCCTTGTGCTCGACCGCATGCTTGGCGCGATAGTCGGTGATGGCGGCCTTGATCGCATCCTCGGCCAGGATCGAGCAATGGATCTTGACCGGCGGCAAGGCCAGTTCCTCGGCAATCTGGGTATTCTTGATGCCCATCGCTTCGTCCAGGGTCTTGCCCTTGACCCACTCGGTCACCAGGCTCGATGACGCGATCGCCGAACCGCAGCCGTAGGTCTTGAAGCGCGCGTCCTCGATGCGGCCGTCGCTACCTACCTTGATCTGCAGCTTCATGACGTCGCCGCAGGCCGGCGCGCCGACCATGCCTGTGCCGACCGAGTCGTCGCCTTTTTCGAATGAGCCGACATTGCGCGGATTCTCGTAGTGGTCCAGGACCTTGTCGCTGTATGCCATGTCAATCTTCCTTTCAACAGTTTATGTCTGATCTCGACCGGGGTTCAGTGGGCAGCCCACTGCACCGTGTTGAGGTCGACGCCGTCCTTGTACATCTCCCAGAGGGGTGACAGGTCGCGCAACTTGCCGATCTTGCTCTTGAGCAGGTTGACGGCGTAATCGACTTCTTCGGCAGTGGTGAAACGACCGATCGTGAAGCGGATCGAGGAATGCGCCAGCTCGTCGCTACGCCCCAGCGCGCGCAGCACATACGAGGGCTCCAGGCTGGCCGAGGTGCAAGCCGAGCCGGAGGAGACGGCGATCTCCTTGATCGCCATGATCAGCGACTCGCCCTCGACGAAATTGAAGCTCATGTTGAGGTTGTGCGGCACGCGCGCCTCGAGATCGCCGTTGACATAGACCTCCTCCATGTCCGAAAGGCCGGCCAGGAGGCGGTCGCGCAGCATGCGGATGCGCTCGTTCTCGACGGCCATCTCCTCGCGCGCGATGCGGAAGGCCTCGCCCATGCCGACGATCTGGTGCGTGGGCAGCGTGCCGGAGCGAAAGCCGCGCTCGTGTCCGCCGCCGTGGATCTGCGCCTCCAGGCGCACGCGCGGCTTGCGCCGCACGTACAGCGCGCCGACGCCCTTGGGGCCGTAGGTCTTGTGCGCGCTCATCGACAAAAGGTCGACCTTGAGCGAGGCGAGGTCGATGGCGACCTTGCCGGTGGCCTGCGCGGCATCGACATGGAAGATGATGCCCTTGGCGCGACATAGCTCGCCGATCGCCGGGATATCCTGGATCACGCCGATCTCGTTGTTCACGTACATGATCGAGACCAGAACGGTGTCCGGGCGAATCGCCGCCTTGAACTTGTCGAGATCGACGAGGCCGTTGGGCTCGGGATCGAGATAGGTGACCGAAAAACCCTGGCGCTCCAGTTCGCGGCAGGTATCGAGCGTGGCCTTGTGCTCGATGGACATGGTGATGATGTGCTTGCCCTTGGATTGGTAGAAGTGTGCCGCGCCCTTCAAGGCGAGGTTGATCGACTCGGTCGCGCCGGAGGTCCAGACGATCTCCTTGGCGTCCGCGCCGATGAGTCGGGCAACGTTCTCGCGCGCCTCTTCCACCGCCTCTTCGGCGGCCCAGCCGTAGGCATGCGAGCGCGAGGCCGGATTGCCGTATTCCTCGGTCAGGTAGGTAGCCATGCGCTTGGCGACGCGCGGGTCGACCGGAGTCGTCGCCGAATAGTCGAGGTAAATCGGAAACTTCATCATTGCTCCTGAAGATATGTTCGAACTGCGGGCGCAGGATGGATTTTCAAGCAAAGTCATGCAGCCAGCGCGGCCGGCATGCGGCGCCGCTCCAGTACCACCGCCTGCGGGTTGGCACCGGACGCGGACGCGTCGCGTTCCTGCTGGGCTCGGATCAGGTCAGCCAGGCTCACAGACTCGAGGTATTCGTGCATCTTGCGGTTGAGCGTCGCCCACAGGTCATGGGTCATGCATTGGCCGCGCGAGCGGCCATCGTCGCTCGCCCCGCCGCCCACCCGGCCCGACTCCCGGCAGTCCTGCCGGCCGCCGCACATGGTGGCATCGAGCGGCTCATCGACAGCGGCGATGATGTCGGCCACCGTCACGGCATCCAGCGCGCGCGCCATGGTGTAGCCGCCACCGGGGCCGCGCACCGAATCAACGATGCTATGGCGCCGCAGCTTGCCGAACAACTGCTCCAGATATGAAAGCGAGATTCCCTGGCGCTCGCTGATGGCCGCCAGGGTCACCGGTCCACGCCCTTCGCGCAGCGCCAGATCGAGCATCGCCGTGACGGCAAAACGTCCTTTGGTGGTCAGTCGCATGAATGGCGTCCTTTCGGTTGCCGGCATTGCCGCCGAACAACTCTCAATCCCGAGTAATGCGCTCAAGTATATCAAATCCCGAGAAACGCAGTCAAGTATTGCGGCACGGCGCCCGTCCACGCCGCGCCGTCCTCGCGGCTCCGCACGGGCGCCGTCGCTAGAATCACGCGATGCACCTGCTCTGCCGCACCAGCGCCGTTCGCGCAATCGAAGCCGCTGCGCTTGCGCGCGGAGAGGCACTCATGCCGCGCGCGGGCCTTGCGTCGGCATGCGTCGCACGCGCCATGGCCACTGGCAGCGCGCAGGGCATACTGGTCCTGGCCGGCCCCGGCAACAACGGCGGCGATGCGTTCGAGGCAGCCTGCCATCTGCGTGCCTGGGGCAGCGCGGTGACGCTGGCCTGCATTGCCGATCCTGGGTACCTGCCCTCGGATGCGGCGCGCGCGCATGCACGTTGGATCGAGAGCGGTGGCGCATGCAGTACGGTGCTGCCCGACCCGGCGCAGTTCGACCTGGTCATCGATGGCCTCTTCGGCATCGGCCTGGGACGTGCCATCGGTGCTCCGTACGATGCGTGGATCGCCGCAGTCAATGCCGCGCGCGTTCCGGTCCTGGCACTTGACGTGCCTTCGGGACTCGATGCCGACAGTGGCGTGGCGACCGGCGCGGCGATTCGCGCCGACGCCACCGTGACTTTCATCGCCGACAAGCCGGGCCTCCACACCGGCGACGGAGTCGACCTGGCAGGGCAAATCGAAATTGCCGCACTCGATCAACGGGTCGATACAGCATTCGGGCGCGAGGTCGGAAGCCTGCTGGAGCGCGCAGATTTCGCGGATCTCCTGGCGCCAAGGCGCCGCAACACGCACAAGGGTACCTACGGAACGCTGGTAATCGTCGGCGGTGCGGCAGGAATGGCGGGCGCGGCCATCCTGGCTGCGCGCGCGGGCTTGAAACTGGGCGCGGGGCGCGTCGTCGCCGGCCTCCTGGACCGGAGCGGAATGGCCTATGACCCGACCTACCCGGAGATCATGATCAGGGATGCCGCATCCGCGCTCGCCAGTGTCGCCGGGGCCATCGTCGCGGGACCGGGGATGGGGGACTCGAAGGCCGCGCACGACGCGCTGGAAGCGGCTATCGCGGCCAGATGCCCGCTGGTCCTGGACGCTGACGCGCTGAACCTCATCGCGGGCGCCCCCCGGCTGGCAGCACAGGTCTCACGCCGCAGCGCACCGACGATCATGACTCCGCATCCGCTGGAAGCGGCGCGCCTGGCCGGCATTGATGTAGCTCGGGTCAATGCCGACCGCATCGGCACGGCGCTTGCGCTGGCCCACGTCTACCGTGCCCACGTCCTGCTGAAGGGCGCCGGCAGCGTCATCGCGACCTCCGAGGAACGCTGGTGGATCAACCCGACCGGCAACCCCGGCATGGCCGCCGGCGGCATGGGAGACGCGCTGGCAGGGATTGTTGGCGCGCTGGTCGCGCGCCACTCGGACGCAGCAGCGGCGCTGAGGTGCGCTGCCTTTTTGCACGGTGCTGCTGCCGATTCCCTGGTAGCAGCAGGCATCGGTCCGGCGGGTCTGACCGCGGGCGAGACCATCGACGCGGCGCGGCGACAGTTCAACGCCTGGAGCACTGCGTAGGTCGCGGTACCGGCTTCAGCGCAGGTCGACCCTTCCCTCGCGGATTCCGACCCGCCGTGAACACCGCGCAGCGATTGCCGCGTCATGGGTTACCAGAACCAGGGTTGTGCCGCGTTCACGGTTGAGTTCGAAAAGCAGGTCGATGATGGTCGCTCCGGTCAGGGTATCGAGGTTCCCGGTCGGCTCGTCGGCAAAGAGCAGGCGCGGCTGCGGGGCAAACGCCCGCGCCACGGCGACGCGCTGCTGCTCGCCGCCGGACAGGTGCTTGGGGTAGTGCCGCATGCGCTGCGCCAACCCAACGCGCTCCAGCGTGGCGCGCGCGACCGCGGCGGCGTCGCGCCGCCCAGCCAGCTCGAGCGGGAGCATCACATTCTCGAGGGCGTTCAAGTGCGGCATCAGCTGGAACGACTGGAACACGAAGCCTGCGATGCGCCCGCGCAGCGCTGCGCGGCCGTCTTCGTCGGCGGCGAACAGGTCAATGCCGTCCAACAGGACCTGCCCTCCGGTCGGCGTATCGAGCCCGGCCAAGAGCGACAGCAGGGTCGACTTGCCGGACCCGGAGGCGCCGACGATCGCGAGCGTCTCGCCCTCGGCCACCTTGAGGTTGATCTCGTGCAAAATCGTCAGGTCCGACTCACCGTTGGGAACCGCCTTGCTCAGGGCACGAGTTTCGATGATGAATGTTTCTTCGCTCATGAAGATCGCCTGCCGACTGCTTTGTGTGTTGGCCCTGGCCGCGCACTCACTCGCCGCGCAAGCGGCGGCGCGCACGATTCTGGTCTATGGGGACAGCCTGTCGGCCGAGTACGGGCTTGCGCGCGGCTCCGGCTGGGCAGCGCTTTTGGACAAAAAACTGCGCGAAATGCGTATCGATTATAGCGTCGTCAACGCGAGCATCAGTGGCGAAACCACCGCTGGCGGGGCCTCGCGCATCGCCGCCGAACTCGCGCGTGTGCGCCCGTCGATCGTCATCATCGAACTGGGCGGCAACGACGGGCTGCGCGGGCTGGCGCTGGGCGCGACCCGTGCCAACCTGGACGCCATGATCCGGGCGGCACGCGACAGCGGCGCGCGCGTGGTGCTGTGCGGGATGCAGTTGCCGCCCAACTACGGCCGCGACTACACCGAGCGTTTTCGTAGCCTTTACGCGGAATTGGCCGCCACTCACAAGGTCGCGCTGGTGCCGTTCTTTCTCGAGGGTGTCGGCGAGCGTCGCGACCTGTTCCAGGCCGACGGCATCCACCCCACCGAGGCGGCGCAGGCGCGCATCCTGGACAACGTGTGGACAGTGCTCGCACCGCTCACACGGGCGGCCAAGCGTTGAAGCGGTCGGCACCTGCGGCCCCGGACGCGGCAAGCGGCGCGCTCGACCGGCTAGGCGATTTCGACGAGATCATCGACGTGCGGTCGCCGGCGGAGTTTGCCCTCGATCACATTCCCGGTGCGACCTCGGCGCCGGTGCTGAGCAACGTTGAGCGCGCCCGGATCGGCACGCTGCATGCCGCCGACTCCGCGTTTGCTGCCAAGCGCGCCGGTGCCGCCCTGGTGGCCGCCAACCTGGCGCGGCATTTGGAGACCCTGTTCTCCGATCGGCCGCGGTCCTGGCGCCCGCTCGTGTATTGCTGGCGCGGTGGCCAGCGCTCAGGTGCCATGACGGAAGTGTTTCGTCGCATCGGCTGGCGCGCCGAGCAACTCGAGGGCGGCTACCGCGCCTACCGGCGCCGCGTCGTCGCGGACCTGGATCAACTGCCGTCCGGAATGATTTTTCACATCGTCTGCGGTGTCACCGGCAGCGGCAAGAGCAGGCTCCTGCGCGCACTGCGGCGCACCGGCGCGCAGGTGCTGGACCTGGAGGAACTCGCCTGCCATCGCGGATCGGTCTTGGGCGAGTTGCCCGGGCAAGCCCAACCCTCGCAAAAGATGTTCGACAGTTTGGTGCGCTCACAGTTGCTCGCATTCGATGCGACCCGACCGGTCTTCGTCGAGGCGGAAAGCAAGAAGATCGGCGTCCTGCAGGTGCCCGATGCGCTGATGACGGCCATGCGTGCCTCACCCTGCCTGCGCGTGGACTTGGGCATCGAGCAGCGTGTGGCACTGCTCAAGGAGGAGTACGCGCATTTCCTGGGCGACAGCGAGGCACTAGGGGCGCAACTCGACTGCCTGACCTTGCTGCACGGGCACGCGCGCGTGGCTCAATGGAAGGCGCTCGGACAGGCTCACGCATGGGATGACCTGGTTGCCACGCTGCTGGCCGAGCACTACGATCCGGCCTATCTGCGCGGCATGGCGCGCAACTATGCGGGCTTCGGCACCGCGCCAGTGCTCCCGGTCGCCGCAGCCGACAACGCGGCCTTCGACGCCGCGGCCCGCGAGTGCCTGACGTTGCTCGGCGGCGACCGAGCCACGAACCTGAGGTAGAACCTCGCTCGCCTAGTTGGCCTTCTTCTCGATGCGGTCCTTGAAGAGCGTGACCTTCGAGAGTGCCTTGACGGCTTCAAGATAGGCCGAAAAATCTCCCTCGGCCTGCGCTCGGCCCAAGGCCGATCGGATCGCCGCCTCGCGATTGGGATCCGGCTTGGCTGGCGCTTCAACCTTGTTGATGCGGTAGACACGATAGCCATCGTCAACCGGCACCCCGATCACTGCCGGCAGCTTGTCAGCGGGTGCTGCCATGATGGCGCGCAATGCCTCTCCGGACAGGGCGCCCACCTTGAGGCGCGAGACGCCGGTCGCAGCGCCGAAGCCCACGGCATCAGGCGACTGTTGCGCCGCCTTGAGCCTGGCCTCGCCCTCCTTGCGCGCCAGGCTCAGTGCCTCGCGCCGCTCGAGGAGCTTGGCAATGTCCGCGCTCGCCTCGGCGAAGGGTTTGACACTCTGTGGCTTGAAGTCGACCACCCGGGCCGACACCAGGACGCCGGGGGCGATTTCCACGGCTTCCGTGTTCCGCTTGGCCTTGACGCTCTCGTCACTGAAAAGGCGATCGAGCAGGCGCGGATTGGCGAGTTCGCGCGGCGGCGCGTCGCGCGCAAACGGTTCGGACGCGAAGAGTCGCAGGCGATACTTGTCTGCCACCGGCTTCAGGCTGTCGGGCTGCTCGTAGACGGTATTGGTAAATCCTTCGGCGCTCTCGCTGAATTTTTTCTGGCCCTCGCGACGCCGCCACTCCTGCTCGATCTCCGCACGCGCGTCCTCGAGCGAGCGCACCTTGCCCGCCTTGATGCCGGCCAGCTTGATGATGTGATAACCGAACTCGGACTCGACCACCCCGCTCACCTGGCCCGCCTGCATGCCGAAGACCGCGTCCTCGAAGGGCTTGACCATCGCACCGCGACCAAAGCTGCCGAGTTCGCCTCCCTTGGCCGCCGACCCCGGGTCTTGCGAATGCTTGCGCGCCAGGGCGGCGAAATCCGCTCCAGGCGCGCGTGCCTGCTTCACCAGGTCCTCGGCACGCGCCTTGAGGGCGGCGCGGTCGCCGGCTCCTTCGAACTTGAGCAGGATGTGGCTGGCCTGACGCTGTTCCTCTTCGCGATAGCGCGCGATGTTCTGGTCGTAGAAGGCCTTGATGTCCTGTGGCGGCGGGGTCAGCGACGCGCCGATCGCATCGGCGCTCAGCACCACGTATTCCGCGCGCATCTGCGGCGCGATCACGTAGTCCTTCTGGTTGGCATCGTAGTGCGCCCGCACCGCCTCGGGGGTCACCTTTACCTGGGAGGCGAAGGCGTCGGCCTTGATCGCGAATTCCTGGATCTCTCTTGTCTCTTCCTGTCCACGAGCCACCATCGCCTGTACTGACCGTGGCGCGAAAGCCGAATCACCGACGCCGGTGTTGAGAGCCTGCATGGCCAGGTCGCCGCGCAGCTTGTTCTCGAAAACAGGGGGGGTCATGCCTTGCGCAGCCAACAGGTTGGTATATCGCTCCTTGCTGAACTGCCCGTTGTCCTGCACCGCGGGAATCGCCGAGATCACCTCGCGCAACTTCTCGTCGGTGACGACGATGCCGCTCCTGACCGCCTGGGTTGCGAGAACGCGCTGCGTCACCAGGGTGTCCAGGGTGGCTTCGCGCGCTGCCGGCAGATCGAACATCGCCGGGTCGAATGGCACGTTGAGGCGCTGCGCGAGTTCGCGCTGACGCTCGAGTTGCTCGCGCTGGGCCTGCGCGTACTCCTGCTGTGTGATGAGCTGCCCCGCCACCTTGGCGACGGCCGTGTCCTCATCGGTAAAGCGCTTGTAGCCATCGATGCCGAAGAACGCGAACGGGGGCACGATCAGCACCAACAGCAGAAACTGCATCAAGCGCTGGTGATTGCGAATGAACTCGAACATTCAACATCTCCAGCCGCGCAAACGCCATGGCGGCGACTTTGTGCGGAGATCAAAAAAAAGCCGAACGGCTGTTCGGCTTTTTACTGGCGGAGTGGACGGGACTCGAACCCGCGACCCCCGGCGTGACAGGCCGGTATTCTAACCAACTGAACTACCACTCCATGATCGGACTGTCGTCGTTGCCAGACTGCGGCCGCGAACCCTGGTGGGTGCTGACGGGTTCGAACCGCCGACATTCGCCTTGTAAGGGCGACGCTCTACCAACTGAGCTAAGCACCCCGCAACCGCTGACGGCCTGCCTGCAGGGGGCGCCTCACCTACCGAACACCACCTGAGCGACAGTGCGACGACAATCCGCTATTTTACAGCATCCTTGAAGGCTTTGCCGGGGGTGAAGCGCGCCACCTTTGCGGCCGGAATCTTGATCGGTTGATTGGTGCGGGGATTGCGTCCTGTCCTCTGCTTGCGCTTGGTCACGCGGAATGTGCCGAAGCCCACCAGCGTCACGCTGCCGCCTTTGCGCAGGCTGGTCTTGACCGCGCCTATCAGCGCGTCAAGCGCACGCCCGGCCGCTGCCTTGGATATGTCGGCAGTCTTGGCCATGTGATCGATCATTTGTGCCTTGTTCACCCTTGATTCCCCCTTTGAGCCGATGTCGCGGCTGCCACACCCCTGCGGCGCCGCCCGCACTTTCTTTGTCCCCACGCCCTGTACGGTCGGGCGGCGCATCTTATAGCAACCGTACGGCGCACCTGTCAAGGCAACAAATCACACTAGTGCGCACTCCTGTCACAGTGACCCGAGCCGGTCTGCATAAATGGCAACCTGCTCCAGGCCGAATGCGGTCGGCGCCAGCGCAGGCGCACGGTCGTGTACCGCCAGGCCCAGCCGCCGCGCCGCAATTCGCTTGCCGTAGCAGGTCAGGTGCTCAAGAGACGCCATCAT
Organism: Burkholderiales bacterium; assembly: GCA_016790635.1. Lineage (GTDB taxonomy): Bacteria > Pseudomonadota > Gammaproteobacteria > Burkholderiales > JAEUOS01 > JAEUOS01. The sequence goes on from JAEUOR010000043.1 coordinate 54,474, forward strand.
GAAAACGATTCCGGGGAGGATGACCCGGTACAGCTCGTCAGCCGCATCTGTGCGTCCTGCGCGTACCGCCGCGAAGATGCGTGCTTGCCAGTCGAAACTGTCCACCCCGATGACCATTCCCGCGCATCCCGCGGCCAGGTTTTCGATGAGTTCCAGGCCGCCACGCCCGTTGAAGACGGCGAGCCGCGGGTTGGCAGCAATGACCTCTCGGATCAACACTGCCGGTCCTTCGCCCTTGAGCAGCGCGAAGTTCGCCCGCTCGCGCGCGAGCATCGCGATGGATTGCGGCGACAGTCCCACGCCAAGGTACTCTGGCGCATTCTGTATCGCACACGGCAATCCCGCCTGCTCCATGACGGCGGCAAAGAAGTCGAAGTAGTAGGCCTCGGGTTGCGCGCGCCCACGCGGCGGTTGCAGAATCAACCAGTTCGCGCCGCGCTCCGCGGCATAAGTCGCGAGTTCGACCTGTGCGGCGACACTGTCTCCCGAAATCGTGATGGCCACCGGCTTGGCGCCGCCTACCCCGGCCAGCGTCCAATCGATGACGCAGCGCTTTTCCGCCGCGGACAGCTTGCTGACCTCGGTGGCCAGGCCCAATGCCGCAACACCTTGGGCGGGCCCGTCCGCGCAGACCGCAATCTGCCGGCGCATGGCCGCCTCGTCCAGATTCCCGCGCGCGTCGAAAAACGAGAACAGAATCGGGTAGATGCCGGCGAAGCTCACCGCGGGCGCAGATCGCGCGCGCGCGCATGAGCAAGCACGGCGCGGTTGACGACAAACTCCGGAATCCGGCCTGACAGGACGTCGACGATGCTGGCCAGCCCGATGCTCGCCATGTTGCGAAAGCATTCGTCGGTCCAGCATAGCGAGTGCGGCGTGACGATGACGTTGTCCATCGTCAGGAGCGGATTGTCGGGGGCGACCGGCTCCTGCTCGAATACGTCGGTGGCTGCCCCCGCGATGCGCCCTTCCCGCAGAGCCGCGATCAAGGCCGCCTCGTTGACGATCGGCCCGCGCGCCACATTGATGAAGTAGGCCGATTTGCGCATGCGCGCGAACTGCGCAGGACCGATCAGACCCCGGGTTGTGTCGTCGAGCAGGCAGGCGACGACGATGAAATCGCTTTCCTCGCACAACTGCGCCAGATCGACCTTCTGCGCGCCGAGATACGACAGCTCGACCGCATTGGCATAGGGATCGGCCGCCAGGAGGCGCATGTCGAAGGCGCCTGCCTTGCGCAAGAGTTCCTTGCCGATGCCGCCGGCGCCGATGACTCCCAGGGTGCGACCGGTCAAGCCCAGCCCCATGTTGTCCATGCGCTCGTTCCAGCGGCCGCTGCGCGTCAGCCGGTCCTTCAAAAATAGTTTGCCGGCCAGAGCGAGGATGAAAGTCAGCGCGATGGTCGCCACCGGTCGCGGCATTGCCGTCGGCGTGTTGGTCACGAGCACGCCGGCGCGCGACATCGCCGCGACATCGACCGAATCGTAGCCCACGCCATGGCGGGCGACCACCCGCAGGCGACAGTCGGGGGACGCCACCAGGTCGGCCGGCGCGCGCGCGGCGTTGACGTAGATCGCGTCATAGTCAGCGCCATGCTGCGCGCCGAGTGAGGCGACCTTCTCGGGCAGGAATTCCCACTCGATGCCGGGCGCCGCGTCGAGTATCGCCAGCGGTTCCCGCCCGAAAGCGGGCTCGCCGCGCGAATCGAGGATGTCGCGTGTGATGCCAACCTTCAACTTCGTGGTCATTTGTCAGCCTTTCGCCATGGAACGCAAGCCGTCGAGTCCCTGGCGCAGACCGGCGGTGAGGAGCATCTGATCGATCCCGTAGCCCAGCATGCGGTAGCCCGCATCGACATGCGCACGCGCCTGCGCCATGTCGGTCACCAGGTAGGCGGCGGTCTTGCCGTTCGCCGCGCACGCCAGCGCGATGCGTCGCACCGCGGCCAGATAGTCGGGGTGGTCGAAACGACCCGGAATGCCCATGAAATTGGTCAGGTCGAAGTGCCCCAGCCACAGCACGTCGATGCCGTCGACCGCCGCAATGGCTTCGACGCTGGCCAAACCCTCGGTGGTTTCGATCTGCGCGATGACCAGAGTGCGGGCATGGATGGAGGCGATCTTGTTCGCGACGTCTCCGCCCGCGTAGTCATCGTGCGCGAACCCGAACGCTGCGCCGCGCCGACCCAGCGGCGGATAGCGCGTGCAGGCGACAAGTTCCCTTGCTTCTTCGGCCGATCCGACCATGGGCGCCATGACGCCGATCGCACCCAGGTCCAGCGCGCGCGCAACGAAGTGATACTCGCCGCGCGGTACGCGCACCATCGGCACGATTTCCAGTCCACGGCACAGCGCAAACTGGGTCTTGAGGGTCTCGAACCCCAGCCCGGAATGCTCCATGTCGTAGAGGATGAATTCTGCGCCCGCGTTGCGGCACAGCTGCGGCATGGCCGGGGTGAAGAACTCGAAGATCATCGCGCCGAAGCTTGCTTCGCCGCGCGCGAGCTTTTGCTTGACCGGGTTGTCACGCATACGGATCGACCTTCATGCAGGCAGATACTTCCTGCCGTCCCACTTGAGGCGCACGGGGCCCGGGATGGCGCGCTCGCGCGTCTGGTGCATGGGATCACCGGGCAGCGCCAGATGGCGCACGCCTTCGAGCGCGAACCCGTGCGGCTGGATCACCGGCGGCTTGCGCGAGCGCGCATCGGCCAGCGCAGATCCAATGCTGTCGAAAAGCGCGAGATGCTGCAAGCTCATCCAGGTGGCCGGCGCGAGTTGCAGGCTGCCGTTGTCATAGCCTGCCAGGGCTTCCGCGGGCCTCAGCCAAACGCTGGCCACAGCCTCGTGGTCATCGTGCAGCGCTTCCTGCCCCGAAGGCGCCACCGCCAGGAAAAAGCGCGCATCGAAGCGCTTGGCAAGGATCACCGGCGTCACCCAGCGCACCCAAGGCACCAATGCAGCGGCATCCAGCGTCGCGCCCAATCCCGTGAGGACAGAAACAAGACTCTGCTTTGCGTTCAAGCGCGCGCGCGCCGCAGCCAGGTCACCGCGCGCGCCCCGCGCCAGCAGCACTCCGGCTTCCTCGAAGGTCTCGCGCGCGGCCGCGACAAACATGCCTGCCGCCCGCTCGCGCGGCAGATCCTCACCGAGCGCACCGGTATCGAACTGGTCCATCCCGTCGATTCGCGCGAGCACGTCGGGAGAACTGTCGCCCGCGTCGATCTTGCCGCCCGGGAAAACGTGCGCCTCGCCCAGCACGTCCGACAACCCGCTGCGCTTGACCATGAACACCTCGAAGCCACGCGGCGCATCGCGCAACAGCAGCACGGTCGCGGCGTCGCGCGGCGCCGCGACCTCTCCCTGGGCCTCCGGACCGAATTTCATTTGCCTCCCTTTTTTCTGCCAGCCTTGCGAAAACAGGCGTCCTCGTGATCGTCGACCATGCCGGTGGCCTGCATGAACGCATAGCAAATCGTCGAACCGACAAATTTCATGCCGCGCGCCATCAGGGCGCGACTCATTGCGTCGGATGCCGGCGTGCGCGCCGGGGCGCTTCGATAGTCTGGCACGCCATTGACCTGCTGGGCATTGCCCGCGAACTGCCAGAGGAAACGGTCGAGCGAGCCGTACTCTTCGCGGATTGCCAGCACCGCGCGCGCATTGCCGACCGCCGCGTTGATCTTGGCACGATTGCGCACGATGGCCGGGTTGGTCATGAGCTTCTCGATGCGGGCCGGAGTGAAACGGGCCACCCGCGCGGCATCGAATCCGGCGAAGGCCTCACGGTAGCCGGCGCGCTTCTTGAGGATCGTAAGCCACGACAGCCCGGCCTGCGCACCCTCCAGGACCAGCATCTCGAACAAGTGCGTGTCGTCGTGCGACGGCACGCCCCACTCTTCATCGTGATAACGGACGTACAGGGGATCATCGCCGCACCAGCGGCAACGGACCAGCGTGGAGCTCATGCGAACAGGCGCTCGAAGCCGTCAAACGGCTCAAAGCGTCCATCGCGAAAGATCAGGCGTGTCGGACCGGGCATGACCCGTTCGCGCTGCGGATGCAGATCATCGCCCGGGTACGCAACCGCGCGCGCGCCGTCCACGTCGAAGGAATGCGGCTCCACCACGCGCGGCCAGGTGCGACTGGCGGGCTGCATGGCCGTGTCGACATCAGGCAGTCGCGCAAGTTCGACCAGGCTCATCAGTTGCGGCGGTGCCAGCATGATCTCGCCGCCATGGCCGCGCTCAAGCGCGGCGCGCGGTGCGATCCAGACGCTTTCGGTCGCTTCATGATCATCGTGCCGCACGTTCTGGCCAAGCGGAGCGCGCGCCAGGAAAAAACGCGAGTCGAAGCGCTTGCGCGCCAGGGACGGCACGCGCGGCGTGATCCAGCGCGACCATGGCAGCAGCGCTTCGGTGGCAATGCGCAAATCCATTTGTTCCAGCACCTCGACGAAGCCGAGGCCTCCGCGCGCTGCATCGCGCGCCACCTCTGCGCGCGCGACGCTGACCCAGGTGCCGTCGGACTCGAGCGCAAGCAGAACACCGGCCTCTTCAAAGGTCTCGCGTGCGGCTGCGACGAAGCAGGCAGCAGCAGCCGCCGGATCAAGGGTTGGATCTGCAACCGCCAGGTGCAGTTCTTCCACAGGGCGGTCCAGGCGTGCCAGCATGTCGGAGTCGGCATCCGCACGGTCGACCTTGCCGCCCGGGAAAACGAACGCGCCGCCCAGCACGTCGGAGGCGTCGCTGCGTCTTTGCATGAGCACTTCCATCCCGGCGGGCCCGTCGCGCAGCAGGAGCACCGTTGCCGACGGGCGCGGCGGAGTCGTGACCGGCTCGTGGTTGATTTCGAAAGTCGACATGTGCAGAGGAAAGGTTGCAGGAAACGCGAACAGTCGCGGCGCGGCAGGTAACGAGGCGGTTAAACTGCACCCATTATCAAGCGACGCCCCGACGAACGCAATCGAACGCGAGGCAAACCCGAATGACAGTGCGCCATGCCGCCCAGGACTTGATCAAACACGCCGCCGCGCTGCTGACCGCGGCCGGGCTGGCGCCGGATCGCGCGGCAACCGTTGCGGGCATCCTGGTGGAAGGCGACCTGCTCGGGCACGATACCCACGGCCTCGCCCTCCTGGGCCCCTACTTGGGCGAACTTGAGCAAGGCAGGATGACCGCAAGCGGCGAGCCGCAAATCGTCTCGCAGCGCAACGCCGTTCAGGCCTGGGATGGGCGGCGCCTGCCGGGCCCCTGGCTGACAGTCAAGGCCATCGACGCCTGCATCGCGATGGCGCGCACCTGCGGCACCGGCTCGGTCACGATCCGCCGTTCACACCACATCGCCGCGCTGGCGGCCTACCTGCGCCGGGCCACCGATTGCGGCATGCTGATCCAGCTCGTGTGCAGCGATCCCAACGCCGCCAGCGTTGCACCCTTCGGCGGCCTCGACCCGGTGTTCACGCCGAATCCGATGGCCTACGGCATACCCAATGGCGACCGGCCGGTGCTGGTCGACGTATCCTGTTCGATCACGACCAATGGCATGAGCGCGCGCCTGGTCAAAGAGGGGCGCCGTTTTCCCGGCGCGTGGCTGATGGATAGCGAGGGAAATCCGACCGACGACCCGCGTCACGGCACGCCCGGCGGCGGCGGCACCATCCAGTTGCTCGGCGGCCTCGAGAATGGACACAAGGGTTTCGGGCTCACCCTGTGGGTCGAGGCCTTGACGGGCGCGCTCGCCGCGCACGGCCGCGCCGACCCCAAGGAAGGCTGGGGTGCCACGGTCTTCGTGCAGGTGCTCGACCCGGCCGCCTTCGGCGGCATCGAGGGAGCGGCCCGCCAGATCGCGCATGTGATCGCCGCCTGCCATGCCAGCCGACCGCGCCTGTCCGGCACAGCAGTGCGCTTGCCCGGTGAGCGCGGCCTGGCGCGTCGTGCCGCGCAACTGGCGCACGGGGTCGAGTTGCATGCGTCGATTCTCCCGCTCCTGGCGCCCTGGCAGGAAAAATTCGGCGTCGCAGCGCCTGCGGCGCTGCCTTAAGTGTCAGACCATCCGCATGCGCACCGCGCCGATGCCGTCAAGCGCGAACGCGACCTCGTCGTCGGGTGCCGGAAAGCGCGTCGTCACCAGACTTCCGGTGATCACGAAATCACCCACGGACAGCCCGCGGCCACGCGCGGCCAGGTGAGCCGCGATCCACAGCATCGCATCCAGCGGATGGCCGAGCACATCGCGCCCCTGGCCGCGCCCGACTTCCCGCCCGCCGATGCTGGCGATGCCGACCAGCGCATCGCTGTCGATGACCTGCCAGCCGCTGCGCCACTCACCCAGGACGACACCGTGATTCCAGGCGTTGTCGGCGGCGAGGGTGACCAGGGTGGACCCGTCATCGTCGGCAAATTGCCGATAGTCGGCGCCGCCATCGTCGATCAGTTCAAAGGCCGGCGCGATCGCATCGATGTGCTGCGCCATGGCCTCCCGCGACCCAGGGGGCGCAGCCGGATCAGTCGCGCGACCGATGCGAAACGCGATCTCGCACTCGAAGCCCAGGTGCACAGCATGCGCGAGGGCGATCGCGGCCGGCGAGCGGTCCACCCGGCTTTCCAGCACCTGGCCGGCGATCGAGTCGTCAAAGCCGACCATGCGTCGCATCTGCGGTGTGGTGAGTGCGATCTTGTAGCCCGCGACCCGGTCACCGTCGGCGCACCAGTGGCGCACAAGTGCGTCCTGGACCGCATAGGCCTCGGCAACGCCCGCCGGCCGCAGTTCGCCCGGCAGCGGGGCGTAACCCGCCCGCTGCGTGTGGCGCTGCGCCAGCCATCGTGCCGCGTCATCAATCCTGGCTTGCATTGTTCACCTCCGCACGTCGCATTATCGTCGCTGGCCGCGTTCAGGCCATGCTGAGCAATCCGCGCCGCGGCTTTGGCGTTGCCTGCATGATCGGCGCAGGCCTGTGCTGGAGCCTGGGCGGGTTGATCGTGCGCGCCTTCGAGACATCGGACACCTGGCTGATCGTCTTCTGGCGCTCGGTCTTCATGGCGCTCTTCGTCGCCGTCCTCCTGCTCCTGCGCGCACCCCAATCAGCACTGGCGCGTGTGCGCGGCGTCGGCCGCGCCGGTGTCGCCGCAGCCGCCTGCCTGGCGGTGCAGATCTGGTTCTTCATCCTCGCGCTCACCCTCACGTCGACGGCCAACACCTTCGTGCTCATGAGCGTCGCCCCCCTGATGACCGCGGTGGTGGGCCGTGTCGCGCTGGGCGAGCGCGTCGCGCCGCTCACCTGGGCCGCGATCGCGGTGGCGTTGGCGGGCATCGTCATCATGTTCGGCGCCGACTTTGGTACCGGCGCCGGGGGTCACTGGCTCGGCAACCTGCTGGCCCTGGGCATCCCGTTCGCCTATGCCGTGCAGATCGTCTTCGTGCGGCGCATCACGGGGCCGACCGCCGCCCCACCCGATCTCATGCCGGTGATCCTCATCGGTGGGATCTTTGCCGCGACGCCAGCCGCGTTCCTTGCCGGGAGCCTGGCCGTGGGCGGCACGGACCTGGCCTTGCTGGCATTGATGGGCTGTGTGCAACTGGGCCTCGGCTGCTATCTCATGACCCTGGCTGTCCCGCACCTGCGCGCGGCAGAGATCGGCCTGTTAAGCCTGATCGAACCCATCCTGGCGCCGGTCTGGGTGTGGCTGGGCGTGGGAGAGGAGCCAGGCATTGCCGCCCTGACCGGGGGTGCACTCATCCTGGGCGCGATGTTCGTCAACGGCTACCTGACCTTGAAGCGCGAGACCGCGCCACGGCAATCGGCGACTTCGAGTCGCGCCGGCTAGGATGCCGCGCGCGTCCGGCGCGCCTCGATCAGGTTGTTCGCGACCAGCGCCGACACCACCATCGCCGCGCCGAGCCACTCGATGGGTAATGGAGCCAATCCCCGCCAGACATCGATCGCGAAGACCAGCACGGGCGTGGCATTGCCGATCAGGAGCGCGTTGACCGCACCCAGGCGCGCCACGCCCACGGTAAACATGAGTATTGCGCCATAGAAGCAGACCACGGCGATATAGACGATGGCCCACAACTCACCCATGACCTCGGCGCGCGTCGGGATCCGCGCGAGGTCCAGCGGCACGAGCAGCGCGGTCAGAATCACGATGCCGGCGGTCCCCGCCAGCGCGCACAGCGTGGTGTACTTGAGGGGAGAAAATCCCGGCAGGCGCGCTGCCCCCAGGGTGTAGACCACCCAGCCTGCCGCCCCGAGCAAGGCCATCGCATCGCCGGTCGCCGACCCGCCAGCCAACGCCGCCATCGGATCCCCGCGGGTGATCATCAAGGCGGCGCCGACAAACGCAATGCCGATGCAGGCCAGCACGGGTGGTGTCGGTGCGCGCCCGTGACGCGCCCACATCCAGAACGCAATGATCATTGGCTGCAGCGACATGATCACCGCCACGTGCGCGGGCGTCGTGTAGTAAAGCGCCCAGAAGACGAATATGCCGAAGACGGTGAACCCGCACACGCCGTGCCAGACGACGGCACCGGCGCGCCCTCCCAGGTCGAAGCCCGCGCGGCCCTCGCGCCAGGCCAGGGTGGCCACGAAGAGCGAGCAGCCGATCAGGTAACGCAGGATCGCGAAGCTGTACTGGTCGATCGAGCGCAGGACTTCCTGGGACAACGGCATCTGCGTCGCCCACACGACGACCACGCAGACCATGCCGATGGTCGCCGGCCCGCGCGCGGCGCTGGTCATGGGCGCGGACTCGCCGCGGCGTGGCGGACACGGCGTCCCGGCCGCGCCCGCCGCGGCACGCTCACGCGGTCGGCAACCTGTGGCTGCCGAACTGCTCGCGCAACTTGGTCTTGAGCATCTTTCCGGTCGCACCGAGCGGGATCGCATCGGTGAACACCACGTCGTCAGGCAGCCACCACTTGGCGATCTTGCCGTCGTAGAAACCGAGCAGTTCCTCGCGCGTCACCTGCGCGCCAGGTTTCCTGACCACGATCAGGAGAGGCCGCTCGTCCCACTTGGGATGCGCGACACCGATCACCGCGGCCTGCAGCACGGCCGGATGGGCCACCGCAATGTTCTCCAGGTCGATCGAACTGATCCATTCGCCGCCCGACTTGATGACGTCCTTGCTGCGGTCGGTGATGGTCATGAAACCGTCGGGACTGATGGTCGCCACGTCGCCGGTCGGGAACCAGCCATCGACCAGCGGATCGCCCCCCTCGCCTTTGAAGTAGCCCTTGACCACCCACGGCCCGCGCACCAGGAGGTTGCCGAAGGACTTGCCGTCCCAGGGCAACTCCTGGCCGTCGTCGCCGACGATCTTCATGTCGACCCCGTAGACAGCCCGCCCCTGCGTGACTTCGATGCCGAACTGCTCGTCCTTGGTCAAGCCCAGATGCTTGGTCTTCAAGTTGCAGACCGTTCCCAGGGGCGACATCTCGGTCATGCCCCAGGCGTGCAGGACACGCACCCCGTAGTCGTCCTGGAAGGCCTTGATCATCGCCGGAGGACAGGAGGAACCACCGATCACGGTGCGCGAGAGCGTCGAGAAGCGCAGGTTGTTCTGCTTCACATAAGCAAGCAGTCCCTGCCAGACCGTCGGCACACCGGCCGAGAAGGTGACCTTCTCGGTCTCGAAGAGGTCATGCAGGCTCTTGCCGTCGAGCTGCGGCCCCGGGAATACCAGCTTCGCGCCGACCAGCGGGCACGAATACGCAAGCCCCCAGGCGTTGACATGGAACATCGGCACCACCGGAAGGATCGCGTCGCGCGCCGAGCAATCCAGGGTATCCGGCAACGCCGAAGCGTACGCATGCAGGATGGTCGAGCGATGGGTGTAGAGCGCGCCCTTCGGGTTGCCTGTGGTGCCCGAGGTGTAGCACAGCGACGACGCGGTGTTCTCGTCGAATGTGGGCCACTCGAACCCGTCCGACTCGCGCTCCAGGAGATCCTCGTAGCACAGCAGTCCCGCGACCTTGCTGGACGCAGGCATGTGCGCGCGGTCGGTCATGGCGACGAAGCCCTTGCAGGTGCGCATGTGCGGCGCCACGGCCTCGATGATCGGCAGGAAAGTCAAGTCGAAGAACAGCAGCTTGTCTTCGGCATGGTTGGCGATCCAGGCGATCTGCTCGGGGTGCAGGCGGGGATTGATCGTGTGCATCACCGCGCCGATGCCGGAAATGCCGTAATAGAGCTCGAAGTGCCGGTAGCCGTTCCAGGCCAGCGTGCCTACCCGGTCCGAAAAACCGACGCCCAGTGCCCCCAGGGCGCGCGCCAGGCGTCCGGCGCGGCGATGGGCATCGGCATAGGTATAGCGGTGTATCGATCCTTCGACCGTACGCGAGACGATCTCGGTATCGGCGTGATGCCGCGCGGCGTGCGCAAGCACCGACGAAATCAAGAGCGGCTGGTCTTGCATGATGCCCAACATCTTCACGCCTCCTGGCAGTATCCGGGGCGCGGATTATAGGCGGGCTGCAGCAGGCGCGGCCGGTACGCAGCCAGGGGAGAAAACACGCGCGGCGGGAACAGCGGCGGCCGGGCACTCCGGGCGCCGACAGGCGGCGCGCCGCGGGGGCCGCCTAGCGGCCGGCGACCCAGGCGGCCAGTTCGCGCACTTCCTGGCTGTTCGGCGCCCGCTCCTGCATCGTCTTGACGACGACGCGCATGTCCTCGTACAGCATCTGGCTGTCCAGGACGGTGTAGAGATAGAGTTCGGGAGTGATGTCGTCTGGGGCCGCGCTGGCACGCCATGACTCGTAGAGTTTTCTCGCCTGGGCAACCTCGGCAGCCTGCGCGGCCGAAAGCTGCTGGCCCTTGACACCACGCACGGTGACGCCGCCGGCCCGGCCCAGCTTGGCGATCTGGATCACTTCAGCGGTCTGGGCCAGCTTTGCCGGCGCGCCACCCGGAACCTGCGAAACCTGCGGTGTCCCTGAGGTCGCGTCGCCCTGCTTCAAACCGGCCTTGAACGACGCCGGGCCCTTCCAGGTTTCCTGGCGTCCGCCATCGAAATAGACCACCCGCAAGAGCGCGCCGTCAGGCACCACGAACCGGTCTCCGTCACGCACCTTCATGAATGCGCTGGCTTTGGCGGCGGCGCCGCCGCCCTGATACGAGACATCGCCCTGCAACTGGTTGACCAGGCCCACGTCGGCCGCAGCCATGACCGCCGGTGCGAACGCAAGAACGCCTGCCGACGTCAAAAAGGTCAGGTAGTCCAGGAACTTCCTCATCGCTTTTCTCCTCATCCGGGCCAAGCCACAGGGCTTGTACGAACAAGCTTGATTCTCCGCGCAAAAAACCAGGGCCTCAAGGGCAAAATTCACGCTCAATTGGCCGTTTGGCGGCTAGAAGCGCCCTTTTGGTCAATCTTTGTGTCAAAACGCGCCATGCAAGTTCCGGGGTTACCCGCGCGGCAGGATCTCCACGACTTCAACCGGCTCGCTGCGCCCCTTGACGGTGACATTGGATGTGCCGCCGGTAGCCACAGCGGCACCGGCGGCTGTGACTGTAGTGCGACTGGCCACGATGGGCCACCCCAGTTCCTTGGTCAGGCCCTCCAGTCGGGACGCGATGTTCACGGTGTCGCCGATGATGGTGTACTCGCGCCGCTTCTCCGTGCCGATATTCCCGGAGATCACGGTGCCTGTGTGCAACCCGATGCCGATGGCGAATTCAGGCAGTCCCCGGTCGGGAAAACGCTCCTGCATCCAGCCACGGAAATGCAGCGCCGCCTCGTGCATGCCCTGCGCGGCACGCAGCGCGCGCAGGGCATGGTCGGGATACGCGACCGGCGAGCCGAACATCGCCATGACGGCGTCGCCGATGTACTTGTTGACGTTGCCGCGCTCGGCAAGAATGGGTTCACAGGCGCGAGCGAAGTAGGTGTTGAGCATCTCGACGACTTCATGCGCGCTGAGCTTCTCGGAGATGGTGGTGAAGCTGCGGATGTCGGAGAAGAGCACCGTCACCGTCATCTCCTCGCCCTTCAGGTCGATGCGATCGCCATCGCCCCGGTTGGCGATGAGGAGGTCGACGACCTCGGCGGACACATAGGAGCCGAACATGTTGCGCAGGTTGCGGCGCGCCCGCTCCTCCCCGGTCAGGCGCAAGGCCAGGGACAGCAGGAAGGCAAGCAGGATCGCCGCCTGCATGGCCGAGGTCGGCACGATGCGGTCGTGGCCAAAGGACAGGTAGGACAGGAGCGTGATCAACAGCGCCAGCCCCAACCCGATGAGCCCGGCGGAAAGGGGATGGCGGCGCAGGAACAACCAGGACGCCAGCGCCGCCGTCGCGAGGATGGCGAGAGCGATCGCCGGCGCCGGAAACTCGCGCGGGTAGCGTCCGGAAAGCAGGGTTTCGACGATGTTCGCATGCACTTCGCCGCCGGTCATCTGGGTGCGCTCGAAGCCGATCAGGCCGCGCGAATACGGTGTCAGGTGGGTGTCCTGCAGGCTCGAGGAGTCATGCGCGGTGATGATCACGACGCGCCCGGCCAGCGCCTTGACTTCCGGCAGCGACAGCGCACCCGGATCCAGGAGGCGCGCCATCGATACCCGCGGTATCGTGTCCGATGGGCCGACGAATCCGATGGTGCGCGACGACAGCGCGCGGGGCACGCTTTCGCCGCCGATCTGCCAGCTTGCAGCTGTCGCATCCTGGCCGGCGGCGCGCAGCGCGAGCTGGGTCGAAAAGCCGATGCCCGGCAGGTTTGGCTCGGTGAGCAGCACCGGGAAAAAACGTCGCACGATCGAATCCGGGTCCGGGAACAGATTGGCCAGCCCGACATCCCCTAGTTGACCGGGCAGCAGGTAGTAGTGTTCCGGCGGCGGCAGGACCAGCTGCGAATCACCGCGCGAATTCTGGATCAGGTGTCCGACCAGCACCTTGCCGCCGGCAGCCAGGCGCTCGCGAAACGCACTGTCATAGGTGCGACTGACCTGGGTATCAGGCAGGTCGAGGCGCTTCAGCCATGTCTCGGCGGAGGTCGCGTAGACGAAGTCCAGGCCGATGACCTTGGCGCCCGCGTCTTCCAGGACTTTCATGGCCTGCGCGAAATGCGGCTGCCAGAACGCCAGCGGGTCGTCCTTGAGCTTCAGGAAGGTGTCGTCGTCGACCGAAGCGATCGCGACATGCTGGGCATCGCGCCGCTTGCCGGCAAGGTGATGCCAGGCGTCGTAGTAGAAGTCGTCAAAACCGCTGGTCAGGCCCTGCCAGTGGGCCGCACCGGCGACCAGCGCGCTGACAAGCGCAACCGCAAGGAAGCGCTGCACCCGCCGCAAGGCCGCGCCGCGCTTCAATCGCCCACCACCACGAAAGGGGACCAGAAGAACGGGTGCGAGCGCGAGAAACTGCGCCCGCCGGCACTGAAACTGGTGCCGGCCAAGGCCTGGCGCGCCTCCGCCAGCGCCTCGCTCGCGCCGCGGCCCTCCTTGAGGCCCTTGAACGATCCAGTCACCAGCGCCTGCGTGGCGTTGCTCTCGACCGCCCAGTGACTCACCATGAGGCGCCGCGCGCCCGCGTACATGAACGCCCGCGTGAGGCCGGCAAAGCCCTCGCCGTTGTTGCTTGCGCTGACCTCACCGGCCGTGTTGCAGGCCGAAAGCACGACCAGTTCGGCGGACAGTTCAAGATCTTCGATGACTTCCTTCATCGAAAGCAGCCCGTCCTCGCCGTCCAGATCGCCGGTGAGGGTCAGCGCCAGGGCCGGCTGCGCAAGGCTCGCGCTGCCAGGGCGTTGACCGGCATCACCGAAATCGAGGTTCTGCAAGAAGTCCGATCCCAGGAAACCATGGGTCGCGAACAGCACGTAGCGTGCATCGCGCAGCACGCCTGACTTGGCGCGTTTCTCCTGCGCCTCGCGCCGGGCGAGCACGAGTGACGGTTCCCCGACCAATGCCGCCGCCTCGCGCGCCTCCTGCGCCGTCTCCGGCAGGCGCGGAATGCGCGGCTCGGCGCCCTGCGCCAGGGCACCCAGGAGCGTGCGCGTCTGCGGGTTGTACGGGGCGGGCTCGCCGGCTTCCGGCCCGAAGATCGCATCGGCGAAGGCCACCAGTTGCCGCGCGTGGCTGCCGGCGGCGCGCGCGTGGGTGCGCTGAGATGCCAGGGCGGCCAGGGATGGGAGGTAACTGAACCGATGCGCGAGCCCGGCAAACGGCAACCCGGCATACTCCGCCAGGAAGGGACGCGCCGGGCTGCCGTCGGAAGCGGCGCGGGCAATGTCAAAGCGGCTCTTCTCGGCATCGCCGTAGCGGGTCAGCAGCAGTTCCAGCGGCAGCGAGTAGAGCGGCCCATCGGCCACCACCAGCACCTGTGACGCGCCGGCAAGCTCGCCCGCCACCGGTGCCACGAGGTCGCGGTAGAGCCCGGCCAGGACCGCCGGATCGACCTGGCGCAGCACGATTGGCGGGTCGCCCTGCGCGATGCGTTCCATGGGCCGGCGCACCTGCGAAACGCGGCGCGCCAGTTCTTCGCGGGGCAGGGCCACGCGCACCATGCGCAGGCGCTCGCGGGTGACCGCGAAGACCAGCGCCTCGTTGGCGAGAAAAGCGAAACTCAGCAACGCTTCCCCGGGCTTGAGCAATTGGCCTTGCAGCATGTCCGCGGTGACGGGGCGCGGATTGGCCAGTTCCATGTAGCGGGGATAATCCCGCCAGAGGCCATCCTCCACGCGGCGCAACTCATCCTCGGCGGCCTTCAGTTCTGCCCCCAGGCGCGCGCGTTGCGATCCTGCGCCGCCCTGCGTCTCCGCGACTGATAGCCAGGCCAGGCGCAGGCTGGCGACCCGCTCCTGCAAGTCTTCGCGGCTCTTGCGCGCCGCCGCAAACGCGGGCTCGCCGGAAAAGCGCGCCACGTCGGCCTGGCGCAGCATCTCGGAGAAGACCCGCGACTGGCTGCGCGAGGCGACCGCGAGGGCCTCGCGGTCGAACCCCCCGGCAGGGGTGGCCGCATGCAGCGTGGCAAGGATACGCATCAGTTCGCGATACACATAGGCAAAACGACCGAGAAAAGCCTGGCGCGCCGCCTCCGACTGGCCGCGCGTCTGCGCGTACAACGTATCAAGGGCGTCGACAGCCTCCCGGTAATAGGGCAGCGCTTCGCGCAGGCGGCCGCGACGCGACAGGCTGTATGCCATGCTGCTGGCATTGACCAGAATCTCCCTGGGGACCCCGGACTCGCGGGCGATGCCGACGGCGCGCGCGTACACGGCCTCGGCCTCGCCGCTGCGTCCCTGGCGGTCGAGCGTGATGGCCAGCGTGGTGAGCATGCTGGCCGTATCCGGATGCATGCCGCCCAGCGACTTCTCCGCAATCGCGATCGCCCGCTGGTGCAGCGGCACAGCCTCGTCGAAGCGGCCACGGCCGGCCAAGAGCACCGCCAGGTTGTTGACCGTTGCCGCCGTCGCCGGGTTGCCCTCGCCGGCGCGTTCCTGGATCGCCAGCGCGCGGCGGTAAAGGGCCTCGGTTTCGGTCGCGGCGCGGAACTCGCTGAACTGCCCCCGCAGGCGGCGCTCCGGCGGGGCGTTGCGATCGTCCTGGCGACTCTGCTCGAACAGCGCATTGGCGACATTGTTGAGGCTGATCGCGACATCCGGGTGGTCGCGACCGAGCACCTTTTCGCGCGCCGCCAGGACTCCTCGAAACAGTTTCTCGGCCTCGCCAAACTTGCCCTGCATGAGCATGACGTTGCCCAGGTTGGTGCGCGTGGCCAGCGTGGTCGGATGCTCCGGACCAAGCTGGCCCTCGTGCACCGCGAGGGCCCGCCGATGCAGCGACTCGGCACCGGCGAAATCACCGCGCGCCCGGGAATCCTCTGCCTGGGCTGCCATGAGCGCGGCGTCGGCGATCGCCCCGCCGGTGGACCCGCCCGGACTGCCCGGCCGGACCGGCCCGGGCTTGGCGCCGGCCGCCGCAAGCTGGCCACTGCGGCCAAGACGATCCAGCACCCGGGCCAGATTGGCGAGCGTGACCGCGGTATCGGGGTGATCGCGCCCCTGGGATTTCTCCTTGATCGCCAGCGAGCGTCGCAGCAGCAATTCGGCGGCGGGAAAGTTCCCCTGACGCTCGACTACCAGCCCGAGGTTGTTGAGCATTGCACCAACGAATTCATGGTCAGCACCCAGGCGCGCCTCATAGATGCCGACCGCCTCGCGAAAGCTGGCCTCGGCGCCTGCCAGGTTGTTGTTGCGCAGCTGTGCGGCGCCCAAGGTCGACTGGCTGGCCGCCACGTTGGGATCGCCGTTGCCGAAGCCCGCGACGCCCGCAACCACCGCATCGCGCGCCAGGCTTTCAGCGCGTGCGAAGTCCCCTTTCGCGAGTGCTTCCTCGGCCTGCCCCTGCAATTGCTGCCAACGCTGCGCATCCGGCAGCGAGCGGGCGACCGAACCTTGCGCTCCCACCGCGGTCGCAAAGCCCATGCAGACGAGAAAGAGGGCCGCTATACAATAGCGGCCGGCCGCGCAGAGTGCGCCGTGTGCGGTTCGGTCAATGCTCTGGGTCACGCTGGGTCCGTATCGGTCGTGGTCCGCGCCGCTCTGCCGGAGGCTGGTCTGGTCCGGCAAAGTCGCAAGGGTACCCCAGGCAAACGAATCCGTGAGCGGCGCCCGTCCCGGTACATCCCGGCGAGCGCGGCGCCGGCACTGGACGGCACCCCGGTCGGCATCCGCTCTGGCATGACAGTCGTATTGGCGTAAAGCGCAGCAAAGACAGTGTCCCGCACTATCCCACACGCAGAAGGTCCTCATGGCCAAGATCCACAAGCCCGACGCCGAATGGAAGTCCATGCTCACGCCGATGCAGTTCAACGTCACGCGCAAGCACGGCACCGAGCGCGCCTTCAGCGGCGAGTACCACGATCATCACGGTGACGGCATCTACACCTGCGTATGCTGCGGCACGCCTTTGTGGGACTCGCGCCACAAGTTCGAATCCGGCACCGGCTGGCCGAGCTTCTGGCAGCCGGCCGTGGACGCCAACGTCGAGACCCAGTCCGACAATTCGTTCTTCATGCGCCGCACCGAGGTGCATTGCGCGGTGTGCGATGCCCACCAGGGGCACGTCTTCGAAGACGGCCCCGAGCCGACCGGACTGCGCTACTGCATCAACTCCGCCTCGCTGCGCTTCGTCGCGCGCCAGCCCGATTGAGCGTCGGGCGGGGTGCGGCCGCGCCCTCTGCCAAGTAAAATGGAAAGCTCATGGATTTCTTCATCGACCTGATCCCGGCGCTGCCGTTCCTCCTGGTCGCCTTCGGCCTGGTCGACATGTTCACCGCGACCAAGCTCGCAATGGCCGCGGCATGCCTGCAGCTGGCGGCCAGCCGCATCCGCTATGGCCGCATCAAGCGCATGCACGCCATCACCTTCGCCGCCATCATCGTCTTTGGCGGCATCACGCTCCTGTTGCGCGACGACCTTTTCATCAAGATCAAGCCGACGGTGCTCAACTGGGCCTTCGCGGTGGTCTTCCTGGTGGCCGCGGTGGGCTTCAAGAAGAACCTCCTGAAACTCATGCTCGGCGACAAGCTGCAGATGCCGGATTTCGCCTGGGCGCGGCTCAATCTCCTGTGGGTGGCGTATTTCGCGCTCATCGGCGCGGCCAACCTGTACGTGGCGCTGCGCATGTCGGCTGAGGCCTGGAGTTCCTTTCGCGTCTTCGGCATGTACGGTGCGCTCCTGGCCTTCATCGTGATCCAGGGTGTCTACATCTACCGCCATGTCCAGGAAATGCCGGCCGCAGCCGCCCCGCCCGCAGCCTCCGCAGGCGGCGAACCGCGATGAACAGCATGCCTGAGCGCATCCGCGGGGCGCTGGCGGCGCTGTCGCCCGATTACCTTGCCGTACGCGACGACAGTGCCCTGCACGCCGGCCATGCCGGAGCGCGCGATGGCGGCCACTACCATGTCAGCATCGTGTCCGCGGCATTCGCCGGACGCAATCGCGTCGCCCGCCATCGCCTGGTCTACGATGCACTCGGTGCATTGATGAAGAACGGCATCCACGCGCTGGCGCTGGACGCACGCACCCCGGACGAGGCCAGTACGCCCGGTGAACCCACCGCTTCCCACTGAAGGAACCACCATGCAACGCCCTCTTTCCCGCCTGCTTGCCGTGTGCGCCGCAACGGCCGCACTGTCCGCCTGGGCCCAGTCCCCGGGCCTTCCATCCGGCCTGCAGGGAGCTGCCACACCCAGCGGCGGCGGCACCTTGGCGCGCGTCAACGGCGTTGCCATTCCGGCCGCGCGCGCCGAGCAGATGGTGCGCGAACTCACCGGCCAGGGGCGCCCGGACAACGCCCAATTGCGCCAGTTGGTCAGGGATGAGCTGGTCAATCGGGAGATCATGGCGCAGGCTGCCACCCGGCAAGGCCTGGACAAGTCGGCAGAAGTCGTGAGCCAGCTCGACAACCTGCGCCAGCAACTGCTGGTGCGCGCCTACATCCAGGAGCACTTTCGCAAGAATCCGGTCGCCGACTCCGAAGTGCGCGCCGAATACGACAAGATCCGCAAGGAGCTCGGCGAACGCGAGTTCAAGGCGCGCCACATCCTCGTCAAGGGCGAGGACGAAGCGAAGGCGATCATCACCAGACTGAAGTCCGGCGCCAAGTTCGAGGAGCTCGCCAAGCAGTCCGAGGACCCGGGCTCGAAGAACAACGGCGGCGACCTGGACTGGGCGCGCCCGGCCAACTACGTCCCCGAATTCGCTCGTGCGCTCTCGGCCCTGAAGAAAGGCGAGACCACCGACGCACCGGTCAAGACCCAGTTCGGTTTCCACGTGATCCGCTTGGACGACGTGCGTGACGCCAAGCTGCCGTCGATCGATGAAGCGCGCCCGCAGCTGACCGACCGCCTGCAGCGGCAGAAGCTCGACCGCCTGCTGGCGGATCTGCGCAAGGGCGCAAAGATCGAGTAGCCGCGGCGCGACGCGGCCCGCCGCATGACCCTGACCGAACTGCGCTACATCGTCGCGGTTGCGCGCGAGCGCCACTTCGGGCGCGCCGCCGACGCCTGCTTCGTCAGCCAGCCGACGCTGTCGGTGGCGGTCAAGAAGCTCGAGGACGAACTGGGCACGACACTCTTCGAGCGCAGTCATGGCGAGATCGCCCTCACGCCCCTCGGGGCGGTGGTCGTGGCCCAGGCGCAGCGCGTCCTCGAGGAAGCCGGACAGATCAAGGAGCTGGTCAAGGAGCGGCGCGACCCGCTCGGCGGTCCGCTGCGCGTCGGCGTGATCTATTCGATCGCCCCTTACCTCCTTCCCGTGCTGGTGCCGCGCATGATCAAGGCCGCCGCCGCCATGCCGCTGGTGATCGAGGAGAATTTCACCGTGCGCCTGCTGGAGATGCTCAAGAACGGCGACATCGACGTGGCGATCCTGGCCCTGCCCTTTTCAGAAGCCAGTCTCATGATGCAGCCGGTCTACGACGAGCCCTTCATGGTCGCGCTGCCTGCCGGTCACGCCTGGGCGTCGCGGCGCGAGATTCCCGCCGCGGACTTGAAGCGCGAGACCATGCTGCTCCTGGGCGCGGGCCACTGCCTGCGCGATCAGGTCCTGCAGGTGTGCCCGGAGATGATGCGCTTTTCCGCCAGCAGCGCGGAGGGCATCCAGAAGACCTTCGAAGGCAGTTCGCTCGAGACCATCCGGCACATGGTCGCCTCCGGCGTGGGCTTGACGGTGATGCCGGCCTCGGCAGTCCCGCCACGCGCTCTGAAGAAGGACCTGATCGCCTACAAGCCCTTTGCCCGACCGATCCCGCAGCGGCGCGTCGCGCTCTGCTGGCGCAAGAGCTTCACGCGCTTGGCCGCCATCGAGAAGTTGCGGCGAACCATCCTGGAATGCCCGCTCGAAGGCGTGCACATGGTCGACCTGCCCGCCGAGGCGCTGCATTAACCTCCCGGACGAGACCTCCTGGCGCCATCCCGGCTGGCGCGTCGTACTGACCTGTTTTTTCCTGGCCCTGGCAGCCTGGGGTTTCGGCTTTTACGGACACGGTGTCTACCTGACCGAGATCAGGCGCACCCACGGCTGGTCGACGGCGCTCATCTCGGCGGCAACGACTTTCTACTACCTGATCGGCGGCGTGCTGGTGGCCTATGCGGCCGACGCGATCGAGCGCATGGGTCCGCGCCGGTTCCTGATCGCGGGACTCGCCTGCCTGGCGCTCGGCACCGTGGCGATTCCGCATGTCGCGGCGCCGTGGCAGCTCTTCGCCGTCTACGCGCTGCTCGCCTGCGGCTGGGCGGGCACCAGCCTGGGCGCGATCGTGGTGATCATCGGCGGGTGGTTCCAGACCAGGCGCGGCATGGCCATCAGCCTCGCGCTCAACGGCGCCTCCGCCAGCAGCGTGATACTGGTACCCCTCCTGGTGGCGCTGTCGGCAGCCATCGGCTTCAAGCTGGCCGCGGCAGTCGCGGTCGGACTCACCTGTGCCGTGCTGCTGCCGATGATCTTCCTGTGGGTGACGCGCCCTCCGGCGCTCGCCGCCCCGCGCCACAGCGGGAACGAGCCGGTCCATGCCGACCTCGCATGGAGCAAGCGCCGCGCTCTTGGCAGCAGCCAATTCTGGAGTGCGACCCTGCCGTTCGCACTCGGGATCGCCGCACAGGTGGGCTTCCTGATCCACCAGCTCGCCATCCTGCAGCCGCTCCTGGGCCGGGTCGAAGCCGCTTTCGCCGTGGCCCTCACCGGCGCCTGCGCCGTCGCCGGCCGAATCGGGTTGAGTCTGCGCATCGACCGCATGGATGCGCGCCACGCCAGCGCGATCCTGCTCGCGATCCAGGCCATCGCGCTCGTGCTCATCGCCAATGCCCGCGACCCGGTGCTTCTCCTCATCGCCTGCGCCGCGTTCGGTATCGGCGTCGGCAATCTCATCACCCTGCCCTCGCTGGTCGTGCAGCGCGAGTTCAGCGCGGCCGAATTCGCGCGCGTGGCCAGCCTCACGACCGCGGTGTGCGGCGTCACCTACAGCATGGCGCCCGGCCTACTCGGCTTGCTGCGCGATCTCTCGGACGGATACGCGCTCCCTTTGTACACCTGCGCCGCGCTGGACTTGGGCGCGGTGGCGCTGACCTTCTGGCGAGCGCGCGCAGCAACCGCGCGCCCTTAGCCGCGCACGCTGCGCTCGCGCCAGGCATAGACCACGCCCTGCCAGGCCACCACCGGCACCAGCGCCGCCAAGAGCGCCCACCACGCGCCCCACGGCACGGCACCGACGTGGATCAGCCAGTAGCCCACCGGGTAGGCAATCAGTCCGCGCACGACGATCGCCATCGCCGCGGCGGTGGCGCCGGACCCCACGCGCGGATGCATGAGGACGATCGAAGTCGTGATCACCAGGGGAAACGCTGCCATGATGCCGGTCCAGTCCGGTCCGATGGCATGGCTGATGGTGACCAGCGTGGCGGCAAAGACCCCGACGAAAAGCGCGCGCAGCGGCATGTCGTACCAGCGCGCGGCGCCCGACAGTCTGGCCTGGCCCGCGAGCGCAGCGCGGGTGAGCGGCAGCGCGACGGCGAACACCAGGACATTGAGCAACACCAAAGCGGGCACGCCAAGGCCGGCTGCGCGTGTGCCGGTCGACAGGCCGAACCATGTCGCCAGCGCGGCCAGGAGGGCCAGCGGCATGGCCACCCGATGCGCCAGCATGACGTAGACCGCCGCGCACGCGCCGCCGGCCGCGTTGGCCTGCAGGCTGCCGAGCGCGCTTTGCGCGATGAATTCCGGCGTCGTCGTGACCGCCAGCATCACATAGGTGGGTCCCACCGAAACCGGCAGCGCGATGATGAGCCCGCCGATGAGCGGGCCGCTGCGCTCCGCCAGGGTGGTCGCGGTGACGACCACGGTAGCGGCAAAGACGACCTTGACCGCGATGGCGACCCAGAGCGGAAGCTCCGACACGTCAATGGTTGCCCGGCCGGCCTTCAGCCGACCGCGCGGCGCGCGTTGCGGAACATGGTGAGCCACGGCCCGTCCTCGCCCCACCGCGCCGGCGCCCAGGAGTGCTGCACCGTGCGAAAAACACGCTCCGGATGGGGCATGAGGATGGAAAAGCGGCCGTCGGCCGTGGTGTAGCCGGTGACGCCGCCAGCCGAACCATTCGGATTGTGCGGGTAGGACTCGGTCGCGGCGCCGAGGTTGTCCACATAGCGCAGCGTCGCAATCGCCGCGCGCGCGTCGCCCTGCTGCGAGAAGTCGGCATAGCCCTCGCCGTGCGCGGTCGGCACCGGCAGGCGCGAACCGGCCATGCCGGCGAAGAACAGCGATGGCGAAGGCAGGACCTCGACCGTCACCAGGCGCGCCTCGAACTGCTCGCTGCGGTTGCGCGTGAAGCCCGGCCAGGCGGCGGCACCCGGGATCAGCCCGCTCAAGTGGGCCATCATCTGGCAGCCGTTGCAGACGCCCAGCGCGAAACTGTCGCCGCGGGCGAAAAAGGCCGCGAACTCGTCGCGCGCCCGCTCATTGAAGAGGACCGCCTTGGCCCAGCCGGCGCCGGCGCCCAGCACATCGCCGTAGGAAAAGCCACCGCAGGCGGCGAAGCCGATGAAACCGGCCAGGCTCGTGCGCCCGGCCTGCAGGTCGCTCATGTGCACGTCGACGGCGC
This sequence comes from Burkholderiales bacterium, assembly GCA_016790635.1. Lineage (GTDB taxonomy): Bacteria > Pseudomonadota > Gammaproteobacteria > Burkholderiales > JAEUOS01 > JAEUOS01. Next base: position 77,069 of record JAEUOR010000043.1, read on the forward strand.
AGAACCCGGCGCGATCGAACGCCGCGGCCATCTCAATCTGCCCGTTGACCCCCTGCTCGCGCAGGATCGCCACGCGTGGCCGGCTCCCGCTGGCGATCATGGGCGCGGCCACATCCAGGGCGGGATCGAAGGTCAAAAGCGGGCTGATGCCTGGGTCGGCAGCATCGCCCAGCCGTGCGAATTCCTGCGACACCACCTCCGGGTTGTCGCGCAGCATCTGCATGCGATGGCTGGTCTCGCCCCATACCCGCATGAGTTCGGCACGCGGCAGGGCGAACACCGGCTTGGCGTTGCGCACGACGCGGACCTCGTCGCGCGTGTTGAGGGAACCGACGACATAGGCGCACTCGCCCAGGCCCCACGCGGCCAGGCGCGCGAGGATGGCGTTGCGTTGCGCGCTCTCGACCTGGATGAGAGCGCCCGGCTCCTCGTTGAAAAGCGCTGCCAGGATGCGATCGTTGCTGCGCCCGCGCAGCATGTCCGACTTGATTTCGAACCCATCGTGGTCGGTCGCCGCCGCGTCCCAGCACACGGTGTCGAGATTCAGGGTCACGCCGACCTGCCCCGCGAACGCCATCTCGCACGCCGTCGTGAACAGGCCGCCGTCGGAACGGTCGTGATAGGCCAGGAGCAGGCCTTCGCGGTTGAGGGTCTGGATGGCGCGGAAGAAGGCCACCAGCAGTTGCGGATCGTCCAGGTCCGGCACTGCGCTGCCAAACAGGCCATAGGCCTGCGCCAGGCACGAGAAACCCAGACGCTGGCGCCCGCGCGACAGGTCGATCAGGATCAGGCTGGTCGGGCCACGGTCGCTCACCAACTGCGGCGTCAGCGATCGGCGCACGTCGTCGACCGGCGCGAAGGCGGAAACGATCAGCGACAACGGCGCCACCACCTCGCGACGCCCGCGGCCGTCGTCCCACGCGGTAGTCATGGACAACGAGTCCTTGCCCACCGGAATGGCCACGCCGATGCTGCGGCACAGGTCCAACGTGACCGCGGCGACGGTCGCGTACAGCGCAGCGTCCTCGCCGGTCCGCGTGTGCCCTGCGGCCGCCATCCAGTTGGCCGAGAGCTTGATGTTGCCGATATCACCGACGTCGGCCGCTGCCAGGTTGGTGATGGCCTCGGCCACCGCCATGCGCCCCGCGGCCGGCGCGTCGAGCACTGCCAGCGGCGTGCGCTCGCCCATGGCGAAGGCCTCGCCGGCCACGCCGCGAAAGTCGCGCAGGGTCACCGCGCAATCCGCCACCGGCACCTGCCAGGGTCCCACCATCTGATCGCGCGCGCACAGTCCGCCGACGGTGCGATCGCCGATGCTGATCAGGAAGGTCTTGGCCGCCACTGCCGGCATGCGCAGCACGCGCGGCACGGCCTCGGCAATCTTGATGTCGGTCAGGTCCAGGCGCGGAAACTCGCGCGCCACGCTGGCGACTTCGCGCAACATCTTCGGCGCCCGCCCGAACAGGACCTCGAGCGGCATGTCGACCGGGAGGTTGCCGAAGTGCCGGTCGCCGACCACCAGGCGAGCGTCGTCGGTCGCGCGTCCGACCACGGCATAGGGACAGCGTTCCCGCTCGCACAGGGCAGCGAATTGTTCCAGCCGATCCGGTGCGATGGCCATGACGTAGCGCTCCTGCGCCTCGTTGCTCCACACCTCGCGCGGCGCCATGCCGGGTTCCTCGCTGGGCACCTCGCGCAGCTCGAAATTCCCGCCGACCCCGTCCGCGCCGGCTGCGACCAACTCGGGAAACGCGTTCGACAGGCCGCCCGCGCCGACGTCGTGAATCGCGAGGATCGGGTTGTCGTTACCCAGGGCCGCGCAGCGGTCGATGACCTCCTGCGCGCGCCGCTGCATCTCCGGGTTGCCGCGCTGCACCGAGTCGAAGTCGAGGTCGGCCGTGTTGCTGCCGGCGCCCATGCTTGAAGCCGCACCACCGCCCATGCCGATCAACATGCCCGGGCCACCGAGCTGCACCAGGAGCGTACCCGGTCCGAAGCGCAGCTTCGTGGTCTGGTCGGCGTCGATCGCGCCGACGCCGCCGGCGATCATGATGGGCTTGTGATAGCCGCGCGTCTCCCCGGCAAAGGTCTGCAGGTAGGTGCGAAACGTGCCGGCCAGGTTGGGCCGGCCGAACTCGTTGTTGAAGGCTGCCGCGCCGATCGGCCCCTCGAGCATGATGGCAAGCGCGGGGACGATGCGCGCGGGCCGGCCGACATCCTCTTCCCAGGGCTGCTCGAACCCCGGGATGCGCAGATGCGAGACCGCAAAGCCGCACAGCCCCGCCTTGGGCTTGGCGCCGCGCCCGGTCGCGCCCTCGTCGCGTATCTCGCCGCCGGCCCCGGTCGCAGCACCGGGATGCGGCGCGATCGCGGTGGGGTGATTGTGCGTCTCGACCTTCATCAGGGTGTGAGTGAGGCGCTGGTGATACGCGTAGCTGCCATCCGGCCCCGGCCGGAAGCGCTCGGCCGGGCCGCCCTCCATGACCGCCGCGTTGTCCGAATACGCCACGATGGTGCCCTGCGGGTGGGCGCGGTGGGTCTCGCGCACCATCGCGAACAACGACTGCGGGCGTCGCTCGCCGTCGATGACCCAGTCGGCGTTGAAGATCTTGTGCCGGCAGTGCTCCGAATTGGCCTGCGCGAACATCATGAGCTCGACATCGGTCGGATCGCGGCCCAGGCGCGCGAAGTTCTCGGCCAGGTAGTCGATCTCGTCCGGCGACAGCGCGAGCCCCATGTCACGGTCCGCTGCGACGAGGGCGGCGCGGCCCTGCGCGGCGAGCGGCACCACCTCCTGCGGCGGCGGCGCGACGTGCGCGAACAGGTGCCCGGCCTCGTCGATCGAGCCGAACACCACCTCGGTCATGCGGTCGTGCACGGCCGCGGCGATGCGCGCGCGCTCCTGTGCGTCATAACGTCCGATGAGGCCGCGCGTGAACCACCAGGCGATGCCACGCTCGATGCGGCGCACCTTGGCCAGGCCGCAGGCGTGCGCGATGTCGGTCGCCTTGGACGACCAGGGCGACAACGTGCCTGGCCGAGGCACGACCAGGAACAGGTCGCCGCGCGCCTCTGCCGCGCGCGCCGCTCCGTAGGTGAGCAGCGCGTCCAGCCGCTGCGTTTCGTTTGCGTCCAGCGCCTCGGCGAGTTCGACGAAGTGCCAGGTTTCCGCCGCCAGGCGCGCCACCGGCAGCGGCGAGAGCGCAGCCTTGACTTTCTCGAGGCGAAACGACGACAGCGCCGGACCGGCGCGCAGCTTCAGGATCAGGGACATGGAGGCCGCAGGGCCGTAAGGCGTGCCATCGAAGACAATGGCGGAAGACCGAAATTATACTTGCGTGTCCGCGACGCGCCTGCGTTCGCCCTTGCCTCCCCCTCGGCCGGCAGCACCCCTACAGGACCCAAGCCCCATGCGCGAAGAAACCAAGACCACCCATCTGGGCCGCCATCCCGAGCGCTTCGCCGGCGCGGTCAGCACGCCCGTGTTCCGGGCCTCGACGATTCTTTCCGCCGATGTCGCCGAATGGGAGCAGAAAAAGCGCGATCGCGCGGACGGTAAGCCCGGCACCTACTACGGCCTGTCGGGCACGCCGTCGCGCCACCTGCTGGAAGAAGCGCTGGCCGAGATCGAGGGCGGCTACAAATGCCAGCTCTACCCGTCCGGACTGGCCGCCTGCACCATCCCGATCCTGGGCTACGTCCGCGCTGGCGACCACGTCCTCGTGACAGACAGCGTCTATGGTCCGACCCGCCGCTTCTGTACTACCCAGCTTGCGCGCCTGGGCGTCGAGACCACGTTCTACGATCCGCTGATCGGCGCCGGCATCAAGCAACTGATGCGGTCCAACACGCGCCTGGTCTTCACCGAATCGCCAGGCTCGTTGACCTTCGAAGTGCAGGACATTCCCGCCATCGCCGCCGCCGCGCATGCCGCAGGTGCCGTCGTCATGCTCGACAACACCTGGGGCACGCCGCTCTACTTCAAGCCCTTCGAGCATGGCGTCGATGTCTCAATCCAGGCCACCACCAAGTACATCGTCGGCCACTCGGACGTCATCATGGGATCGGTGACCTGCACGCGCGAGGCCTGGCCCGGACTCGATGCGGTGACCACCGACTATGGGCAGACAGCCGCGCCGGACGACTGTTTCCTGGCGGCCCGCGGGCTGCGCAGCATGGCGCGGCGCCTGCCGATCCACTGGGAATCCGGTCTGCGCCTGGCGGAATGGATCGCGCAGCAGCCGGAGGTCGAGGTAGTGCTGCACCCGGCGCTGCCAGGCGCGCCCGGCCACGACCTGTGGAAGCGCGACTTTCGCGGCGCCTGCGGGCTCTTCGGCGTGGTCCTGAAACCCATGGCGCCGCGCGCCCGCGATGCGCTGATCGACGCCCTGGAACTGTTCGGCATCGGCGCGTCCTGGGGCGGCTTCGAAAGCCTGGCAATCCCGTTCGACGCGGCAAGCCTGCGCACGGCGACACGCTGGCACTACGCAGGCCCCTGCTTTCGCGTCCACGCGGGTCTTGAGCACATCGACGACCTGATCGCGGACATGGCGGGGGGATTCGTCGCGATGCGCGCGGCGCTCTGAAAGGCATGACGACCCTGTTGGCAAGGCCGGAATCGTGAGATAATCCCGGAGCGATCTTCAAGCTGTGCCGTTGTTAGTCTGTACCGGCGTCGCCATCAGCGTTGCCGTTCTTTCTTCACCGTCCGTCGTCTTGACCTTCGCTGTTCCGGGGGCATCCCTCCGATTTTTCATTTGTTCAAGGAGTTCAAGACATGGCAACAGGTACCGTGAAGTGGTTCAACGACAGCAAGGGTTTCGGTTTCATCGCGCCTGACGGCGGCGGCGAAGACGTGTTCGCGCATTTTTCGGCGATCCAGGGCACCGGATTCAAGACGCTGAAGGAAGGCCAGAAGGTCAGCTTTGACGTGACCACCGGCCCCAAGGGCAAGCAGGCCGCCAACATCAAGCCTGCCGAGTAAGTGCGACGCCAGCGCCGCATTGCGGCGCCGGTTGTCGTCGCGACCGGAAACGCCCGGCCACAAGCCGGGCTTTTCGTTTGCAATCACGAAAGGAGAACGGCTTGGCCAAGGAAGAACTGATTGAAATGAACGGCGTGGTGTCGGAGGCACTGCCCGACTCGCGCTATCGTGTGACGCTGGAAAACGGCCACGAGCTGGTCGCCTACACCAGCGGACGCATGCGCAAGCACCATATCCGCATCCTCGCCGGCGACCGCGTGTCGCTGGAACTCTCGCCCTACGACATCAGCAAGGGGCGCATCACTTTCCGCCATCTCGACCGGCCGGCGCCGACCACGCCGCAGCGCCGCCCGCCGAACCGCCGCTGATCGGCGAGGCCGCCGGGTTCTAGGCCGTCATCGAGGGCACTCGGGGCGTGCGGCCTGCTACGTCCGCGCCTTGCCGCCGACGGGCGCGCCGGGAAACTTGTAGTAGCGCTGGTTCAGGAAGATCATGACCTCGCGGATGTCATCGTCGCTCCATCCGAGGCCGATGTTGCCCTGCCAGCGCCGCACCTGGGCACCGAGGCTCTCCCAGTCCTTCGCCAGGCGCTTGTCGCGCCAGTGCACCTGGGTGCTGTGACAGGAATTGCAGTAGGTGCCATAGAGCAGTTGCCCGCGCGGCTCGGTCGGGCCCTTCTGCGCCAGCGCGGCGCCCGACGCGAACATGACCGCATACCCGAGCAGTCCCGTTGCCAGACGTCGCCATGATTTCCCGGACATCACGCCTCCCGCGATCACGTCGCTGAAGGCTTGATCCTAGGGCCCTCTGAATGACCGGTCTTGATCCAACTCAAGCCGGCGCGGTCTCGCGCGGCCTTTCCTCGCGCCCATCGGGGTGGCGCGCAAAGCGCCGCGGGTCGCGCCCGTGCACCGGATCATCCGCATCCCACGGCCAGCCGCCGAACCCGGTGCGCTGGTAGTCGGCCATGGTCTGCATGATTTCCTCGCGGGTGTTCATGACGAAGGGACCGTACTGCGCCACCGGCTCGGCGATCGGCCGCCCCTGCAGGAGCAGGAATTCGCTCGCGGCGTCGCCATTGGCGATCGCAATCTCCGCGCTGCCGGAAAGTTCGATGGCAGCATGCTGCGCGAACTTGCGGCCGTCGATCGTGACTTGATTGCCCGCGAACCAGTACAGCATGCGCCGTGTACCCTGACCTGCGGCCGCAGGCAACGACCAGCGCGCGCCCGGCTGCATGCGCAGGGTCCAGATCGCGACGTCGCCCTCGGCTTGCGACGCCCACGAATCGGGCGGCGGCGCCGGCGGCGCAACGACGCCGGGCAGACGCCCCGCGATGACGTCCACCGTCGTCAGTGCACCGTCACGCGCTTCCAGGCGCGGTATGTCCGGCCCCCACAGCATGGTGAAGTGCGGCGGCGCCATCTTGGAGCGCGCCGGCAGGTTGAGCCAGATCTGGAACAGCTCCAGCGGATTGGCGCGCTCCTCCGACAGGAGCGGGAACATCTCGGCATGCACGATGCCGCGCCCGGCGGTCAGCCACTGCACGTCGCCCTGGCCGAAGCGCGCCGCCGCACCGAGCGAATCGGAGTGATCGATCAACCCGGTGCGCACGATGGTGACGGTCTCGAACCCGCGGTGCGGATGCGAGGGAAAGCCCGGCACCTGGCGGCCGTGGTACATGCTCCAGCCGTCCTTGCGGCTGAAGTCCTGGCCGATGGCACGCCCGGCCAGCGAGGCGCGCGGCCGCATCTGCGCATCCGCCGCCGGGTAGGCATCGTCGTGATACACGCAAAAGAGGAACGGGTCGATCGTCTTCCAGGGCGGGGCACCCAGTGCATCGACCGAGACGATCGCGGACATGGAATCCGGCCTCACAGCTTGGCCAGGTCGGCACCGACCGCGGCCAGCATCTCATCGGTGATCCTGCCGCCGGAGAACCCTGCGATCACCTTGAGCGACAACCCCATGTTGCGCGCCATGCCGATCTGCGGGTTGCCGGCCAGGGCCGGCATGTGCGCGTCGATGACCGCGCGCGGCGCGGGGTTGTCGAGCAGGTCGACGATGCTGGTGTCGATCGAGTACGGCATGAAGATCCTTTCAGGTTGTGGCCGATGACGCGCCGGAGGATGCCGTCGGCGCCCGGATTGTGGCATGCTGCATCGGCCCTCTCCCGGTCGCAGCGGCGCCGCTGCGTTCAGGCCGCCGGTTCGAGCTCGATCAGGAGTGTGCCGGCTCCCACCTGCGCGCCATGCTGGACCAGCACCTTCCTGACCGTCGCTGCCATCGGCGCGGCCGCCGGATGTTCCATCTTCATCGCTTCGAGGACGACGAGCTGCGCACCCTTCTCGACCCGCTGGCCCTCCTGCACGTAGAGCGCGACGATGCGCCCGGACATCGGCGCCCGCACCAGCCCGGCCGCCGCGCCGCCTGCGGCGGTTCCGGCGGCAAGCGAACGGTCCTCGATGACGAACTGCTGCGCCTTGTGGCCGACATGGATCGCGGCGCCCTTTGTCGCCAGGGTCAACTCCACCCGTCCTGCCGGGCTGTCGAAGCGCATCCGGTCGGCGGCGCAGTCGATGAGCGAATAAACGATCTCGGCCTCGTCTGCGCGCACGCGATAGCGCGCCCCGCCCAGCGCCTGCACCTGGGCCTTGACCGCAACACCGTCGACGGCCACCGCCACCAGCGCCGGCCACGCCAGCGGCAGCAGGACTGCACGCGGATCGTGACCGTGGCGCAGCGCGCGCACGAGGTAGGCCACCAGACCTGCCAGCGTCGGCGGCAGCGCATCCAGGCCGGCCAGCAATGACTCGGCATGCCGGCCGACATAACCGGTCGTCGCGCGTCCGGCGGCAAACTCGGGGTGATCGAGGGTCGCGGCCAGGAAAGCCTGGTTGGTGCGCACACCGAGCAGGCGGGCGTCCGTCAAGGCCCCGACCAGGCGTGCACGCGCGCTCGCCCGGTCCGGTCCGTGGGCGATGAACTTCGCGACCATGGAGTCGTAGAACGGCGAGACCTCGGCGCCGGACTCCAGCGCGTGGTCGATGCGGACGCCGGCGCTCGGGCCGGCCCGCCAGGCGAGCACGGGGCCGCTCTGCGGCAGGAATCCACGCGCCGGGTCCTCGGCCGCCAGGCGCACCTCGATGGCGTGTCCGCCGGACTCGAAACGCGTGAGGATCTCCTCCTGCGCAGTGATCGGCAACGCCTCGCCGCGGGCGACGCGGATCTGCCATTCGACCAGGTCGAGACCGGTCAGCGCCTCGGTGACCGGGTGCTCGACCTGCAGGCGCGTGTTCATCTCCATGAAGTAGAAGTTGTGCCGAGCGTCGAGCAGGCATTCGATGGTGCCCGCGCCCCGGTACTTGATCGCGCGCGCCGCGGCGACGGCCATCTCGCCCATGCGTCGGCGCAGGTGATGTCCGTCGCTGCCCGCGAAGGCAGGCGACGGCGCTTCCTCGATCAGCTTCTGGTGGCGCCGCTGTACCGAGCAGTCGCGCTCCCCCAGGTGCACGACGTGACCGTGGTCGTCGGCGAAGACCTGGATCTCGACATGCCGCGGCTCGACGACCGCCTTCTCCAGAAGCACGGTGGCGGCGCCGAACGCGGCCTCGGCTTCCGACTTTGCGCTCGCCAGCGCGGCCGGCAGCGCGGCGGCAGATTCGACCAGGCGCATGCCGCGCCCGCCCCCGCCGGCAGTCGCCTTGATCATCAACGGATAGCCGATGCCCTGCGCCTCGCGCAGAAGCGTGGCCTCGCTCTGGTCGTCGCCGTCATAGCCCGGCACGCAGGGCACGCCGGCGGCGCGCATGAGGCGCTTGGCCTCGGCCTTGTCGCCCATGGCGTGCATGGCCGACGGCGGCGGGCCGATCCAGACGAGGCCGGCGTCGATGACGCGTTCGGCAAAGCCTGCGTTCTCGGCAAGAAAACCATAGCCCGGGTGGACCGCCTCAGCCCCCGAGTCGCGCGCTGCGGAGAGGATGGCGTCGACATCCAGGTAGGAGTCCGCCGGGCGCGGTCCGCCGATGCGCAGGGCCTTGTCGGCCAGTCGCACATGCGGTGCATTCGCGTCGGCGTCGGAATAGACGGCGACGACCTGGTAGCCCATGCGGCGCGCCGTGCGCATCACCCGCAGGGCGATCTCCCCGCGATTGGCAATCAGGATGCTCTTGAAATCGGCCATGACGGTTCTCCTCAGGGCCGCGCAACCGAGAACTGCATGGCGCGCACGCTGCGCCGCGCCGCCTCGTCGCAGATCGACAGGCACATGCCCAGCACCGCACGCGTGTCGCGCGGGTCGATGATGCCGTCGTCGAGCATCAGCGCGGAGGTCGCGATGGCGCTCTGCTGGCGCTCGAAGGTATCGATGATGGCGCGCTCCTGCTTGGAGAGCGCCTCCTCGTCGATCGGGATGCCCTTGCGCTTCGCTCCGCCCTCGGCGACGATGCGCATGGTCATCGCGGCCTGCTCGCCGCCCATCACCGCGGTGCGCGCGTTGGGCCACGAGAACAGGAAGCGCGGGTCGTACCCGCGCCCGCACATGCCGTAGTTGCCGGCGCCGAACGAAGCGCCGCACATGACGGTCAGCTGCGGCACGCTGGCGCTGGTGACCGCCTGGATCATCTTCGAGCCGTGCTTGATCATGCCGCCTTCCTCGTAGGCGCGACCGACGATGTAGCCGGTGGTGTTCTGCAGGTACAGGAGCGGCGTGCCGCTCTGGCAGCAGGCCTGAATGAAGTGGGTCGCCTTGTTGGCGCCCTCGGGATCGAGCGGGCCGTTGTTGGTGATGATGCCGATGGGATGGCCGTCGATGGCCGCCTGCCCGACCACGGTCGCCGGGCCGTAGGCGGACTTGAATTCCAGGAAGTCCGAGTCGTCGACGATGCGCGCGATCACCTCGCGCATGTCGGTGGGCTTCCTGCCGTCGGCGGACATGATGCCGAGCAATTCGTCGGCGGCGTAACGCGGCGCCAGGGCCGCGCCGGCCGCGGGCCGCGACGCCGGGGCGAGATGGCGCTGCCAGTGGAGACGGGCCACGACCTCGCGCGCGAGGCGCACGCCGTCGCGATCGTCTTCGGCCATGTACTCGCCCAGGCCCGAGATGCGGGTGTGCATCTCGGCCCCGCCCAGTTCCTCCTCGGTCGCGATCTCGCCGGTCGCGGCCTTGAGCAGCGGCGGCCCGGCCAGGAAGGCGCGTGCCCGGCCGCGCACCATGATCACGTAGTCCGACAGGCCCGGCATGTAGGCGCCGCCGGCGGTGGACGAGCCGTGCACCACGGTCACCACCGGGCAGCCGGCAGCCGACAGCCGCGCCAGGTTGCGAAAGATCGCGCCGCCGCGCACGAAGGTGTTGACCTTGTAGTTGAGCAGGTTGGCCCCCGCGCTCTCGACCAGGTGCACGAAGGGCAGGCGATTGGCGAGCGCCAGCTCCTGCGCACGCAGCATCTTGTCCAAGCCCATGGCGCGGATCGACCCGGCTTCGATGCCGGCGTCCGAACACACGACCATGCAGCGCGTGCCGGCGACCCAGCCGATGCCGCTGATCGAACCGCCGCCCGGGATGCTCTTGGCAGGGTCGGGATGGTCCTGGCCGTAGCCCGCCAGCGCCGACAGTTCCAGGTAGGGACTGCCGGGATCGAGCAGGAGCGCGATGCGGTCGCGCGGCAGCAACTGGCCGCGGCTTTCGAACAGCTTGCGCGACGCGGCCGAGCGCTCGCGGGTCCGTTGCTCGAGCGCGCGCACTTCCGCCAGCATGCGCTCCATGTGGTCGCGGTTGACGCGGTAGGCGTCGTCGTGAACGAGGCGGGATTCGATGGTCGGCATGCGTGTGTGTCAGGTTCGTTGGTCGTGCGCACGTGCCGTCAGCGCGCCTTGGTGGCCGGCGCGCTCTGCGCGCCCGCGCGCATCCTCTGCGCATCTTCGCGGCTGATGCCCAGCGCCGTCTGCATCGGTCCCGGCGCCTGCGGATCCCAGGCATGGCGCGGGCCGATGGTGATGCCGCCGTCAACCGTCAGGTGCGTGCCGGTGACGAAGCCCGATGCGTCCGAGGCGAGGAACAGCGCCGCCTCGGCGATGTCGCGCGGCGTGCCCGAGCGGCCGATCGGATTGGCGGACCCGCTCTTCTCGGCCACGGCACGCGCGAACTCGGCGGACTGCGCGTGGTCCATGCCCAGCATGCCGCCGAAGATGCTGGTGGCAATGAAACCCGGCACGATGGCATTGATGCGGATGCGATGCGCGGAGAGCTCGGTGGCCGCCATGCGCGTGAAGTGCAGGACGCCGGCCTTGGCGACCGAGTAGCAGATCGGGGCGTAGCCTGCCTGCAGGGCCGAGATCGACGAGGTGTTGATGATCGAACCGCCGCCGCGGCGCTTCATGTGCGGTACGGCGTACGATGCCCCGGCGACGACCGCGCGCAGCAGCAGGGCCTGGGTCGCATCCCATCCTGCAAGGTCGAAATTCTCGACCCCGGCGAAGGTGCCGCCGCGACCGGCATTGGAGAACAGGATGTCGAGCCCGCCGAACGCCGCGGCTGCGCCATCGATGGCGGCCCTGATCTGCTCCGGCTGCATCACGTCGCAGGGCGCGAAGCGCACCGCGCCCGGATGGCGGCGTTCGAGTTCGCGCCCTGCGTCTTCCTGCACGTCGGCAGCGACGACCTGCGCGCCCTCCTCCACGAAGAGCTCGAGGGTTGCGCGGCCAATGCCCGAGGCGGCGCCCGTGATGACGGCCACCTTGCCGTCCAGTCGTTTGCTCAAGATCAATCTCCAGTCAAAGCCGCGTTCAGGCCGCCTTGATCGCCCGCACGTTGGGCGGCAGGCTCTCCGGCGCGGCGCCGAAGACGCGCGCCTTCAGCTTGGCCAGTTCGTCGCGCATCTGCGCTGCCTTCTCGAATTCCAGGTTCTTGGCGTAGTCGAGCATCTGCTTCTCCAGCCTGGCGATCTGCTTGCCGATCTGCTTCTCGCTCATGGCCTCGACCTTGGCCTTCTGCTTCTCTTCATCTGCGCCGGCGCGCGCAGCCTTGGCGTCATAGACCCCGTCGATGATGTCCTTGATGCGCTTCTCGACCCCCTTGGGCGTGATGCCGTGCTCGGTGTTGAAGGCCACCTGCTTGGCGCGCCTGCGCTCGGTCTCGTTGATCGCCTCGCGCATGGAGTCGGTGACGCGGTCAGCATAGAGAATCGCCATGCCGTTGATGTGGCGCGCGGCGCGACCGATGGTCTGGACGAGGCTCCGTTCGGAGCGCAAAAAGCCCTCCTTGTCGGCGTCCAGGATCGCCACCAGCGACACCTCGGGAATGTCCAGTCCTTCGCGCAAGAGGTTGATGCCGACCAGCACGTCGAAGACGCCCAGGCGCAGGTCGCGAATGATCTCGACGCGCTCGACGGTATCGATGTCGGAATGCAGGTAGCGCACCTTGACCTTGTGATCGGCCAGGTACTCGGTGAGCTGCTCGGCCATGCGCTTGGTGAGCGTGGTCACCAGCACGCGCTCGCCGGCGGCAACGCGCAGGTTGACTTCCGAGAGCAGGTCGTCGACCTGGGTCGAGGCCGGACGTACCGACAGCACCGGGTCGATGAGCCCGGTCGGACGCACCAGCTGCTCGACGATCGCGCCGCCGCTGCGCTTCTTCTCATAGTCCGCCGGGGTGGCCGAGACGAACACGGTCTGGCGCATCATGCGCTCGAATTCCTCGAACTTGAGCGGCCGGTTGTCCAGCGCCGAAGGCAGGCGAAAGCCGTAGTTGACCAGGTTCTCCTTGCGCGAACGGTCGCCGTTGTACATGCCGCCCAGCTGCCCGATCAGCACGTGCGACTCATCCAGGAACATCAGCGCGTCCTTGGGCAGGTAGTCGATGAGGGTGGGCGGCGGCTCGCCGGCGGCGCGTCCGGACAGGTGACGCGAGTAGTTCTCGATCCCCTTGCAGAAGCCGATCTCGGCCATCATCTCCAGGTCGAAGCGGGTGCGCTGCTCGACGCGCTGTGCCTCGATCAGCTTGTTCTCGCCCAGGAACTGCTCGCGCCGCTCGGCCAGCTCGACCTTGATCGCCTCGACCGCGCGCAGCGTGGTCTGGCGCGTGGTCACGTAGTGGCTGCCCGGGTAGACCGTGAAGCGCGGAATCTTCTGACGGATGTGGCCGGTCAGCGGGTCGAAGAGTTGCAACGACTCGACTTCGTCGTCGAAGAGCGAGACGCGGATCGCGGTCTCGTTGTGCTCGGCCGGGAAGATGTCGACCACGTCGCCGCGCACGCGAAAGCTGCCGCGCGCGAAGTCCATCTCGTTGCGCACATACTGCATGGTGGTCAGGCGCACGATGATGTCGCGCTGGGTCAGCCTGTCGCCGACGCGCAGCGTCAGCACCATCTTGTGATAGTCCTCGGGATCGCCGATGCCGTAGATGGTCGACACCGTGCCGACGATGATCGCGTCGCGCCGCTCCATCAACGACTTGGTGGCCGACAGGCGCATCTGCTCGATGTGTTCGTTGATCGAGGAATCCTTCTCGATGAAGAGGTCGCGCGAGGGCACGTAGGCCTCGGGCTGGTAGTAGTCGTAGTAGCTGACGAAGTACTCGACCGCGTTGTGCGGAAAGAACTCGCGGAATTCCGAGTACAGCTGCGCGGCCAACGTCTTGTTGGGTGCCAGCACCAGCGCCGGGCGCCCGGTGCGCGCGATCACCTGCGCCATGGTGTAGGTCTTGCCCGACCCGGTCACGCCCAGCAGGGTCTGAAAGGCCAGCCCGTCCTCGATACCCTCGACCAGCTTGTCGATCGCCTCGGGCTGGTCGCCCGCGGGTGCGAAGGGTTCGTGCAGCTGGTAGGGACTGTTGGGGAAGGTGCGCAGGGTCATCGATCGCTCTGGCGCGAGGCAATCGATGATTTTAGCAACCGGGGCGCGGCCTGCGACCGCCCTTCAGCAATCCGGATCCGCGTGTCGGCCCCTCAACCCGGCGACTTCTGCCGGATCGCCAGGATGGCCTGGTTGCGCAGGGTCTTGAGCAGGTTGAGTTCGCCCTCGCCGAAGCGCAGCTTGGAAGAGTCGTCGCCGTCGGCGTAGATCAGCGCAACCGGCTTCTTGTTGACCATGACCGGGAAGATCACGAAGCCGCGCGCGCTGACTGCGCGCCGGTACCAGTCCGGGATATAGGAGCGGATCTTCTCGGAGTCGCGGTCCTCGATGCAGATGTCGGCCGATTTGGAGATGGCCGCGTAGAAGACATCCTTGGACACGCCGAGCGGCACCTGGAAGCCGGCCTTGACGATGGCATCGGCCGACTCGCCGAAACCGAAGCGCCCTTTCAGGGTATTGGTCTTGGGGTCGCGGGTGCAGAACATGACGCGCGTGAAGCCGATGGCGCGGTACATGGTCTCCAGGATGATGCGCAAGACGTCGTTCAACTGGTATTCGCCGGCCAGGGTGTTGGTGATGTCCTGGATGCCGGCGGTGAGCATCATCTGCCGCGCGGCCGGGTCGGCGGTGGTGCCGGCGGCCGGCGGCGCGGCAACGTTGGTCGTGGCCATTCCCTGACCCGCGTCCGTGCCCTTGGCCGCAAGCGTGGTGACGACGACCGGCCCGCCGCCCGCGGTGCCGCCGAGCAGGCTCGTCGCGCCGTCTGTCGCGGTCGTTGGCTGGCCGGCGCCCGCCGGGTCGGCAACCATGGAAACCGGCGTCGTGGCCAGCACCGTCTCGGCCAACGCCGGTATGGTCGGCGCACCGCCGTTGCCGGGCGGCGGCGCGTCTTCGGGTTCGCGCACCAGTGCCCGCAGGCCCTGTGCGAAAGGACCGCTGCCCGTGCCCAGGCCCAATGCCTTGGCCTCGGCGGAGAATTCGCGCGCCGCGCGCCCCAGCAAATCTTCGAGCTTTCCGGTATCGAGGTTGAAGGCCTTGCCGTAGTCGGTCTCCAGCTTGGCGATCAGTGCCTCGCGCTGCTTGCCCGGCGGCAGCGCCACCGCATCCGACATGCGGTTGGAGATGTCCGCCAGGGCGCGCATCTTGGATTCTTCCGAGGCGCCGTGCGCCGCGCCGGGCTTGGCCGGCTTCATCGAGGCGGCGATGGCCTCGGGGAAGTTCCACTCCTTGGCGACCCCCAGCCCCAGGTCGGTGTAGCTCATGCCCAGCACTTCGACGGCCGCCTGGTTTTCGTCGATGTTGCGGCCCTTGGCGATGCGCGCGATCTCGGACGATTCCTCGTGCAAATAGAAGATCGCCAGGAGCTTGCCCAGGCGGTGGAACATCGAGCAGATGAACGCTTCTTCACCGTTCTTGATGCCCAGTTGCGTGACGAGGTCCCCGGACATGACGCCGCTGAAGTAACTGGCGGTCACGTGGTCCTTGAGATCGGCCGCCTGCGCCTTGTTCTGCAGGTGCTCGAACAGCATCAGGGACAGGGCCGCGTTGCGCACCTTCTGGAAGCCGAGGATCGACACCGCGCGCGAGACCGTGGATACCGCGCCGCCGAACTGCTTGTAATAGGCGGTGTTGACCATGCGCAGGAGCTTGTTGGTCAACGAGACGTCCTTCAGGATGCTGTCGGACAGGGCGCCGGTGCGCTCGTTGTCGGCAGCAACCAGGGAGTTGACCGTCGAGATGGTCGACGACAGGACCGGGAAGTCGCTCTTGTAGCGCATGCGCCGCAACAGGAATTCGAGCGCGCCGCCAGCCCCGCGCGTCGGCTCGCCACCGTCGTTGGCGGCGCTCCTCTGCGGGTTCAGGTAGTCGGTGAGCGCGGCCATCATGTCCTGCGCGCTGGCGTAGCGCGCGGCCGGGTCCTTTTCCAGCGCCTTCATGACGATGGCTTCAAGGCGCTCGTCGACGCTTTCGTTCTTTTGCGAGGGCCGGACGAAGGGCTCCTGCACCATCGCGTACATGGTCTGGTAGAAATTGTCGGACTTGACCGCCGGGCTGCCGGTCAGCATCTCGTAGAGCACCATGCCGGCGGCGAAGACGTCGCCGCGCGGCGAGAAGGCCTGGCCCGACAGGTATTCCGGCGCCATGTACGAGGGCGTGCCGCGCAGTCCCTTTTCGGCGCCCTCGCTCTCGACGTTGGAGGCGATGCCGAAGTCCATGACGCGCGGCGTCCCGTCGCGCGTCAGCATGATGTTGGCGGGCTTGAGATCGCGATGCAGGACGCCGGCGGTGTGGGCGCAGTCCACGCCGGTCAGGAAGCCCGCAGCGATGCGCGCGGCCTCGGCCGGGGCCAAGGTGCCGCGCTCGCGGATCGCGTCGTTCAGGGTGTGGCCTTCGACGAACTCGAACACCAGGTAGGGTCTGCCGCCGTCCTCGCCCGCGTCGAAGAGCGTGACGATGTTGGGGTGGGTCAGCTGGCCGACGATGCGCGCCTCGCCCAGCATGAGCTCGGTCTGCGCGGCGCGCGCCGCGTCGTCGAGCTTGTCCAGGCGCAGGGTCTTCAACGCCACCTTGCGCCGCAGGTGCGAATCCACCCCCAGGTACACGGTGCCTTGCGCGCCGCGCCCCAGCTCTTTCACGATGTCGAACCGCCCGATGCGCGCGGCGTCCATGACTGCCGCCATGAGGCCCTCTCCCGATCTCCTCTCCGAGTGTAGGTGGCGGCGGGCGAACACCGCGACGTGAATAGGCCGGAAGCGCCGCGGCTCTTCGCCGGTTTGGCGGGACACGCGTCCTTGGCCGGGAGAACCATTGACGCGCTGCGGTAAAATTGTGCTTCTTTCGGCCCATGACACCGCCATGAACGCCCCCGAACCCGTTTCGCCCTTTGCCAGCGTCGAACTGGCCCCCAAGGACCCCATCCTCGGGGTCACCGAGACCTTCGTTGCCGACAAGAACCCGGACAAGGTCAACCTCGGCGTGGGGGTCTATACGGACGACAACGGCAAGGTGCCGCTCCTGGCCTGCGTGCGCCAGGCCGAGGAACGCATGCTGGCCGCTGCCTCGCCGCGCAGCTACCTGCCCATCGACGGCATCGCCGCCTATGACAACGCGGTCCTGGCCCTGCTCCTGGGCGCCGACAGCCCCATCATCGCCGCCAAGCGCGCGGTCACAGTGCAGGCCCTGGGCGGCACCGGCGGGCTGAAGCTGGGCGCGGATTTCTGGAAGAAGTTCGGTGCCACCGGCGAAGCCTGGATCAGCGACCCGAGCTGGGAGAACCATCGCGCGCTCTTCGAGTACGCCGGATTCGCGGTCAAGAACTATCCCTACTACGATGCCGCCACCCACGGCGTCAACTTCGCCGGGATGAGCGCGGCGCTGGACGGCCTGGCGCCCGGCACGCTGGTGGTGCTGCACGCCTGCTGCCACAACCCGACCGGCGTGGACCTGGACGAGGCGCAATGGGGCCGCGTGATCGAGATCGTGCGCGCACGCCGCTTGATGCCTTTCCTCGACTTCGCCTACCAGGGCTTTGGCGACGGCATCGATGCAGACGCGGCGGTGATCCGCCGCTTTGCCGCGGCCGGATTGCCGATGCTGATCTCAAGCTCGTTTTCCAAGTCCTTCTCGCTCTACGGCGAGCGCATCGGCGCGCTGACCATCGTGACCCAGTCGGCCGAGGAAGCCACGCGCGTGCTCTCGCAGATGAAGCGCGTGATCCGCACCAACTACAGCAACCCGCCGACGCACGGCGGCCAGGCCGTGGCGATGACCCTCACCACGCCGGAACTGCGCAAGCTGTGGGAGGAAGAACTGGCGCAGATGCGCGTGCGCATCAAGGCCATGCGCCAGGCGCTGGTCGACAAGCTGAAGGAGCGCATCCCGAACCGCGACTTCGACTTCATCCTCAAGCAACGCGGCATGTTTTCCTACTCCGGCCTGACCAAGGAGCAGGTGCTGAAGCTGCGCTCTGAGCACTCGATCTACGCCATCGACACCGGGCGCATCTGCGTGGCGGCGTTAAACAGCAAGAACGTCGGCCGCGTGGCCGATGCGATTGCCAAGGTCATCGCGTAGGGCCCGGCGCGCGCGACGAGCACGCTTCGCATCACGCGCCTGCCTGCAAGGCCCGCCACCCGGCGGGCCTTTTCATTTGCCGAAGAACTTGCCGATCTTGTCGCCGATCGACGAGCCGGCGGCCGTGCCGACCCCGGGCAACAGCACGGTGCCCACCGCCGCGCCCGCCAGCGCGCCCTTGGTCGGCAAAAGCAGCGGATCGCTGACCGTGCCCGAGACCGCCAGCGGCACGCCGACGAGGCCCGCCGTGCCCTTCAGGTCCACGTCGATGCGCCCGCTCAATTGCCTGGACGCGGCGACATCGACATTGCCCTTGGCATCGAGCGCACCGGAGGTCACGCGCAGGTTGGAGAGCCTGACCGCGCGCCCGGCCAGCTTGACATTGCCCGAGAGCTGATCAAAGCGCGTCTGCCCGCCCTTGGACCCGCCCTTGACCAGGTTCCTGGCCGCGTTGGCCAGGTCGAAGCCCTGCAAGGTGCCGTTCTTCACATTGAAGGCAAAGTCGGCGCTGATCGCGTCGACAAGTCCGGCCGGCTTGGCCGCCTGTGCCGAGAACGGTCCGCTCGCCTCCAGCTGCCCCGAAAGCGTGGCCTTTTGCTTGAGCGCCGCGAGCACCGGCGCGATCTCCACCCCCGACACTTTGGCGTCTCCGCCCAAGCGCATGCCCTTGGCCCAAGCGGCCTCCGCTTTGCCCGTGACCTGCCCGCCGTAAAGGCGCGCGCTGATCGCGGGCAGGATGAGCTTGTCCCCCTCCACACGCCCGTTGGCTTTGAGCTCATCGAACTTGAGCGGCGGCCCGGCCGGCGGCGTCCAGTTGGCAGCCGCCAGGTCGACCTTCCACACCTTTCCCTTCGCCAACGCGGTCAGCGTAGCCTTGCCGTCCTGCGTCTTCACCACCGCACGCTGCGGGGCATTGGCCGCGCCCATCTGCACCTCGACCGCCAGCGGCGGCAGCTTGGCCCCCGGCAGCGCCACCTCGAGCGGCGCGATCTCCACACGCCCGATCGTCACAGGTGGCGGCACCGCAGGCGGCTTGGCCGCGAAGGCCTGCAGGATGTCGATGCCCTTCTGATCGACAAACACCGTATCGACCCGCACGACGCGCAGGTGCCGCGGCGCCGAAAAGAGCGAACCGAGATCAGGCGTCACGGCCGCGGAGGCCACCTTGAGCGCCCCGCCGCCGACATCGATGCCGGAAGCAGTGGCGTGCGGCAACGGCAGCAGCGCCAGCCGGATGCCGGCGATCTTGACCGGCGCACCCAGCGCCTTGGACGCCGCCTCTTCCGCCGGCGCGATCCAGGCCGAAGTCGGCACCAGCCAGGGCGCGACCACCACCAGCGCCAGCAGGACCAGCGGTACCGCCCACCACCCCCACCTGCGCCGCGCAGCCATGGCAAAACCAAGAAAAGCCGAGGAAGGCAAGCCTACTCCACAGACCGCGGTTTGACCCGCCTTGCGCCAAACCGCTATAATCGAGGGCTATTCCCCGATAGCTCAGTCGGTAGAGCGACGGACTGTTAATCCGCAGGTCCCTGGTTCGAGCCCAGGTCGGGGAGCCAAACAAATCAAGGGGTTGGTGTTATGCACCAGCCCCTTGTCGTTTCTGGCCGTGACGAAAACGTGACAACTCCACCACGTTCGCCTCACGCCCCCGCTCGATTCTCGACGCGGCGACCTTCAGATTGTCCGTTGCGAACTTGGCGTAGCGATCCACCATGGTTCGCGATTTCCACCCGCCCAAGTCCTTGAGCTCATCGCAGCTGGTGCCAGCCTGCCGATGCCATGACGCCCAGGTATGCCGGAGGTCATGAAAGCGAAAATCTTCAATCCCTGCCCTGCGCACCGCGTTTTGCCAGCCGGTATTGGTCACATCCCACCGGATCGGCTCACCGCGATACGTAAAGCAGAACTGCGGATGTTTGCCCCGCTCCGCTTC
>JAEUOR010000075.1 GCA_016790635.1 Burkholderiales bacterium
TCGGCCTTGGCGCCTTGAGGGATGGGCAGCGTCTCGATGAACGCCGCCAGCGCCTCGCGCGTGATGCCCTTGCCGCGGGTCAGCGCCTTCAATTTCTCGTAGGGTTCATCGACGCCATGGCGGCGCATCACGGTCTGCACGGCTTCGGCCAGAACCTCCCAGTTGCCATCCAGATCGTGCGCCAGGCGCGCGCGGTCGACTGTCAGCTTGTTCATTCCTACCGCCAGGGAATCGAGCGCCAGGAGGGCATGGCCGAACGCCACGCCGATATTGCGCAACACCGTCGAGTCGGTCAGGTCACGCTGCCAGCGCGAGACCGGCAGCTTGTCGGCCAGGTGACGCAGGATCGCGGTCGCAAGTCCGAAGTTGCCCTCGGCATTTTCGAAATCGATCGGGTTGACCTTGTGCGGCATGGTCGAGGACCCGACCTCGCCATCCTTCAGTTTCTGCCGGAAGTACCCCAGCGAAATGTAGCCCCAGACATCGCGGCACCAGTCCAGGCAGACGGTGTTGGCGCGCGCCAGGGCATCGAACAGTTCGGCCAGGCAGTCGTGCGGCTCGATCTGGGTGGTGTGCGGGTTGAAGCCCAGGCCCAGGCCCTCGACCACCTTGCGCGCCAACGCTTCCCAGTCGAAGCCCGGATAGGCGACGCGGTGCGCGTTGTAGTTGCCGGTCGCGCCGTTCATCTTGGCAGTCAACTCCACCTGTTCAAAGGCGGTGATCGCACGTGCGAGCCGGGCCGCGACGTTGGCGGCTTCCTTGCCCAGGGTGGTCGGTGTGGCCGGCTGGCCGTGGGTGCGCGCCAGCATCGGCGTGGCGGCCTCGCCATGCGCCAGCGCACGCAGCGACGCGTGTACCTCCCGCAGGCGCGGCAGCAGCACCTGCCGTCGCGCGCGGCCGACCATGAGTCCCCAGGCCAGGTTGTTGATGTCCTCGGAGGTGCAGGCGAAGTGAATGAAGTTGGTCGCCGCGGCGAAATCGGCAAAGCCGGCCATGCGCTCGGCGATGAAGTATTCGACCGCCTTGACATCGTGGTTGGTGACGCGCTCGATCGCCTTGATGCGCGCCGCCGCAGCAGCGTCGAACCCGGCCACCAGCGTCGCGAGCGCATCGGCCACCGCCGGGGAGAACGCCGGTAGTTCGGGCAGGCCGGCGCGCGACAGGGCGGCCAGCCAGGCGACCTCGACCTCGACGCGCGTGCGCATCAACGCGAACTCGGACAGGTGCTCGCGCAGGGGGTCGAGACGTGCCGCATAGCGGCCATCGAGAGGCGAAAGGGAATCGAGGGGGGTGGGCACGGATCGGTGCAGCAGGAGCCGACGGCAACCGGCATTCTATCGCCGCGGTCGGCGCAGGGGCGATTGATATAATCGCGCCCGCTGCGCATCGCAGTCGCGGCCCTTCAGATGAAACTCATCGGTTCCAACAGCAGTCCGTTCGTGCGCAAGGTGCGCGTCGTCCTGGCCGAAAAGCGCGTCGACTACGACTACGTGCTGGCCAATCCCTGGGACGCGGCCAGCAACGTTCCCGAGTACAACCCGCTGGGCAAGGTGCCCTGCCTGGTCATGGACGACGGTGGCGCGGTGTTCGACTCGCGCGTCATTGTCGAGTACCTGGACACCATCAACCCGGTCAACAAGCTCATCCCCGCCTCGGGGCGCACGCGCGTCGAGGTGCGCTGCTGGGAAGCGCTGGCCGACGGCATTTGCGATGCCGCGATCATCGCGCGCCTGGAATCGATGCGACCGGACAATCTTCAAAGCGCGGACTGGATTGCGCGCCACCTGGCCAAGGTGCGGCTGGCGCTCGGCGCCGCATCGCGCGGACTTGCCGAGAAGGCCTGGTGCTGCGGCACCGCGTTCTCGCTGGCGGACGTGGCGACCGGGGTGGCGCTGGGCTACCTGGACTTTCGCTTTGCCGAGATCGGCTGGCGCGACGACTACCCCAACCTCGCCCGACTAAACGAAAAGCTGCAAAAGCGCGCGTCCTTCGTCGACACCTTGCCCGCGTAACTTCCCGCCGCAGGAAGTACCCTGCCCGCCCTTCAGGCGCTGGCCATGTCGATGATGCCTCCACCCAGGCAAACCTCACCGTCGTAGAGCACCGCCGACTGTCCCGGCGTCACGGCCCATTGTGGCGCCGTGAACTTGAGCGCGAACGCGTCGCCCGCGGACGACTCGATGCGACAGGCATGATCGACCTGGCGGTAGCGCGTCTTGCCGCCGTAGCTTCCGTCCATCGATGGCGCATGCCCGGCGACCCAGGCGGCATCGCGCGCATGCAGGGCGCGGGACTTGAGGCGTTCGTGGTCGTGGCCACGCACCACCGTGATGGTGTTGGCCGCGACGTCCTTGGCCGCCACGTACCAGGGCAGGCCGGACTCGGCCCCTCCTTCGCGGCGACCACCGAGTCCTATGCCCTTGCGCTGCCCGATGGTGTAGAACATGAGGCCCATGTGGCGCCCGACCTCGCGGCCCGACTCGTCCAGCATCGCACCGGGTTGGGTGGGCAGGTAGCGATTGAGGAAAGCGCGAAACGGCCGTTCGCCGATGAAGCAGATTCCGGTCGAATCCTTCTTGGCGTGATTGGCGAGGCCGGCCTCCTCCGCAATGCGTCGCACCTGCGGTTTGGTAAACCCGGCCAGCGGAAAGGTGACCCGCGCAAGCTGCGCCTGGGTCAGGCGATGCAGGAAGTAACTCTGGTCCTTGGCGGCATCGGCCGCGCGCAGAAGCTCGAAACGGCCATCGCCCGCTTCGCGCACCCCGGCGTAGTGTCCGGTGGCGATGCGCTCCGCGCCCAAGGCCACGGCATGGTCCAGGAATGCCTTGAACTTGATCTCGGCGTTGCACAGCACGTCCGGGTTGGGCGTGCGGCCGGCGGCGTATTCACGCAGGAAATCGGCAAAGACACGATCCTTGTATTCGGCGGCGAAGTTCACTGCCTCGAGGTCGATGCCGATCACGTCCGCGGCCGCGGCCGCGTCGACCAGGTCCTCGCGCGTCGAGCAATACTCGTCATCGTCGTCGTCTTCCCAGTTCTTCATGAACAGGCCCACGACGCGATGGCCAGCGCGCTTGAGAAGCAGCGCGGCAACGGCGGAATCAACACCGCCGGACATGCCGACGACGATGGTCTGGCTCATCGCATCACTGCGCCGCAGCGCTTGCGGAAGCGGGATCGAAGCCCGCTTTCCAGGCTGCGAGCGGCACCACAGTGGCAGGCGTCCCGGGATCGAAAAACCAGCTGTCGACGGCGAAACGCTCCGCCGAGTCACGCTCGCCGATCGTCGCCGACCAGTGCTCGCCCAGGAACAGGAACGCGAAGCGCAACGCGGGTTCGGCGACGCGATGAAAGCGCAGCAGCCCGGCGCGCTCGAGGATCGCCAGGAAGGCGGTACTGTTGGCTGCATGATCGATGCAGTCCATGGCGCCTTCGAGGTCACGCTCGTCCAAGGTGTTGCGCCCGCGGTCGCGCCAGATCGGCGTCTGGGTTGCGGCGATCGCATACATGCGCCCGATCGCGCGCCCGATCAGCGCGCGCTCCCCGGCCGCATCCTCGCCGCGCTTGAGCAGTGCGGCAAGTTCGGCCAGATCCTCGGCCGAGAACGTCGCAGGCGCCTTGCGCGAGCAACCGTAGTCGTAGCAGACCTCCACCGGTTCGGCACGGGCCAGCCCGCAAAGCACGCCGAAAAGGGCGGCAAGAAAGAAGCGCGTGGTCATGTCAGCAACGCATGGACCAGGTCGAGGGATGCCCGCCTCCCGGCGCGATGATCATCGATGCAGGCTAGCACCCAGGGACTGCGGTGCCGCGCACGCTCGGCAGCCACCTCGTCGCGAGTGCACCAGAGCGTGCGCACGATGCCGCGATCCAGCTTGCGCGCCGGATCAGGGCCCTCGGCATCGCCACAGAAGGCCAGACGCAGATAAGTCGTCGCGCTGGCCGGGTCGCGCCACTGGTAAATGCCCAGGAGCGCCCGCGGGATGAAGCGCCAGGCGGTCTCTTCAAGCACCTCGCGCACCACGGCGTCCTGCAAGGTCTCGCCGTCTTCCAGGTGGCCGGCAGGCTGGTTGAGCATCAAGCCACGCTCGCCCTCCTCCTCCACGAGCAGGTAGCGGTCGTCGCGCGCGATGACGGCAGCCACGGTGACATTCGGTTTCCAGCGCATGACGAAGCGTCGCCCGAGCGGGCGGCCCCGAGGAGGGAATCCCTGATTTTACGCGCCGCAGACGCGGCTCGCGGCTCGCGGCGCGCTCGCGCCGTAGGCGCCGCTACTTGCCCGCGCGCCCCTCGAGCGCCGGCTTGCCGGACGTCTTCTCGACACCGCCCGCCGCT
This sequence comes from Burkholderiales bacterium, assembly GCA_016790635.1. Taxonomy (GTDB): domain Bacteria; phylum Pseudomonadota; class Gammaproteobacteria; order Burkholderiales; family JAEUOS01; genus JAEUOS01. The sequence continues at coordinate 4,333 of JAEUOR010000075.1, forward strand.
GCCGGTGGCGGTGCGGCCTTCAAGCCGATCAGCGGGTCCGCCGCCGCCGCGCTGGTGGTGGGCAGGCCGGAGCCCTTGAATTGCGTGGTATCGGCGCGTACCTCCGGCTGACCCGGAATGTCGGCCCGGCCGACCTTGTCCGCCTTCTCGACCCGGCCTGATTTGTCGGCACCGCTGCCTGGCTTGTCGGCAGGCTTGGACGGCGCGGCCTTGACCACCGATGGCGGGACCACCTCGATCTTGTTCTGGGTCATGTAGTCGTTCATTTCCTTCCAGCCGGCGAACACCTGCGCCTTGGGCGCATCCGGGTTCATCGAATAGCAGTCCTCGAGCGCCCGCCCGGCGTGCCGGCAGGCGCTGCCGACAGCGATCGCATCGGCGTTGCGCGCCTTGGTGCCATCGAGCTCGGCGATCTGCTCGCAGCCCGAAAGGAGCGGCAAGGCGAGGCAGAACAGCAAGGGACGCAGGGACATGACGGGAGGACGGAGGAAGGCAACTCTCCCCGCGAAGATACGTTCCTGACGACGCTCCCCATCGCCCGGACAGACCGGCCTTCCCGGGTCAGTTCGAAGCTTTGGGCGGGCACGGCGAACGTGGGCGCGGCTACTCCAGCTCGACCGCGCCGCTGACGTTGACGCTCACCGTGGTCGCTCCGCCTTCGGCGGGCGGGGCGGGCACGCCGGCTTCGGCCATCGCCGCGCCGCGCGCCATCGTCATGACGCGCGGCGGCGGCCCCGACACGCCGGTGCCGAGCGCGATGCGCTGCACCTTGTAGGCACGTCCGCCCAGGGCCTTTTGTGCGATTTCAGCGCGCGCGCGAAAGCGTGCGATCGCCTCGGCGATGAGCTCGTTCTCGGCCGCGCTGCGCGCCTCGGGCGAGACCGAGAAACCGAGGTTGCCCAATTGCATGAAGCCTTGCAGCTTGCCGATCAGCGCGGTACCCGCGGCGAAATCGCGGGTCTCCAGGCGCACTTCGGCGCGTCCGCGCCACCCGCTCGGCTGGTTCGAGCGCGGCGGGTAGACCGGGTAGGTCTGGTTGTTGCCGGACCGCACTTTGACATTCGGGAACTCACGCCCCAACTTGACGGCCTCGGCCAGCGCGCGATTGAGAGTCGCCGCCAGCTGCGCCGGGTTGGCGTTGTTCTCTTCCACGTACAGCTGCGCGGCCAGGAGGTCGTTGGCCACCTCGCGCTGCGCCTCGGCAGACAGCTCGACCACGTTGTATCGCTGCGGCGCGGGAGCCTGCGCCTGCGCAAGCCCGGAAGCGAGGGCGACCAACAGCAAGGTGACCGGGAACGGGGTCGACATGGAGCTCCACATTCGGTTGAGGACAGGCACGCCCACAGCGTGATCGCGAGAAGCGAACCGCTATACTCTACTCGATCGTTCGTGCCCCACCAGGGCCCAAAACAACAGTCGAAGCGCAGCGCTGACAGGGTGGTGATCCACGTCGCGCCCGCGAGGAGGTCCCCCTTGAGAATCGGTATCCCGAAAGAGATCCGCGACGGCGAAACGCGCGTCGCGGCCACCCCGGAGACGGTCAAGAAGTACGTCGCCGGCAAGCACGAGGTCATGGTGGAAATCGGCGCCGGCGCCGGCGCGAGCATTCCCGATGCCGATTACGCGGCCGCGGGCGCGCAGGTGGTGCGCTCCTCGTCGCTCTACGAAGCCGATCTCATCATGAAGGTGCGGCCACCGCTGCCGCACGAGTTGAGCCAGTACCACGCCGGCCAGGTGCTGGTCGGCACCCTGAACCGCTTCGATGCCGCCGCACTGGAAGCATTGGCCGCTACCGGCGTCACCGGCTTTGCCCTGGAAGCCGCGCCACGCATCACGCGCGCGCAGTCGCTCGATGTGCTTTCTTCGCAGGCCAACCTGGGTGGGTATATCGCGGTCTTGACCGCCGCCACCCACTACCCCAAGGTCATGCCGATGTTCATGACCGCGGCCGGCACCGTCAAGGCAGCGCGCGCCGTCATCATGGGGGTCGGCGTCGCCGGCCTGCAGGCCATCGCCACCGCAAAGCGCTTGGGCGCGGTCGTCGAGGCCACCGACGTGCGTCCCGCGACCAAGGAGCAGGTCGAGTCCCTGGGCGCGAAATTCATCGACGTTCCCTTCGAGACCGATGAAGAGCGCGAGACCGCGCAAGGCGTCGGCGGTTACGCGCGGCCGATGCCGGAGTCCTGGCTCAAGCGCCAGGCGGCACTGGTGGCCGAGCGCATCAAGCAGGCCGACATCGTCATCACCACCGCCCTGATCCCGGGACGCCCGGCGCCGGTGCTGGTGAGTGAAGACATGGTCAAGACCATGAAGCCGGGTTCGGTGATCGTCGACATGGCGGCCGAGCAAGGCGGCAACTGTCCCTTGACCGAGAAGGACAAGGTCGTCGTCAAGCACGGCGTCACGCTCATCGGTCACACCAACTTTCCCGCCATGGTGCCCGCCGACGCCTCGGCGCTGTACGCGCGCAATGTGCAGGACTTCCTGAAGCTCATCATCGCGAAGGACGGCACCCTCGCGATCAACAAGGAAGACGAAATCGTCGCCGCCTGCCTCCTGACCGAGAACGGCCAGGTCGTCAAGAAGGGTTAAGCCATGGATGCCATCTCTCCCACCGTCGTCAACCTGATCATCTTCGTGCTGGCCATCTACGTCGGCTACCACGTGGTCTGGACCGTCACCCCGGCCCTGCACACCCCGCTGATGTCGGTCACCAATGCGCTCTCGGCCGTCATCATCGTCGGCGCCATGCTGGCCGCGGCGCTGACCACAAGCGAGCTGTCGCGCTGGATGGGCACCGCTGCCGTGGCCCTGGCCGCGGTCAATGTCTTCGGCGGCTTCCTGGTCACGCGGCGCATGCTGGAGATGTTCAAGAAGAAGGACCGCGGCGCCAAGGGGGGTGAAAAATGAGCCTGGACCTAGTCACCCTCCTGTACCTGGTCGCCTCGGTCTGCTTCATCCAGGCCTTGAAGGGCCTGTCACACCCGACCACCGCGCGCCAGGGCAATGTCTTCGGCATGGTCGGCATGGCGATCGCCGCGCTGACCACGGTTGCGCTGATCCTCAAGTTGGCCGGCGGCAAGCCCGGCGGGCTCGCTTATGTGCTCGGCGCGCTCCTGGTTGGCGGCGCGGCCGGCACCATCATGGCCAAGCGGGTCGAGATGACCAAGATGCCCGAACTGGTCGCCTTCATGCACTCCATGATCGGCCTGGCGGCGGTATGCATCGCCATTGCGGTCGTGGCCGAGCCGGCCGCCTTCGGCATCGCCGCGGCGGGCGCGCCCATCCCCACGGGCAACCGACTGGAACTCTTCATCGGCACCTTCGTCGGCGCGATCACCTTTTCCGGTTCGGTGATCGCCTTCGGCAAGCTCTCCGGCAAGTACAAGTTCCGCCTCTTCCAGGGCGCGCCGGTGACGTTCTCCGGCCAGCACGCCTTGAACGCGATCCTGGGCCTGGCCATGCTGGGCACGGGCCTCTGGTTCACCGCGACCCAGGAGTGGACGCCCTTTCTCATCATGACCGCCATCGCCTTCGTGCTGGGGGTGCTGATCATCATCCCGATCGGCGGCGCCGACATGCCGGTGGTGGTGTCGATGCTCAACTCGTACTCCGGCTGGGCGGCGGCGGGCATCGGCTTCTCGCTCAACAACTCGATGCTCATCGTCGCCGGATCGCTGGTCGGTTCGTCCGGCGCGATCCTGTCCTACATCATGTGCAAGGCGATGAACCGCAGCTTTTTCAACGTCATCCTGGGCGGGTTCGGCCAGGAAGGCGGAACCGCGGCCGGCGCCAAGGAACAGCGCCCGGTCAAGAGCGGCTCATCCGACGATGCCGCCTTCATGATGAGCAACGCCGAGTCGGTCGTGATCGTGCCCGGCTACGGCCTGGCCGTCTCGCGCGCCCAGCATGCGCTGAAGGAACTGGCCCACAAGCTGACCGAAAAAGGCGTGCAGGTGCGCTACGCCATCCACCCGGTGGCCGGGCGCATGCCGGGCCACATGAACGTGCTCCTGGCCGAGGCCGAGATTCCGTATGACCAGGTCTTCGAGATGGAGGACATCAACCCCGACATGCGCCAGACCGACGTGGTATTGGTGCTGGGCGCCAACGACGTGGTCAACCCCGCCGCCAAGACCCCGGGCAGCGCGATCTTCGGCATGCCCATCATCGAAACGCATCTGGCGCGCACGGTCATCGTCAACAAGCGCTCGATGGCCTCCGGCTACGCGGGCCTGGACAACGACCTCTTCTACATGGACAAGACCATGATGGTCTTCGGCGACGCGAAGAAGGTGCTGGAGGACATGGTCAAGGCGATCGAGGCGCTGTAGCCATGGCCCTGCCGGTCATTCGCAAATGGACGCGCGCGCAAATTCTTGCACGCACTGCCCGGCACACCGACCTGAAGGGCTTTTCGACCGGCCTGCAGGACTCGCACCTGCCGGAATGCGAAAAGACCACCTACAACGTGATCGGCTTCCAGACACCTGAGGATGCCGGCCAGGGCGGCGTCAACTCGCCGGTCGGGCGCGACGCGTCAATGCATTCGGCGATTCCGATCCAGGAAGGTTTCAACCTGGGCTTCGTCAAGTGCAAGCCCGGGCGCGGCGTATTGGCGCACAACCACGACACCAACGAGACCTTCGTGGTCATCTCCGGCCGCTGGCGGGTGGAGTGGAACGAGGGCGCCGACCGTGAGACCCTGGAAGTCGGCCCGCTGGACACGATCTCTTTCCCGCCGGGCTGCGCGCGGCGCTTCGAGAACATCACTGCCGATGCGCCGGATATCGAACACACGCTGTTGTTCGTCATCGGCGGCGATGCGCCGCAAAACGAATTCACGCCGGCTTCATTGGCGCGTATCGCGGAGTTCGAACGCAGCGGGCGTTGACCTCGGCGCTCGGGGCGCTGCACGCAGTGATGTTCATCAATTGTTCTTTGGCGTGCCGCGCTTGGCACCTGGTCCGGCAGACATTCCGTAGTCATCGTCATAAGCGATTACCTACGCTTTGAACGAACTCGACATCCTGTAGGTAGGAAGCACGAATCGACAACGAGTCGCGAGCGAATCGTGGCCGACCCAACCTCAACTGATGAGTCGCCGCGCCGGTACCGGAATGTCGAAGTGCAGGACCTCCTCGGCCTCTCCGAGGCGCGAGTAGAGCGCGATTGCAGGCTGGTCATCCGCAGTCGTGTCGGCCTGGACGAAAATGACCCACGCGCCGCGGTCAGCAGCCAGTGCCTTGAGCGCTTCGATCAGCCGTGTGGCCACGCGCCTGCGGCGCCAGCGCTCGACCACGGCCAGATCGTAGAGGTAGATCTCGCTGCGTTCCTGTTCGAACTTGCGTAGTTCGTAGGCGATGATGCCGCCGACGACAGTACCTTCAGCAAGCGCAACCAGGGCAATGAATGTTGGATCGCCCAGCAAGCGGGTGAGGTACTCCACCCTGGGTCGCCTGCCTGTGTAGTTCGGCTGGTCATCAAAGGCCTCGGCGAATGCAGTTGCAAGCGCCTCGAGAAGCGCGTGGTCGCCGTTGCCCAGAAGCCTGATCTCGGGCTCAGCCATCGAGTGCGAACTCCGACAGAGTGTGCTGCCACGCGTCGTCCCGCCGGACGCCGCGACAGCCCGGGAAAACCCTCCTCGCATGTTGCAATGCGGCCCTGCTATAGTCGCGCGCCTTCTTGCCCAGGATCTCCCGCATGCGCCGCCTCGCTCCTCTGGTCATCGCACTCGCCACACTTCTTGGAACCGCCGCCGTCTCGGCGCAGTCCTGGCCGACCCAGCCGCTCAAGTTTATCGTCCCGTTCCCGCCGGGCGGGACGGTCGACCAGTTCTCGCGCCTGGTGCAGCCACACCTGCAGACCGCGCTCGGGCAAAGCATCGTCATCGAGAACCGCGCCGGGGCCTCGGGCTCGATCGGCGCGGCGCTCGCCGCCAAGGCGCCGCCGGACGGCAACACCTGGCTATGGGTGTTCGACACGCATGGCGTCAACCCGAGCCTGATCCCCAACCTGCCATTCGACACGCAGAAGGACCTGGCGCCGGTGATGCTGATCGGCAAGGGCGCCATGGTGCTCACTGCGCACGCCAGCCAGCCCTACCGCAACTGGGGCGACATCATCGCCGCCGCGCGCGCCAAGCCGGGCGCGATCAGCTATGGCTCGATCGGCTCCGGCAGCCTCGCGCACCTGGCCATGACCGCGATCGAAAACCAGGTCAGGTTCGACATCACCCACGTGCCCTACAAGGGGGGCGGCCCGCTCACGGCCGACACCATCGCCGGTCACGTGCCGCTCGCCATGGCCACCTACGCTCTCTTCCAGCCCCACATTCAGAGCGGCAAGATCCGACCCATCGCTGTTACCTCACCGAAGCGCATGACGCAGTTGCCGGATGTACCGACCATCGCCGAATCCGGCGTGCCCGGGTTCGAGGCGGAAGCCTGGTGGGGCGTGTTCGCCCCCACCGGAACGCCCGCTCCGGTGATCGCGCGCATGAACGCCGAACTGGCCAAGGCCTTTCGCCTGCCGGCCATTCAGGAGCGCATGAACACGATCGGCGTGGTGCTGACGACCTCGCCGCCGGACGAACTCGGCAAGTTCCTGGCCGGGGAGATCGCGCGCTGGGGCAAGGTGGTGCGCGACAACAAGATCAAGGCCGGAGAATAGGGGCGCATCGGCGGCACCGCGTGCCGCGAGAGGCGCGCGGCACGCACGCGAGGACTACCGGGCAGGCAGCGCCTCGCGCAGGAGGCGCTTCATGAGCTTGCCATTGGCGTTGCGCGGCAGCGGCGCGTCGCTGAAGGTGATGGACTCCGGCACCTTGTAGTCGGCCAGTGCCGCGGCGCAGTGGGCGCGCAACTGCGCCTCGGTGAGCGCGGCGCCCGGGGCGTGCACGAAGGCATGCACGCGCTCGCCCAGCACCGGGCAGGGTTGGCCGACGACGGCAGCCTCGACCACGCCGGGCACCCCGACGAGCGTGTTCTCGACCTCCACGCTGTAGATCTTGTGGCCGCCGCGGTTGAGCATGTCCTTCTTGCGATCGAAGATGCGAACGTAGCCTTGCGCGTCGATCGAGCCCAGGTCGCCGGAGTGCCAGAAACCGGCGGTGAACTCGGCTGCCGTCGCCGCGGCGTTGTCCCAGTAGCCTTTGACGACCATCGGGCCGCCGATCCACAGTTCGCCGGTCGCGCCGCGCGGGACTTCGCAGCCCTCGTTGTCGACGACCAGGATCTGCGCGCAGGGCACGGCCACGCCTACCGTGTCGGCATGCTCGCGCGTCAGGCCGGGCGGCATGCAGGTCGCCGGCGACGTGGTCTCGGTCGCCCCGTAGGCGTTGGTCAGGGTCAGCCGGGGCAGGCGCGCCGCCAGCGCATCGATGGTCGCCACCGGCATCGGCGCGCCGCCGTAACCGCCGACCCGCCAGGCGGAAAGGTCGTGTGCCTCCAGTTCAGGCGCCATGAGGACGAGCGCGTACATGGCCGGCACCAGGATGGTTTGCGTCACGCGCTCGCGCGCCGCCTCGGCGATGAATGCCGGCGCCTTGAATTCACGCAGCATCACGACCGCACCGCCTACGCAAAGCATGGTGGCGATGATCGCGACCAATCCCGTGACATGGCTGGCCGGCACGGCCAGCGCCGAACGGTCGGTGTGGTCAAGGCGCATGCAGGTGCGAAAGTGCAGCGTGGAGTGCACGATGTTGAAATGGGTCAGCATCGCGCCCTTGGGCCGGCCGGTCGTGCCGGAGGTGTAGAGGATGAGCGCGGTGTCCGCCTCGGTCGACGGCGCGGCATCGACCCGGCCCGGTCGGGCCAAGAGGGCGTCGAAGCCGTCGGGCCCGGCATCATCGACGACGATGCGCACCGACAGTGCCGGACAGGTGGCCCGATCGGGCAGGCGCGCGGCCAGGCCGGACTCGACCACCACGGCGCGCGCGCCGCAGTGGCCCAGCATGTAGGCGATCCCCGGGGCCTGCTCGCGCACGCTGATCGGCACCGCGATCGCACCCAGGCGCATCGCGCCATAGAAGGTGAAGACGAATTCCGGGCGATTGCCGATCAGGATGGCGACGCGGTCACCGGCACCGACGCCGCGCGCAGCGAGGCCGGTGGCGACGCGCCCGGCCACCTCATCAAGCTCTCGCCAGGTCCAGCGCCGCCCCTCGAACACCAGGGCATCGCGGTCGCCATGGCTCTCGATGGCAGCGTCGAACATCGCCTGCACGGAGGCAGGCCGGTCGACGAAGCAGCGCACCAGGCGATCGCCGCAATGGGCTTCCAGGCGCATGGCGGGAACTTCGCAATCTTGCCAGTGGTTCATGGCGGCAAGCATACCGCCCCTGCCGATTCTGCGACAATCCCGCGATCCGCAACGCGCCCGTCCTGCCATGCAAACGCCGCCGCGCTTCGCCTCCCGCCGCATCCAGCCGCTCGTCGCGCTGAAGGCATTTCGCGAACTCATCCGCGATCCGGAAGATACGCATCAGGTCTTCATGATCGGCGAAGCGCTGCGCGGCAATTCGCTCGCGCGCGTGACGACACGCTTTCTCGCCACACCGCTGGGCCCTCAGGTCATCGCCGGCCATCACCGGCTGCTGCCGCTGTTGGCCGACCGGGACGCGCTGGCACGACTTCCCGCCGGCTCGCTCGGTCGCGCCTACCTTGATTTCGTCGTGGCCGAGAGCCTGTCAGCGCAAGGCCTGGCCGAAGCCGCGCGCCGCCGCGACGAGATGTCGGAGGCGACGCCCGAGGAAAAGGCGTTTCGCGTGCACCTGCGCGACAGCCACGACCTGTGGCACGTGCTGACCGGCTACGGGCGCGACCCGCTGGGCGAGGTCTGCCTGCTGGCCTTTACCTATGCGCAGACCGGGCTCAACGGGCTGGGCGTGATTTCCTGGGTGGGCGGCATTCGCATCGCGCGCGAACTGCGCGGCCAGCCGGTGCGCGCAGCGGTGCGCGAAGGTCGCGCCATGGGACGCGCAGCACACTGGTTGCCCGCAATGGATTGGTCCACCCTGCTCGCGCGTGACTTGAACGAGGTACGCAGCGAAATCGGCGTCGGCGCGCCGGAGACCTATCGCGCCATCGGCCGCGCTCTTGCGCCGCAGAGGCCCGGAGGGACGGCTGCCGTCGCGCAGCAGGGATAGCCCGCGCCGTCAGGCGAGGATGTCGTCGATGACTTCGACCCAGTGCCTGACCGGGGTCGACGTGCCGCTTTGCAGGTGCGTGAGGCAACCGATGTTCGACGAACAGATGGTTGCGGGTTTGCCTGCCTCGAGGTTGACCAACTTGCGCTTCTTGAGCTGATCCGAGATCTCCGGGTTGAGCACCGAATAGGCGCCGGCCGACCCGCAGCACAGGTGTGACTCGGCCACCGCAGTCAGCTCGAAGCCGGCATCGGCCAAGATCTTTTCCGCGCGCCCGCGCACCTGCTGGCCATGCTGCAGGGTGCACGGCGGGTGATAGGCGATGCGCCCGCTGGCCTCGCCGGCACGTGCGCGCAGCAGCGCCGCAGGCAGGGTCGGCTCATCGGCGACGATCTCGGACAGGTCGCGCGTCAGGGAAGAAACGCGCTGCGCGCGCGCGGCGTAGGCGGGATCGTGCGCAAGCAGGTGGCCGTACTCCCTGACCATCACACCGCACCCGGATGCCGTCATCGCGATCGCCTCGACCTCGGCGTTCTCGATCATCGGCCACCAGGCATCGATGTTGCGCCGCATGTCATCCAGCCCCTCATCCTGGTAGTCGAGGTGGAAGTTGAGCGCTCCGCAGCAGCCCGCCTTGGGAGCGGCGATCAGCGAGACGCCGAGCTTGTCCAGCACACGCGCGGCGGCGCTGTTGATGTTGGGCATCATCGCGTTCTGCACGCAGCCTTCGAGCAGCAGCATGCGGCGCGCGTGGCGCGGCGCCGGGCGCGGTCCCGCGTCCTGCCGCGCCGGCACCTTGGCCTTGAGCGCGCCGGGCACGGCGAATCGCAGCGCCTGCCCGAGCTTCATTGCCGGTGCGAAAAGCGGGCTGTTGAGGCCTTTGGCCAGCGCGGCACGCTTCAACTTGTCCGCCAGCGGGCGCTCGACCTGCAGGGCGACGATCTTGCGGCCGATGTCGACCAGGCGCCCGTACTCGACGCCCGACGGGCAGGTCGATTCGCAGTTGCGGCAGGTCAGGCAGCGGTCCAGGTGGGTTTGGGTCTTGCCGGTCGCCTGCGCGCCCTCGAGCACCTGCTTGATCAGGTAGATGCGGCCGCGCGGCCCGTCGAGCTCGTCGCCAAGCAACTGATAGGTCGGGCAGGTCGCAGTGCAAAAGCCGCAGTGCACGCAGCGGCGCAGGATGGCTTCGGCTTCTTCGCCCTCGCGTGTGCCCTTGAAGGCCGCGGCCAGGTTGGTCTGCATCAGAACTCCGGGTAGAGCCGGCCGCGATTGAGAATGCCGTGCGGGTCGAAGGCGGCCTTGAGTTCGCGATGGATGCGCGCCAATGGACCCGCAAGCGGCGTAAAGACCGGGATCGCCGCCTTGGGGCTGGCCGGCGACTCGCGGAACAGGGTCGCATGCCCGCCGGCGCGCAGCGCCGCCTGCCGGACCGTTGCGGCGGGAGCGTCGGTCTTGATCCAGCGCAACGCCCCGCCCCACTCGATCAAGGTGCGCCCATCCAGACCGAGCGGAACCGCATTCGAGGGTACCGATACCCGCCACAGCGCTTGCGGGCCGGAAAAGAAGCCGTCGGTCTGGTCGCGCAACCCGCGCCAGAACGCATCGGCCTCGGCGGCGACGACACGTTCGCCGCCCAGGTTTTCTGCCGCGCTCGCCACGGCCGCGCTCGCGCCTTCCAGGCGCAAAGACAGCTCGCCGTCGCGCCACGCGCTGGCCGTGATCGGCAGCGGGCGCCCGCCCCAGGCATTGAGGCGCTCGATCGCGCGCGCGCCATCGCGCTCATGCAGCTTCAGCGTGAGTGTCGCCACCGGGCGCGGCAGCACCTTGAGCGAAACCTCGAGAATCAGGCCCAGGGTACCCATGGAGCCGGCGATGAGGCGCGCGACGTCGTAGCCGGCGACGTTCTTCATGACCTTGCCGCCGAAGCCAAGCACTTGGCCGCGGCCGTCGACGATCTTGGCGCCGAGCACGAAGTCGCGCACCGCGCCGTAGTAGGCATTGCCGGCGGCACGGCGCGGCCCGGCCAGGCCCGCCGCGACAGCTCCGCCGAGGGTGGCGCCGCCGCCGAAATGCGGCGGCTCGAAGGCAAGCATCTGCCCCTCGTTCGCGAGCGTTTCCTCGAGGACGATAAGCGGCGTTCCCGCACGCGCCGTCACGACCATTTCGGTGGGCTCATAGTCGACGATGCCGGCGTGCGTGCCGACAGAAAGCGCCGTGGCCGCCCCATCCGCATGGCCGTAGAAGGCCTTGCTGCCGCCGCCGACGATGGCGAGGCGCGTGCCGCTCTCGGCCGCGGACCGGATGGCATCCTGCAACGCAGACGTCGAATCCGTGGCGCTCATGCCAGCTAGAAGCGCGGCAACTCGGGATGCGGCAACGCGCCGCCGTGCACGTGCATGCCGCCGAATTCCGCGCAACGATGCAGGGTCGGGATGTTCTTCTCCGGGTTGAGCAACCCGCGTGGATCGAAGGCCTTCTTGAGGGCACGGAACGCGGCCAGTTCCGCAGGGGCGAACTGGGCGCACATCTGGTTGATCTTTTCGATGCCCACCCCGTGTTCGCCGGTCACCGTGCCGCCCAGCTCGATGCACTTGAGGAGGACTTCGTTGGCGAACTCTTCGGTGCGGTGCAGCTGGTCCGGGTCATTGGCGTCAAACAGGATCAGCGGATGCAGATTGCCGTCCCCGGCGTGAAAGACGTTGGGGCAGCGCAGGCCGTACTTCTTTTCCAGGCTCGCGATGAAGGTGAGGATGGAACCAAGCGCCTTCTTGGGAATCGTGCCGTCCATGCAGTAGTAGTCCGGCGAGATGCGCCCGACCGCGGGAAAGGCCGCCTTGCGCCCGGCCCAGGCCTTCAGGCGCTCCGCCTCCGACGTGGAGACGCTCAAGCGGGTAGCACCCGACTGATCCAGTACCGCCTTCATGCGCTCGATCTCCTCGGCCACCTCTTCGGGCGTGCCGTCGGACTCGCATAGCAGGATGGCCGCGGCCTCGAGGTCGTAGCCGGCGCGCACGAACTCCTCGACCGCCGCGGTGGCCGGCTTGTCCATCATCTCGAGCCCGGCGGGAATGATGCCGGCGGCGATCACCGCCGCGACGGCGTCGCCGGCTTTCTCGACGCTGTCGAAGGACGCGAGGATGACCCGCGCCATCTCCGGCTTGGGCACCAGCTTGACTGTTACTTCCGTCGTGACGGCCAGCATGCCTTCGCTGCCGACGATCACCGCCAGCAGGTCGTACCCGGGGGCATCGAGGGCCTCCGAGCCGAACTCGACTGCCTCGCCCTCAACTGTGAAGCCGCGCACGCGCAGCACGTTGTTGACCGTGAGTCCGTACTTGAGGCAATGCACGCCGCCGGAATTCTCGGCGACGTTGCCGCCGATGCTGCAGGCGATCTGCGACGAGGGGTCCGGCGCGTAGTAGAGCCCGAATGGTGCCGCCGCCTCCGAGATCGCAAGGTTGCGAACGCCCGGCTCCACCCGCGCGCTGCGCGACATGGGATCGACCGAAAGAATGCGATTGAACTTGGCCAGCGACAGCAGCACGCCGTTGCCCATGGGCAGCGCGCCCCCGGACAGGCCGGTGCCGGCGCCGCGCGGCACCACCGGCACGTCCATGGCGTGGCAGGTGGCGAGGATGCGCGCGACCTGGTCCTCGCTGTCAGGCAACGCGACGACCATCGGCAGCTGGCGATACGCGGACAGGCCGTCGCACTCGTAGGGCCGTGTGTCCTCAGTCTCGTGCAGCAGCTGTCGCGGCGGCAGGAACTTCGCCAGTGCCGCGACAACCGCAGCCTGGCGCGCCGCGTCGATCACGCCATGTTCGGCGGGGGCGTTCATCGATGGAGCCGCGCAGGGGCCGCCGCCCTCAGGCAGCAATCACCTTGCCCGGATTCATGAGGTTGTGCGGGTCGAGCGAGAACTTGAGGGTGCGCATGATTTCGATGGCGTCGCCGTGCTCTTCGTTCATGAAGGCGATCTTGCCGAAGCCGACGCCATGCTCGCCGGTGCAAGTACCCTCCATCGCGATGGCGCGGTGCACCAGGCGCTCGTTCATCGCCTCGGCGGCCTCGATGTCGGAGGGTGAATTCGGGTCGACGATGATGCACAGGTGGAAGTTGCCGTCGCCGATGTGTCCCAGCACCGGCACCAGGCGCCCGGACTCGCGGATGTCGCGCTCGGTCTCGGCCAGGCACTCGGCCAGGCGCGAGATCGGCACGCACACGTCGGTGGAAACGATGCGGCAACCCGGCTGCAGCTGCAGGCAAGCGAAATAGGCGTCGTGGCGCGCCTGCCAGAGCTTGCTGCGCTCCTCGGGCTTCACGGCCCACTGGAAGGCCTGCGCCCCGTGCTCGCCGGCAATTGCCTGCACGGTCTCCGCCTGTTCCTTGACGCCGGCCTCTGTCCCGTGGAATTCGAAGAACACGGTGGGCAGCTCTTCCAGGGTCGTCTTGCTGTGCGCGTTGAGCGCGCGCACCGTCAGCGGATCGACGAAGTCGGCCCGCGCGATCGGCACGCCCAGTTGGATGGTCTGGATGACCGTGTTGGCGGCGTCGACCATCGTCGGAAAGCGGCACACTGCCGCCGACATCGCCTCGGGCTGGGGATAGAGCTTGACCGTCACTTCGGTGATGATGCCCAGCGTCCCCTCGCTCCCGACGAACAGGCGGGTCAAGTCGTAGCCGGCCGAGGATTTCTTGGTGCGCCGGCCGGTCTTGATGATGCGCCCGTCGGCCAGGACCACGGTCAGGGCCAGCACGTTCTCCTTCATCGTGCCGTAGCGCACCGCCGCGGTGCCGGACGCACGCGTCGCGCTCATGCCGCCGATGGAGGCATCCGCGCCCGGGTCGATGGGGAAGAAAAGCCCGGTGTCCTTGATATGCGCATTGAGCGCCTTGCGCGTGACACCGGCCTGGACGACAGCGTCCAGGTCGTCGGCGTGCACGGCGAGCACATGGTTCATGCGCGACAGATCGACGGTCACCCCGCCGTGGATGGCCAGGATGTGCCCTTCCAGCGAAGTGCCGGTGCCGTAGGGAATGATGGGAAAGCGACGCGCAGCGCAGGCCTTGACGACCGCGGCGACTTCCTCGGTGGTCTCGGGGAACACCACCGCGTCGGGCAGGGCATCCTGGAAGTGCGATTCGTCATGGCCGTGGTGCTCGCGCACCGCCGCCGTGGTGGAAACGCGCGCGCTACCCAGGATGGCCTTGAGCTCGTCGAGAAGCGGGGCCGGAAACTCGCGGCGCAGGTATTGCGCAGCCACTGGCTGGTTCATGACGATTTCCTTGCGTTGAGATCGTAAGATTCTACCTGCGCCCAGCGCCTCCCCTCTCCCGGGAAAACCCCTTTCCACCCGCCGCTCCGGAATCGCCGACATGGCTTCTCACCCCTGGTTCACCCCCGAACACGAACAACTGCGCGACACACTGCGGCGCTTTGTCGCCGAGCGCGTCCTGCCCAGCGCCGACCGATGGGAAGAGGAAGGCTGCACCCCGCGCGCGATCCTGCGCGAAATGGGTGGCCTCGGCCTGCTGGGAATGCGGGTCGCCGAGGAGTACGGCGGCGCCGGCATGGACACGATGGCCTCGGTGGTCCTGGCCGAGGAGCTTGCGCGCTCCACCTACGGCGGCTTCACGGTCACCGTGCTGGTGCACACCGACATGGCCTCGCCGCACCTGCGCCACGCGGGCAACGCCCTGCAAAAAGCGCGCTACCTGCCTGCGATCGTGCGTGGCGACATCATCACCGCGGTGGCCATGACCGAGCCCGACGCCGGCTCGGACCTGGCGGGCATGCGCACCCGCGCGCGCCGCGATGGCGACAGCTGGGTCCTCAACGGCGCCAAGACCTTCATCACCAATGGGGTACACGGCGACCTCTACATCGTGGCTGCCAAGACAGGCGACGACTCGCCGCGCAATCACCAGGTCTCGATGTTCCTGGTGGACAAGGGCACGCCGGGCCTGCGCGTCGCGCGCGCGCTGAAGAAGCATGGCTGGTGGTCGTCGGACACCGCGGAACTGTCCTTCGAGGACTGCCGCATTCCACAGGCCAACCTCCTGGGCGAGGAAAACAAGGGCTTCTACGCGCTGGTCAAGAACCTGCAGAACGAGCGCATCGTGCTGGGCGCGCAGGCGGTGGGCGAAGCGGCCAGGGCAATCGAGATCACGCTCGACTGGGTGACCCAGCGCCGCGCCTTCGGTGCGCCGCTCTGGAGCCGCGAGGCGATTCGCCAGCGCCTGGCGATGCTGTCGGCGCGTGTCGAATCGCTGCGCACCTTCGTGCACGCCACCGCCTGGCGCGATGCCCGGGGCGAATCGGTGGTCAAGGAAGTCTCGATGATCAAGGCGCTCGGCGGCGAACTGGTCAACGAGGTCATGTACGACTGCGTGCAGTTCCACGGCGGCATGGGCTACATGCGCGAGTCGGCCATCGAGCGCATGTCGCGCGACGCGCGCGTGCAGGCCATCGGCGGCGGCGCGACCGAGGTCATGCTCGAGGAGGTGGCCAAGCGCATGGTGTAAACGAGCCGCGCCTAGAATCGCCGCATGTCAGTCCTGGAAGCCTACCGCCGCGCCCTCGCTAGCCAGATGCAACCCGCAATGCTGCTCCTGGCCATAGGGCCGGTCGTGATTGCGGGCCTCTTCTGGTTCGCGATCATGTGGTGGAAATGGGCGACCGTGCTGGCCGCCGTCGAGGGCGTCCTCAAGACCATCCCATATGTCGAGGCCTTCGCCGACCGCCTCGTGTTGTGGGGTGTATCGGTGATTCCCGGCGCGTTGCTGCTGTGGGCGCTGGGGTCATTGTTCGTGCCGCTGACGCTCATTACCGCGCTCGCGTTCATCAGCGTGTTCGGCATGCCGCTCATGGCGCGGCACGTCGCGCGCACCGAACACGGCGCGCTCGAGCGGCGCTCTGGCGGCAGCCTCGCAGGATCGCTTGCAAATTCGCTCATCGGGCTCGCCTGGTTTCTGCCTCTGGCGATCGTCACGCTGCCGTTGTGGTTCTTGCCGCTGGTGGGCTGGCTGTTCCCGGCATTGCTGCTCGGCCGGCTCAATGCGAGACTGTTGCGCTACGATGCGATCGCAGAACATGCCAGCGCGTTGGAAATCAAGGCGCTCGCGTCACAGAGGGACCTTGGCTGGGGCTGGTTGGGTTTCCTGGGCGCAGCCATGAACGTGATCCCGTTTCTCTGGTTTTTCTCCACCACCCTGACCGGGCTGGCATTCATCCACTACGGGCTCGATGCCCTCGCCGCTTCGCGGCGCCCGGCTCTCGCAAAAGGCTTTGCATGAAATTCGGACTCATCATCATCGGCGACGAGATCCTCTCGGGCAAGCGCGCCGACAAGCACATGGCCAGGGTGATCGAGCTTCTCAAGGCGCGCGGCCTGAAGCTCGCATTCGCCGAATACCTGGGCGACGACCGCGACCTCATCGTCGCCACCTTTCGCCGCACCTTCGCGATGGCCGCAGGCGGCGACTGGTGCGTGTTTTCCTGCGGCGGGATCGGCGCCACGCCCGACGACCACACGCGCCAGGCCGCCGCGCTCGCGCTCGATGTGCCGCTCGAACTGCACCCGCTGGCCGAAAAGGAGATCCGTGCGCGCGCCATCGCGATGAACTGGGAACTCACCGCGCAGCGTCTGGCGATGGGCGAGTTTCCCAAAGGCAGCCAGATCATCCCCAATCCGTACAACCGCATTGCCGGCTTCGCCATCGCCCACCACTGGTTCGTACCGGGCTTTCCCGTAATGGCCTGGCCGATGGCCGAGTGGGTACTCGACACCCACTACGAAAAGCATTTCGATCATGCGCCCTACCTCGAGAAGTCGATTTTCGTCTTTGAACTCGGCGAATCACAGTTGATCGACATGATGCTCGAGGCCGAGAAAGACACCTCGATCAAGACCTTCAGCCTGCCTTCGGTCGGCGACGAGAAGACGCCGCGGCATGTGGAGCTTGGCGCCAAGGGCGAGCCCCATGCGGTAGAGGCCGCCCTCGCGCGTTTTGCCGCCGCTGTCGAAGCCCAGGGCGGCACCTGGAGCACTTCGCTCGGCTGAGCCATTCCCGCCAAGCCGCCCCACCCTGGCGGCGTACGCGGCGAGCGCTGCGGCACAGGCAGGGTAGGCGCTAACCCGGCCGGAAGCACATTGGCAGTGGCCCGCATTGCAGTCGCCGACGGACTTCGGGTACATTGCCCCCCGGCCGGCGCGCGCTTCGCGCCGGTTCGACACACCTACCGAACTTCGGAGACAAGACAATGCAGATCAACATCAACGGCCGCGCCACGGAGGTCGACGTCGCGCCGGACACGCCCCTCCTGTGGGTGCTGCGCGACACACTCGCACTGACAGGCACGAAATTCGGCTGCGGCATCGCGCAGTGCGGCGCCTGCACGGTGCACGTCGACGGTGTCGCGACACGCTCCTGCGTGCTGCCCGTTGCCGCGCTCAAGGGCAAGAAGGTCACGACCATCGAAGGGCTTTCGCCGACCGGCGAGCACCCGCTGCAAAAGGCCTGGGTCGCCGAGGGCGTGCCGCAGTGCGGCTACTGCCAGTCGGGGCAGATCATGACCGCGGCGGCGCTGCTCAAGAAGACTCCCAAGCCGAGCCGCAAGCAGATCGCCGAAGCGATGAACGGCAACCTGTGCCGCTGCGGCACCTACAACCAGATCGCCAGCGCTGTCGAACGTGCGGCCACCGGCAAGGTTTGAGGGGGAGATGACGATGACGCAATCCATGCAGACCCTCGCCCTCTCGCGCCGCCAGTTCCTGGTCGGCAGCGGCGGGATCGCCATCGGTGTGGCCTTCGGCGTGCCCGCCCTGACTGGCGCGCAACGCGCGCAGGCGCAGGCCGCCGGCTTCAGCCCCAATGTGTGGGTGACCATCGCGGCCAACGGCAGCGTCACCATCGTGTCGCCGGCCTCTGAAATGGGCCAGGGCACCATGACGGCCATGCCGCTGGTGCTGGCCGAGGAACTCGACGCCGACTGGAGTCGCGTGTCCGTGGTGCAGGCCGGCCACAACCCGAAAGCTTTCGGCAACCGCCTGTTCGGCGGGGCCATGGCCACCGGTGCATCGCGCACCACGCGCGGCTACTGGGAACCGATACGCCTGGCCGGTGCGCAAGCCCGGCTGGTACTCATGGGCGCGGCCGCGGGCCGCTGGAACGTGCCGGTCAGCGAAGTCGCCACCGAGCCGGGCGTGGTGGTGCATCGGGCCTCCAACCGACGCCTGTCCTATGGCGAGATCGCCTCGTTTGCGACCGTTCCTGATCCGTTGCCCGCGGTCACGCCGGCCATGCTCAAGAAGCCTGCCGAGTTCCGCCTGATCGGCAAGGACGTGCCGCGCATAGACTTGGCCGACAAAACGCGCGGCGGCGCCACCTATGGCATCGACGTGCGCCTGCCCGGCATGCTCTACGGCGCTGTCCTGCGCCCGCCGGTGCAGAAGGATCGCCCGGTGTCCGTCGACGACAGCGGCGCCAAGGCGGTCAAGGGCTTCGTCAAGACCGTGCAGTTGCCCTATGGCGTCGGTGTCCTGGCCAACAGCACCTGGGCGGCGCGCAAGGCGCGCGATGCGCTCAAGGTGACCTGGTCGAACGACTCGCCGGCGCGGCGCTACGACTCCGAAGCCATCGGGCGCGAATACGCGGAGTTGGCGGCCAACCTGGATCTTTCCAAGGCTGGCGTCGAGGTCGAGAAGCACGGCAGCGGCAATGCCGGCATCAAGGGCGCGGCGCGCGTTCTCAAGGCCGATTTCCTGACCGAGCACATGGCGCACATGTGCATGGAGCCGATGAACGCCACCGCGCAATGGCATGCCGAGGACCGCATCGAGCTGTGGAGTCCGACGCAAAGCCCGACGATTGCCGCCGGCGCGATCTCGGCGCTCACCAAGGTTCCGGTGACCAACATCCGCATCAACAACACGCTTCTGGGCGGAGGCTTCGGCCGCCGCGTCGATCCGGACTTCTCGATCGACGCGGCGCTCCTAGCGCGAGCCGCGGACGGCTGGCCGGTCAAGGTGACCTGGACCCGCGAGGACGACGTGCGCAACGACAAGTTCCGCCCGTTGGTCGCGCAACACCTCGAGGTCGGGCTCGATGCTGCGGGCAACATCGTCGGCTGGCACCACCGCCTGTCCGGCGAATCGATCTATGCACGCGCCGCGCCGGGGCTCTTCAAGGCGGCCGGCGGCAAGGACATTCCCTTCCACGAGGGGGCGGAGAACAACTACAACCTGCCCAACATGCTGATCGAGTTCGCGCGACTCGAGCGCGGCATCGACGTCGGCTTCTGGCGCTCGGTCGGTGGCGGCTACACCAAGCACGCGGTGGAGACCATGGTCGACGAGATCGCCGCGGCGCGCAACATGGATCCGGTGGACCTGCGCCTGCAGCTCCTGGCCAAGCATCCGCGCGCGCAGGCCGTGGTGCGCGAAGTCGCGGCGATGGCCGACTGGAAGCGCGCGCGTCCCGCGGGTCGTGCGCTCGGCATCGCCTACTGCGACATGTGGGAAACCCACATCGCCGAGGTCGTGGAGGTCTCGGTGGACAGGAAGACCGGCGTGATCACGGTGCATGAGGTGTGGGCGGCCGTCGACCCCGGCATCGCGGTGCTGCCGAAAAACGTCCTGACGCAGATCGAAGGCGGCATCGTCTTCGGCCTGTCGGCGGTATTGAAGGAGCAGGTCACGTTCAAGGACGGCAGCGCCGTCCAGTCGAACTTCCACGACTATCCGATCCTGCGCCATGCAGAGGTGCCGCCGATCACCGTCAAGCTGATCGTCACCGACAACCGCCCGGGCGGAGTCGGCGAGTCCGGCTTGCCGCCAGTGGCGCCCGCGATTGCCAACGCGGTGGCAAAGCTCACCGGCAAGCGCCTGCGCCATCAGCCGTTCAACGCGGCGCGCGTGAAGGCGGCGCTCGCCTGAACCGCGTAACTCCTGCGAAAGCAAAAAAGCCCGGCCATAGGCCGGGCTTTTTTGTCTCGGTATTGCCTGGATCAGCGACGCTTGGACGCGGTCTTGGTGGCAGCGGCGACGTTGTTGGCGGCAGCGGCGGTCGCGTTGGCGAAGTTCGACTCGGCGATCTCGACGGCCTGCTTGACGATCTTGGTCGCGTTGTCGTAGGCCGAGGTCGCGGCGGCGACGGCCGACTTGACCGCGGCGACAGCGGTCTCGCTGCCGGCCGGCGCGTTCTTGAGGGACTTGTCGATCAGCGCGGCGATTTCCTTCTGGGTCGCGCTGGCCTGCTCTTCAGCGGACTTGCGCAGCGCCGACTGGCTCTCATTCATGATGCTGTAGAGGCTCTTGGAATACGCGATCGACTTTTCCAGGGCCGGTTGCGCGAGGCTCGCGTTGAAGGCGAGCAGTTCCTTGGGGTCCTTGACTTCGAGGACGGCGCGCGCGTTGTCGCTGGCGTCTTCGAACATGGCCTTGGCGGTCGCGACGTTGAGCTCGACGACACGCTCGAAACCGGCGAAACCGGTCTTGGCGATGGCCATGAAGTTGTCAAAGCCGGCTTTGCTGGCGGCGGCGAATTGGTCGTTGCTGGCGTACATGTCTGTTCCCTCGTGAAGTGGTGAAATTGGCTGGCTTGGCACTCAGCAATGCGCGCTTTGTGCGACGCAACATGACGAAGTATAAGGGCGCCAAGGACAAAGTCAAGGCCTTTTTGTTGCGATGCCGCAAATTATCGAGGGTATTTTATAACCTTATGTTTTATAATAAATAAATGCGATACGAATCACCGCTGACGAGGCAGGATAGCGACCGTCATATGGCATTGCAGCAAAAATGCGGCCAAGCGACCCTCAAAGCGCTGTCGTGATGGTGCGCACCATGCCGGGGCTCTTTGTGCTGCTTTGGGCGACCGGCTTCATCGGTGCCAAGCTGGGGTTGCCGGACGCACCGCCGCTCAAGTTCCTGCTGTGGCGGTTCCTGATCGTCATCGTGCTCATGGGCGCGATCGCACTGGCATGCCGTGCGCGGTGGCCGCGCGGGATGCAAATCGTGCATGTCGCGATTGCGGGCGTCCTGCTGCAGGCGGTCTACCTGGGGGGCGTTTTCACCGCGATCGACCTGGGGCTTTCCGCCGGGCTGTCGGCCCTCATCGTGGGTTTGCAGCCGGTGCTCACTGCAGTATCCGGGCCCCTGGTCGGCGAACGGGTGAGTCCTCGGCAATGGAGCGGACTCGCGCTCGGACTCGCGGGTGTGGCCATGGTGGTCTGGCACAAGCTGGGCTTCGCCGGCTTTGGCTGGCAGGCCATCGCCGCCTGCGTCGCCGCGCTGATCGGCATCACCGTGGGCACCCTGTACCAGAAGCGCCACTGCGGCGAGCAGGACCTGCGGACCCAATCGGTTATCCAGTTCATTGCCGCGGGCGCGGTGCTAGCGCCGTTGTCATTCTGGTTCGAGACCCGTACCGTGAACTGGAGCGCAAACCTGACCTTCGCGGTGCTGTGGCTGGCGCTGGTGCTGTCCCTGGGCGCGATCCCGCTCCTCATGCTCATGATCCGGCGCGGCGCGGCAACCGCCGTGTCCAGCCTCATGTACCTGGTCCCTCCGGTGACCGCCCTGATGGCCTACTTCCTGTTTGACGAACAGCTGACCATGCTGTCCTTGCTGGGCATGGGAGTGGCCGTGCTCGGCGTCGCGCTGGTGGTGCGCAAGTAGAATCCCCGCTCCATTCCGCCACGGATCGCCCATGCAGGAACACGAGATCGTCGACCGCGCCATCACCTCGAGGCGCTCGGTGCGCAGCTTTCTGGACACACCGGTGCCCCGCGCCACGGTTGAAGCCATCCTGGCCACGGCCGCGCGCGCGCCTTCGGGCACCAACGTGCAGCCCTGGAAGGTGCACGTGCTGACCGGAGCGAGAAAAGAGGAGCTGTCGCGCCGCATCCTGGCCGCGCACGACGAGGAGTACGCGCGGCGCAAGCAGAAACTGCCGCCCCTGCACTCCGAGGAATACAGCTACTACCCGGTCGAATGGTTCGAACCTTACCTCGCTCGACGCCGCAAGATCGGCTGGGACATGTACGGGCTCCTGGAGATCGGCAAGCAGGACTACGACAAGATGCACGCCCAGCACGGCCGCAACTACACCTTTTTCGGCGCGCCCGTCGGCATGATCTTCAGCATCGATCGGCGCATGCGCCAGGGGTCGTGGCTCGACTACGGCATGTTCCTGCAAAGCATCATGATTGCCGCGCGCGGCCATGGATTGTCGACCTGCCCGCAGCAGGCCTTCGCGCCCTTTCACAGGGTCATCGAGGAAGTGTTGCCGCTGCCGGCAGCCGACATGGTCGTATGCGGCATGGCGCTGGGCTACGAGGACGAGAAGGCGCCGGTCAATCAGCTCCGCACTGAACGCGCTGCGGTCGGCGAGTTCGTCACCTTCGTCGATTAGCGGCGCGCTGGCCGCAACAACGCAGCGCGCGCCGCGCCGCCTCAGGCGTTGGCGAACATTCCGGTGGTCGGCCGGCCGCTCTGCGCTGCCATCTGCTGCAGGCGCGCCTGCTTCAGAAAGTCCGCCACTTGCCCGTGACCCATGCGCAACGCCAGATCAACCGCGGAGTCGCCCTCCTGGTTGACCAGCAGCGAATCGGCGCCGTTGCGCAAAAACAACTCGGTGAGCCCGATGTGGCCACGCGCGGCCGCATACATGAGCGGCGTGTAGCCGTTCTCTGCCCGCGCGTTGGGGTCCAGGTTCATGTTGAGCAGTTTCTGGGCGTAAACCATGTTCCCTTTTTCGACGGCATAGAAGAGCGCCTTCTGCGCCTCGCGGCTGTCGTCCTTCTCGAGTCCTGAAGGCAAGAGGCGCACGATGTGGTTGATCAACGACACCCCGACCATCAGGGCCAGCGCCAGCAGGAGCGGCACGCGCGAAATATTGAGGCGCTCGGCCCACTGTCCGGGCAGGTTGGCACCGATCACGAGCAGGGTGACGATCAGGAAAAACGTGAAGCGCATGTACAGGAGCAGTCCCACGAACACCACGGCCGCGAGGGTGATGATCAGGTAGTCGACATTGACGCTCAAGCGCTCGGAAACACGTTCAGGCAGGTTGGCCAGAACCGCGATCAGTCCGACCATGGCGATCAACAGCCACTCCTTGATGCTGATTTTCAGGTTCATGCCTGCCCCTCTTTGCCACGCTGCACACCGCGTGTTTGCCGCATTCTGCTGCCAGTAAGCCTTATTGGCAAGCCCACCAGCCTGCGAAGCCAACCCCAGAAAGCACATAAACTGCGCGCGCCAACCCCTTAATCCGGAAAGTCTTCTGCTATCATTTATGCTTCGCTGTCCGGCCGTGCGGATGCGCGCACGCGTACCTTCCCAAATGTCCTTTCAGCGCAAAGCCCGGGGCCTTGTTCTGGTCTTCGCCGCCCTCGCACTGGCAAGTCATGGCGCGATCGCGCGCGACGGCGGACCAGCGAAGTCGGTAAAGCCGCCGACGAAGAAGACCGTCAAGGCGGGGCCGACAGGGGCGCGCAAGGCCGCGACGGGCCGGAAGAATGCCTCGCTCAGCCGGGCCGCCACGCATCCTCGCGTCAAGCCAGGCGTTGTTTCACGCACCGCCACTGCGACAGCGCCGGGGGCATTGGGGCTCAAATCCAACGTCGCGCTGGTGATCGACGACAAGAGCGGACAGACGCTCCTGGCCAAGAACGTCGATGATCGCCAGCCGATCGCATCGATCACCAAGCTCATGACCGCGCTGGTCGTGCTCGAGAGCCAGGTACCGCTCTCCAAGCGCATCGAGATCACCGAGGCCGATATCGACCTGGAGCGCTCAAGCCGCTCGCGCCTCTCCGTCGGAACCGAACTGACCCGCGCCGAGCTGCTGCACTTGGCCCTCATGGCCTCCGAAAATCGCGCCGCGCACGCGCTGGGCCGCAGCCACCCGGGCGGCATCGAGGCATTCATCGCAGCGATGAACGCCAAGGCCGCCGCGCTTGGCATGGCGCGCACGCGCTTTGTCGACCCGACCGGACTCTCCGGCGCCAACGTATCGACCGCGACCGATCTGGTCAGGCTTGTCGAGGCCGCCGACAAGGTCAACCTGATTCGCCGTTATTCGACCGACCCGCATCTTGACGTCCAGGTTCTCGGCCGCGACGTGCGCTTTCACAACACGAACCGCCTGGTCGCGTCCGACGGCTGGGATGTCACGGTTTCCAAGACCGGCTTTCTCTCCGAGGCCGGCCGCTGCCTGGTCATGCGCGCGCGCGTCGACGGCCGCGACCTCACTTTCATCCTGCTTGACTCCTGGGGCAAGCTGTCGCGCATCGGGGACGCGAACCGCATTCGCAAGTGGTTGAGCGCGGCGCGCCTTACCGCCCGCCCGGCCTGATCCCGGCCGGCACCCCTAGCGCCCGCCGGTCGCGTCGAGTACTGCGCCCGTGCTGTACGAGGCGGCTTCGGAAGCCAGCCAGATAATCGCCTCGGCGATTTCCTCGGCGCGGCCGCCGCGCTGCATGGGGATCGCGCCCTTCGACAGTTCCACGCGATCGGGCTCGCCGCCGCTGGCATGGATCTCGGTGTCGACGATGCCGGGCCGCACCGCATTGACGCGCACACCTTCGCCCGCGACTTCGCGCGCCAATCCCAATGTAAAGGTATCGATCGCGGCCTTGGCCGCCGCATAGTCCACATACTGGCCCGGTGAGCCAAGTCTTGCTGCGGCAGAGGACACGTTGACGATGCATCCACCCTGGCCATACCCCGCGCCGCGGCCGGCGCCGTCGCGCGTGGACATGCGCAAGAGCGCCTCGCGCGCGCACAGGAATGACCCGACGACGTTGATGTCGAACATGCGCCGCAGGCGCGCCGCCCCCATTTCGGCAACGCGCGCGCGCCGATCGACAACCCCGGCGTTGTTGACCAGTACCGACAGCGGCCCAAGTTCGTCGTCCACGCGCGCGAACATGGCCACGACCTGCGCCTCGTCGGCGACATCGGCCTGGATGGCCAGCGCGCGACCGCCGCTCCCGGTGATGGCGTTGACGACCTGCCGCGCCGCCGCAGCGTCGCGCGCATAGTTGACCGCGACCGCATAGCCGCGCGCGGCGGCGAGACGCGCCGTGGCGGCCCCGATACCCCGGCTGCCGCCGGTGACCAGCATGATTTTTTGCACGATTGTTCCCGTTGTGCCGGCTTGCGGCGAAGGCATTCGATCAAGGTGTTCGCATCCGGGCCGCATGCCCGGACATGTGCAAATGATCGCACAGCGCATGGGGCATCACGGCTGCGTCGCCGCAAATTCGCACCTTCAACAACGTATCGCCCAACAGGTTTGACCAGAGTGGCGCGAAAAGGCTATAATTTTGGGCTCCAAAAGTTTCGGGTCGTTAGCTCAGTTGGTAGAGCAGCGGACTTTTAATCCGTTGGTCGTTGGTTCAAGTCCAACACGGCCTACCATTCCAGGGGTCAGCTTCGGCTGGCCCCTTTGTTTTTTCAGGCACAGCGAAAACCGTGGCTCATGAGCGGACCACCCCGGGTGGTTCGATTATTGCTAAGCTCCGTGCGTACCCGTTCGTAAGGAGATGCCATGTACGCCCTGACCAGATTCCTCCTCACCGCATTTGTCGCCGCCGGGCTGGCGGCGCCCGCCTTGGCTCAGGACAAGGTGACGTTCATGACCTCCTGGTACGCGCAGGCCGAGCATGGCGGGTTCTATCAGGCGTTGGCGCGCGGCATCTACAAGCGCCACGGCATGGACGTCACCATTCGCATGGGTGGACCGCAGGTGAACAACCTGCAACTCCTGCTCGCGGGCCAGGCCGACTTCATCATGAGCTACGACTTCGCGGCACTGGGTGGGATCGAAAAGGGCTTTCCGGTGGTCACCGTTGGTGCATCTTTCCAGAAGGACCTGCAAGGCATGCTGACCCACGACGACGTCAGGAGCCTGGGCGACCTCAAGGGCAAGACCATCCTCGTGGCATCCTCCGGGCGCTCAACCTGGTGGCCCTGGCTCAAGGCCAAATACGGGTACGGCGAGGAGCAGACGCGCCCCTATACCTTCAACCTGCAACCTTTTTTCGCTGACCGCGGGATCGCGCAGCAGGCCTACCCTTCTTCCGAGCCCTTCCAGGCCCAGCAGCGCGGCGTGAAGGCGAACTTCTTCCTTTTTGCCGACGATGGTTACCCGCCTTACGGCACAACCATCGTCACAACCCATAAACACGTTGCCGACAAACCCGACCTCGTCGCACGCTTCGTGCGTGCTTCCATCGAAGGTTGGAAATCCTATATGGCCGAACCGGCCGCCGCCAATGAGTTGATCCGCAAGGACAACCCCAACATGACTCCGGAGCAGCTTGAATTCGCGCTGCGGCGCCTCAAGGAGTTGAAGGTGTTCGATGGCGGGGATGCGGCGACCATGGGAGCTGGCATCATCACCGAGGCGCGCTGGCGCCAGACCTTTGACTACATGGTACGTGCCGGTCTTCTGCAGCCCGGTACAGACTGGCGGCGTGCGTTCACGACCCAATTTGTGCGCGACCTGAAAATCATGCCCTGACGCGCCTGCGATGCTCGTCACCCGCCAACCTGTCCTGCGCCGCTTCTGGTATCCGGTCCTGCCGATGGACCGGCTCGACGCCGGTCCGCAGCCGTTCACGCTTCTGGGCGAGGACATCGTGCTGTGGAAGATGGCCGACGGATCGCCGGCGGCGGTGAGGAATCGCTGCTGCCATCGCACCGCCCGTCTCTCCAAGGGCTTCGTAGAGGGTGACTGGATCGTCTGCGGCTACCACGGCTGGACCTATGACGCGACCGGCCGTTGCGTGCGCATCCCGCAAAACGACAGTGATGCGATCCCGGAGCGCGCGCGCGTTCCCGGCTACCGCTGCCGAGAGCGCTACGGTTACGCGTGGGTCGCGCTGGACGAACCGCTCAAGGACATGATCGCGATCCCCGAAGACGGCCGCTACCGGCGCATGCAACAGTACTGCGAACCCTGGCGCGCCGGAGCGCTGCGACTGATGGAGAACTCCTTCGATGCGGCGCATTTCTCCTTCGTGCACCGCGGCACCTTCGGCGTGTTCGGTGCCAACAAGCCGGATTTCTTCAAGCTCGAGGAGAACGACGACGGTTTCCTGGCCGAGACCCACCTGACCATCCAGAATCCGCCGGAATCGCACCGCATCACCGGCACGACCGAACCCACCACGCGCCGGCACTTCCGCAATCAATGGCACCTGCCGTTCCAGCGCCGCCTGGGTCTGTACTACCCCAACGGTCTCGAGCACATCATCCTCACGGCCGGCACGCCGATCGATGATGAGCACATCCAGGTGATCCAGTGGGCCTACCGCAATGACGGCGAGGACAGTTGTCCGGCAGACGAGATCAATGAGTGGGATCTGCGGGTGGTGATGGAAGACAAGGACATCCTGGAGAACGTCGACCCCGACGCGCCTGTCGACATCACCCGGCGCAGCGAGGAGAACATGCAAAGCGACCGGCCGGGCATCATCATGCGCCGCCGCCTGCTCGAATTGCTGCGCTCGCATGGCGAAGACGAGGTGCATCGCGGCACGCCGGCGCCAGAACCGGCGCGTCCCCAGGCTGGACCCTGAAGGATGCCGGGGCGGCAGCGTCTTCCCGCAGCGCCACCCCCACCTTTCGTCGCGCGAACTCAGTGCGCCTGCTGCGCTGGTGAGAGTTCCAGCAGGCGGGCGATGTTGGCAAGCAGTTCATCCTCGTTGAAGGGCTTGCCGAGATAGGCATTGACGCCGATTTCAGCGGCATACGCGCGGTGCTTCTCGGCGGTGCGCGAGGTGACCATGATGATCGGGATGCGGGCCAGCGCGGCGTCGGCCCGCACATTGCGCGTCAGGTCGAAGCCGTCCATGCGCGGCATTTCGATGTCGAGGATCAGGATGTCGGGGCGCGTCGATTGCAGTTGCTCCAGGGCATCCACGCCATCGCGCGCGGTCAGCACCTGGTAGTTCTCGCGCGCGAGCAGCCGCGTGGTCGCCTTGCGCACGGTCAGCGAGTCGTCCACGACCATGACCGTCGGCGGCGCCGCCATCGCCAGCGCAGCGGGCGACGGGCCGTGCGTCGCGCGCGCGAGCGCGCCGGAGGCCGCCATCAGCGCCAGTGGCACCGGGTTCAGGATCAGCACGATCTCGCCATTGCCGAGCACCGTGGCGCCGGCGATACCGGTCACACGCGCGAGTTGCGGGCCGATGTTCTTGACCACCACCTCCTGGTTGCCCGCCATCGCATCGACCTGCACGGCCGCCCGCTGGTTGCCGGAGCGCAGAAGGATCACCGGCGTCAGGCGCTGTGCCGGTGGCTCGTAGCCCGCGTCGCCCAGCAGGTGCGGCAACGCGTGCAGAGGATAGCTGCGCTCCTGCCACACGCACTCGCCGGCCGCGCGGATGCGCGCGAAGTCGGCGCTCTTCATCTGCTGCACCTGCTCGACCATCACCGACGGGATCGCGTACAGCCCGCTGCCAGCGCGCAGCAACACCACCTGCGTCACCGCCAGGGTCAGCGGCAGCGCGATCGTGAAGACCGTGCCGCGCCCCGGCACGCTGCTGGTATCGATGCGCCCGCCCAGCGCCACCACCTCCGAGCGGACCACATCCATGCCGATGCCACGGCCGGCGATCTCGCTGACCGCCTCCGCGGTGGAAAAGCCGGGAGTGAAGATGAAATCGACGATCTCGGCCTCGGTCAGGCGAGCATCTGCCGCCGCCATGCCGCGCGCCACGGCGCGCGCGCGGATCCTGTCCAGGTCAAGGCCTGCGCCATCGTCCTCGAAGGTGAGGATGAACTCGTTGCCCTCCTGGCGCGCGGTCAGCTGCATCTGCCCCAACTCGGACTTGCCCGCAGCGGCGCGCAGGTGTGGCGCTTCGATGCCATGCACGATCGCATTGCGCAGCAGGTGCTCGAACGGGCCGGCCATGCGCTCCAGTACCGAGCGGTCGATTTCCATGCGCAGCCCGCTGATGTCCAGGTTGGCACGCTTGCCGACCTCCTTGGCAGTCTGGCGCACTACCCGATAGAGTCGCTCGGCGATGGTGTTGAAGGGCACCATGCGCACGCGCAGCAGGTCGTTCTGCAGGTCTCGATTCAGTCGCGACTGCGCCAGCAGCGCCAGGTCGGCATCGTCGAGACTCTTGAGCAGCCCCTGCTGGACGGTGGCGACGTCGTTGACCGACTCGGCCATCATGCGCGTGAGCTCCTGGAGGCGCGTGAATCGGTCGAACTCGAGCGGATCGAAGTCCTGCTCGTTTTCCTCCGACTGGGCGCGGCGCGACTGCATCTGCGTCTCGGTCGAAATCTCGACCTCGCGCAATTGGGCGCGCAGGCGCAGGACGCTCTCGGTCAGGTCGCGGATGTTGGCCTTGACCGCGCGCAGCTCCCCTTCGATGCGTGAGCGCGCGATCGCGACTTCGCCAGCCTCATTGACAAGGCGGTCGATCAGGTCCGCGCGGACGCGCAGCGATGCTCGCGCGTCTTCCGCAGTCGCAGCCGGAGGCACCTCGATCGGCGCCGCGACCGGCGGGACGTGCGCAGCGGGCAGCGCTTCGGCTGCGGCCAGTTCGTCGGGGAGCGCCTGCGCCGCCCCCGCGACGATCAGCGCAGCGGCTGCCGGCCCGGCCTCGGGCGCCGGTGCGGCGGGAGCAACCGGCACGGCAGAGGCGCGCAGTTCATCGAGCAGCAGATACACCCGGTCGGCGGATGCCGTCAGCCCCTCGAGCAGCGCCGGCGACACCGACGCCTGCTTCAAGGCCCGCTCGATGCGCGCCTCCATGCTGTGGGTCACTTGCCCGATGGCCATCGCCCCGGCCATGCGCGCGCTGCCCTTCAAGGTATGCAGGGTGCGCTGCAGAGCCTGCGCCGCCACAGGTTCAACGCCTCCCCATGCGCGCAGCTGTGCGCTCATGCGCGGCACGAGGTCGGCAGCCTCCTCCAGGAACACCGGCAACAGCTGCGCGTCGATATCGTCTTCTATGCGCTCCAGAAGCCTTTCGGTCGGATCGAATCCGCGCGCGCGCAACTCGGCGTCGCTCAAAGCAGCATCGTCGCGGTCGTCTGTAATCGGTGGCGCGTCCGCCTGCGGCGGCGTGCCTGCGGTCTCGAACCCCGTGACAGCGGCGTCGGAAGGAGCGCCGATCGCCATCGTGTCGGAGACCACGCCCGGCGATACCTCGAGGCCAGGCCCGGTCGGCGCCACCGATGCATTGAAAGCATGCGCAGGCATGTCTGCCGGCGCTTCGGGAGGCGGCTCGGCCGCCACGGCAGGCTGCGCGAATTCCAGTGCACCGAGGGGCGTCGCTTCCAGCGGCGCCAGCGGTCCTGCCGTATCGACGTCGAAGACCAGGGTCGGCGCGGACGCGTCGCTGAAGTCGATATCGACGGTCGCACCCTCGGCGGTGACGGTCGGGGCTTCCGGCAGGTTGCCCGGCGGTACGAGTGCTTCAGGCACGACTTCACTGGCGGAATCTGCTTCCGTCAACTGCGGGGGCGGCGCATGTTCCGCATCGAACTCGAAATCGACCGTCAGCATCTCACCGTCAGCGCCAGGGGAATCGATCACGAACGGCGCGGGGTCACTGGTCTCCTCCGGCGGCGCCAATTCGGGCGGCGGCGTGTCGAAATTCATCAACGACGGCTCGAGGCCGCCCGAAGCCGCCAGCCAGTCGGCGCGCTTGTCGTCGAGCAAGCCCTGCAGGTCGAGGGCAGGTGCCGGCGCGGTCTGCAAGACCACGGTGTCGACCATCACGCCGAGCCGCTCCACCGCCTCGAGAAGCAGACCGCGCTCCTCGTCGTCGGCAGCGATGCCACCGGACTTCGCGACCAGGACCGCGCGCTCGAAGCTGCGACCGAGGTCGTGCATGGCCGTCATGCCGACCGTACCGGCAATTCCGGCCAAGGTATGCGCGGCGCGCACCAGTTCGTCGCGGGGCGGCTGCGGTTCATCTTCCAAGAGCGCCATTTCAGCGCGCATCACGCCAAGGTGCGTCTCCGCTTCATCGATGAAGATATCGTAGAGCGCGCGCGCCATGCGCAGGTCGCCGACCGTCACGACCGCCTCTTCGGCCGGCGGCGTCGCCGGCGCGGGTGGCGGCGCCGGCGCCAGCATGAAGGGTTCGCCGGCGCGCATGCGCGCGCAGGCGTCGACGAGGTCGACGCCGTCGCACGACGAGGAACCGCGCGCGGTCAGTTCGTCGATCCAGCGATCCATCAATCCGTGCGCGGCCGTGATCATCCGCACCAGGTCCTCGCTGACCGGGCGCGACTCCTGCAACCACAGGTTCATGGTCTGCTCGACGCCCCAGGCGGCTTCTCCCAGGCGCGCGAGGCCAACCATGCGACCGCTGCCCTTGAGAGTGTGAAAACCACGCCGGACCACGGTCAAGGCTTCATGGTCGGCCGCGCCGGCGCCGATGCGTCCCGCGTGCGCGGCGATCGACGCCAGCACTTCGCGGGCCTCCTCCAGAAAGATCGCGAGGAGTTCGGCATCGACGACCTCGACGGGCGCCTGCGACAGCGCGACGATCTCGGCCGACGGCATCGGCGTGGTCGCCTCCAGCGGCGCCACCGCTGCCATCGCCGCATCCAGGCCGGCATCGGCGCTGCCGTCGCCGGGCGGGGCTTCGAGCATTTCCAGCGCGCGCCCGACGTTGATCACCAAGGACGGGTCATCAACCAGGTCAGCGTCCTGGGCGATCGCCTCGAGGTTGGCCTTGAGTTCGGCCGCCAGCACCGCGTCGTCAGGCTTGTCGCGCAGCGCGTCGAAGAGGGCGCGCGTATCGCGCCGCGCCTGTTCCAGCTCGACCTCCACGCTGACCGGGACCAGTGCCGGCGCAAGCGCGTCGAGTTCCGCATCCTCGACCGGCGCGACGCTGTCGTCCTCCGAAACGGTCGCTGGTGCCGGCGGTGCGACCGGCCGCATCGCGGCGTCGAAATCGGCTTCGCCGTGCTGCATGGCCTCGACGAAAAATCCGACTCCCGAGAGCAACTGCGCGACGCGCTCGAAATCCTCCTGGGCAGGCTGATAGTCGGCAGCGGTGAAGCGGGCGATGTCGGCGGCGCTCTCGTCAAGCGCGACGACGGCACGTTCGGCGCCCAGAATGGCAAGGGCGCCGCGCACCTGGCGCACTTTCGAATCGAGGGCCGGCAAATCGTCGCGCTCTGCGGGATTGCGGAAGAACGCGTCCAACGCCGACTCGATGCCGTGCAGATTGGTGCGAATCTCGCTGGCGACCTGCGCCATCAGCAGCCGTTCCTGGGCGCGCTGTGCCACCTCGTCGAGTTGCGGCGCCGGCGGCAGTCCGCTGTCGCGCCCTGCCAGACGCGCAGAGAGGCGCGCTCCGACCGCGAGCACCTGTTGCGGGAACTGACTGGCCAGGCGAGGATACGCCTCGATGGCATTCTCGGCCAGGAGAATCGCGGTCGCCGTGTCGAGCGCCAGTGCCTCGCCGACGGACTCCCGGTTCTCGCCCACCCAGTCCGCCACCGAGGAGATGGCCGAGGCCAGGAGCGTCAGGTCCGGCGTGTCGAGCGAGGCAACCCGCGCGCGCAAGTACCCCGCCTGCTCGCGGAAACCCGCCAACTCCTGGGTCTGGCCGGCGGAAAAGGCGGTCCATTTGTCCTTGGCCTGACCAAGTATTTCGCGCAGCGCCTTGAGATCGAGCGCCAGCGCCTCGGTCGGCGTGTCGTCGGTCGTCTCCAGCATGGTCGCGTCAAGCGCGTAGACGCGGCGGATCTCGCGCACCTGGGCCGTCTCGACGCGGCTCCTGGCAACGAAGAACAGGGTGTCGCGCAAGAGCCGCTCGGCAACGCTGGCCGACCCTTCCAGCAGGCGCTTCATCTGCAGGTCGATGCGTGCGCACAGGCGCTTGGCATCGATACCGGCCGAGGCGCCGACCGCAATCAGGGTTTCGGTGAAGCCGATGGTCACCCACCAAAAGGCACGATGTTGCGGCAAGGCCTGGGTGCGCTCGATGGAGCGCACCGCTTCGGTCATCTCGCGCAGCGCGGCGTTGTCGGCGACATTGCGCAACCAACGCAGCAATCCGGCCTGGAAGCGCCGCCGCTGGCCGATCACATGCGCGCGCATGTCGACCGGCAGGTCGCGCATCTCGCGGCGCGGCAGGCGCACCGCCAGGTCGGGAAAGAACAGGTCCGATTCGGCGATGCGCTCGGCGCCGCGTGCGCGCATGACCGCCGCATAGGCCGCGAACAGGCGCAACGGGCGGTGCGGCTCGCCCTGGACCAGGCGGTCCAGGTAGGTACGCAGCGCGGCAAAGGCGCCCTGCAGCGCCCGCGCGGCACCCGCGTCCAGCATCGCCTCGCCATTGTCGACCGCGTCGATCAGGCGCTCGCACTCCTCGGTCAGCCGCGTCACACCGCTCAGGCCGACGATCTCGAGCGCCCCGTGCGCCTGATGCAGGTGGTTCTTGCAGATCTTGAGCTGGGTCGATTCGAGCGGATTGGCAAGCCGCGCCGCCAGCGCCTCGGTGGCGTGATGCAAGGCCTGGTCGATCTCCCCCTTGACCCAGGTCAGGGGTCCGATATCGAACTCGGCGGCACTCATGCGTGCGTTTCCCTGCGGCGGGCTGCTGACCGGAATCAGCCGACCTTGAAGCCGGACACCGACGACTTGAGTTCCTGCGCCAGGCTACCG
This sequence comes from Burkholderiales bacterium, assembly GCA_016790635.1. Classification (GTDB taxonomy): domain Bacteria; phylum Pseudomonadota; class Gammaproteobacteria; order Burkholderiales; family JAEUOS01; genus JAEUOS01. Next base: position 38,147 of record JAEUOR010000075.1, read on the forward strand.
AGTTCGCGCACCGAGTCAGCGGTGCTGCGCGTCCCGGCGGTGGTCTCTTCGGTGACGCGCAGAATGTCCTCGATGCTGCGCGCAACCACGGCGGCGGACTCGGCCTGCGTCGAGGTCGTCGCGGCGATGCCCTCGATCAGGTGGGAAAGCCGGCCCGACACGGTGCCGATTTCCGACAGCGCCTGGCCGGCGGCATCGGCGAGCTTGGCGCCCTCGACCACGCCCTGGGTCGACTTCTCCATCGCCGAGACGGCATCCTGGGTATCGGTCTGGATGGCCTTGACGATCGCACCGATCTGGCGCGTGGCCTCGGCGGAACGTTCCGCCAGACGCTGCACCTCTTCGGCGACAACCGAGAACCCGCGTCCGGCCTCGCCGGCCGAGGCTGCCTGGATCGCCGCGTTCAGCGCCAGCACGTTGGTCTGCTCGGTGATGTCCGATATCAGTTCGACGATCTCGCCGATCTCCTGGGACGACTCGCCGAGGCGCTTGATGCGCTTGGAGGTTTCCTGAATCTGCTCGCGGATTTCGTTCATGCCCGCGATCGAGTCCTGTACCGCGGTGGCGCCCTTCTGCGCTGCGCCGACCGACTGGCGCGCCACCTCCGCGCTCTGCCGCGCGCCGCGCGAGACCTCGCCGATGTCACGCGCCATGCGCAGCACCGACTCGCCGGTGTCGCGGATCTCGACCGACTGGCGATCCTGTGCGCCCAGCAGGCGCGCCGAGGTCTCCTGCGCGGTCTCGGTGGCCACCGTCACCTGGGCGGTCGCCTGATTGATGCGCATGACCACGCCGCGCAACTCCTCAATGGTCAGGTTGACCGAGTCCGCGATCGCGCCGGTGATGTCCTCGTTGACCGTGGTTTGCACCGTCAGGTCGCCATCGGCCACCTCGGCCAGTTCGTTCATCAGGCGCAGGATCGCCGCCTGGTTCTGGGCGTTCAGGGCGCGCGCCTCGTTCTCTTCCTTTTCAGCGCGCTGGCGTCTCACCTCCGTATCGGCGCGAAACGCGAAGAACATCAATGCGATCGAGGCAGCCGCGAGCACGGCAAAGAGCGCCATGAATACGTAGTTGATGGCGCGCCCGTCAAGCTCGGCCGCGTAGGCCTTGGCCACCGCGTCCAGGCCATCCTTGAGCTTTTCGTTGTCTGCGAGGATGCGTTGCGCCGATTGCTTGGCGGCCACCAGGCGCTGCATGTTGCCCAGGATGCCCGACACCGCCTGCTGGTACTGCACGAAGGAGCGCTCCAGGTCCGCCAGGCGCGCACGGATCTCCGGGTCCTGGCTGGGCGCGATGCGCAAGGTGTCGCTGCCGCGGGCGAGCGCGGTCAAAAGGTCGCGGAAGGTATTGGTGTCCTTGCCGAGCAGGAAGGCAACCTCCGGATCGATGGTCTCGCCGGCGATCAGTGCGTTGGCATTCTTGGCCATGCGCTGGGTCAGCATGACCAGTTGCGCGGTGGCGGTGATGTCGCGCGGTCCGGCGCCGGCTGCCAACTTGAGGGCGGCAACCTGCTCGGCCAGCGCCAGGAGCTGCGGATTGTTGGCGTTGATGGCACGGATCGACTCGCCCAGCACCAGCAGGTTCTTCTGCTGCTCCAGCACCACGGACGCATTCCGTTCCGAACGCGCCCACTCCTCGCGCACCGCCGACAGCGGCGCCTCGACCCGTTGCGGTGTCTGTACCTTCTTCTCCCCTTCGCCGGCCAATGCCAGCAGGTTCACGGCGATGCGATCGCGGCTTTCAAGGAGTTGCGCGAACGACGGGGCATTGCCGAGCACCGCGCCGGGCACCGCCTTGGCCAGGCGCTGCGAGTGCATCAGCGTGTCGCCGCTGACAGCCACGCCGTCAGCCAGCTGGCCGGCATCGCGCGTGTCCTTGACCACCACGACCAGAAGGCACAGGAGCCACAGGATCAGGCTGATGCCGATCAGCGAGTACTGCCGCTCGACCGGAAGATGGCCGATGAACGGCAGCGTGGGTCGCGGCGCCGTGGCCGCAGCTGTGATGGTGTCGAGAACGGTTTCGCCGCTCCCGGCCGCGGGCAGCGGCCGGGCCTTGGGCTTGCCGAAAGGCAGCGAGATGCTAAACGCCATGGGACCTCCGGAATACGCGGCCGGCGCGGCGCGGCGCGCGGCATTTGCGATACGCGCGTGGCATCGTCATGCCGCCACGTCAAGAAAACCACTGTCCGCGACCAAAGCCTTGAGCTTCAATTCGCGCCACGGCAGCCCGGCGCGGTCTGTCCACGCGCCGCCTTCCCAGGCAGCCCTGGAGGCGGCAGCGGACGACTCGAAGTCGCGCGGATTGCGCAGGCCCAGCATGCGCGAAACCAGGAGGGCGGCGTTCAAGCCCAGCCGGGCGCCGACCAGGACCAGGCGCGCCTCCGGCACCCGCGGCGTCGCGTGGCCCGTGGCGAAACCGGAAAAGTCGATCACGCTCACCAGCGTGCCGCGCACGTTGGCCAGACCGCAGTACCAGGGCTTGGTGCGCGGCACGCGCGATAGCGGCGGCACCGGCAGGATTTCGCCGGCGTCGACCAGCGGGATGAGCCACAATCCGGAGCCGCACTGCACGCCCAAGTGCAGCGCCGAAGCCGGTTCGGCACGCGCCGCCGACAGCTTTCGCGCCAGGTCTTGCTGGTAATCACGCAGGCTGATGCGGTTCGACATGTCGTTTGACGCGCGCGTGTCAGCCAAACTCGGCGATCTTCTTCAACAACGCCTCGGCGTCGATGGGCTTGGTGAGATATCCCTTGGCTCCCTGGCGAACGCCCCAGATCTTGTCGGTCTCCTGGTCCTTGGTGGTGCAAATAAGGACCGGGATGTGCGCGGTCTCGACCGCACGTGTGATCTGGCGTGTCGCCTGAAAGCCATTCAGCCCGGGCATGACGATGTCCATGAGGATCAAATCGGGCATGTCACGGTTGGCACGAGTCACCGCCTCTTCGCCGTTCTCCGCGGTGATCACCGAATAACCCTTGCCGGTGAGCAGCTCCTGCAGAAAAAAGCGCTCGGTCGGGGAGTCGTCGACAACAAGTATTTTCTTGACGGCCATCGCTGGGGTCCTGGGTGACTAGTGACGCGCGGCGGCGTGGGTGCCGACGGTCTTGAGCAGACTGTCCTTGGTGAATGGCTTGGTGAGGTATTCGTCGGAGCCGACCATGCGGCCGCGTGCGCGGTCGAACAGGCCGTCCTTGGACGACAGCATGATCACCGGCGTGGCGCCGAAACGCGGATTCTTCTTGATCAGCGCGCAGGTCTGGTAGCCGTCCAGGCGCGGCATCATGATGTCGCAAAAGATGACGTCGGGTGCATGGTCGGTGATCTTGACCAGCGCATCGAAACCGTCCTCGGCCAGGATGACCTGGCAACCCGCCTGGACGAGAAAGATCTCCGCGCTGCGGCGAATGGTGTTCGAGTCGTCGATCACCATGACCTTGATGCCTGCCAGTGCGCCCGAGTCGGCCATCGCTTTGCCGTCCGTGGAACCTCTTCCCAAGGGATCGACGATTTGCCGTTCCCGCCCATTCCCCGCCGGCGCAGCACAAGGCGCGCCCCCAGGCGCCGCCGGATCTAGTCGAAGGCGGGCTTGCGCCGCCTCAGATGGTCATGGGACAGCGGGCAGACCATTATAGCGATCCGGGGCCGTCCTGCACTCAGGACAAACTTCAAGTTCGTGCGTAATTCCATTGATTACAAACGATTCTGCCGCGCCCCGCGCAGAAGTTTCAGATCTCGACCATCTCGAAATCGTCCTTGCGCGCACCGCATTCCGGACAGGTCCAGTTGAAAGGCACGTCAGCCCAACGGGTTCCGGGCGCAATTCCCTCGTCAGGGGCGCCTGCGGCCTCGTCGTACACCCAGCCGCAGATCAGGCACATCCATGTCTTGAATTCGTTGTCCATGCGAAATTCCGGTCCGGCAAAGCCTTCGATCAATGCGACAAACGTCTCGGCCGGAATGCCATTGGCACGCCGCGCAAGGTTAGAATCATCGCGGGTCCGCACGTGTTCCGACGCTCTCGAAGACGCGAAGCTTGCATCGCAATCTTTACCGGCGCGGCGTGCGGGCGGCGCATCTTAACATCGCCGTCACGGCGCGCACGCCACCCGTGATCCACCCATAGCACAACCCGATGCCAAGAACGCCTGTCCCGCCGCTGGTCCTGGCTTTTGCCGGTGCCGACCCGACTTGCGGCGCCGGCCTGCAGGCCGACCTCCTGACCCTGGCGGCGCTGGGCTGCCATCCGTTGACCGTCGCCACTGCGCTCACCGTGCAGGACACCGCCGGCGTGGCCGGCTTCGATGCGGTCGCTCCGGACCGGGTCGAGGAACAGGCGCGCACACTGCTGGCGGACATGTCCGTGGCGGTCTTCAAGGTCGGCATGATGGCCAGCGTGGCCAATGTCGCGGCCATCGCAGCGGTGATTGCGGACCATCCGGACATTCCGGTGGTGCTGGACCCGGTCCTGGCTTCCGGCCGCGGCGAAGAACTCTCGGACGGCGACATCGTGGCGGCCCTGCGCGACCTGCTCTTGCCGCGCACCACTGTCCTGACGCCGAACAGCGTCGAGGCACGCCGCCTGGCGCGGGCCGAACCCGACGCCGACTTAGGCCACTGCGCGCTTGAACTTCTTGGCACCGGTTGCGAGTACGTTCTCGCCACCGGCACCCACGAGGACACCGCGCAGGTCATCAACAGCCTCTACGGGCAAGTCGACGGTGGCCCGGCAGGGGCCTCGGTCGGCCTGGTGCGCAGCGATGCCTGGCCCCGCCTGCCCGGCAGTTATCACGGCTCGGGCTGCACGCTGGCCTCGGCGCTGGCGGCCTTGCTCGCGCGCGGGCTGAACCCTCTTGCGGCGGCGCACGCAGCCCAGGAGTTCACCTGGCAGAGCCTCGCGGCCGGGTTCCAGCCCGGCATGGGGCAGTTCATTCCGGACCGCATGTTCGCCTCGCGCGATCGCATCGCGGGGACCCATTGAAACCGATCATCGCAGGGCTCTACGCGATCACCCCGGACTGGGACGATACCGCGCGCCTGATCGTGTCGGTGCGCGCGGCGATCGCTGGCGGCGCGCGCGTCGTGCAATACCGCAACAAGAAGGCCGATGCCGCGCGTCGCCTGGAGCAGGCGCTGGCGCTGGCGGCGACATGCGCGCGCGACGGAGCCACCTTCATCGTCAACGATCATGTCGAACTGGCGCAGGACGTCGATGCCGACGGCGTCCACCTCGGCGCCGCGGACGGCAACCTGGCCCGGGCGCGGCGCCTGCTCGGCCGCGACAAGCGCATCGGCGCCTCGTGCTATGACAGCAAGGATCTGGCGCACACCGCGCTGGCCGCCGGCGCCGACCACGTCGCCTTCGGCAGCGCCTTCGCCTCGCCGACCAAGCCTTCCGCAGTACGCGCCCCGCATTCCCTCTACACCGCTGCGGGCGCGCTCGGCGTGCCGGTCGTCGCCATCGGCGGCATCACCCACACCAACGCTTCGGAGGTGATCGCCGCCGGCGCGCACGCAGTCGCGGTCATCAGCGACCTTTTCGATGCGCCCGACATCCGCGCGCGCGCCGCGCAGTTTTCCTCCCTCTTCGACGCCTGAAAGCCGCTTTCCATGGTCAGCAACGACACCCTGTTCACCCGCGCCCAGTCCATCATCCCCGGCGGGGTCAATTCCCCCGTGCGCGCGTTTCGCTCCGTCGGTGGCACACCGCGCTTCATCGTGCGCGGTGCAGGTCCCTACGTATGGGACGCCGAAGGCCGGCGCTATGTGGACTACATCGGGTCGTGGGGGCCGCTGATTCTCGGCCACGCGCACCCGGCGGTGGTGCGCGCGGTACAGGACGCCGCCGCGCGCGGGCTCTCTTACGGCATGCCGACCGAAGCCGAGATCGAAATCGCCGAGCGCGTCTGCGCGCTGGTGCCGTCGATGGAACGGGTGCGCTTCACCAGTTCCGGCACCGAAGCGGCCATGACGGCCATCCGCCTCGCGCGCGGCTTCACCGGGCGCGACATCATCATCAAGTTCGAAGGCTGCTACCACGGCCACGCCGACGCCCTCCTGGTCAAGGCCGGTTCCGGGCTCCTGACCCACGGCCAGCCCTCGTCTTCCGGCGTGCCCAAGGAGACGACGCAGCACACCATGGTGCTCGACTACAACGACGCGCAGCAGCTCGAAGACGCCTTTCGCGAACACGGCAAGCGCATCGCCGCGGTGATGGTCGAGCCCGTGGCGGGCAACATGAACCTGGTGCCGGGCGCGCCGGAATTCCTCCGGACCATGCGCGAACTCTGCACGCGCCACGGCAGCACGCTGGTGTTCGACGAGGTCATGAGCGGCTTTCGCGTCGCCCTGGGCGGCGCGCAAAGTCTGTACGGCATCACCCCGGATGTGACGGTACTGGGCAAGGTCATCGGCGGCGGCATGCCGGTCGCTGCGCTGGGCGGCCGGCGGGACATCATGGAGCATCTTTCGCCATTGGGCGGCGTCTACCAGGCTGGCACGCTATCCGGCAACCCGGTCTCCGTCGCGGCGGGCCTGGCCACGCTTTCCGAGATCGCCAAGCCAGGCTTCTACGAGGCCCTGGCAGCGATCACCGGCGACTTCACTGCGCGCATGAACGCGGCGGCAAGCGCGGCCGGTGTGCCGTTTTGCGCCGCCTCGGTCGGCGGCATGTTCGGCATTTTCGCGCGCGCGACCCCGCCCGCGAGTTACGCGGAAGTCATGCAATCCGACAAGCCCTTGTTCAACCGCTTTTTTCACCTCATGCTCGACGCCGGCGTGCACTTCGCGCCCTCGGCGTACGAGGCGGGCTTCGTCTCCAGCGCCCACGATGCCGCCGCCATCGATTTCACGCTCGCGGCCGCCACGCAAGCCTTCGGTCAATTGACGCTCCAAGCAGGAGAGAAGTGATGCCAAACATCGACATCCAGAACCCCGCCGTCCTGGGCAAGCCCATGGGCCAGTACTCGCAGATCACGCGTGTCAAGGCCTCCGAGTTCCTGTTCATCGCCGGTCAACTGGCCGGCGACCGCGATGGCAACATCGTCGGCGCAGGCGACTTCGATGCGCAATGCACCCAGGTTTTCGCCAACGTCGCAGCGGCACTCGCTTCGCAGGGCGCCGGCTGGGCCAATGTCGTGCAATTCACGACCTACCTGGTGCATTCGCAGGACATCGCCCGATTCATGACCTGGCGCCTGCGCGAATTCCCGCGCATGTTTCCCGACGGCAAATACCCGCCCAACACGCTCCTAATCGTTGACCGGCTGGTGCAGGAGCCCTTCCTGGTCGAGGTGCAGACCGTCGCGGCGCTCTAGAACCTGCCATCCCCCTCAGAGAAGAACCAGGGTGGCAAGGCCCAGGAAGATGAAGAACCCCATCGTGTCGGTCGCAAAGGTCAGGAGCACCGACGAACCGACCGCGGGGTCACGGCCGAGCCGGTAGCGCAAGAGGGGCACGGCCATGCCGACCATGGTGCCCACCAGGAGATTCAGGATCATGGCCGCCATCATCACCGCACCCAGAGCGGCAATGCCCGAGATGGCAAGCGCGAAGAGTCCCGCGATCAGCCCGCCGGCCACGCCGATGATGGCTGCGGTGGCGAACTCGCGCGTCACCAGGCGGCGCACGTTGGCACGCGTGATCTGTCCCAATGCCAGGGCGCGGATGATGAGCGTCATGGTCTGATTGCCGGAGTTGCCGCCGATGCCGGCGACGATCGACATCAGGAAAGCCAGCATGACGACCTGGCCCACGGTGGCCTCGAAGCGCGAGGCGACCCAACTGGCGACCGCAGCCGTGCACAGGTTGAGCAGCAGCCAGGGAGCGCGGTTCTTCACCGAGTGCGCTACCGGGGCAAAGATGTCCTCCTCCTCCTTGAGTCCGGCCATGGAAAGAGTCTTTTCCTCCTGCGACTCGCGGATATAGTCAACGACCTCATTGACGGTGACCCTGCCGACCAGCCTGCCGTCGCCGTCGACCACTGGCGCGGACACCAGGTCATAGCGCTCGAAGGCCTGCGCGGCCTCATCGGCGCGATCCCAGGGATTCAAGGTCAGCATCTCGGTGGTCATGATTTGTCCGACCAGCGTCTCGGCGCTGGAGACGAGGATGCGCGTCAGCGGCAGGACGCCCTTGAGCACCTCGCCGCGGTCGACGACGAAGACCTGGTCGGTATGGTCCGGCAATTCGTCGAAGATGCGCAGGTAACGCAGCACGACTTCCAGGCTCACGTCCTCGCGCACGGTGACCATGGCGAAGTCCATCAGCGCACCGACCGCGTCGTCGGGGTAGGACATGGCGGCGCGCAATTGCTCGCGCTCCTCCTGCGTGAGACCCTCGCGAACCTGGTCGATGACCTCGGCCGGCAGGTCGGGCGCGATGTCGGCCAGTTCATCGGTGTCGAGGGTCTCGGCGGCCGCCACGAGCGCGGCGCGATCCGTGTTCTCGATCAGGGTCTCGCGCACGGCGTCGGAGACCTCGACCAGGATCTCGCCGTCGCGTTCGGCGGACTTGATCAGGTCCCAGACCGCGATGCGATCCTCGAGCGGCAGCGCCTCAAGGATATAGGCGATGTCGGCCGGGTGCAGTTCTTCAAGGCGTGCCGAGAGCCTGGCGTTATTCTGGCGATAGACCAGGTTCTCGACCAGTTCGTGGCGGTCCATGGCCTGGTTGTGCACCACGGTTTCGACCAGGCGGGCGCGCCGCAGCAACTCCTGGATTTCGGCCAAGGCCTCCTGCGCCTGGTCCGGTTCCATCGGCTCCGCTGCCGCATGCGCGTCAGGAACCGCGCCGGCGCCGGTCGCCGCGGCATCAGCCTGCGCGGCTGCCGTCAGGGCGGGATCGTGGCGCGGTTCGTTCATGGCGGGCGGGGCGAAAGTGCCGCGATTGTAGGCGCATCGCCTCCCCACCCAACCGATCAGGGAATTTCCACCTGCTGCATGCGCTTCAGGATCACGGGAACGCGCCGCGCCAGCACAGCCGAATCGCGATTGCGGTCGTAGAAGCGCGGCCGGGGCAGCATCGCGGCCAGGCGCGCGGCCTGTTCACGCGACAATTGCGCGGCCGGGATGCCGAAGTAATGACGCGCCGCAGCCTCGGCGCCGAAGACGCCGTTGCCCCACTCGACTACGTTCAGGTAGATCTCGAGGATGCGCCGCTTGTCCATCTGCGCCTCCATCATCCAGGTGATGACCGCTTCCTGGGCCTTGCGCCCGTAGCTTCTCTCACCGGACAGAAACAGATTCTTGGCCAGTTGCTGGCTGATGGTCGAACCGCCGGCGACGACCTTGCCTTTCTTCTGGTTGCGCTCGAACGCTTTTTCGATTCCGGTCCAGTCAAAGCCTTCGTGATCGACGAAGGCGGTGTCCTCTGCGGCGACGACCGCGAACTTGAGATGGCTGGAAATCCGCGCATACGGCACCCACTCGTGCTTCAAGCGCGCGGCCGCGTCCTTGGCGCGCAGGCCTTCGAGCCGCATGTCCATGAAGCGTGTCGAGGCCGGGTTGTGATCGACCCACCACCACAGGCATGCGAAGTACCAGCCCTGCCAGAGGCAGCCGGCCAGAGCCAGCCCTGCCACCCCCCACACGAGCCAGCGCCTCATGCGCGCCCAGCCCGCGGCCATCGCCTTAGCGCCCCGGTGCGCGCACCAGATGGCGCGCGGCGAACTCCTGGGCGTCGACCGGCGCGCCGAACAGGTAGCCCTGCGCCTCGTCGCAGCCCTGCTCCATCAGAAAGCGCGCCTGCGCCTCGGCTTCGACGCCTTCGGCCAGCACCTTGAGGTTGAGCGCCTTGGCCAGGCGGATGACCGCGATCGCAATCGCCATGTCGCCGCCTTCCTGATGGAGGAACGACCGGTCGATCTTGAGCTTGTCGATCGGATAGCGATGCAGGTAGGAAAGCGACGAGTAGCCGGTGCCGAAATCGTCGATGGCGATCCTCACTCCCAACGCGCGCAGTGCCGCCAGTTTCTCGCCGGCCGCAGCCGCGTCCATGAGGCTGGATTCGGTCAATTCCAGCTCCAGGTCCGCGCCCGCGGTGCCCGATTCGGTCAGGGTGTGCGCGATCTCGCCGATCAGCGCATCGCGCCTGAATTGCAGCGCCGAAACATTGACCGCCAGGGTCGGCACGGCATAACCCGCCTCGCGCCAGGCGCGGTGCTGGCGGCAGGCATCGGCCAACGCCCGCCGGCCGATCGCGACGATCATGCCGCGCGCCTCGGCCAGTTCGAGGAATTCCGCCGGGCCTACCAGGCTGCCGTCGGCACGCTTCCAGCGCAAGAGCGCCTCGACCCCGGTGAGGCCGCGCGTGGCCAGATCGACCTGCGGCTGGTAGAGCAGCACGAACTCGTCGCGCAGCGCCGCCTCGCGCAGCGTCGCCTGGCGCGCGGCCGAGAGATTCGACGCCGGCGACAGGCTGGGGGAATAGAAATGAAAATTGTTGCGCCCGCTCTGCTTGGCCGCGTACATGGCCGCATCCGCAGCGCGGATCAGCGCATCGGGTGCCTCGCCGTCGCGCGGATAAAGGCTGATGCCGATCGAGGTTGTGACGTAGACCGACTGGCCATCGACCGCGAGCGGCGCGGAGACCGACGCCAGGAGCTTGTTGGCGACGCGCGTTGCATCGCCTGGCGCACCGACATCGGCCAAGGCAACCAGGAACTCGTCGCCACCAACGCGCGCGACCATGTCGATGTCGCGCAAGGTCTCGCGCAGGCGCAGCGCCACCTCTTTCAACACCTCGTCGCCGGCGTGATGGCCCAGCGAATCGTTGATCGATTTGAAATTGTCCAGGTCGACGAACAGAATCGCCGCCGATTCGCCGTGGCGTTTCGCCAGGGAGAGCATGTCGGCGACGCGCTCATTCAGAAAGGCTCGGTTGGGCAGGCCCGTCAATGCATCGTGCCGCGCCAGATGTTCGATGTCCGCATGGGCCTGGCGTACCGCCTGCTCGGCGGCATGGTGGCGCGTGATGTCGGTGATGAGGACAAAAGCGCCGACGACGGCACCCTCCACGTCACGCCGCGGGACCAGGTGGACTTCAATGATCCGCGCGCCACCCTCTCCCGCCTTGAGCTCGCGGGTGTAACGTACCGTCTCGCCGCCCAGCACGCGGCGCACGTGGTCCTCGATGGCAATCCACGCCGCCTCGCCGATGATCTCGCGCACGGTCTTGCCGACCACCTCCGACGCTCGCCAGCCGTTCGATTGCGCGTATTCGCGATTGGCGAAAACGCAGGTGAGGCCGGCAGACTCGAAATACGCGATCGCCGCCGGCACGGCATCGGCGAGTGCGAACAGCAGCGAGGCATCGACCGCCTTGCCAGACGCCCCGGAATCGACCATGGTGGCGCAGCGACCGCAGGGGCCGGTCAGTTCGAGCCCTCGACGCTCAGCGCATCGGAACGCGCGAAGGTCCAGGTCATCGTCAGGTCGAGCACGCCGTAGCGGCGGCGCATCTCCTGCGAAAAACGGCCGTAGGGTCCGGCGGCACGCACGATGCGCACCGCGGCGGCATCGACCTCGCGGGTACCGGAACCGCGGTCGATCTCGATCTTCTCAATATTGCCATCTGCAAACAGGGAGACGGTCATGGTGAGGCGATAGTTGCGCCCTTTGGCCGCCTCGGGATAGTTGTTGTTGCCGTGACGTTCGACCTTCTCTGCCCATTGGCGAAAGTACAGCGCGTACTCGACCTCGCGGGTGGACGGCGTCAGGTAGCCGCGCTTGGGGCGCGCGTTCTCGTCCTCGATGCGCCGGGCGATCTCGGCCTCGGCACGCAGGATCTGGCGCGTGCTCGCCAGCAGGTCCAGTCCGGTCGGCTGGGTCGCCGTCGGTGCGGGGTCGGGTTGCGGGTCGGGGCGCGCGTCGGACGCGGCGATGCGGGAATTGGTCGACGCCAGCGAGGTCAGCAATTTTTTCTGCTCTTCCTCCAACTGCCGCACGCGTGCCGACAGCTCACGCAGGTCTTCCCCGTCCTGTGCGCGTGCGGTCTTGGGAAGGAAGGACTTGGCGCGGCCCTGGGCAGCCTCGCCGCCGCCATCGAGATTGGCCTGGGCCAGGGCATCAGGCTTGGCGGGCTTGGACGCGTGCCTGGCATTGACCAGGATCACGTCCAGCTTGTTCTCGACCGGCCGCAGGCGCAAGGCCTCCGGCGGAGTGAACTTGAGGATCAGGAGGCCGGCGTGCGCAGCGGTGGAAAAGATCAGCGCGGCGGCCAGGATGCGCTGGGAGGTGTCCATCCGGCGCCACCATGGCGGCGCGGGAAAGGTCTGGAAGAACGCTTCTGCGATGCTCACGTCGCTGCGGTCTTGATGTCGATGTCCTGATTTACGCAAATAGGTCCTGCTTGCCTCTGGCCCGATATTTTAGTCGGGATTGGCTTCTTCTTCCACGTTGGCCTGGTCAGTCGCGGGCGCGGCCGCGATCTCACCCGCAAAGACCAGGTTGACCGTCGCTGCCCACAGGTCAATGTCGCGCGCGCGGACAAGAACGCGCGCACCCGGCCCCAGCGAGGGCATGCCGGCGACGGCGCCGCCTAGCGGAATCGCATCCAATCGCACCCCATCGCGCCAGACCACCGCCTCCAGTGTGCGGTCGGTGTCGGCAAAGCCCTCCTGTTGAAGCCAGCGCAGGCACCAGTAGCGCTCCAGGGAGTCCTGGAATCCCGCGTAGGCGGTATAGGCGGCGTCAAAGGCGGCGATGCCGCCCAGGAGCGCTTCGGAATTGGCGGCAAAGGGCGGCCTGGAACCGGCAAGCACGGCAGCAAGCTGCCACTGGTTGACCAGGTCCACGTAACGCCTGAGCGGGGAAGACGACCACGCGTAGTGCGTCACGCCCAGACCGATGTGCGGCGCCGGGCCGGTGGTCATGCGCACCTTGCCTGCCAGGCCGGACCCGGTCTTGACGCGGTAGATCGCCGCCGCGCCCCGGTCGGCCAGGAGGCGCCCCCAGGTGTGATTGACCAGGATCATGAGCTCGGAGACGATCTTGTCGAGCGGCGCGCCGCGGCGCCGCGGGGTGATGGCGACGCGCGCGTCTGCCGCGTCCTCCGCGGTCGGCCCGTCGATGGTGAAGTTGTAGTCGCGGAAGTTCGCGTTGACCGAAGGTCGACCGCGATCGGCCTCGAGCTTTTTCGCCAGGCGCCACAGGAGCGCGAGCTCGTCCTTGAACGGATACGTGCCGCTGCCGGCTTCGAGCGCCGCCTCCGTGACGTGCTCATCGAGGTCGTTGTGGCGCAGGTTCGCGGCGATGCGGATGGACTCGATTGCGCTGGTGACCGAGGCGATGGCCATATCGGCGGGCTCGACCTCCACATACATGGACAAGCAGGGCACGGTGCGGCCTTCCGCCAGCGTGAAGACGTCCACAGCATCCGGCGGCAGCATCGTGATCTTGTCGCCCGGCATGTAGACCGTCGACAGACGCGCGCGCGCGATCTGCCCGAGCTCGCTGTCCGGGCCAAAGCCCAGCGCCGGCGCCGCGATGTGGATGCCGACCAGCATGCGCCCGTTGCCGAGCGCGCGTACCGAAAAAGCGTCATCGATCTCGGTCGTGGCGGCATCGTCGATCGAAAACGCCGCCGCGCAGGCCTTGGGCAATGCGGCAGGCGGCGCGGCCGCTGCGGGCGCACCGAAGCCGGTCCCGCGCGGAAAGTGTTCGAACTCGAAACGGGAGCGCAGCACCGCGAGCGGTCCGCCGATCGCTCCGCAGCGGGAAAGCAGCCGGACCGGCGACAGGCCGGTTGCCGTCGCCGCCGCCTCGAGGGCGCGCGCGGCCACCGACTGGCGATCGGGCTTGAAAAGCAGCTGCGCGACCTGGCCCCTGAAGGGTTCCGGCAACTCGAAGCGCGCCAGCGCGCCCGCGTACTCTTCGATCTGCAGTGCCTCACGCTTCTTGCGTTCGACCGAGGCGAGCGCCGCCTTGAGCGCGTCTTCCGGAGCACGGCGAAAGCGCCCGCGTCCCTTGCGATAAAAATACATTGGTGCGCCGTAGAGGCGCACCAGCATCGCCGCCGACTCGAGCGGCGCCGGGGTGCGGCCACAATATTCGGCGGCGAGTTCGGTGAAGCCGAACTCGTCGGCCGGGGCCACCTGCCAAAGAAAATCAAGGTCGAGCGCCGCTGCCTCGTCGCCGGCGGCCTCGAGAAAGGCGGCCAGCGCCGGCTTGTCGAAACGCAAGAGGACGGCGGCGGCCTTGATCTTGGAACGCTTGCCGTGCGCAGCCTCGACCTGAAGCGAGGTGTCGGTTTCGGACAGGATGGCGCCGACCTTGAAGCCGCCGTCTTCCTCGTAGAGAACATTCACGGCAGGCGGCTTTCGCGGACGTGTCGAAGGCGCAATTTTCCGGTCACAGGGGCCGGTTACAATGCGCGCCCGAATTATAGCGGCGGCGCTCGCGCAGCTGCGAACGCTCCTTCATCTTCAAGGGAAACCTGCCATGGCAATGGATGTCATCGACTACAAGATTTTCGGTTCGGAAATGCAGTTCGTCGAGATCGAACTCGACCCTGACGAGGCGGCCATCGGCGAGGCCGGCTCGCTCATGTACATGGAAGATGGTGTCGACATGGACACGATCTTCGGCGATGGTTCGGCGCAGCAGTCGGGTTTCTTCGGCAAGCTCTTGGGCGCCGGCAAACGCGTGTTGACCGGCGAATCGCTCTTCACGACCGTCTACACCAACAAGGGTTCGGGAAAGAAAAAAGTCGCCTTCGCATCGCCCTATCCGGGCAAGCTCCTGCCGATGGACTTGAAGAAGCTGGGCGGCTCCTTGATCTGCCAGAAGGACGCATTCCTGTGCGCGGCCAAGGGCGTCTCACTGTCGATCGCGTTTCAGAAGAAGCTCGGCGCCGGTTTTTTCGGCGGCGAGGGTTTCATCATGCAAAAGCTCGAGGGCGACGGCATGGCCTTCGTGCACGCCGGCGGCACCATGCACCAGAGAAACCTGGCGCCCGGTGAGGTTCTGCGCGTCGACACCGGCTGCCTGGTCGCGATGCAACCCTCGGTGGACTACGACATCCAGTACGTCGGCAAGATCAAGACCGCGCTGTTCGGCGGCGAGGGCCTGTTTTTCGCCACCCTGCGCGGCCCCGGCACGGTGATCATCCAGTCACTGCCCTTCTCACGCCTGGCTTCGCGCATCTTCGCCTCGGCGCCGCAGGGCGCCGGCGGCGCAGCCTCGGGGCTGCTCGGCGGCGGCGCGGGCAGCATCTTCGGCGGCGACGACGACTAGGCACCTGCCGATGGCAGCGGCGCGTCGCCCAAGCCGGCGCAGCCCCGGCTTTGAGCCATGAGCGCGGCCGAACGCATCCCCGCCCAGGCCTTTGGGCCCGGATTCCTGGGCACGGGTTCCGCGGTCGAGGTCGAACTCTCGGACTATGGCTTGCGGCTCGTCACCGAGGACGGCTTCGACGGCCATCCGCCGTGGACTGATGTCGCCGCCCGCAAGGGCGGCTTCAACGACCGCGCGCTGCTGCTCGAATGGACCGGACGCGCCGGCCGATACGCGCTATCGCTGAGCGACCCCGCCGCCATCGCGGCGGTGCGCGCACGACTGGCCGCTACCCAGCCGCAGCGCCAGATCGCCGGCAGCGGCATCATGGGGCGCGGGGGGGCGACCCGCGCCTGGTCGCACGCCTTTATCTGGGGCACGATCGTCGTGCCCCTCATTCTCATCGGCGCGCTTGTCTGGCAACACGAGCGCATCGCGGCCTGGGCCGTGTCGCTGATCCCGGTCGCGCAGGAACGCAAACTCGGCGAGGCGGTTTTCGCCCAGGCGAAAACCCGACTGACCTTGGTCGACGGTCCTGCCACCACCATGGTGCGCGAGATCGGCGCGCGCCTGTCCCAGGGCTCGGTCTACGCGTACGAATTCCACGTTGCGAATGATCCTTCGGTCAACGCCTTCGCGATTCCCGGCGGCTTCATCGTCATCCACTCCGGACTCATCGCGTCGGCTGCAAGCGCCGAGGAAGTCGCGGGCGTGATCGCGCACGAGATCGTGCATGTCGAGAAGCGACACAGCCTCAAGGCCATGGCCAAGGGCGCCGGGGTCGCCATCGCGGTCGCACTCGTCACCGGCGACCTGGGCGGCGTCGCCGTGATCGGTACCGAGCTGGCGAACCTGTCGTTCTCGCGCGGCCACGAGACCGAGGCCGACCTCGAGGGGCTCAAGCTACTCGTCAAGGCCGGCATCGCACCGCACGGAATGCGCGACTTCTTTCGCAAGCTGGGCGACGGTACGATCCGCACACCGGGTTGGCTGTCTTCGCACCCGCCGAGCGCGGAGCGCTATACGGCGCTCGACGCCGCGATCAAGGCGTTGCCACCGTCATCCCACCAACCACTCGGCTACGATCTGGCAGCGATCAAGGCTTCGCTGCCTGCCGCCAAGCCTGCTGCGCCCAAGGAGACAAAATGATCGAGCCCGATCCCGCTGCCGGCCCGGTGCGCCGCTTTCGCGATGCCAGCTACCGGCCGCGCGCGGCCAACCTGGCCGAGATCCGCAGCCAGATCGACCGGATCGACGCGGCCATCATCGCCCTCCTGGCCGAGCGCGCAAGTTATGTGAAGGATGCGACACGCTTCAAGCGCGACGCCTTCCAGGTCAGCGCCCCGGCGCGGCAGGCGCAGGTGTTTGCGCGCGTGCGCGAGCTCGCCCATCGCGCGAACCCGGGATTCGAGGGCTTCGACGATGTCGTCGAAGCGACCTATCGCACCCTGGTCGCAAGCTTTGTCGCGGGCGAAGGTCGACACTTCGACGCGACCGAACCTCTCTGACTTCGCGCCATAATCGAAAGCCCGCTAATCCAACTCAGCCATGGACCCTTCGTCATGACGACGCGCTTCCTCATCGCCCTCGCCATCGCTTGCACCTGCGCATTGCCCGGTGTCGCCATTGCGCAGGACTACCCGACACGGCCCATCCGCGTTCTCGTCCCCTTCGCCGCCGGTTCCACGCCGGACGTGTTCGCGCGCATCGTCGGCGAGCGTGTCAGTGCCACGATCCGGCAGCCGCTCGTCATCGAGAACCGCCCCGGCGCGGGCGGCATGGTCGCCACCGAGGCGGTCGCGCGCGCGCAGCCTGACGGCTACACGATCGGCGTGTCGATCACGGGGCCACTGGTCAACAACACCGTGCTCTACAGAAAAATGTCCTACAACCCGTTCACGGACCTGGCGCCGATCACCCTGGGCGTGCACCAGCCCAACGTGCTTGCGATCACGCCGACCCTGAATGTGAACACGATGCAGGAACTCTTCGAACTCCTGAAGAAGAACCCCGGCAAGTACAACTACGCCTCGATCGGCGCCGGCAGCCTGTCGCACCTCTCGGTGGAACTCATCAAGGCCAAGACCAACACCTTCATCGTCCACATCCCGTACGCATCCTCCCCCGCGGCCGTGACGAGCGTGATCGCCGGCGACACGCACATCGCCTCCCTCGCGCCCCTGGCGGTCATGCCGCAGGTGCAGGCCGGCAAGCTGAAGGCGCTGGCGATCTCGACGCCGCAGCGCTCTCCGCTCCTGCCCACGATCCCCACGTTCAAGGAGGCCGGCATCCTCGATGTCGAAGCCACCGCCTGGATCGGCGTGGTCGCGCCGGCCAAGACCCCGGCGCTGGTCATCGAACGCCTGAACCGCGAATTCGTCGCCGCCATGCGCGAACCGGCCACGGCCGAAAAGCTGCGCGCCCAGTACATGGACCCGGCGCCCGGGACACCCGCTCAGTTCGCCGCTTTCATGCAGGAAGAACTCAAGCGCTGGGGACCGGTGATCAAGCGTAGCGGGGCGACAATCGATTAGTGGGGCCCGATTTACGCGCGAAAACACAGCGCGCGTTCGCACTAAATTGGTGCTTTAAGATTATTGTTGGTGCATTTTTCTTCGCAACATCCGTGGGCCCATCGTGATCTGCACCATGAAAGCCCTTACGCATCAATAGTGTCCTTATTTGGTGCATTCCTTGCTTGTATCCGGGATTCGAACCGACGGAGACAGGCATGGAACAACTCAAGTCAGGCGCTGACGCGCTCTTCATCCTGCTGGGCGCGATCATGGTGCTGGCCATGCACGCGGGATTCGCCTTCCTTGAGCTAGGGACGGTCCGACGCAAGAACCAGGTCAACGCCCTGGTGAAGATCCTGGTCGATTTCTCGGTTTCGACGCTCGCCTACTTTTTCGTCGGCTACAGCGTCGCCTACGGGGTCAGCTTTTTCGTGGGCGCCGAAACCCTGGCGCAAAAAAGCGGATTCGAGCTCGTCAAGTTTTTCTTTCTCCTTACCTTCGCGGCGGCGATCCCGGCCATCGTCTCCGGCGGCATCGCGGAGCGCTCGCGCTTCGGCGCACAACTGTTCGCCACCGCCGTCCTGGTCGGATTGATCTACCCCTTCTTCGAAGGCATCGTCTGGAACCAGAAATTCGGCGTGCAGGCCTTGATCAAGGGCGCCTTCGGCGAGGAGTTCCACGACTTTGCAGGTTCGGTCGTCGTTCATGCGGTCGGCGGCTGGATCGGGCTCATGGCCGTCATGCAGATCGGGCCGCGACGCGGACGCTACAACAAGGAGGGGGCGATCGCTGCACACCCGCCCTCGTCCATCCCCTTTCTCGCGCTGGGCGCCTGGGTGCTCTCGGTGGGCTGGTTCGGCTTCAATGTCATGAGCGCACAAACCATCGACAAGATCTCGGGCCTGGTCGCGATCAATTCCCTGATGGCCATGGCCGGTGGCACGCTCGCGGCTGCCCTCATCGGCAAGAACGACCCGGGCTTTGTGCACAACGGTCCGCTGGCCGGCCTGGTGGCGGTGTGCGCCGGCTCGGACGTGATGCATCCCATCGGCGCCTTGCTGGTTGGCGGCGTCGCCGGCACGCTCTTCGTCGTCATGTTCACGCTGACCCAGAACCGCTGGAAGATCGACGACGTGCTGGGGGTATGGCCCCTGCACGGGCTGTGCGGCGCCTGGGGCGGCATCGCCGCGGGCATCTTCGGCGCCAAGGCATTGGGCGGCATGGGTGGGGTGAGTTTCATGGCGCAGCTGGCCGGCACCACGCTGGGCATCGTCGTGGCAGTGATCGGCGGCTGGGCAACCTACGCGCTGATCAAGGCCTTCATGCCGCTGCGCCTGGACCCCGAGGAGGAATTCAACGGGGCGGATCTGACGATCCACAAGATCACGGCGACGCCGGACCGCGAGGCAAGCTGGTAGCCGCTGCCCGGGAGCACCCGACGGCGCATGCGGCGTCCGCGGGCCGGTTACTCGCTACGTTGCTGCTCCGCAATCGAGCGGATCTGGAACTGTCCGTCGTTGCGAAACAGCCAGGTCTCGACAACCTGCAAGCGGCCGCCGCGCACGAGGGATTGCGCCGGTCGCGGATACGGCGCGCCGCGGCGGATGCTGGCGAGCGTCGCCGCGACCGTCTCCGCATCGCCGTTGTCGCGCAGGATGCGCGCATCGACGACATTGCCGGAGGCGTCCAGCATCACGCTGGCGACGATGACCGAGCGCAGGAGCGGCGGCGGCCGGCCGCGAAAGACCTGCGCCGGGGACGTCTGGTACACGCGCGTTGCGAAGTCGCGCTTGTAGTCGTCGACACGGCTGGCCGTCGATGGCGCCGGCGGCGGCGCGGACGGCACGACGGCCGCGGGGGGTGGCGCTGGGGCTGACTCGATCGAAGGGGCAGGAGTAACAGCGGGCCCCGGGCCGGGTGACGGCGCCTCTGGGGCCGGAGCAGGCGCTGGCGCGGCAGGCTCCGGAACACTCGAGCGCGAACCACAAGCGGCAAGACAGGCCACGGCCAGCATTAGCACTGTCCAGCGTACAAGAGCCGCTACTTGACCCATAATTCCCCTTTCACTAGCTGCGCGGTACCGCTTTGACCCGCGCAACGGCCATCGAAGTATCCCCGAAAAACGGAGACAAGCATGATTTCCCCCAGTATCCGCGCCGCCTACGCCGAAGACGGCGTAGTCTGCCTGCGCGGCATCGTCGAGCCGCACTGGATCGAACGCCTGCGCGAAGGCGTCGAGGAGAACCTGCGCGCTCCGGGCCCCTACGCCAAGCGCTACACGCCCGAGGGCCAGCCCGGTTTCTTTTTTGGCGACTATTGCAACTGGCAGCGCATCCCCGCGTATCGCGAGTTTTTCTTCGAGGGGCCCATGAAACACGCCGCCTCGCTGCTCATGGACTCGCCCAAGGTGAACCTGTATCACGAGCACGTGCTGGTCAAGGAACCCGGGACGCGCGAGAAGACGCCCTGGCACCATGACCAGCCCTACTACCCGGTCGACGGCGAGCACCTGGTGAGCTTCTGGATTCCGCTCGACCCGGTCGAGAAACGCACCTGCCCCGAGTACATCGCCGGCTCGCACCGCTGGGGACGCTGGTTCCGGCCCGCGCGCTTCGCCGACCAGAAGGCGCACGCCAACGCCACCGACGGGCGCTTCGAGACCATCCCCGACTTCGAGGCCGAGCGCGAGCGTCATACGATCCTCTCCTGGGAACTCGCCGTAGGCGACTGCATCGCCTTTCACGGACTCACCGTGCACGGCGCACCGGAGAACCTGTCGACCCACCGGCGGCGCGCGTTTTCGGCACGCTTCACCGGCGAGGATGCGCGCTGGGTGCTGCGCGAAGGATTCATGTCGCCACCGCCGCCGGAGAGCGGCGCGCCGGCATCGGGTGCCCGTCTGGATTCGGAGCTTTTTCCGGTATTGCTGGCGTAGTTGCCGAATCGCAGCGGTTTTTTCCTGGCTTGGCCTCGCCTTGCCCCTCGCACAAGGCCGAGTGAGCGCAGGCTGCTTGGACTGCCGGCGGCGTCCACCTTCAGTGTGCTGAATCCGGCCCGGTGAACGCCCACCGCTACGATGTCGGCCAAGGCCACGACGCACAGACCATGACTTTCGAACCTCTCGATCCCACACGATTCCGCACCAGCATCGACGGTGCGAACACCGATCTCTTCACGCTCTCCAACCAGGCAGGCATGCAGGTGCGCTTCACCAACCAGGGCGCGAAAATCCTGCAGCTGATCGTCCCCGACCGCAACGGCAATCTGGACGACGTGGTGCTGGGCTACGACAGCATCGAGGACGTGCTGACCGGGCAGCCGAGCATGGGCGCCTTCGTCGGGCGCTATGCGGGGCGCATCGCGCATGGGCGCTTTGCGCTCGACGGACGGGACTACGCGCTCGGCACCAACAACAATGGCCATACCCTGCACGGCGGGGTCAAGGGCTCGCGCCACCGGGTGTTCGACGTAGTGTCGATCGACGCCTCGCGCGCGGAGATGGAGCTCGTCTATGCCGACGGCGAAGAGGGTTTCCCGGGACGGCTCGCCTCGCGCGTGGTCTATGAAGTGACCGAAGACAACGCGCTCGACATCACATGGAGTGCGACCAGCGATGCGCCCACGGTCGTCAATTTCACCTCGCACGCGTTCTTCAACCTGGCCGGGCACGCCGCGGCGGACGAGACAACCAGCCACGACCATCTGCTGACGATCTTCGCAGGCCGCTATGCGGCGAACGATGCGCAACTGATCCCCAACGGACTGCTGAGGCAAGTGGCCGGCACGCCGCTCGACTTCCGTGTGCCGCGCCGCATCGGCGATGCGGCCGACGCGCCCGACCCGCTGGTGGCCGGGAGCGGCGGGTATGACCACACCGCGGCACTCAACAAGCCCTACGGCGCCTACGGCATCGCCGCGCGCCTCGCCTACCCGCCCAATGGCCGCGTCATGGAAGTCTGGAGCGACGAACCCGCGCTAGTCTTCTACGGCGGCGGCGGGCTTACCGGGGAGATCCCGCGCGATCGCGGCAAGGGCGGCAAGGTGTACGGTCGGCGCGCGGGGCTGTGCCTGGAGCCGGAGCATTTCGGCAACTCGCCCAATCTGCCGTCGTTTCCGTCGACAGTGCTGCGGCCGGGGCAGGTGCGGCGCGGGCGCATCACTTACCGTTTCAGTACGGCTTCATGAAACCCCTGAAATACCCACGCTTGATGCGGGAACTTCAGGAATTCGCCCGGTCGTTCCCCGCGCCTTCGATCAGCTGCCAGGTCGCGTTCGACACCGCGATCGCCTTGCCATCGGCATCCTTGAGCGTCGCCTCGAGGTAATTGATCGACCTGCCCTTCTTGAGGAAGCGTCCCTCGGCGCGCAGCCGGCCAGAGCGGCCCGGGCGCAGGTACTGGGTCTTCATCTCGAGTGTCGTGCCACGCGCGACATTGTGGGTCAGGAGGTGCCCCATCGCGATGTCGAGCACAGTGGCGATGATGCCGCCGTGCAGCGAGCCCTGCGGGTTGAACATGAAGTCGTGCGCATCGAACTCGACTACGCACAGGTCCGGCTCGGGATAGCTGATTTCAAGCCCCAGCCAGCGCGACAGGAAGAAGTTGCCGAACGCGCGTGTGTCGTCGGACAGGCCGCGCTCCAGCGCGGCACGGGCCGCGGCGTGGTCGATGGTGCTCATGGGTGTCTCCACGGGGCCGCAAGGCCCCGTCGTCCTGGCCGCAAGGCCCCGTCGTTCGCGCCGCAAGGTCCCCTCGTCCGGGCCTTAAGGCCGCTAGCGCAGCGAGGCGTTGATCTTCTCCAGCGCCGAGCGCCCCGGGCACAGCGCCGCCTCGTCGAGCGTGCTCAGCGGAGCGTCGACGGTGTTGGCGTAGATGTGCAGGTCCTGGGGTTCGGGATCAACGTACAAAAGCCCGGTGACGACTTCGCCCTTGGCGCCGCGCTCCTGCAGGTAGTTCATCGCGCCGATGCGGTTGCGGGGGTCGTAGTCGGCACTGAGCTTGCGCAGGCGCAGGACCGAACCGTCGTGTTGTGCGACCTCGGTCACGCTGCCGGGCGCATATTCCGCGGTGATCTCCTCGCGCTTGGGCATGAAGTCGATGCGGTTGACCGCCTCGTTGTGCTCGCGGATGTAGTCGTAGCTCTTGGTCGAGCCGGCGTGGTTGTTGAAGGCCACGCAGGGCGAGAGCACGTCGATGAAGGCGGCGCCCTGGTGGGCGATCGCACCTTCGATGAGCGGCACCAGTTGCGCCTTGTCGCCGGAGAAGCTGCGCGCGACGTAGGTGGCGCCCAGCTGCAGCGCAAGCGCCACCAGGTCGACCGGCGAATCGTTGTTGATCGCGCCGCGCTTGGCCTTGGAACCCTTGTCGGCGGTGGCCGAGAACTGTCCCTTGGTGAGCCCGTAGACGCCGTTGTTCATGACGATGTAGACCATGTTGACGCCGCGCCGCATCGAATGCGCGAACTGGCCCAGGCCGATGGAGGCCGAGTCGCCGTCGCCCGACACGCCCATGTAGATCAGGTCGCGGTTGGCGAGGTTGGCGCCGGTCAGGACCGACGGCATGCGCCCGTGCACGGTGTTGAAACCGTGCGACTGGCCCAGGAAGTAGGTCGGTGTCTTCGACGAGCAGCCGATGCCGGACAGCTTGGCAACGCGATGCGGCTCGATGTCCAGGTTGAACGCGGCCTGGATGATGGCCGCCGAGATCGAGTCGTGGCCGCAACCGGCGCACAGGGTCGAGACCGGCCCCTCGTAGTCGCGGCGGGTGAAGCCACGCTTGTTGGTCGGCAGCGTCGGATGATGCAGGCGGGGTTTGGCGATGTAGGTCATGGCGGTTGCGGCGGAAGGTGCCCGGGGAATGACTACGGATGCTACTGCGCGACCTTGCGCAGCGGAGCGACGTTGGA
The DNA here is from genome assembly GCA_016790635.1 of Burkholderiales bacterium. Lineage (GTDB taxonomy): Bacteria > Pseudomonadota > Gammaproteobacteria > Burkholderiales > JAEUOS01 > JAEUOS01. The sequence continues at coordinate 61,838 of JAEUOR010000075.1, forward strand.
CATCGACAGGCGCGCGCCGATCGCCGAAACGATGAAGCGCGCGGTGATCGGTGTGCCGTCATAGTGCAGCACCGGCACGATCTTGGCGGAGTCGAGGTTGCCTTCGTTGATGAGCAGGTTGCGCAATTGCCCGTCGCGGTTCTGCTCGACGACGAACACGGTGTCGTGCTCGGCCACGAAGTCCATGACGGCCTTCGGGAAAGGAAAGGCGCGCAGGCGCATGGCGTCGACGTGCTGGTTCTGCTTTTCCAGGGCGTCCAGCGCCTCGGCCATGGCCGGGCTGGTCGAGCCGAAGTAGAGAACACCGAACTTGGTCGGGCGGGCGGCGCGCTTGACAATCGGCTGCGGCACCAGGTCCTTGGCCGTCTCCCACTTCCTGGCCAGGCGCTCCATGTTGTCGACGTAGACCGGTCCTTCCTCGCTGTAGCGCGCGTAGCGGTCCTTGGTCGTGCCACGCGTGAAGAACGCACCGCGCTTGGCATGCGTGCCGGGATAGGTGCGGTACGGGATGCCGTCGCCGTCCACGTCCAGGTAGCGGCCGAAATTCTTGCCCGCCTCCAGTTCCTCGGCGGTCATGACCTTGCCGCGGTCCATGCGCCGGCTGTCGTCCCACGCCAGGGGTTCGCACAGGCGCTGGTTCATGCCGATGTCCAGGTCGGTCATGAGGAAGATCGGCGTCTGCAGGCGGTCGGCCAGGTCGAGCGCGGTCGCGGCGAACTCGAAACACTCGCGCGGATCCTCGGGGAACAGGAGAGGGTGCTTGGTGTCGCCGTTGGACGCGGTGGCGCAGGACAGGATGTCGGACTGCTGGGTGCGCGTCGGCATGCCGGTCGAGGGACCGCCGCGCTGCACGTTGATGAGGGTGGCCGGGATCTCGGCAAAGTAGGCCAGGCCGATGAACTCGGTCATCAGCGAGATGCCGGGGCCGGAGGTCGCGGTGAAGGCGCGCGCGCCGTTCCAGCCCGCGCCGATGACCATGCCGATCGAGGCCAGTTCGTCCTCGGCCTGCACGATCGCGTAACGGTTCTTGCCGGTGTTGGGGTCGACGCGGAACTTGGAACAATGCTTCTGGAAAGCCTCCGCCACCGAGGATGACGGCGTGATCGGATACCAGGCGCAGACCGTGGCGCCACCGTACACGCAGCCCAGGGCGGTGGCGTTGTTGCCCTCGATGAAGATGCGATTGCCGACGTTGTCGGCGCGCCGCACCTTGAGGCCCATGCCGGCACAGTCCAGCTGGGCCAGCGCGTAATCGCGCCCCATCTGCAACGCATGCACGTTCGGCTTGAGCAGAGCCTCCTTGCCGCGGTATTGCTCACCGATCAGCTGGGCGATCTCGCCGGCGTCCATGTCGAGCAGGGCCGAGAGCGCGCCGACATAGATGATGTTCTTGAAAAGCTGGCGCTGGCGCACGTCGGAGTACGCCTCGTTGGTGATCTGCGTCAGCGGCATGCCGATCACGTGGATGTCGTCGCGGAATTTCGACGCCGGCAGGGGCCGCGTCGAGTCGTAGAACAGGTAGCCGCCCGGCTCGATCTCCTTGACGTCGGCGTCCCAGGTCTGCGGATTCATCGCCACCATCATGTCGCAGCCGCCGCGCCGCCCCAGCCAGCCGGCCTCGGACACGCGCACCTCGTACCAGGTCGGCAACCCCTGGATGTTGGACGGGAAGATGTTGCGCGGGCTGACCGGCACGCCCATGCGCAGGATCGAGCGCGCGAACAATTCGTTGGCCGAGGCAGAGCCCGAGCCGTTGACGTTGGCGAACTTGACGACGAAGTCGTTGACTGCGGAGATCTTGTTCATTCGGCGTGACAGTTGGTTTGCACAGACTTGAGGGATGGACCCGCCGCCGCTCTAGGCGGCCTGCCGCAGGGGCGGGCGCTTGTCGTGGCAGCCGGGGCCGGCCTTGGTCGTGTTGAGCAGGAACTTCTGCATGTCCCAGGCACCGGTCGGGCAGCGTTCGGCGCACAGGCCGCAATGCAGGCACACATCCTCGTCCTTGGCCATGATGCGCCCGGTCTTGAGCCCCGTGCCGATGTAGAGGTCCTGCGCCAGGTTGACTGCCGGTGCGCTCAGGCGGCCGCGTACTTCCGCCTCCTCGCCGTCGGCGGTGAAGGTGATGCAGTCCATCGGGCAAATGTCGACGCAGGCGTCGCACTCGATGCACTGCGAGGCCGTGAACACGGTCTGCACGTCGCAGTTGAGGCAGCGCTGCGCCTCTTTCCAGGCCAGCTGCGGGTCAAACCCCAGCTCGACCTCGACCTTGATGTTCTTGAGCGCGATGTTGATGTCCTTCAGGGGCACCTTGTAGCGCTGGTCGCCGACGATGTCGTTGTCGTAGCTCCACTCATGGATGCCCATTTTCTGGCTCATGAGGTTGACCATCGGCGGCGGGCGCTTGGCCACGTCCTCGCCCGACAGGAGCCGGTCGATCGACACCGCCGCCTCGTGGCCGTGCGCCACCGCCCAGATGATGTTTTTCGGGCCGAAGGCCGCGTCCCCGCCGAAGAACACGTTGGGCACGGTGGACTGGAAGGTCGTCTCGTTGACGACCGGCAGGCCCCACTTGTCGAAGTCCAGCCCGCAATCGCGCTCGATCCAGGGGAAGGAATTCTCCTGGCCGACGGCAATCAGGACGTCGTCGCACAGATGCGTCTCGTCGGGTTCGCCCGCCGAGATGAGGCTGCGCTTGCCCTTGTTGTCGTACACCGCCTTGACCTTCTCGAAGGTCATGCCGGTGAGCTTGCCGTTCTCGTGCAGGAAGGCCTTGGGCACCAGGTAGTTGAGGATGGGGATGCCCTCGTGCATGGCGTCCTCCTTCTCCCAGGGCGAGGCCTTCATCTCCTCGAACCCCGAGCGCACGATGACCTTGACCTCGTCCCCGCCCAGGCGGCGCGACGATCGGCAGCAGTCCATCGCGGTGTTGCCGCCGCCCAGCACGATGACGCGCCGGCCGATCTTGTCGATATGGCCGAAGGACACCGAGGACAGCCAGTCGATGCCGATGTGGATGTTGGCCGCTGCCTCCTTGCGACCGGGAATGTCGAGATCGCGACCGCGCGGCGCGCCGCAACCGACGAAGATGGCGTCGTACTTCTCGGCCATCAGCGCCTTCATGCTGGTGATCGCCTGCCCGCCGCGGAAATCCACCCCGAGCCCCAGGATGTAGCCGGTTTCCTCGTCGATGACTTCCTCGGGCAGCCGGAACTTGGGAATCTGGCTGCGGATGAACCCCCCGGACTTCTTCTCGCCGTCGTAGACCACCACTTCGTAACCGAGCGGCGCCAGATCGCGCGCCACCGTCAGCGAAGCCGGGCCGGCGCCCACGCAGGCCACGCGCTTGCCGTTCTTTTGCTTGGCCGGCTTGGGCAGGCGCGCGGAGATGTCGTCCTTGTAGTCGGCCGCGACGCGCTTCAGGCGGCAGATCGCGACCGGTTCCTTGGATTCACCATCCTCGACCCGCGAGCGCCGGCAGGCCGGCTCGCAAGGCCGGTCGCAGGTGCGACCGAGAATGCCGGGAAAGACATTCGATTGCCAGTTGACCATGTAGGCATCCGAATAGCGCCCCGCGGCGATCAGGCGGATGTACTCGGGAACCGGGGTGTGGGCGGGACACGCCCACTGGCAATCGACGACCTTGTGGAAGTAGGCGGGATTGCCGATGTCGGTGGGTTTCAACGAACTTGCTCCTTTGGTTACTTTCCCGTCGCGAGTCTTTTCGCTCGAGCGATCAAGCAGCCGGCGCTTGCCAGGAAAGCGTCTTGTATGTCGTTGTCATGACCGCCCTGGTCGCCGGGCAAACTTTTGAATTTTACCTTGAGTCAAGGGGGGTCGAAACTTTGTCCGGACGAAGCTTGGCCGCGTTCGCCCGAGGCTCCATTTGCCCGGCTTGGTGTCCTTGCAGCGCAGCTTGACGTGGTGGACGATAACCCTGATCCTTTGCCACGCGCAGGCCGATCCACCATCATGTTCGGATGCGCGCCCAGGGGCAGGACCCAGGTCAAGAGGTAGCGGGGGCGACGTCGTCGACAAGGGGGAGCGGGTGGCTGATCGTCATCGCTTGCAGCGGGGAGTCATTGGCCGGACGGGGCCCGTTCGCCCTGCGCCCCGCGATCCGTCTGGCCATGCCGATTTCCTGCCGGCACTGCAGGCGCTCGAGACCACGCCGCCGCACCCCTTGCCGCGCCTGGTGCTGCTCTTGCTGGTGCTGTTCCTGGCCGCCGGCCTCACCTGGGCAGCCTTGGCAAAGATCGACATCGTCGCGAGCGCCGAAGGACGCCTGGTGCCGGCGTCGCAAGTCAAGATCGTGCAGCCGCCGGAACAGGGCATCGTCAAGGACATCCTGGTGCGCGAAGGCGAGGCCGTGCGCGCCGGGCAGACGCTGATGCGCATGGACGCGCTTGCCGCCGAGGCCGACCGCCGCGTGATCGAAGTCGAGGTGCGCCAGCGCACCCTGGCCCTGCGGCGCATCGGCGCGGAACTGGACGGTCGTGCCCTCGCACGGGACAAGGGCGACCCGCCCGATCTGTTCGACAAGGTGCGCGCCCAATACGCCGCCAACCGCGCAGCGCTGGACAACGCGATCAAGCAGGAGCGCGCCAGTCTTGACCGCGCCCGCCACGACCGCGCCGCCTCCGCCGAGGTGCGCAAGAAGATTCTCGAATCATTGCCGTTTTATCGCCAGCAGGACGAGTCGTTCCAGAAGCTCGCGCGCGACGGCTTTGCCGGCGCGATCCAGGCGCAGGACAAGCGCCGCGAACGCCTGGAGAAGGAGCAGGACCTGCAGACCCAGGAGTTCGCGATACTGGCTGCGGAATCAGCCATGCGCCAGTCGGAGTCGCGCATTGCACAGCTGACTGCCGACTATCGCCGCAATCTGCATACCGAGCAAACCCAGGAAACCGGCGCGCTGGAGAAGGCACAGCAGGAGCTGCGCAAGCTCGCCCACCGCGGCGCGCTCATGGAATTGAAGGCGCCGCAGGACGGCCGCGTCAAGGACCTGGCTACACACACACCGGGCACGGTGGTCGCGCCCGGCACCATCCTCATGACCCTGGTGCCGGTCGGTGACAGGCTGCACGCCGAGGTGTACGTCACCAATCAGGACGTGGGCTTCGTCCGCTCCGGGCAGGAGACGCGCCTGAAACTGGCCGCCTATCCGTTCCAGAAGTACGGCATGCTCGAGGGACGCGTGCGGCATGTCTCGGCCGATGCGCGCGAGAGCGATCCACCGGCCTCTCCCGGTGGCGCCGCGGCCGCCAATGCCGCGGCGAACACGGCGCGACGCTCGCAGGCGCTGGCCTACAAGACCGTGGTGGACCTGGGCAGCCAGGAATTGCCAACGGTCGCGGACCGTCTCGCGCTCGCCCCCGGAATGGCGATCACCGCCGAGATCAAGCTGGGTACGCGCACGGTTCTCGAGTATCTGCTCTCCCCGGTGCGCGGCGCGTTCCACGAAGCGGCGCGCGAGCGCTGAGTCGAGTCCGATGCCGGACGCTTCCAGTCACGCTCCTCCAACCCGTTCACCTGCCGTGCGCGCCCCTGCCCTCACCCTCGAGCGTCTTGAAGGGGAAGCCTTCCACTGGGCGCTCCTCAACGTGGCGCAGGCCCTGGGTATCGACCACGACGCGCGCCTGTCCCGTCAGGCTTCGCCGCCACCGCACGATCTGGCCGCACTGATGAACGCACTGACGGCGCAAGGCTTGCGCTGCGGCCTGCGTGAAGTATCACCGGCGGAATTTGCGCATGTCCCGATGCCGCTGCTCGCGTTTCGCCGTCTCGAGGACAAGCCCCATGCGGCGCCCACCGACGCCGCGCCGCCACGAGACACCGGTTCCGGCGACAAAACGCCGACAACCCGGCTCGAACCGGTTCTGGTGACGCGTCACGCGGATGGCCGCGTTCTGGGCATGACAGCGGGCGCCGCGGAACCGCGCGCGCTGAACTTCGAGGATCCGGCGGCCGACTATCTGCCCCGGATGCTGCTGGTCGCGCGCCGCCCTGACCTCGGCCGCGGTGGCAGCGATGACGACATTCAGACCCCGTCACGCTTCGGTTTCGGCTGGTTCGTCCCGCATCTGCTGCGCCACAAGACGGTGTGGCGCGACGTGCTGCTGGCCTCGCTCGTCATCCAGCTGATCGCGTTGGCCATGCCGCTGACCACCCAGGTGGTGATCGACAAAATAATCGTTCACCAGACTTTCAACACCTTGTGGGTGATCGCCGCTGCGCTGGCGTTGTTTGTGGTCTTCAACGCGCTCCTCACCTGGGCACGCCAGTACCTGGTGCTGCACACCGGCAATCGGGTCGACGCGGTATTGGGCTCGCGCGTGTTCGAGCACCTGCTCAAACTGCCGGTCGGCTACTTCGAGCAGCGCCCGACCGGCACCGTGATCGCACGATTGCATGGGGTGGAAACGATCCGCGAATTCGTCACCGGCGCAGCCGTCACGCTATGCCTGGACCTGCCCTGCCTCATCATTTTCCTGGGCGTGATGTTCTTCTACTCATGGCAGCTTTCGCTGATCGCGCTGGCCTTCGTGCTCGTCATCGCGCTCATCTCGGCGCTCATCACGCCGGCCCTGCGCAGGAGACTGGATGCGCAGTTCCTGCAAGGCGCGCGCAACCAGGCCTTCATCACCGAGCATGTCGCCGGCGTGGCCACCGTCAAGGCCCTGCAGATGGAACCCCAACTCAACGCGCGCTATGGTGACTTGGTCGCCGGCTACCTCGAGCGCGCCTTTCGCACGCGCAACCTGGCCAACGGCTTCAACACCAGCATCGGCGCGCTCGAGCAGGCGCAGACCGCAGCGATCCTGGTGGCGGGCGCGTTGATGGTCATGGCAGGCGATGGCTTCACCATCGGCATGCTGGTCGCCTTCCAGATGTTCGCCGCACGCGTGAGCCAGCCGATGCTGAAGCTCGCGGGGCTGTACCAGGAATTCCAGAACGCCCATGTCGCGGTGCGCCGCCTGGCCGACCTGATGGACGCGCCCGCGGAACAGTACCGCCTTTCCGCCGGACGCGACCTGAAAGGACCTGGCCGCATCGAGGTGCGCGACCTGGGGTTTCGCTACTCATCCCGCCACCCCTACGTCCTGCGCGGCCAGACACTGGAATTCGTTGCCGGACAAGTCACCGCGCTCATGGGCCCGTCGGGCTGTGGCAAGAGCACGCTCGCCAAGCTGATCCAGGGCATGTACCCGCCCAGCGAAGGCGCCATCTTCATCGATGGGGTCAACATCAACGACCTGGCCGTCAACGAACTGCGCGGCATCTTGGGCGTGGTGCCGCAGGAGACCTTGCTCTTCGCCAATACGGTGCTGGAAAATCTGAAATCGGCCGCGCCGGAAGCCGGCTTCGAAGAGGTTGTCGCGGCCTGTCGCGTGGCCGAGATCCACGACACCATCGAGGCATTGCCCGGCGGCTATCAGACGCCACTGGGTGAGCAGGGTATCGGGCTCTCCGGCGGCCAGCGCCAGCGCATCGCCATCGCGCGCGCGCTGCTCAAGCACCCGAAAATCCTGATCTTCGACGAGGCCACCTCCAACCTCGACGCAGAGACCGCCGAACGCTTTGCCGCCACGGTCAACCGGTTGCGCGGCAATGCGACCTTGATCTTCATCGCCCACCAGTTGCCCAGGGGGTTGCTGGTGGACAAGGTGCTGCGCCTGGGTGGAGAAGGTCGGCCGGAAGGCGAGACCACGTAAGCGGGCACCGAGTCCTGCCACGCCCCAACTTGATGCGCGCGCCCAAAATCAGGGCGTCGGCGCGAGCGTCCTGCCCCGAAAACCCTGGCACAAGCCTTGCGGATCGAATGACCCAGACGTTGTTCGACTTCCGGCCACTCCACTACCGTGCCGCTTCCTTCCGCCCCCGCCGACACCGCCCCCTGGCGCGACAAGCTCACCCTGTTGCTTGAATCGACCGGCGACGGCATTTTCGGCATTGACCTGGACGGCCGCTGCATCTTCATCAACCGCGCTGCCGCCGCCATGCTGGGACTGGACGCCGCCGCGACGCTCGGGCGCAACATGCACGACCTGGTGCATCACTCGCACGCCGACGGCAGCCACTATGCCGAGACCGACTGCCCGATCTTTCGTGCCTTCCGCAAGGGCGAACCCTGCCGGGTCGACAGCGAGGTGTTCTGGCGCGCCGACGGGCGTGCCTTCGAGGTCGAGTATTCGTCCTACCCGATCCTCGATGCGGGGCAGGTACAGGGCGCGGTCATCACTTTCCTGGACATCACCGAGCGGCGCCGCGCCGAGGAACTCCTGCGACGCGCCAACGATGAGCTGGAATCGCGCGTGGACGCGCGCACCGGCGAGCTGTCGGCGGCGCTTGCGCGCCTGCGCGAGCTGGCGGCTCACGCGCATTCGGTAAGGGAGGAAGAGCGCAAACGCATCGCGCGCGAGGTTCACGATGAACTGGGCAGCCTCCTGGTGGCCCTCAAACTCGACGTCACGTGGCTGCAACGCCGCATCGGCGACCGGGAAGACTTGCAGTTCAAGTGCCGCTCGATGGCCCGCCTCATCGAAGGCGCGGTCGAGAACGTCGGGCGCATCATCACCGACCTGCGCCCCAGCATCCTTGATCATCAGGGCCTGATCGCCGCGCTGGAATGGCAGATCGCCGAGTTTCGCGATGCCACGGAGCTGCAATGCGACTCCCGCATCCACATCGCCGCCGGGGTCGCGCCTCCCGATGGCGCAGCCGCGTCCGCGGTGTTTCGCATCTTCCAGGAGCTCTTGTCCAACGTCGCGCGACATGCCGGCGCGACGCAGGTTGAAATCATCGTCACCCTGGAAGCGGAGATGCTGTCCATCACGGTGCGCGACGACGGCCGCGGCGCGACGATGGCCGCCTTTGACCGCCCGGGAAGCTTCGGCGTGCTCGGCATGCGCGAACGCGCCCGACACCTGGGCGGGGACCTGCGAATCACCAGCCAGCCCGGCGCCGGCACGCGCGTCTCGCTCAACGTCCCGCTCACCGCCGCCATGGCCCAAGCCGATGATCCGCTTGCTGCTGTGTGACGACCACCGCATCGTCCGCGAGGGCTTGAAGCAGATCCTGGCCGACGCCGGCGACATCGAGGTCGCCGGTGAGTGCGCCACCGGCCCGGAGGTGATCGCAAAGGCGCGCACGCTCGCCATCGACCTGGTGCTGCTCGACATCGCCCTGCCGGTGCGCGACGGGCTCGACGTCCTCAAGGCCCTGAAGGACGAGCACCCGCGCCTGGCCGTGCTGATGCTCTCGACCTATCCGGAGAAGCAGTACGCCACGCGCTGCCTGCGTCTGGGCGCCGCCGGTTATCTCAACAAGAGTGCCGACCCGGACCAGCTCATCGCCGCGATCCGCAAGGCCGCCGCCGGCGGCACGGTGGTCAGCGGCACGCTGGCGGAGTCGCTGGCCGCTGCATTGAGCATGCGCAATGCGCAGGCGCCGCACGAGGCGCTGTCGCAGCGCGAGTTCCAGGTGTTCCAGTTGATCGCCGCCGGTGAATCGGTCGGCGCCATCGCGGAGCGCCTGAAGCTCTCGCCCAACACGGTGTCCACCTACCGGGCGCGCATCCTGGAAAAGACCGGCGCGCACAACGACGTGGGCATTGCGATGTACGCGGTGGAGCACGGACTCGTGGCGCTCTGAGGCCTGGTCACTTGTAGGGCTGGTACTACACGAATTTAGCGGTTGGCGCGATGTTTGCATTGGTTGATCGTGGGTAGATTCCCTTTCAACCGCGCCAAGGATTACGCCATGTCCGCCTCGATCTTCAAGCCCTACGACCCGGATCGCCCGCTGGGCCCCGGATGCGCCTGCGGCCACCATGCAGATGCCGCCGCCCACGACGCCGCAGTCCGCGACAGCGCCGCCGCGCAGGCTCAGGCGGACGAGCGCCGCGCCACCAACCCGGAGACCCTGTCGCAAGACTTTGTCGAGGCCACGCTGGTCAAGGCCCTGTTCCCGCAGGAAAGCGTGCGCCGCCGCTTCCTGCGCGCCGTCGGCTCGGCCACCGCCATGTCGGCCATCTCGACCCTCCTGCCGATCGGCCAGCTGCAGGCCATGGCCCAGGAGAAGAAGGGCTCGCTGGAAAAGACCGACCTCAAGATCGGCTTTATCGCGATCACCTGCGCGACACCGTTGATCATGGCCGACCCGCTGGGCTTCTACAAGCGCCAGGGCCTGACGGTGCAACTGAACAAGACCGCCGGCTGGGCGCTGATCCGCGACAAGATGATCAACCGCGAGCACGACGCCTCGCACTTCCTGTCCCCCATGCCGCTGGCGATGTCGATGGGCCTGGGTTCGACCGCCTCGCAGATGCGCGTGGCGACCATCCAGAACATCAACGGCCAGGCCATCACGCTCTCGACCAAGCTCAAGGATCGCCGCGACCCCAAGACCTGGAAGGGCCTGCGCTTCGCCGTGCCCTTCGAATACTCGATCCACAACTTCCTGTTGCGCTACTACGTGGCCGAGCATGGGCTGAACCCGGACACCGACATCCAGATCCGCGTCACTCCGCCGCCGGAGATGGTGGCGAATCTTCGCGCCGGCAATATCGACGGTTTCCTCGGGCCGGACCCCTTCAACCAGCGCGCGGTGTTCGACGAGGTCGGCTTCATCCACATCCTCTCCAAGGAGTTGTGGGACGGCCACCCTTGCTGCGCCTTCGGCGTTTCCGAGGAGTTCATCAAGCAGAACCCCAACACCTTCGCCGCGCTGTACCGGGCCGTGCTGACCGCCGCGGCGATGGCGCGCGACCCTAAGAACCGCGAGCTGATCGCCAAGGTGATTTCGCCCACGGCCTACCTCAACCAGCCCGAGACCGTGGTGGCGCAGGTGCTGACCGGCAAGTTCGCCGACGGCTTAGGGCAAGTCAAGAACGTGCCCGACCGCACCGACTTCGACCCCGTGCCGTGGCAGTCCATGGCGGTGTGGATGCTGACGCAGATGAAGCGCTGGGGCTATATCAAGGGCGATGTCAACTACAAGCAGATCGCCGAGCAGGTGTTCCTCCTGACCGACGCCAAGAAGCGCATGAAGGAACTCGACCAGAAGGTGCCGGACGGCGCATACCGCAAGTTCAAGGTCATGGGCCGCGAGTTCGACCCGGCCAAGCCCGAGGACTATGCCGCCAGCTTCGCGATCAGGAAGGCGGCCTGAAGTGACCCGCGCCGGCAATCGCAACCTGCACGCCGCCCTGCTGTCGGTGGCGTTCCTGGGTCTCTTGCTCCTGGCCTGGCACTTGGCCACGCTCCCTACCGGCGCGCCGGCGGCGGCGCCCGCCGGCGCCGACCCGGAGTACCTGAAACTCATCGGCAAGGACCCGGGCAACACCAAGGTGACCGGCTTTCCCTCGCCACTCATGATCGGCGAAGCGGCCTGGAAGCACATCACCAATCCGTTCTACGACAACGGCCCCAACGACAAGGGCATCGCGATCCAGCTCGCGCATTCGCTCGCGCGGGTGTCGAGCGGCTTTCTGATCGCCTGCCTCATCGCGGTGCCGCTGGGATTCGTGATCGGCATGTCGCCGCTCCTGTCGCAGGCGCTCAACCCCTTCATCCAGGTCCTGAAGCCCATCTCGCCCCTGGCCTGGATGCCGCTGGCGCTCTACACGATCAAGGACTCCGGCACCTCGGGCATTTTCGTCATCTTCATCTGCTCGGTCTGGCCCATGCTCATCAACACCGCCTTCGGTGTGGCAGCCGTGCGCCGCGACCTGCTCAACGTCGCCGCCACGCTCGAGGTCAAGCCGCTGCGGCGCGCCTTCAAGGTGATCCTGCCGGCCGCCGCGCCGACGATCGTGACCGGGATGCGCATCTCCATGGGCATTGCGTGGCTGGTGATCGTGGCTGCCGAAATGCTGGTCGGCGGCACCGGCATCGGCTACTTCGTCTGGAACGAGTGGAACAACCTGTCCATCACCAACGTGATCTTCGCCATCCTGGTCATCGGCGTGACCGGCATGTTCCTCGACTTTCTGTTCGCGCGGCTGCAAAAGCTCGTGTCCTACGTGGAGTAGCGCAATGAGCGAATTCCTCAAGATCGAGGCCCTGGCCAAGACCTTCAACCCCGGCGCGGAACCGGTGTTCGAGAACGTCTCGTTCGAAGTCGCGCGCGGCGAGTTCGTCTGCATCATCGGCCACTCCGGCTGCGGCAAGACCACGATTCTCAACGTGCTGGCAGGGCTGGAAGAAGCCAGCGGGGGCAACGTCTTCATGGACCGCCGCGAAGTGCGGGGACCCAGCCTCGAGCGCGGCGTGGTGTTCCAGAGCCACGCGCTGATGCCGTGGCTGTCGGTGCTGAAGAACGTGCTCTTCGCGGTGGAGTCGCGCTGGCCCGGCCAGAGCCGCGCCGAGAACGAGGCACGTGCGCGGCGCTACATAGAGATGGTGGGCTTGGGCGGCGCCGAGCACAAGAAGCCGTCCGAACTCTCCGGCGGCATGAAGCAGCGCGTCGGCATCGCGCGCGCGTTTGCGATCGAACCCAAGATGCTGCTCCTGGACGAACCCTTCGGCGCGCTGGATGCGCTGACGCGCGGCACCATCCAGGATGAATTGCTGCGCATCGTGCAGGCCACGCACCAGACCGTCTTCATGATCACGCACGACGTGGACGAGGCAATCCTGCTGGCCGATCGCATCCTCCTCATGAGCAACGGCCCGCGCGCGCAGATCGCCGAGATCGTCGCCAACACCATGCCGCGCGACCGCACGCGCAACAGCGTGCATCACGACCCGCAGTACTACCGCATCCGCAATCACCTGGTCGATTTCCTGGTCAACCGTTCCAAGCAATATCGGCCGCGCGAGCCGGGCACCAGCGCACCGACGCTCACGCCTGGCCTGGACGCCGAAGACAAACCACGGCCCGCGCTATTGCGCGTGGCCTGAATCAAGCAACCCGCAGTCTCAACCAAAGGAGCAGCACACGATGGACCGCACCGACGTCACCAAAAAGATCGTCTCCATCAAGGTCAAGAAGGGCATGAAGTGGGACGCCATCGCCAGGAAGATCGGCGAGAGCAAGGAGTGGGTCACCGCCGCCCTCCTGGGGCAGATGCAGATGACCAAGAAACAGGCCGAGGCGGCCGGCAAGCTCTTCGGCCTGACCGATGAGGAAATGGCATGGCTGCAGATCGTGCCGTACAAGGGCTCGCTGCCGACCGCGGTGCCGACCGACCCCCTGATCTATCGCTGGTACGAGATCGTCAATGTCTACGGCACCACCATCAAGGAACTGATCCACGAGGAATTCGGCGACGGCATCATGAGCGCGATCGACTTTTCCATGGACATCAAGCGCGAGCCGGACCCCAAGGGCGACCGCGTCAACGTGGTGCTGTCGGGCAAGTTCCTGCCCTACAAGACCTA
>JAEUOR010000004.1 GCA_016790635.1 Burkholderiales bacterium
ACGCCCCGACTCGCACATCGACGGTGTCTCGGTCTACGCGGCACGCCTCAAGCTGGGCGAATACCTGGCCGACAAGATCGCCGCGCTCGGCCTGACCGACGAGATCGACGTGGTCATGCCGATCCCGGACTCCAGCCGCCCCGCTGCGATGCAGCTGGCGCGCAAGCTCGACCTCGAGTACCGCGAAGGCTTCATCAAGAACCGCTACATCGGCCGCACCTTCATCATGCCTGGCCAGGCGCAGCGCAAGAAGACGGTGCGCCAGAAGTTGAACGCGATCGGCGTCGAGTTCAAGGGCAAGACGGTACTCCTGGTCGACGACTCGATCGTGCGCGGCACCACCTCGCGCGAGATCGTGCAGATGGCGCGCGAGGCAGGCGCCGCCAAGGTGATCTTCGCCTCGGCGGCGCCGCCGGTGCGCCATCCCAATGTCTACGGCATCGACATGCCGACGCGGCAGGAGCTGATCGCCACCGGTCGCAGCGACGAGGAAATCGCGCGCGAGATCGGCGCCGACCGGCTGGTGTATCAGGACCTGGATGCGCTGGAGCGCGCGGTGCGCGACATCAATCCGCGCCTGGCCGGCTTCGAGACCTCGTGCTTTTCCGGCCATTACGTGACCGGTGACGTGACCACCGAGTACTTGAGCGGCGTGGAAATCTCGCGCGACCAGCATCGTGACAGCGGGTCGGCCGACGACGAGGAACCGCAGATGGGCCTGGACCTGGCGATCGCATAGGGAACGCCGACCACAAAGAACGCATATAATTCCTGCTGCGCCGATTTGAGCATCAGCTTGCGGGCGCGGAGGCACAAGGCCTCCAACAAATACGGCTAAAGCGAGGGCAAGCATCACTTGAACCCGTTTTGGCCGGTCGGCGCCAAGACGGGTTTTTTCATTTGCGGGATGGAATCAATGGACAACGAAGAATTCGAGTTCGACACGCGCGCGGTACGCGCCGGGCAGCATCGCAGCGCCTTCAACGAAAACTCCGAAGGCCTGTACCTCACCTCGTCGTTCGTGCACGAAAGCGCCGCGATGGCGGCCGAGCGCTTCGCCGAGCGCGCCCCGGGCAACGTGTACTCGCGCTTCACCAACCCGACTGTCGATGCGTTCGGCGAACGCCTGGCCGCGCTGGAGGGCGCCGAGGCATGCGTCGCCACCGCCTCGGGCATGGCCGCGGTACTCACCTGCGCAATGGCGCTGTTGAAGTCGGGCGACCACGTCATCTGCTCCAACGCCGTCTTCGGCAGCGTCATCACGCTGTTCCAGAAGAACCTCGGCCGCTTCGGCGTCGAGACGACGTTCGTCGCGCCAGCAGATGTAGCCGCGTGGCAGGCCGCGGTGCGCCCGACCACGCGCATGCTTTTCGTCGAGACGCCGTCCAATCCCACCATGGAACTTTCCGACATCGCCGCGCTGGCGCAGGTGGCACGCGCTGCCGGCGCACTGCTGGTGGTGGACAACTGCTTCTGCACCCCGGCCATCCAGCGCCCGATCGAACTCGGCGCCGACATCGTGATTCACTCCGCCACCAAGTTCCTGGATGGCCAGGGGCGCGTGCTGGGCGGCGCGGTGCTGGGGCGGCGCGAACTGATCATGGGCGAGGTGTACGGCTTCCTGCGCACCGCCGGCCCCAGCATGAGCGCCTTCAATGCCTGGGTGGTGTTGAAAGGCATGGAGACGCTTTCGATCCGCATGCGCGAGCAGTCCAGGCGCGCGCTGGAACTGGCACGCTGGCTGGAGGGCCACCCGCGCATCGAGCGCGTGCTGTGCCCCGCCCTGGAATCGCATCCGCAGCACGCGCTGGCGCGCCGCCAGCAGTCCGCCAGCGGCGAGTTCCTGGGCGGCGCGGTGGTGTCCTTCGACGTCAAGGGCGGCCGCGAGGCAGCCTGGCGCGTCGTCGATCAGTGCAAGGTGATTTCAGTCACGGCCAATGTCGGCGACACCAAGAGCACCATCACGCACCCGGCCTCGACCACGCATGGGCGCATCAGCGCCGCGGCGCGCGCCGCCGCTGGCATCGGCGAGGGCTTGCTGCGGGTGTCGGTCGGACTGGAGGCAGTGGCGGACGTCAAGGCCGACCTCGCGCGCGGCCTGGGTTGACGGGCCGGGGCGCGGCTCTGTTCGCGCCTACTTGTAGTGATAGAACCCGCGCCCGGTCTTGCGGCCCAGGTAGCCGGCCGCGACCATTTCCTTCAGCAGCGGCGCCGGGCGGTACTTGGAGTCGTTGAAGCCTTCGTAGAAGACTTCCATCACCGCCAGCATGGTGTCCAGGCCGATCATGTCGGCCAGGGCCAGCGGGCCGATCGGCTGGTTGGTGCCCAGGCGCATGCCGTTGTCGATGTCCTCGGCGCTGGCCAGGCCCTCGGCCAGGACGAAGATCGCTTCGTTGATCATCGGGCACAGGATGCGGTTGACCACGAACCCCGGTGAATTCTTCACGCAGATCGGCGTCTTGCCAAGCCTGGTCGACAGGGCGGCGGTGACGGCATAGGTCTCGTCGGAGGTCGCCAGGCCGCGGATGATCTCGACCAAGGCCATCAGCGGCACCGGGTTGAAGAAATGCATGCCGATGAAGCGATCGGGACGGCCGGTGGTCGGCGCCAGCGAGGTGATCGAGATTGACGAGGTGTTGGTCGCGATCACCGCTTCGGGCCGCACGATGGCGCCCAGCTCGGCCAGGATCTTGCGCTTCAAGGTCTCGTTCTCGGTTGCCGCCTCGATCACGAAGTCGGCGGCGGCCAGTGCCTGCATCGTGGTGGTGCCCTTGATGCGCGCCAATGCGGAGGCCTTCTCGGCCTCGGTCATCTTCTCCTTGCGGATCAGGCGGTCCAGGCTGCCGGAAACGGTCTTGATGCCGCGCTCGATGGCAGCGTCGTTGATGTCAAGCATCAGGACGTCGATGCCGACGACGGCACAGGCCTGCGCGATGCCGTTGCCCATGGTGCCGGCGCCGATGATGCCGATGGTGGCTGGGGTCATGTTCAGATCTCCTGGAGGGTCGAGGGAAGGTATTCAAGCTCTGTCGCGGTGGCGTCCACGCGCAGGTAGCCGGGGCGCTGGTCCCACTCCGGCAACACCCAGCGCACCACCGCACGGGTGCCCAAGTTGCCGTCGTGACGGGCCGGGCGGTGGGTGTGGCCGTGGATCATTCGTTCGGCGCCGGTGGCGTGGAAGAGCGCGTCCACCGCCGTCGGTTCCACATCCATGATCGCGGCCGGCTTGACGGACTTCTCGCTCTCGCTCCTCGCGCGCAGGGCTTCGATCTCGTCCAGCCGGTCAGCCAGCGGCCGCGCGAGAAAGGCGCTTTGCCATTCCGGGCTGCGCACTTGGCGACGAAACGCCTGGTAGGCCAGATCCCCGGTACACAGCGTATCGCCGTGCAGGAGCAGCGTCGCCCGGCCGAAAAGGTCAAACTTGTGCGGGTCCGACAGCGACGTCATGCGGCAGCGCTCGGCAAATTTCGATCCGGCCAGGAAGTCGCGGTTGCCGACCATCCAGTTGAGGGTGACGCCCCGCGCGTGCGCGGCGACGCAGGCGTCGGTGACGCGCCGATGCAGAGGCGCCTCCAGATCGTCGTCGCCGGCCCAGTAGTCGAAAAGGTCACCGAGCACGTAGAGCGCGTCGCCGGGCGCGGGCACGCGGGCCATGAATTGCTCGAAGCGCCGCACCGTGTCTGGCCGCTCGCGGCTCAAGTGCAGGTCGGAGATGAACAGCGCCCGCATGGCGCGCCGCCCTCCCGGGCTAGACGAGCTCGGCCTTGTTGATCGTCACGGGGTCGTTGGGCACGTTCTGGTGAAAGCCCTTGGTGCCGGTGGGCACATCGCGGATCGTATCGACCACGTCCATGCCTTCAACAACCTTGCCGAACACGCAGTAACCCCAGCCGTTGCCGTTGGGGCTGGTGAAATTGAGGAAGTCGTTGTCCTTGACGTTGATGAAGAACTGCGCGGTCGCCGAGTGCGGGTCGCCGGTGCGCGCCATGGCGATCGAGTAGACGGTGTTCTTGAGGCCGTTCATCGCCTCGTTGTCGATGGCAGCGCGCGTGGGCTTTTGCTTCATGCCGGCGTCAAAGCCGCCGCCCTGGATCATGAAGTTGTCGATGACGCGATGGAAGATGGTGCCGTCATAGTGGCCGTCGGCGACGTACTGGACGAAATTGGCGACGGTCACCGGCGCCTTGGCGTCGTCGAGTTCGATGACGATCTTGCCCATGCTGGTGGTAAGGAGAACTTTTTTCATGGCACTGCCTCTAGGCTGGATGATGATGACTACTTCTTGGCCGTGTCGACGACGCGGACCGATTCGATGAGGACCGGGGTGGTCGGCACGTTCTGATGGCCCCCCGCGTTGCCGGTGGGCACACCCTTGATCCGGGCGACCACGTCGATGCCGCGCACCACGCGGCCAAACACGGCATAACCGTGACCGTCGGGCTGCGGCGCGTTGAGCATGGCATTGTCGGCGACGTTGATGAAGAACTGCGCGGTCGCCGAATCCGGCACCGAGGTGCGCGCCATCGCGATGGTGCCGGCGTCGTTCTTCAGGCCGTTCTTCGACTCGAGCTGAATCGGCGCGCGGGTCGGCTTTTGCTTCATTCCCGCCTCGAAACCGCCGCCCTGGATCATGAAGCCGTCGATGACGCGATGGAAGATCGTGCCATCGTAGTGCCGGTCGTTCACGTAGCGCAGGAAGTTCTCCACAGTCTTGGGCGCGCGTTCGGCGTTGAGTTCGATCGCGATCACGCCCAGCGAGGTCTTCATTTCGACCGTCTGGGCGTGTGCCAGGCAAGCACCAAGTGACAGCGCGGCCAGCGCCGCGATACGCATCAACATGCTCCACTCCTTGAAATCGGCGCTCATGCAGCGCCTTCGTCGACGATCTTCCAGCGCCCGCCTTCCTTGATCCAGTACATGCGCTTCTTCATCTGGTTGGACAGGTTGTTGGACTTGTAGTCCTGGTCGAAGGTGACGACGACCATGTCCTCCTTGCCCGGGTAGCGGAACATCGAGAGGTTGGCAATCGACAACTTGATCCAAGTCTTGCCGGCGTTGACGGCGCGCTTGCGCTCGTTCCAGGACCTGAGATTCATGCCGTCGGCGACGAAGTTGCGCGCGTAATGCGCCATGTAGGCGTCGTGATCGCGCCCTTCCCAGTCTGCCCGCCATTTCTCGATCGCGGCGTTGAGCGACGTGCGCTCGCTGTTCCAGTCGTCCTGCGACAACCACTCGACCTCTTCGCTGATGATGACCGGCGTCAGGCCGACCTGGATCAACCCCGCGATGGACTGGAAGTCCGCGTTGGTGAGCACCACGCAGCCGTCGCTGGCGCGCGGCGCACGCGCGAAGGTGTCGCGCGGAGTGCCGTGCAGCCAGATGCCCGAGCCGCCGCGACCATTGCGGCGGTCCCAGTCGTTCGGGTAATTGATCGGGAACGCACCCTCGCCGTACAGGTCGGCCAGCTTGGCCTTGGACAGGCTGGCGGTGACGTGATA
The DNA here is from genome assembly GCA_016790635.1 of Burkholderiales bacterium. Taxonomy (GTDB): domain Bacteria; phylum Pseudomonadota; class Gammaproteobacteria; order Burkholderiales; family JAEUOS01; genus JAEUOS01. The sequence continues at coordinate 5,499 of JAEUOR010000004.1, forward strand.
GACACCGAGCGGCGTCTTCTGGTCCCCCTCGCGCAGCTTGTCGACACCGGCCTTGCCGTGGCTGATGTAGTA
>JAEUOR010000008.1 GCA_016790635.1 Burkholderiales bacterium
GGACCAGGACGACATCGTGCTGATTCCGATCACGACGGCGCGCAAGCGCGTGCTGGGCGGCCAGCAGGTCAAGAGCCGCAACGTCAACTCGATCACCGTGCGCGCGCGCGACGGCGCCGCCATGCCCGAGGTCGAGCAGGAGATGCGCGACCTGCTGCGGCAACGGCACCGGCTGTCGGCCAACCAGGAGGACGACTTCTTCCTGCGCAACCTGTCCGAGGTGCTCGCCGCGCAGGAAGCGTCGTCGAAGGTGCTTGCGTACCTGCTCGCGGCGATCGCGTCGGTGTCGCTCGTCGTCGGCGGCATCGGCATCATGAACATCATGCTGGTGTCGGTGACCGAGCGCACGCGCGAGATCGGGCTGCGCATGGCGGTGGGCGCGCGCGGACGCGACATCCTCACGCAGTTCTTGGTCGAAGCGGTGACCCTGGCCTTGATCGGCGGATTGTTGGGGGTCGCCCTCGGCCTGGGCGGGTCGTACGCGATCGGCAATTTCGCCGGCTGGCGGGTGGAGGTCGATCCGGACGCGGTGCTGTTGGCGGTCGGATTCTCGGCGGCGATCGGAATCTTTTTCGGTTTCTATCCGGCGCGCAAGGCCGCGCGCCTGCGGCCCATCGAGGCGTTGCGCTACGAGTAGGCCGGACGCGGTGGCGCGATTTTCAGCGCCGCCATGCGGGGCGCTGGTTGACCAGCGCAGCCAGGCGCTCGATCTCGGCGTCGTCGTGAAATTCAAGCGGCGCGGGCACGATGACGCGTCCGCCCGTAGGCGACGCGAAGACGCGTCGAGCCGCATGTTGTCTGGAATTGACCAGTTCGCGTGCGCCGTTGGCGCCGCTGAGTTCGATGCTGCCGTAACAGGTGCAGAAGTAGGTTGACTCTACCTCCGTGCCGACGTAGAACCCGGTGCCGCGGATACCCGCAGTCACGGTGCGCGAAGTGATGGCACGCGGATGCCGGCTCGGGCCGAAGACGGCCGCGAACGCACCGGCGATGAGGCGCGCGCCGCTGACGGCGAAGAGCGACGCGCCGCGCTCCAGATTGAGGGTGGTGTTGGGTCGCAGCAGGAAGGCGTCGTTGCCGATGGAAAAGGCCACGCGGCCGTCGGGGCCGGTTGCCACCGTGTCGCCGGTCTGGATGACACCGTCACTGGCCAGTGGTCGGCCGTTCAACAGCACTTCGCCCTGGCGCGACACCAGGTTGGATGCGCCTTGCGACTGCGCGCGTGCCGGGTCCAGCCACAGCGCGGCGGTGGCGAGCGAGGCCGCCGTGAGTACGAATTCGCGTCTGCGCATGCCCTGGCTCCATGGCTTGGTATTGCATCCAGTTACGCGAGCATGGTTCTGCCGGATGCACGGCCGCTAAAATGCCCACATGGAATTGACGATCCTTATCAAAGCTGCCATCCTCGGCGTCGTCGAGGGCCTCACCGAGTTCCTGCCCATATCCTCGACCGGTCACCTGATCCTGGCGGGGCAGTTGATCGGGTTTACCGGCGAGAAGGCAAAGCTCTTCGAGATCGTCATCCAGAGCGGGGCGATGCTGGCGGTGGTGATCGAGTATCGCGCGCGTTTTCTTGGCGCCTTGACCGGCGTATTCAGCGATCCACTGGCGCGGCGCTTCTGGTTGAACCTCGCGATCGCCTTCATGCCGCTGGCGATTCTGGGCCTCCTCTTCGGCAGTGCGATCAAGGCCCGGCTCTTCAATCCGGTCGCGGTGGCGACCGCGTTCATCGTCGGCGGATTCGTCATCCTGTGGGTCGAGCGGCGTGGGCGCGGTGCGGCGCCGCCGCGGGTGACCGATGTCGACGCGATGACCGCGCTCGATGCATTCAAGCTCGGACTCGCGCAGGCCTGCGCACTCATCCCCGGGACCAGCCGCTCCGGGGCGACCATCATCGGCGGCATGCTGTTCGGCCTGTCGCGTCGCGCGGCGACCGAGTTTTCCTTTTTCCTGGCGGTGCCGACGCTGGTGATCGCGTCCCTGTATTCGCTTTACAAGGAACGCGCGCTGCTCTCGGCCGATGACCTGGGCATGTGGGCGATGGGCTTCTTCACGGCCTTCGTCAGCGCCTACGCCTGCGTGCGCTGGCTGATCCGCTTTGTCGCCACGCACGATTTCCGCGTTTTTGCGTGGTATCGCATCGTCTTCGGTGTGCTGGTACTGGCCACCGCGCACATGGGCTGGATCGACTGGCGCGGATAGGCCCGACCCGGCGCGCCGCGGCGGACGCGCCGCCGGGCAGCGCGACTTGCGCTATTGCTTGGTGTCGCCGCCCGGGGCGGGTGCGGCCGGTGCTGCAGGCGGAGCAGCGGCAGGGCCGGCTGGCGCGCCCCCCGGAGGACCGCTCGGACGCTGCGACAGGAATCCAGCCAGCTGATCGAGTTCCAGCACGCGGCCGACGGTGATGTTCAGGCGGCAGTCGGCATTGCGCAGGTTGATCGGCGGCGCGCCCTTGGGGTCGGCGAAGAAAAGGCAGTTGGCATCGCGATAACGCCGCCAGGCCGCGTTTGCGTCGTCCAGGCGCTTCTTGTCTTCAGCACTGATGAGCCTTGTCAGGCGACCGACGTTCGCAGCCAGGCGACCATCCTGGCGCTTGATCTCGGCGGTCAGGCACGCCATGATCGCGTCGGGATCATCGGCCTGCTTGGCCTGCATGGACGCCTGGGCTTTTTGCGTGCAGTCGCGAAACTCGCGCGTCAGCGGGTCCTGCTCACGTGGCGCGGAAGGCGCGCCTGCCTGCCCGGAAGGCCCGGGGCCGGCAGAACCGGACTGGCTCGACGAGGGCGGCGGCGGCGGGGCCGGCGCGCGCAGTTGCGCCCAGGCGGGCAAGGCGATCAGGCACGCCAGGACTGCGGTCGGGAACGTGGTGCGGTGCATGGAGAACAAGGCCTTCAAGGCGGCAAGCGGCGGCGGAATATAACATCGCGCACCGCGTGCCCCAGCTTGAGACCACGTGCTTCGAACTTGGTCTGCGGGCGCAGCCGCGGCCGCGGCGCGAAATCCGCGGCGGTGTTCTCCAGGAGCGGTTCGGCCGCGAGCACCTCCAGCATGTGCAGGGCGTAAGGTTCCCAGTCGGTGGCGCAGTGCAGGCAGGCGCCGGGGGCAAGCCGGCTGGCGACGAGGTGAACGAAATCGGGCTGCACGATGCGTCGCTTGTGGTGCCGTGCCTTGGGCCACGGATCGGGAAAAAAGAGGTGCACGCCTGCCAAGGAGTCTGGCATCAGCATGCGCTCGAAGACCTCGACCGCATCGTGGCGGATCACGCGCACGTTGGCGAGGCCCTCATCGATGACGCGTTTCAGCAGCGCGCCGACGCCGGGCGCGTGGACTTCGATGCCGAGAAAGCTGGTGCCCGGATTTTCCTGCGCGATGCGCGCGGTGGTCTCGCCCATGCCGAAGCCGATCTCCACCACCACCGGCGCAGCGCGACCAAAAGCGGCCGCGGTGTCGAGCGGTGTGTCGGCGAATGCGATGCCGAAGCGCGCCATGCCTGCCTCGAAGGCGCGCTCCTGCGCCGGCGACATGCGCCCCTGGCGCAGCACGAAGCTGCGGATGGACCGCGTCGTCAGCCGCGGCGGCGCGTCCTCGGTCAAGCGCGGCGCCCGCGCCGGGTGCGTGGCGCGATCATCGAATCAGGCCGACGGCGCGATCATGCCGCCGGTCGGCGAGGACGGCGCGGCCGAATAGAGCTTCCTGGGCATGCGTCCGGCCAGATAGGCCTCGCGCCCGGCCTCGACCGCCTTTTTCATGGCGGAGGCCATCAGCACCGGGTTCTGGGCCTTGGCGATCGCCGTGTTCATGAGCACGCCGTCGCAGCCCAGTTCCATGGCAATGGCCGCATCGGACGCGGTGCCGACCCCGGCATCGACGATCACCGGCACGCGCGCTTTCTCGATGATGAGCGACAGATTCCAGGGGTTGAGGATGCCCATGCCGGAGCCGATCAGGGATGCGAGGGGCATGATCGCCACGCAGCCGATATCCTCCAGCGTGCGCGCGAGAATCGGGTCGTCGCTGCAATAGACCATCACCTGGAAACCCTCGGCGACCAGGGTCCGGGCCGCGGCCACCGTCTCGGGCATGTTCGGGTACAGGGTGTGCGAATCGCCCAGCACTTCCAGCTTGACCAGGCGGTGGCCGTCCAGCAGTTCGCGCGCCAGGCGCAGGGTGCGCACGGCATCGTCCGCGCTGTAGCAGCCGGCGGTGTTGGGCAGGTAAGTGAAGAGCGAGGGCGGCACCGCGTCGATGAGCGAGGGCGCGCCGGCGTCCTGGCCGATGTTGGTGCGGCGGATCGCCACGGTCACGATCTGCGTGCCGGAGGCATCGAGCGCCGCGCGCGTCTCGGCGAAATCCTTGTACTTGCCGGTGCCGACCAGGAGCCGAGAGGCATAGGTCTTGCCCGCGATCTCGAAGGGCTTGTCCTTGAGGGTCATTTCCATCGTGTGTGTCCCGCTTTCAGCCACCGCCGACTGCGACGACGATCTCGAGCCGGTCGCCGGCCTTGAGCTGCGTGTCGGCGTGACGCCCTTTGGGGATGATGTCGCCGTTGGCTTCGACCGCGACCCGCTTGCCTGCCAGGCCCATCGAAGCGAGCAGGGCGGCCACCGTCATGCCGGCGGCGACATTCTTCGCCTCGCCGTTCACCGAGAGCGAAATCGTCGTCGGCGCGTTTGCTAGAATCATTGCGTTAGTCTAGCGGATCGCCGCTGTACGCGACGCACCGCGCGGGTGTAGCTCAATGGTAGAGCAGAAGCTTCCCAAGCTTACGACGAGGGTTCGATTCCCTTCACCCGCTCCACAAGCAAGACCGGGCCTTGCGGCCCGGTGCGCGCTTTGCGCAGGTTCCGCGTGAACCCTATTCCCCCTGTGCCTGCGCGAAGCCTGGCTTGCCGTCGAAGGTGTAGAGCTTCTCGATCTTGATCACCTCCAGCCCTGAGGCGGCGAGGGATTGCATGATCGCCAGCACCCAGGCATCGTTGGCGCCGCCGTGCTCGGCCTGTACCGTGGATGGCATGAAGCGGCAGCGCCAGTGGTTGGTGCAGAAGGTTTCGTCGAAACCCTGCGGCCAGACCTTGACGCCGCGGTTGGTGATGAATTTCAGTGTGGCGCTTTTCGGCAAGGCTTCCGTGATGCGCGCGCCCAGGAGGGCCGGCTTCAACTCCGCGAAGTCGAGAAAGATGTCAACGCCGACCAGCGCCTTCGTGACCGGGGCTGCGTTGGCGACCGTCGAGGCGATCGACACGGCCATCGGCTTGGCGTTTGCGAGCGAGGACGCCCTGAGCTTCCGCGGGTGGCGGCCGATGCGCTCGACGATGGCCGTAGCAAAACCTGCAGTGCCAACCGTTTTCGTCGTGTGCTCGCCGACGATGTCGGGAGTGTGAATGCCGTCTTCCAGCGTCGCGAGCCAGGCGTTGCGCACGCGTTCGGCGACGTCACCCTGGCCGACATGGGTCAGCATCTGTACCGCCGCTTCGAGCAGGCCCGAGGGGTTGGCGATGTCCTGCCCGGCGATGTCGGGCGCCGAGCCGTGCACGGCTTCGAACATGGCGATCGAATCACCGATGTTGGCCGAGCCGGCCAGGCCCACTGAGCCGGCCACTTCGGCGGCGATGTCGGAAATGATGTCGCCGTAGAGGTTGGGCGCCACGATGACGTCGAACTTGCCGGGCCGCGCCGCCAGGCGCGCGGCGCCGATGTCGACGATCATGTGGTCGGCGGCGATTTCCGGATATTCGGCGGCGACCTCGTCGAAGATGCGATGGAAGAGCCCATCGGTCATCTTCATGATGTTGTCCTTGGAAAAGCAGGTCACCTTGCGCCGGCCGTGGTGGCGCGCGTACTCGAACGCGTAGCGCACGATCTTGCGCGTGCCCGGCTCGGTGATGAGCTTGAGGCATTGCGTGACGTCGGTGGTCTGGCGGTGCTCGATGCCGGCGTACAGGTCTTCCTCGTTCTCGCGCACGATCACCACGTCCATCTCCGGGTGCATGGTCGGCACGTAGGGATGAAAAGTCGCGACCGGGCGCACGTTGGCAAAAAGGCCCATCGTCTTGCGCAGCGTGACGTTGACGCTCTTGTAGCCACCGCCCTGAGGGGTGGTCAGCGGGCCCTTGAGCAGCAGGCGGGTGCGCTTGAGGCTCGCCCAGGCGGCGTCGCTGATGCCCGAGGAGACGCCCTGCAGGTAGACCTTCTCGCCGATCTCGACCGGCTCGATGTCCAGGCGCGCGCCGGCGGCGGCAAGCACCTCGAGCACGGCGGCGGTGATCTCCGGGCCGATGCCGTCGCCGTGGCAGACCGAGACGGCGACGCGCGCGGCGGCGGCGACCTGGGCGATTTCAGGGCTGTCGACAGGATTCATGGAGGGTTCCTTTGGTGGCGGTGGAATGGAGCACGAATTCTGGCGTGTCCTTAACATCAAATCCAATGATGTCTTTTTATATAAAGAATCAGTAGAATTGATTGATGAACCGGCTTTCCATGGCCCAGCTGCGCGCCGTCGAGGCGATCGTGCGCAATGGCCGCCTGACGCGCGCCGCGGCCGAGTTGCACCTGACCCAGCCGGCTCTGTCCATGCAGGTGCGCCAGGCCGGCGAGATCGCCGGCGAACCCTTGTTTGAGCCGCGCGGCCGTACGCTGGTGCCGACCGCGGCCGGACTGCGGGTAGCCGAGGCTGGGCGCGAGGTGGCGCGCACCCTCGAATCGCTCGCCGCCGACCTCGCAGACCGGCGCGGACTCAAGACCGGGCACCTGCGCCTGGCTGCGGCGACCACCGCGGAGTATTTCGCGCCTGACCTCTTGGGCGGGTTTCACGCGCGCTTTCCGGGCATCGACATTCACCTCGAGGTGCTGAACCGCGCCCAGGTGCTGGAGCGCTTCGCGCGGCGCGCCGACGACCTGTACCTGATGGCGCGCCCGCCCGAAGGACGCGACATCGTGAGCCTGCCGATCCTTGACAACCCGCTGGTGCCGATCGCTGCGCGCCGGCACCGCCTGGCTGCGCGCAAGAGCGTGTCCTTGGCCGAGTTCGTGCGCGAGCCCTTCGTAGCGCGTGAACCGGGCTCCGGCACGCGCCTCATCACCGATGAATTCTTTGCGCGTCGTGGCGTGCAGGTCGAGGCGCGCATGACCTTGGGCAGCAACGAGGCCATCAAACATGCGGTCGGCGCCGGCTTTGGCTGCGCGGTGATTTCCAGCCGCGCGCTGGCGAGTGCTTCAGGCATCGCGCGCCTGGCTGTAGCTGGATTTCCCTTGCGCAGCTTTTGGCATGTGGTGCGCGCTGGCGATGCCCGCTTGTCTCCCGCGGCGGGCGCGTTTATCGAGTTCGCCCGGACCTGGAGCGCGCCGACTCGCTGAGGTTTCGCCATTGGCACGGGAACGTTGCGGCAGTCCCGTGGGCGTGCGAGGATGCGGGCCTCGAATCCCGACCGAGGACCCGCCATGCCCGTTTTCGATCCCATTGCCAGTGCCGCCACCCGCATCTCGGAGGCGCGCGAGCCTGCATTCGTGCATGTCGACGACTCGAACGTCGCCAAGCAGAAGCTCGCGGCCTACATGAAGCGTCGCGGCCGCCCGCCCAATGTGCTCATCTACCTGATGGACGACGTGGGCTGGGGCGACATGGGTTGCTATGGCGGCGGGGTCGCGGTCGGTGCGCCGACACCGCAATTCGATCGCCTGGCCGCGCAGGGCTTGCGCCTGACGTCCTGCTATTCCGAGCCGACCTGCTCTCCTTCGCGCGCGACGCTCCTGACCGGCCGGGTGCCGAACCGCCACGGCCTGCATCGTCCGCCCATGTACGGCGAGCCTGGCGGCCTGCAGGGCGAGGTCACCATCGCCGAGCTGCTGGGTCAGGCCGGCTATACCACCCAGGCGGTAGGCAAGTGGCACGTCGGCGAAAACGAAGCCTCGCAGCCGCAGCACGTCGGCTTCGACGACTTCTACGGATTTCTCTCGGTCTCCGACATGTACTCGGAGTGGCGCGACCCGCAGTTCTTTCCCGAGATCGTCTACTCGGCCGCGCGCACGGAGTGGATCAAGAACATGCCCTTCAACCGCTGCTTCGTGCACGCGAAAAAGGGCGCGGCGGCCGAAAACGTCGAGGAGGTCACCATCCCGGTGCTCTCGCTCTTGGACGAGAAGTGGTGCGCGTACTCGACCGCGTTCATCGAGCGCATGGCCAGCGAAAAGAAGCCCTGGCTCCTGTACCACTGCACCCGCGGCGCGCATTTCGACAACTATCCGCACGAAAAATTTCTCGCCAAATCGCCGGCGCGCCATCCGTACAAGGACACCCTCCTCGAACTCGACGACATCATCGGCCGCCTCACCGCCACGCTCAAGGCTACCGGGCAACTGGAAGACACGCTGATCTTCATCTCCTCGGACAACGGCCCGCACATGGAGACCTGGCCCGACGCCGCCTACACGCCGTTTCGCTGCGCCAAGGGCTCGACTTGGGAGGGCGGGGTGCGCGTGCCGGGCATCCTGGTGTGGCCGGGCATGATCGACGCGGGACGCGTCTCGGACGGCATCTTCGATTTCAACGACATCCTGCCGACCTTGATGGGGCTGGCCGGTCAACCCGAGCGCGTGCCGACCGATCGCTTCATCGACGGGGTCGACCAGTCCTCCTTCCTGCTCGCTCCCGATGGCCTGTCGAACCGCAAGTACCACTACTACTGGCTCATGACGACCTTCTCGGGGCTGCGCTGCGGCGAATACAAGATGCTCCTGTCCTCGACATCGGATGATGCGACGGACGCCTTCGGCACCGGCGGCTTCACCGGCATCCTGCAGCGCCACACCTACCCCAAGCTCTACAACCTGTACCTGGACCCCAAGGAGACGCACAACTACCTGACGCGCAAGCTCTCCTACATGGAGGCTTTCCAGGTCGGCATGCGCGATCACCTGGGCACCTTCCGACGCTTTCCAGCCAAGCGGGTCATGGGCATGGCGGCCGATGCGCGCAACTGATCCTCCGTGCAGCGCACGGTAAACTGATCGATGTCAGTTGCCGGAACCGCCCTGCCTGGGGCGTAGTCAGTCCGGGCACTGATCCACCCCTATCCGGAAGTCATCATGCAAGCCCCCAACCAGTTTCCCGAAATCCGCGAGGCTGTCGGCGCGCTGTGCGCGCAATACGACTCTGCCTATTGGCAAAAGGTCGACGACGCGCGCGCCTACCCTGAAGCCTTCGTCGACGCGCTTACCAAGGCCGGCTGGATGGCCGCGCTGATCCCCGAGCAATACGGCGGCTCCGGCCTGGGATTGGTCGAGGCATCGGTGGTGATGGAAGAAATCAACCGCGCCGGCGGCAACTCCGGCGCCTGCCACGGGCAGATGTACAACATGAATACGCTCCTGCGCAACGGTTCGGAGGAACAGAAGAAGCGCTACCTGCCCAAGATCGCCTCGGGCGAATTGCGCCTGCAGTCAATGGGCGTGACCGAACCCACCACCGGCACCGACACCACCAAGATCAAGACCGTGGCCGTGCGCAAGGGCGACAAGTACGTCATCAATGGACAGAAGGTGTGGATCTCGCGCATCCAGCATTCCGAACTCATGATCCTGCTCGCGCGCACCACGCCGCTCGCCGAGGTCAAGAAAAAGGCCGACGGCCTGTCGATCTTCCTGGTTGACCTGCGCGAGGCCATCGGCCGCGGCCTGGAAGTGCAGCCGATCCGCAATATGGTCAATCACGAGACCAACCAGCTCTTTTTCGACAACCTGGAGATTCCCGCCGAAAACCTGATCGGAGAAGAGGGCAAGGGATTTCGCTACATCCTCGATGGGCTCAACGCCGAGCGCGCGCTGATCGCGGCCGAGTGCATCGGCGACGCCTACTGGTTCGTCGAGAAGGCCTCGAAGTACGCCGGCGAGCGCATCGTCTTCGACCGTCCGATCGGACAGAACCAGGGCGTGCAGTTCCCGATCGCCGAGGCCTACATCGAGACCGAGGCTGCCAACCTGATGCGCTGGAAGGCCTGCGAGCTCTTCGACGCCAAGAAGCCCTGCGGGGCGGAGGCCAACATGGCCAAGTACCTGGCCGCCAAGGCTTCGTGGGAGGCGGCCAACGCCTGCCTGCAGACCCACGGCGGATTCGGCTTTGCCTGCGAATACGACGTCGAGCGCAAGTTCCGCGAGACGCGGCTCTACCAGGTGGCGCCGATCTCGACCAACCTGATCCTGTCGTTCGTGGCCGAGCACGTGCTCGGCATGCCGCGCAGTTTCTAGGATCGGCATGTCGGGCCCCCAACATTGCGTGCCCAGCACCGACATCCTCGCCGCCCGCGCCAAGGTCGCGGTGGTGGTGCCGGCAACCAATACCATCGTGCAGCCCGAGATGGAGGCCATGCGCCCGCCGGGGGTGACCAACCACGTCACGCGCATGCTCCTGCCGCCGCGGCCCTACGACGACATGGCCGTCTACCAGCAGGCCTTGCAGACCGAGTCGGGCGGGCTCGAAGACGCGCTGCAACTGGTCCTGCCCTGCGAGCCGCACGTGGTCGCCCACGGACACTCGATCCATTCGTTTCGTGGCGACCGCGCGCGCGCCGAGGCCGAGACCGAGCGCCTGGAAGCCCTGTGCGGCATCCCTTTCATCACGCCGTCGATGGCGGTATTGAAGGGGCTGGAGGCGCTGGGGGTCAGGCGCATTGCCGTGCTCACCCCCTACTGGCCGCCGGCCGACGCGATGATTGCCGCCTTTTTCAGCGCTTGCGGCTACGAGGTCGTCGCCGCCGACGGACTCAAGACCACCGGGCCGACGCGGGTCGCGCAGGTGCCACTGGATGCGATTCGCGCCGGCTTTCGCGCCGTCGACAGCGACCGGGTAGAGGCGCTTGTGCACGTGGGCACCAACCTGCCGGTCTCGGCCATGACCGATGCCATTGAAGCTGCGCACGGCAAGCCGCTCGTCGGTGTGAACGTCGCCACCTACTGGCTGGCGCTGCGCCGAATCGGCATTGCCGACCCGCTGCCGGGGTTCGGGCGACTGGCGCGCGACTACTGATAAACCCCGATATCGGCGCCAACGGGGGCGGTGCTAGACTTTCCAGGTTGTCCGTACAAAGTGGCTCCCCCGATTCGAACAAGGAAAACATCATGCTGAGAATCTTCTCGCGCGGCGTAGCCGTCGCCACTGCGCTCTTCTGTGGCGCCGCGCTGGCGCAGGGCGCCCGTCCCGCTCCCCTGCCGCAGGCCGCCACGCTCACGGTGGGCTACCAAAAGGTCGGACACCTGGTGCCCATGGTGCAGGTGGTAGACGAGTTGAAGCGCCTGAATGTGGATGTGAAGCTGGTCGAATTCGCGCGCTACGCCGACGCGCGCACCGCGCTCCTGGCCGGCTCGCTCGACGTGGCTTCGGTCGGCCCGGCCGACCTGGCCATCGCGCTCTCGCAGGGCTCGAAGAACATGGTCGGCATCATGGGCGTGGGCTCTTCGCCCAAGTACGTCATCGGGCGCAACGGCGTCAAGCTCGATTCCTGGAGCGACCTGGCGGGCAAGAAAGTGGGCATCGCGCCCGGGTCGGCGGTGTGGTTCCAGTTCGCCGCGACCATGGTCGAGAAGAACGTGCCCTACAACAGCTTCACCGAGGTCAAGATCCAGGGCGGCGGCGCCAACTTCAACCAGGCGCTCAAGAAAGGCGAGGTCGATGCCATCGTCACCTGGGAACCGTTCGAGACCATTCCGGTCAACGAGGGCTATGGCTTTTTCGCGCGCAACCTCGAATACAGCCAGTCGCAGTCAGTAGGCGCCGAGTTGGGCATGATCGCCGCGACCCGCGACGCGGCCACCAAGAACCGCGCCGCGGTCGAGCGCTTCGTGTGGGCCTACCTGAACTCGATGAACCAGTTGGCGGCCTCTCCGGAACGCTTTACCGAGGCGATCGCCAAGTTCACGGGGCTGGACATGACCATGGCCAAGGCGGTCGCAAGCCCGATCAAGCTTGGCGGAGTGGTATCGGTGGACCAGATCCGTCGTCAGGCGGCTGCGTTTCATCGCCTCGGCGTGATCCAGCGCGACGTGTCGGCCGAAATTGGCGATTTCTGGGATGCTTCGTTCGTGCGCAACGCCGGCGGTCGCTGACCCCGTCTCGCGATCCTGATGTCGACTGCGGTCGCTGCGACCGGCGGGCGCGGTCGGCGCACCCTGCTGGCGCTCTTGTTGCCGGTTGCAGCCATTGTGCTTTGGGAGGCGTTGGGCGCCGCCGGCCTGTTGGTGGCCGGCGTGATCCCGACGCCATCGAAGGTCTACGAGGCCTGGAAGATCTGGGCCTTCGGTGCCGGCGGGTTCACCCTCAACCCCTATAGCGGCACCTGGTGGAACAACCTGGTGTTCTCGGCACAGCGGGTCGGCCAGGGCTACCTGCTGGCGATTCTGATCGGCGTGCCCCTGGGCGTCTTGATCGGCTGGAGCCGGCTGGCGGCGCAACTGGTCGACCCGACCATCCAGTGGATGCGGCCGATCCCCATCACCGCCTGGCTGCCGTTCTCGATCGCGCTCTTCGGCATCAAGGATTTTGGCGCGATCTTCCTGATCACCCTGGGCGCGTTCTACCCGATTGTCGTCAACACCACGCAGGGTGCGCGCGACGTGGACAAGAACCTGGTGCGTGCAGCCTTGATGATGGGTGCGAGCCAGGGCGATCTCCTGCGCCGCGTGATCCTGCCGGCGGCGCTGCCCTCGGTCTTCACGGGCTTGCGCATCGGCCTGGGGATCGCATGGACCGCGGTCATCGTGGCCGAGATGGTCGCGGTCAAGTCCGGCCTGGGCTACGTGCTGTGGGACGCCTACTACGTCGGGCGCATGGACGTGGTCATCGCCGACATGGTGTCCATCGGCCTGATGGGATACCTCTCCGACCGTCTGGTCGTCTTCATCGAAGCGCGCGTGCTGAAGTGGCGGCGCCTGCAAAGTCACTGATGCCGGCCATCGAACTGAAAGGCGTGGACAAGGTCTACGGCGGCGACAACCCGGTCGCCGCGCTGGAGCGCATCGATCTCGCCATCGGCGAGGGTGAATTCGCGGCGCTGCTGGGCCCCTCGGGCTGCGGCAAGTCCACGCTGCTCAACCTGGTGGCCGGATTCGAAGGTCTGACCGGCGGCACGCTGACCGTACAGGGTGCGGGCGTCGAGCGGCCGGGGCCGGACCGCGGCGTGGTGTTCCAGGAGGCGGCGCTCTTTCCCTGGCTCAACGTGTGGGACAACGTCGTCTTCGGGCCGCGCGTGCAGGGCGTGCCGGCGTCCGAATACGAGCCGCGTGCGAAAGAGACGCTGCAGTTGATGGGCCTGGAGAATTTTCATCGCCACCTGCCGGTGCAGCTGTCGGGCGGCATGAAGCAGCGCGTCGGCATCGCGCGGGTGCTGGTCATGCAGCCGCGCGTGCTGCTGATGGATGAGCCTTTCGGCGCATTGGATGCGCAGACGCGCCTGACCATGCAGGACCTCCTGCTCAAGGTCTGGCAGCAACTCAAGAAGACCGTCATCTTCGTCACCCACGACATCGACGAGGCGATTCTCCTGGCCGACACGATCTACGTCATGAGCGCGCGCCCCGGGCGCATTGCCTCCAGGATTCCGGTCGACCTGCCGCGCCCGCGCAACCTCGACACCCTGACCGACGCGCACTTCAACGATTTCAAGAAGCGCATCATGGCGCAGATGCGCCACGACATCCATTGACAGATCCGGAGAACGGCATGGCCAATCCCCGCGTCCCTTACCGCTTTTCCACCGACCGCGCGCCGCTTGCGGCACCCCGCATAGGTGGCCGCGCGCGGCCCCTGATCGTGCATGTTGTGGTCAACGTCGAGCATTGGCAGTTCAATGAACCCATGCCGCGCAAGATCATCACCCCGCCGCACGGCAAGGAGACCGAGCCCGACGTGCCCAATTTCTCCTGGGCCGACTACGGCATGCGTGCCGGGCTTCCGCGCATCATGGGCATGCTCGAGGAGCGCGGCATCACCGCATCGACCTCGTTCAACGCCGGCGTGATCGACGCGTATCCGCGCGCGGCCGAGGCGATGCGCGACGCCGGCTGGGAATTCATCGGCCACGGCATGCACCAGAAGTCGCTCAATGTCGCCACCGCCGACGGCAAGGCCGGCGGCGCCGGCGGGAGCGCGGCAGAGGAGGCGCTGATCCGGGCCTGCCTCTCCAAGATCGAGGGCTTCACCGGGGAACGCGTGCGCGGCTGGCTCTCGCCGGGCTTGCGCGAGACCTACGACACGCCGGACGTGCTCAAGTCCTGCGGCGTGGAATACGTGTGCGACTGGGTCATCGACGACCTGCCGGACTGGATGACCACGCGCCACGGGCCCTTGATCGCCATGCCCTACAACCTGGAGATCAACGACAGCATCGTCTACGCGGTCGAGAAGCATGCGTCGCCGGAAATGTGGACGCGGTTGCGCGATACCGTGGCCGCGTTCGGGCCCGAATTGCGGCGCCATCCGCGCGTGCTGGCCCTGGGCCTGCACCCGCACCTGATCGGCGTGCCGCACCGCATCGGCTACCTGGCCAAGATGCTCGACCTGCTTAAGCGTCGTGATGACGTGGTATTCATGCAAGGCGGCGAGATCGCCGACTGGTATGCTGCGGCCTGTCCGGCCAAGTGAATGCATCCGGATTCGGGGAGAGCGCCATGAGCAAAGCACTGATCGTCGTCGATCCGGAGATCCAGAGCGGTACCCCGGTCTTTGCCGGGACGCGTGTCCCGATTCAAAACCTCTTCGACTATCTTGAAGCCGGCGATTCCCTGGAGGTGTTCTTGGACCAGTTTCCGTCAGTGTCGCGGGAAATGGCAATAGCTGTCCTGGAACAAGCCCGCGTCGCGCTGACCCCGGATGCGCATACTGCTTGACGAATCGCTGCCCAGAGATCTTGCAGGGCTAGTCGTTGGTCATGAAGTCGTAACGGTCCAGGCGGCCGGCTGGACAAGCGTCAGAAACGGCAAGCTCCTTGCGCTGGCGGCGTCGCGCTTCGACGTCTTTCTTACCGCGGACAAGAACCTCGAGTTTCAACAAAACCTCGCGACTTTGCCCATTGCCGTCGTGGTGTTGCATGTGCGTAGCAGCCGAATTGAAGCGATTGCGTCACTGATACCTGATCTGCTGAAATTGCTGAACCATCTGCCGCCACGGGTGCTGCGCAACGTGGGCGTGTAGGTCATCAACCCGGGGACTGGCAAGACCATGCGCCCCATCAACTCGAAGGAAGCAGGCGATGGACACAGGTCTCAAGGGCAAGAAAGTACTCATCACCGGCGCATCCAAGGGCATCGGCCTGGCCTGCGCGAAGGCGTTCGCCGCCGAGGGCTGCGAACTGCACCTGGCTGCGCGCGACGCGGCGCGGCTGGAGGCTGCGAGAGCGGAGGTCGCCAAGGTGGCGCCAGTCGCGGTCAAGCTGACCGCGATCGACCTGTCCAAGCCCGGCTCGGCAGCGGCCTTGAAGGCGGCCGCGGGAGCGGTCGACGTGCTGGTCAACAATGCCGGCGCGATCCCCGGCGGGTCGATCGAGACCATCGACGAGGCGCGCTGGCGCGATGCCTGGGAACTGAAGCTCTTCGGCTACATCAATCTCACGCGCGAGTTCCTGCCGCCCATGCTCGCCGCCGGGAAGGGCGCGATCGTCAATGTGATCGGCCTGGCCGGCGCCAAGCCCAGCTACGACTATGTGTGCGGCGCGACCGCCAACGCGGCGCTGATTGCTTTCACCAAGGGTGTCGGCGCGGGCGCCACCAACAAGGGCGTGCGCGTCATCGGCGTCAACCCGACCGCGACGCGCACCGACCGCATCATCACGCTCAACAAGGCGCGCGCCAAGACCTCACTGGGCGACGAGTCGCGTTGGGAGGAGATGATGACCAACCTGCCTTTCGGGCGCATCTGCGAGCCTGAGGAGGTTGCCGACCTGGTGGTCTATTGCGCCTCGGCCAAGGCGTCCTACCTGTCGGGCACGGTCATCGACATCGATGGCGGACAGTTGTACCGCTGATCGGCGCAGCGGATCAGTTCTTCCTGGCCAGATTGAGCCAGTCGATCACCAGGCGCGCAAAGCGGTAGGCGGCCCACTGCGTCAGGCGCAGGTGCCAGGGCGCCTTGGCGACGTCGGCCAGCGTCACCTCGCGCCCGCCGGCGGCGATCGCCGCGTCGATGCTCGCACGCAGGGTTGCCGCGAAACCCGTGTCGATGACGACGACGTTGGCCTCGCGCGAGAGCAGGAGCGAAAACGGGTCCAGGTTGGACGAACCGACGGTGGCCCAGTTGTCGTCGACGACGCCCACCTTGGTGTGCAGGAAGCTCTTGCGGTACTCGACCAGGGTCACGCCGGCTGCGAGTGCGCGCCGGTACAGGGCTTCGCTGGCCCGCTTGAGCAAGGCGTGGTCGCTGCTTCCCTGCAGCATCACCCGCACGCGCACGCCGCGCCGTGCGGCGTCGCCCAGCGCCGCAAGCATGCCGGTGGAGGGCAGGAAGTAGGCGATCGCCAGCAGAACATCGCGCCGCGCCGCGCGGATGGCATCAAGGTAGGCATCCTCGATGTCGCGCCGGTGCGCCAGGTTGTCGCGCGTCAGGAGGCACGCCGCGACCGTGCCGGCCGCGGCGGGCGGCGGCAGGGGCGGCGGCAGCGTGCGACGCCGGAATGTAGTCAGCGAGACCACCGACCACAGATGGCGCGCGGCCGCGGCAATCTGCATGACCGCCGGGCCTTCGATGCGCACCGAATAATCGTAGCGCGGCGGCACTTCATTGGGCGTGTTCCAGTCGTCGATGATGTTGATGCCGCCGACGAACGCCACCGCGCCATCGACGACCGCGATCTTGCGATGCATGCGCCGCAGTCCGCGCACCGGCTGCCACCACAGGGGCGGCCGGTAGACGAGCAGGGTGGCGCCGGCAGCGGCAAGTTCATCGCGGAAACGCAGCGGCATGTCGCGTGCGCCGAAGCCGTCGATGGTGATGTGCACGCGCACCCCGCGCCGGGCGGCGGTGCCAAGCGCCTCGGTGACGCGCGCGCCGGTCGCGTCATCGGCGTAGATGTAGGTCTCGAGGAAGACCTCGGAGCGCGCCGCATCGAGGGCTTCGATCAGGCGCGGGAAATAGGCGGCCCCGGAGTCGAGCAGCTCCAGCCGGTTGCCTGGGACGAGCGGCAGTTTCACGGCATCTCGAAGGTCGCCATCAGGGCAAGGTGGTCGGACACGCGCGCCCAGCTCGTCAGGCGCTGGGCCTGCACGATGGCAAGGCCGCGCGCGTAGATGCGGTCCAGGCGCAAAAGCGGCAGGCGGCCCGGGAAGGTGCGCGGCAGGCGCGTACGCTCGACGCGGAACACGTCGGCCAGTCCGACGCGGGCCAGGCGGTCTTCGGCGAAGTTGCGCCAATCGTTGAAGTCGCCGGCGACGATCACCGGGCCGTCCGCGCCGGCGCGTTCGATGACTGCGTCGACGATGGTCTCGATCTGGCGGCGGCGGCCGCGCTCGAAGAGCCCGAGGTGGACGCAAAAGCAGTGCACCTGGACGCCATCGAGCGTGATGGTCGCGTGCAGGAGCCCGCGGCGCTCGAAGCGGTGCTCCGAGATGTCGTCGTTGCGCACCGCGTGGACCGGAAAGCGCGACAGGATCAGGTTGCCGTGATGGCCGTGATCGTAGACGGCGTTGCGGCCGTAGTGCACCTCCGGCCAGATGTCGTGTGCCAGGAAACGGCTTTGCGCCAGGCTCGGCCAGTCCGAAAGGCGCGCGGCATGACGTTCATGCGCGTCCTGCACTTCCTGCAGGAAGACGATGTCCGGCGACAGGCGATGCAGGCGTTCACGCAGGTCATGCACGGTGACGCGCCGGTTCAGGGGCGAGAGTCCCTTGTGCATGTTGAGCGAGAGGACGGAAAAGCGCGCGCGGGACATGGGTCGATGCTACCGGATTCGCGCAAGCGGGACTGGTTTAGGATGCTGCATTTCCGTGCATGAATACCGGGATGATCGAACGCCGTCCCTCGCCGACACGCCGCAGCCTTGCCCCACACGCCCCGTAAACGCTTTGGCCAGCACTTCCTGGCCGACGCGGGAATCGTCGCTGCGATCGTGCATGCGATCGCGCCGCGCCGCGACGACCGCATGGTGGAGATCGGGCCCGGCCTTGGTGCGCTGACGCGGCCGCTCCTCGACGCGCTCGATCACCTGCACGGGGTCGAGATCGACCGCGATGCGGTCGCGCGACTGACGCGCGAATTTCCCGCTGCGCGGCTGACCGTGCATGCGGCCGACGCCCTCGCCTTCGATTTCGGCGCGCTGTGCCCTCCGGGCGCGATGCTGCGCGTGGTCGGCAACCTGCCTTACAACATCTCCACGCCGCTGCTGTTCCACCTGGCAACCTATGCCGAACGCATCATCGACTGCCACTTCATGCTGCAAAAGGAGGTCGTCGAACGCATGGTCGCCGCGCCGGGCGGTCGCGACTTCGGGCGCCTGTCGGTGATGCTGCAGTATCGGTTCGAGATGGAAAGCCTCTTCGACGTGCCGCCGGAGGCCTTCGATCCGCCGCCCAAGGTCGATTCGGCGATCGTGCGCATGCGGCCGCGCCCGGTCGTGGCATTGCAGGCTCGCGACATGGCCGGTTTCGCGCGACTGGTCACGCGCGCGTTCGCGCAGCGTCGCAAGACCCTGCACAACACCTTGAAGGGCTACGCCAGCGACGCGCAGATTCAGACAGCAGGCATCGATCCTGCCGCGCGTGCCGAGACCATTGATGTGGCGGCCTACGTGCGCCTGGCCAACCTGCTGGCGGCGGAACCGCCCGCAGGTGAGTGAAGCCGCTTACTTTGACTGGATCAGTTCGATCTTGTAGCCATCCGGGTCGGTGACAAACGCGATCACGGTCGTGCCGCCCTGGACCGGCCCCGCCTCGCGCGTGACGCTGCCGCCGGCGGCCTTGATCCTGGCGCACGCGGCGTAGCAGTCGTCCACCGCCAGCGCGACATGGCCGAAAGCGGTACCCATCTCGTAGCGGTCCACGCCATGGTTGTAGGTCAGCTCGATCACCGATGTCTTGTCCTCGGTGTCGTAGCCGACGAAGGCCAGCGAATACTTCTGTTCCGGGCGATCGGTGCGGCGCAGGAGCTGCATGCCCATGACGTCGGTGTAGAAGCGGACGGAACGCTCCAGGTCGCCGACCCGGAGCATGGTGTGGAGCATTCGCATGATGGAATCCCTCAGGGTGAAAAAGTTGCAGATCGAATCGAGGCGCAGCTTACAGCTGTGGCAACGCCGCCGCCAGCCGCCGCATGGCGTCGCGCCGCACCTCGTAGTCCGGCACCAGGCGCGCCACCGCCGACCAGAAACGCGGGCCGTGGTGCATGTGCTTGACGTGCGCGATCTCGTGGGCGATGACGTAGTCCGACAGCGTCGTGTCCAGGTGCACCATGCGCCAGTTGAGGCTGACGCGATGATTGCCTTCGCGGTCGCGCGCGCAGGAGCCCCAGCGCGTCTCGGCACGCGACAGGCGCAGGTCGGGGGTGGCGACGCCGAAGGCGGCGCTGTAGTGCGACAGGCGTTGGCTGAAGTGCATGCGCGCGATGGATTTCAGTTCTTCGCGCAGCACCCTGATGACCGCCTCACCCGCCTCCGGCCTGGGCACGGTGAGGATCAGCAGATCGTCGAATCGCGCCAGGCCGGCGCGGCCCGGCGCGACCTTGAGCGGCAGCGGGTGGCCAAACAGGGGGAGCGGGTCGGCCGGCGTCCAGGCGCGGGTCGCGGCCGATGCGGCGCCCTGCCATTCGCGCAGCTTGGTCGCGACCCAGCGCGCATTGTTCTGGATCAGGCGCTCGATCTCGGCCTGGCGCGCGCGCAGGGGTACCAGGGCGCGCAGGCCCTTGGCGTCGATCACCAGGCCCAGGGTGCGGCGCCTGGCCGAGCGGCGCACGACGTAATGCACCACCTGCCCGGCGATCGCGATCACGCGCGGCTCGTCCGGCACCGCCTGCGGCCGACCGGACGTGGGTGCCTGGAACAGCGGCAGGTCGAGTTGCAACAGCCGCGACAGCACGTTCATCGCTTGCTCGCGTACTGGTGGGGGAAGCGCGCGCGCATCTCCGCCTCGATCCAGTCTTCCACCTTGGCCATCTGCTCCTCCGGTGTCAGTCCGGTAGGCGCGATCGGCGCGCCGATGACGACCGTGACCGTCCCCGGTGTCTTGATCCAGCGGTCGCGCGGCCACACATCCCCTGCGTTGTGCGCGATCGGCACCACCGAGACCCCGGTGGCAACCGACAAATGCGTGCCCCCGACCTTGTAGCGGCGCTTGTGACCGGGCAGCACGCGCGTGCCCTCGGGAAAGAGGATCATGTTCCAGCCGGCCTTGAGCTTGGCACCGCCGATCTCGGCCACCTGCTCCAGCGCTTCCTTGCCCTTGGCGCGATTGATCGGAATCATGTCGCAAAGAAAGATGCCCCAGCCGAAAAACGGGATCCAGTGCAACTCGTGCTTGTACACGTAGCACATGTGGCGGAACAGGGTGCGAAAAAGCAGGGTCTCGTAGCGCGATTGATGCTTGGAGAGGAAGATCACCCCGCCGTGCTTGCGCGGGTCGGGGATGTTCTCCCGCCCGATCACCTGGTAGTCGATGCCGGCGATGTGCCTGGCGCCCCAGATCGCCATGGTCGTCCACAGCGTGATGATCTCGTAGCGGCGCGGATTCCTGATCGGAAAGGTGAGGCAGGAAAGAATGCCCCACGGGATCACCGTGACTGTCAGGAAGAGCAGATAGACCGCCGAGCGCAGTGCCAGCATCCTTGAGCCTTCAGGGCGCGTAGTGCAGCGCCGCGGCTGCCAGGTCGTCGAACACGCGCGTACCCACCGGCAGGCCGCCGGCCTTGAGCGTGGCCATGCCCTTGCCGGTCTTGACCAGCGCCGGCTCGCAGTGCATCGCTGCGCCGGCCTCCAGGTCGCGCAGGGAGTCGCCGATGCAGGGCACATCGCGCAAGTCGGTCTCGAAGCGCCGCGCGATCTCCTTGAACATGCCCGGCCGCGGCTTGCGGCAGTCGCATTGGTCATCCTTGGTGTGCGGGCAAAAGAACACCGCGTCGATGCGCCCGCCGGCCTGCGCCACCAGGCGGTGCATCTTGTCGTGCATCAGGTTCAGGGTGGCCACGTCGAAAAGGCCCTGGCCGATACCGGACTGGTTGGTCGCCAGTACCACGCGATAGCCGGCGTGGTTGAGCCGTGCGATGGCCGCAGCCGAGCCCGGCAGCGGGCGCCACTCGGCCACGCTCTTGACGTAGGCGTCGCTGTCCTCGTTGATGACGCCGTCGCGGTCGAGGATGATGAGCTTGCGCACGATGGATTGCCGGGGTGCAGCCCGCCTCAGGCGGCCAGGCGCGACAGGTCTGCCACGCGGTTCATCGCCGCAGACAGCGCATCCAGGAGTGCCAGTCGGTTGGCGCGCAACGCCGCATCTTCGGCGTTGACCATGACCGCATCGAAAAACGCGTCCACCGGTGTCTTCAACGCCGCCAGCGCCGCGAGCGAGCCGGTGTAGTCCCCGCTGGCATAGGCGCGCTCGGCGGCGGGCGCCACATCCGTCAACGCACGAAAGAGTGCGATCTCGGCCGGTTCGCGCAGGAGTGCCGGATCGACGCCGCCATTGTCGCGCTCCGTGCTCTTGCGCAGGATGTTGCCGACCCGCTTGTTGGCCGCTGCCAGCGCCGGCGCCTCCGGCAGGGCGGCGAATTCGCGCACCGCCGCCAGGCGCCGCGGCATCTCGCCCCATGGCGGCCGCGACGCGATCACGGCGTCGACCTCGTTGCCGGCGTAGCCGCCTTCGCGCAGGTAGCCCGACACGCGCTCGTAGATGAAGGTCAGGAGCAACGCGTTGGTGCGTGCCGGATCGGCCAGGCGTTCGCCAAAGGACTGCGCGGCCGACTCGACCAGCGCGGGCAAGTCCAGGCGCAGGTTCTTTTCCACCAGCATGCGGATCACGCCCAGGGCGTGGCGCCGCAGTGCGAAGGGGTCGCGATCCCCGGTCGGCACCTGGTCGATGCCGAAGAGGCCCACCAGGGTCTCGAGCTTGTCGGCCAGCGCGACCACCGTGCCGGTGTGGTTGCGCGGCAGCGCGTCGCCGGCGAAGCGCGGCTTGTAGTGATCCTCGATTGCGATCGCCACACCGTCGGCCAGGCCCTCGTGGCGCGCGTAGTAGCCGCCCATGATGCCCTGCAGTTCCGGGAATTCGCCCACCATGTCGGTGAGCAGGTCGGCCTTGGCGAGTCGCGCCGCTTCCCTCACCTTGGCGTCGAGGGCGTCGAACTCGTCTTTCGCCTGCGCGCTGTAGGGCACGGTGGCCATGCGCAACTGTTTGACGATCGCGTGCGCGATGGCACCGACACGTTCGCTGCGCTCGGCCTGGGTGCCCAACTGGTTGTGATAGACCACCTTGGCCAGGCCGGGCAGGCGCGCGGCCAGGGTCTTCTTGCGGTCCTGGTCGAAAAAGAACTTGGCATCGGCCAAGCGCGGGCGCACCACGCGCTCGTTGCCGGTGACAACCGCGCTCGCATCGGCCGGGCGGATGTTGCTTACCATTAGGAACCGGTTGGTCAATCGACCCTGGTTGTCGAGCAGCGGAAAGTACTTCTGGTTGGCCTTCATGGTGAGGATCAGGCATTCCTGCGGCACGCCCAGGAACGCCGCTTCGAACTGGCCGCAGAGCACGTTGGGGCGCTCCACCAATGCGGTCACTTCATCGAGCAGCGCGTCGTCTGCCACCGGCGTGCCGCCTGCTTCTGCCGCCGCGCGCGCGAGTTGCGCCTGGATCTCGGCGCGGCGCGCGGCAAAGCTTGCGATGACCGCGCCTTCACTCTCAATCTGCTGGGCGTAACTGTCGGCATCGCCAAGCACCACCGGGTTCTTGCTCGCCTCGAAACGATGCCCCAGGGTTTCGCGCCCGGCGTCAAGCCCCAGCGCCCTGACCGGAACCACCGCGCTGCCGAAGAGCGCGACCAGCCGGTGCGCCGGGCGCACGAAATGGACGCTGGTCCAGCCGTCGGCCAACTGGTACTGCATGACCTTGGGGATCGGCAGCTTGGACAGCGCTTCGTCGAGCGCTTTTTGCAGGCCGGCGGCGAGTTCGACCCCGGGAGCGGTGGCTTCGTGGAACAGGGTCTCGGCCTTGCCGTCGACGCGGCGCTGCAGCCCGGCCACGGCGTCTGTCGCGAGCCCCAGCGCAGCGAGCTTCTTTTGCAGCGCTGCCGTCGGCTTGCCCGTCGCGTCGAGTCCGACCGCGACCGGCATGAGCTTGATCGAGACCGGGCGGTCGGCGGCGCGGGCGACGACGCCGGTCATGTGCACGGCCAGCCGGCGCGGCGATGCATAGGAGGTGACGGCCGCGTCTTTCGCGAGCCCCTGCGCGGCAAGGGATGCGGCCAGGGTCGCGGCGAAGGATTCGCCCAGGCGTTTCAAGGCCTTGGGCGGCAGTTCCTCGACGCACAGTTCAACCAGCAGATTCGCGGACGCCATCACGCTGCCTTCTTTGCCAGCTGGGCCGCGACCTCATCGGCCCAGGCGCGCGGCGCCATCGGAAACCCCAGCCGCGCGCGACTGTCGAGGTAGCTCTGCGCGACGCTCCGCGCCAGGTTGCGGATGCGCAGGATGTAGGCGGCCCGCTCGGTGACCGAGATCGCGCCACGCGCGTCGAGCAGGTTGAAGGTGTGCGCGGCTTTCAGCACCTGCTCGTAGGCGGGCAGGGCCAGCGCGGCGGTCATCAATGCGCGCGCCTGCTTTTCGTGCGCGCCGAATGCGGACAGCAGGAATTCGACGTCGCTGTGCTCGAAGTTGTAGGCCGACTGCTCCTGTTCGTTTTGCAGGTACACGTCGCCATAGGTGAGGCCTTCGGTCCACTGGAGGTCGAAGACCCGCTCGACGCCCTGCAGGTACATGGCCAGGCGTTCGAGCCCGTAGGTGATCTCGCCGGTGAGCGGCTTGCAGTCGATGCCGCCGACCTGCTGGAAATAGGTGAACTGCGTGACCTCCATGCCGTTCAGCCACACTTCCCAGCCCAGGCCCCAGGCGCCCAGCGTAGGGTTCTCCCAGTCGTCCTCGACAAAGCGGATGTCGTTGACCGTGAGGTCGAAACCCAGCGCCCGGAGCGAGCCCAGATACAGGTCGAGGATGTCGGCCGGCGCGGGCTTCAACACCACCTGGTACTGGTAGTAGTGCTGCATGCGGTTGGGGTTCTCGCCGTAGCGCCCGTCCTTGGGGCGCCGGCTGGGCTGCACGTAGGCAGCCTTCCATGGTTCGGGGCCGATGGCGCGCAGGAAGGTCGCAGTGTGCGAAGTGCCGGCGCCGACCTCCATGTCGTAGGGCTGCAGGAGCGCGCAACCCTGCTCGCCCCAATAGGCTTGCAGTTTCTGGATGATTTGCTGGAACGTGAGCATCGGCCTTGCGTGCTTGCGGCAATCGGGCATTTTAGCGGAAGGGTTTTTGCGCGCCGCACGGGTGGCGCGCGACTACAATCGCGCCGTTTCTTTTTTGCCGGAGAGCGAAATGCCGTCCCTGCGCCTGTCACGATTCCTCATCACCGCGCTCGCGCTCTTGCCCATGAGCGCGGTTTTCGCGCAGGAGGCCTGGCCGTCGCGGCCGATCAGCCTGGTGGTGGCTTTTCCGCCTGGTGGCGTGGCCGACCTCACCGCGCGGCCGATGGCCTTTGCGCTGGAGAAATTCCTCAAGCAAAAAGTGGTGGTGGAAAACCGGCCTGGCGCCGGCGGCGGCGT
The DNA here is from genome assembly GCA_016790635.1 of Burkholderiales bacterium. Classification (GTDB taxonomy): domain Bacteria; phylum Pseudomonadota; class Gammaproteobacteria; order Burkholderiales; family JAEUOS01; genus JAEUOS01. Next base: position 24,755 of record JAEUOR010000008.1, read on the forward strand.
CGGCAACGCCTACGTCGCGCGTGCCAAGCCCGATGGCTACACCCTTCTGATGGCGCTCTCCTCGGTCACCATCCTGCCCGAGGCGGACCGCGTCAACGGCCGCGCGCCGGCCTACACGCTGGACCAACTGACACCGATCGCGCTGGTCTCGGCCGACCCCACCGTGCTGGTGGTGCGCGCCGAGACGCCGTACCGCAGCGTGCGCGACCTGCTGGATGCGGCACGCGCCAATCCGGGCAAGATCAACTACGCCTCCTCGGGCTACTACAGCGCGCTGCATACGCCGATGGAAATGCTGAGCCTCGCCACCGGCACGAAGATGTTCCACATTCCCTACCAGGGCGGCGGCCCGGCGGTCACCGCGATCCTCGGTGGCCAGGTCGATGCGCTCGCGTCCGGCCCGGGCCCGGTGGTGCAGCACATCAAGGCCGGCAAGCTGCGCGCGCTCGCCTCATGGGGCGACAAGCGTCATCCCGCGCTGCCGGATGTGCCGACCCTGAAGGAATCGGGCATCGACAACGAGTTCTACATCTGGGCCGGCATGCTGGCACCGGCAGGCACGCCCGAACCCATCGTGCGCACCCTGCGCGATGCGGTGCGCCAGGCGGTTGCCGACCCGCAGTTCCGCCAGACCATGGAGGGCGCGGGCCAGCCGATCCAGTACCTGGACCAGGCCGAGTTCCGCACGTTCTTTGACCGTGACGCGAAAAAGATGGCCGATGTCGTGCGTCAGATCGGCAAGGTCGAAGAGAAAAAGTAGCAGCGTGGCCGTCGTGATTCTCAGGGCAGGGTGTCTGTCCAGCTAGGGGAATCCCGCAAGGAACCTGACAGGTGCGTCTGGGTCGAAGCGGAGTCATTCACCCACCGTGGCGCACGCGCCTTCGCACCATGAAGACCCGGATTCCCGTTGTCCGCCTTGCCGTCAGCCTGATGGCGCTCTCCCTCACGTGCGCCTCGCATGCGCAAATGCGCACTGCCGGAACGACCATCGATATCGAAGCCGGCCTGGCCTGGCAGGACAAGAACGACGTGCAAAGCCCCAACGATGGCGGCGGCACGCGCTTCGGCCTGGACCGGGTTACCGGTTCCGGTCCGTTCTTCGCCCCGCGCCTGCAGGTGACGACCGGCGTGGCGCCGCGCCATGAACTGCGCTTTGTCGTCGCGCCGCTTTCGATCAAGGAGTCCGGCAACCTCGATGGCGCGGTGCGCTTCCAGGGCCAGAATTTCGCCGCCGGTGGCGCCGAGGCCAAGTACCGCTTCAATTCCTATCGTGCCACCTGGCGCTACACCGTCTTCGAGGACCGTGACTGGACCCTGAAGGTCGGCGCCACCGCCAAGATCCGCGACGCCGAGATCACCCTGCGCCAGGGCGGCGTGTCGGCGACGCGCGACAACACCGGTTTCGTTCCCTTGCTGCACGTCTACGCCGAGCGGCGCCTGGACAACCGTTCGCGCCTGACCTTCGAAGGTGATGCGCTGGCCGGCGGACCGGGTTACGCGATCGATGTATCGGGCCGCTATGTGCGTGACCTGGGGCAACGCTGGTCCTGGTTCGGCGGGGTGCGGGTACTCGACGGCGGCGCCGATAGCTCCAGCGTGTACAACTTCGCGCGCTTCTACTACCTGAACGCGGGCCTACAGTACCGCCTGTGATGGCGCGCGCTGTGACCTGCCTGGATCGGCTTTAGCCCGGGTTTCGAAGCAGTCGCGCCACGGCTTGTTGCCAGTCGGCCATCCGGGCAGCGCGCTCTTCGCCAGTCATGCGAGGCTCGAAGGTCGCGTCCTTCTGCCAAAGTGAGGCGATCTCGGCCTCGTCCTTCCAGAAGCCCGTGGCAAGACCGGCCAAGGCCGCGGCGCCCAGGGCGGTGGTCTCCATGACCTTGGGGCGCACCACCGGCACGCCCAGGATGTCGGCCTGGAACTGCATCAGGAGGTTGTTGGCGGTGGCGCCGCCGTCGACGCGCAACTCCGAGAGGGTCACGCCGGAGTCGGCCTGCATGGCTGCAAGCAGTTCGGCGGACTGGAACGCGATTGACTCGAGCGCCGCACGCGCGATATGCGCGGAGGTCGTGCCGCGCGAAAGGCCGGTGATGGCGCCGCGCACGTCCGGGTTCCAGTAGGGCGCCCCCAGGCCGACGAAGGCCGGCACGAAGGTCACGCCGCCGGCATCCGGGACGCTGGCCGCGAGTGCCTCGACCTCGCCCGACGCCTTGATGCTGCCCAGACCGTCGCGCAGCCACTGCACTACCGCGCCGCCGATGAAGACGCTGCCTTCCAGCGCGAACGAACGCCTGTCGCCGGCCTGCGCCGCTGCGGTGGTGATGAGGCCCGACTTCGACTCGAGCGCATGCTCACCGGTATGCATGAGCATGAAGCAGCCGGTGCCGTAGGTGTTCTTGGCCATTCCCGGCTTGACCGCGCCCTGTCCATACAGGGCCGCCTGCTGGTCGCCGGCGATACCGGCGATCGGCACCTCGGCACCGAACACCTCGGCATGCGAGTTGCCGATGACTTCGCTGGAGCGCTTGATCAGCGGCAGCACGGTCGGCGGCACATTGAGCGCGAGGCAGAGCGTGTCGTCCCAGTCTCCGGTGTGGATGTTGTAGAGCATGGTGCGCGAGGCATTGGAGACGTCCGTGGCATGGATCGCGCCGCGTAGCTCGTTGCCGCCGGTCAGTTTCCATACCAGCCACGAGTCGATGGTGCCGAAGGCCAGGTCGCCGGCATCGGCACGCTCGCGCAGGCCGGCGCCGTGATCGAGGATCCAGGCGATCTTGGTCGCCGAGAAATACGCGTCCACCACCAGCCCGGTCTTGGCGCGGATCGCGTCACCCCGACCGGCGGCCTTGAGCGCCTCGCAGGCCGGGGCGGTGCGGCGGTCCTGCCAGACGATCGCCGGCCCCACGGCCTTGCCGGTCCTGCGGTCCCATACCACGGTGGTTTCGCGCTGGTTGGTGATCGCGATCGCCGCCAGCTGCCTGGCCGAGACGCGCGCGTTGAATAGTGCATCCATCGCGCAGTCGTGCTGGGTCTTCCAGATTTCCTCCGGGTCGTGCTCGACCCAGCCCGGCTGGGGATAGTGCTGCTTGAACTCCTTTTGCGCCAGCGAAACGATTCCGCCGGTGCGGTCGAAGACGATGGCGCGCGAGCTGGTGGTGCCCTGGTCGAGCGCGAGGATGTATTGGGCCATGGGCGTCGGGGTCGTCCGCAGTGGATCGCAACGATGCGATGCGTTCGATTCTAGGAGCGGCTGGCCGATGCTCCCCGGCGGGCGCGGACGGACGGCGCCGCCGTCACGATGGGCGGTGAGGATAGTGTTGTGCCAGCCGCGCATGCCGCGAGGCCCAAATTTCCCCGCACGCGAGGCTCGGCCATGGGTGGATGCAGACAGGAAAACAGCTCTTCTAAGGATTGTGCGGCGCAGTATCGACCAAAGCCCCGATGCTACAATCCAAACGTTTGATTTCGTTGATAAAAAGACATGAACGCCGCAGAGATTCGTGAGAAATTTCTGGCCTATTTCGAGGCCCAGGGACATACCCGCGTGGCCTCCAGCCCACTGGTGCCGGGCAACGACCCGACGCTCCTTTTCACCAACTCGGGCATGGTCCAGTTCAAGGACGTCTTTGTCGGCCGCGAGGCACGCAACTACAAGCGCGCGACCTCTTCGCAGCGCAGCGTGCGCGCCGGCGGCAAGCACAACGACCTGGAGAACGTCGGCTACACCGCGCGGCATCACACGTTTTTCGAGATGCTGGGCAACTTCAGCTTTGGCGACTATTTCAAGCGCGACGCGATCAAGTACGCCTGGGAACTCTTGACCGGGGTCTACGGTCTGCCGGCCGAGCGCCTGTGGGTCACGGTGTACATCGATGACGACGAGGCCTACGGCATCTGGGCTGACGAGATCGGTGTGCCCAAAGAACGGATCGTTCGCATTGGCGACAACAAGGGCGCCAAGTACGCCTCCGACAATTTCTGGCAGATGGCCGACACCGGCCCCTGCGGGCCGTGCAGCGAAATCTTCTATGACCACGGCGCGGAAGTGGCGGGCGGGCCGCCCGGTTCGCCGGACGCCGATGGCGACCGCTATATCGAGATCTGGAACCTGGTCTTCATGCAGTTCGACCGCCAGCCCGACGGGTCCATGCCCAGGCTGCCCAAGCCCTGCGTGGATACCGGCATGGGCCTGGAGCGCATCGCCGCGGTCATGCAGCATGTGCACAGCAATTACGAGATCGACCTCTTTCGCGACCTGATCGCCGCCGCCGCGCGCGAGACCGGCACGCTTGACAAGACCTCGCCCTCGCTCAAGGTCATCGCCGATCACATCCGCGCCTGCGCGTTTTTGATCGTCGATGGCGTGATCCCGTCCAACGATGGCCGTGGCTATGTGCTGCGCCGGATCATCCGCCGCGCGCTGCGCCACGGCCACAAGCTGGGCCAGCCCAAGCCGTTCTTCCACAAACTGGTCGCCGATCTGGTGCTGGTCATGGGCGGCGCCTATCCGGAACTCACGCGCGCGGCCAAGCGGGTCGAGGAGACGCTGGCAGCCGAGGAAGAGCGCTTCGCCGAGACTCTGGAGAACGGCATGAAGATCCTCGACGCGGCGCTGGCGCGCGAGGGCAACCTGCTCGATGGCGAGACCGTCTTCACCCTCTACGACACCTTCGGCTTTCCGGTCGACCTGACCGCGGACGTCGCGCGCGAACGTGGCAAGGCCATCGACATCGCCGGGTACGAAGCGGCCATGGACGCGCAGCGCCGGCAGGCGCGCGCCTCGTCCAAGTTCAAGGCGGCGCAGGGGGTCGACTACGCCGGCGAGAAGACGACTTTTGACGGCTACGAGACTTTGAAGATCGAGGGTGCCAAGGTTCTTGCGCTCTACGCCGGCGGCGCGCCGGTCATGGAGCTTGCCAGCGGCGAAGACGGCATCGTCGTGCTCGACCGCACGCCCTTCTACGCCGAGTCCGGCGGCCAGGTCGGCGACCGCGGCGAACTGGTCTCGACCCACGGCACCTTCGCGGTCGAGGACACGCAGAAGATCCAGTCGGAAGTCTTCGGGCACCACGGGCGGCTCATTACCGGGCGCCTCGCGGTGGGCGATCTGCTGGCGGCACAGGTTGACGCGACCGCGCGCTCGCGCGCTGCCTGGAACCATTCGGCCACGCACCTGATGCACGCGGCCTTGCGACGCGTGCTGGGCGACCATGTCACGCAAAAGGGCTCGCTGGTCGACGCCACCAAGACGCGTTTCGACTTCGCGCACGGCAAGCCGGTCACCGGGCAGGAAGTCGCCGAGATCGAACGTCTGGTCAACGCCGAGATCCAGGCCAACCACGCGGTATCGGCGCGCATCATGAAGCATGCGGATGCGATCAAGGCCGGTGCGATGGCGCTTTTTGGCGAGAAGTATGGCGACGAGGTGCGCGTCATCGGCATGGGCGACTTTTCCACTGAACTGTGCGGCGGCACCCACGTGGCGCGCACCGGGGACATCGGCTTTTTCAAGATCACGGCCGAAACCGGCGTGGCCGCCGGAGTGCGCCGCGTCGAGGCTGTCACCGGCCCCGGCGCGCTCGACTATGTGCAGGCGCAAGAGGCCCGCATCGCCGAAGCCGCCGCTGCCTTCAAGGCGCCGGCCGCCGAGCTGCCGGCCAAGATCGCGCAGATGCAGGAACATGTGCGCACGCTCGAGAAGGAACTGGCGCGCGTCAAGAGCAAGATGGCATCCAGCCAGGGCGACGACCTGGCCGACAAGGCCGTCGACGTGAAAGGCATCAAGGTGCTGGCCGCGGCTCTGGAAGGCGCCGACGTCAAGGCCTTGCGGGAGACCCTGGACAAGCTCAAGGACAAGCTCAAGACCGCGGCCATCGTGCTGGCCAGTACGGCCGAAGGCAAGGTATCGCTGATTGCCGGGGTTACTGCAGATGCGACCGGACGCGTCAAGGCCGGCGAACTCGTCAACTTCGTCGCCGCGCAGGTCGGCGGCAAGGGCGGTGGGCGACCCGACATGGCGCAGGCCGGGGGTACGGACCCAGCCGCGCTGCCGGGCGCATTGGCCGGCGTGGCGGGCTGGGTCGAGGGGAAGCTGTGAAGCCAGGCAGCATGAAACTTTGCCTGGCCGTTGCCGCTCTCGCAGCGTCGATGGCAGGCGTGAATGCCCGCGCGCAAGTGATCGAGGCGACGACCGCGGCCGGCGAGAAGGTTCGCCTCCTGCCTGACGGGCGCTGGGAGTACGCGGACGGCGCCAAGGCCGCGCTGCAGAGGGGCGAGCGCGCCGCCGAGGCCAAGCGCCAGGACGAAGCGCGCCAGGCCGAGCTGCGCCGCGAGCGTGGCGCGCAGGGCGGTGGATTGCTGGGCCTCGGGCGCACGATCTACGAGGGCGACCGCGACTACAACCGCGGCTCGCTCAATCCCAAGCTGCGCTAGCAGCGGACGTTTCGGGTTCGCGTTTGCGCGACCGGCGGTCGTCGCGCGCAGGTTCCATCAAGACGTGGCGCAGCGGGTTGGGAAACCATTGTTTGCATCCTGGGCATTGTTGACACCCCGGAGTGCTGTGAGAATCGACCTCACGCCCCGGATGGCTTTCAGTCGCCCGGTCCGATGCGCAACAAGCTTACTGAAACCACCGGCCCTGTTTGTGACAGGGCCTTCCGGAGAAAGCATGAATTTCCTTGCCCGTATCAGCGTCCCCATCCTGGGCGCGACCGCCTTGGCCACTGCGTTTTCCGCGCAGGCAGTGCCTTATTTCTGGACCGACTGGACCGGATCGTCGGCAACCAATGGTGTTACCGTGAACGGCACGATCACCACGAACACGTCCACCATCAACGTGACGTACAACAACCCCCAGGGCATCGCCTTCATCCAGACCAATGGCGGCACTGACTACTGGGCCAACGGAAATAGCGGCGGCCTTGGTCGCAACCCGGCGACGTCGGCCTATACCAGCACGCAGGTCGACAACATTCCGACCGGCACCGACATCATCGCGCTTCGATTCCAGGGCAGCCAGACCCTGCAGTTCTCCCAGGCCGTGGCCAACCCGGTGTTCTCCTTCGTGAGCCTGAACGGCAATGGCTACTCCTTTCTCAACCAGGACTTCGAGATCCTGAGCGTTGCCGGCCAGGACGGCAACGACGCGGGTTATTGGGGTTTTGGGCCTGTCGAAAAGGTCGTGACGACTGTTGGCAGCAACACCATCTACTCGCTCAATGCCACCGGCCCGACCGGCGTGGTGAACGGCGGCGAGCCGCACGGGACCATCCGCTTCCTCGGCTCCTTCGACACCTTGCAGTGGACCAGTCAAAGCGACGAGTTCTGGAACGGCTTCACCGTCGGCGTGCAGGGCACCTCGGTCGAGGTGTTCCGGACCCCCGAGCCCGGCTCGCTGGCGCTGATGGGGGTGGCGATGCTGGGCGTCGTGCTGCGTCGCCGTCGCGCCTGACGGAAAGTCCGGCCGGCAAGTCCTGGCCGGCCCATTCCGGCCAGGAGTCCCGCCCCCGGGGCGCCGCAGTCGATGCGGCGCCCCTTTTCTTTGGCGACGCGTGGCCGGCGCGGGCGGCGGCGCATACAATCGCGCTCGTGTCTTCCACAGGGCGTCGTCGATCGCAATGCGCAGCTTCCCAATCCTTGCAGTGAGGCACCCGCGCTGGCTGGTGCTTGCCGTGGCGCTCGTATCGGTCAACATGCTGGCGCCGCGCGCATCCGCGCAGCAGATCGGCGTCCTTTCCGCCGGTGCCGCCAAGGAGGCGGTGCTGCCGCTGGCCGAGGCCTTCGCCCGGCGTACCGGGGCCAGGCTCGCCATCGACTTCGGCACCATGGGCCTCATTCAGGAGAAGCTCAAGAAGGGCGAGACGCCCGACGTGCTGGTCTTGAGCGAAGAGGTCGCCGCCGTTCTGGCCGCTGCCGGTACCATCCGCCGCGAGACCATCCGCCCTCTGGCACGCGTCGGCATCGGCGTGGCGGTGGGCAGCAATGCGCCGGCGCCGGACATCTCCACTGCCGAAGCGTTTCGCCGCACCCTGCTGGCCGCGCAGTCCATCGTCATGATCGACCCGGCGCGCGGCACCAGCGGCAAGCACCTGGTCGAGGTCTACGCAAAACTGGGCATCACCGAGGCGCTCAAGGCCAAGATGCGCTACGGTCCCGGCGGCTACATCGTTGAGCCGGTCGGGCGCGGCGAGGTCGAGCTGGGGCTGCATCAGATCAGCGAGATCCTGCCGGTGAAGGGCGTGAAGCTGGTCGGCCCGCTGCCGCAGGAGTTGCAGAAGTGGACGACCTATGTCGCGGCCATCACCCCTTCCAGCAAGGTTGCCGAGGTCGCTGCCGCGCTGATCGCCGACCTGGCCTCGCCGCAGGCGCGTGCGACCTATCTTTCCAAGGGCTTCGTGCTTGCCGAGTAGGTTATTCGAGGCATGAGCAGCGCCCCGGCGCGCGGCGATTTCGCGCCGGTCCTTATCTGCGCCTTCACCTACGCGTTCGCGGTGGTATGCGCGCGCATCGCCTTCGAGGACGGCAGCAATACTGCGACCGTGGTGCTGCTGCGCTGCGCGTTCGCCGCGCTGGCGGTAGGCGCTTCTCTGGCGATCCGCCCGGCGGGCCGCGTGCTCGCCGCCGCGGACCGGAACTTCATCCTGCTATTGGGTGTGCTCTTCGCGGTCAATGTCTACGCGTTCTATCGGTCGATCGAGATCCTGCGCATCCCGCTGGCGATCCTGATTTTCTACAGCTATCCGCTATTGACGATCCTGTTCTCGGCCATGGCCGGCCTGGAACGCATGACGCCGGCGGTGATCGCCTGCGCGCTATTGACCCTGGTGGGGTTGGCGCTGGCGACCGGCGCTTCCCCCGAGACGCTAGATCCCATGGGCGTCGCGCTGGCCCTCGGCGCGGGCGCGTCGATCGCGTTTCTCTTGGTCGTCACCACTCGCAGGCTCGGGCACGTGGATGCGCGACAGCGCACCTTCTGGACCATGGTATCCACCACGGTACTGCTGGGCCTGGGCATGCTTGCCGCCAGCAACCTGCAGTGGCCCGACAGCGCGCGCGGGCTGCTGGCGATTGCCGGGGTGTGCGGGTTCTACGCCATCGGCGTGGTCATGTTGTTTGCCTCGGCCACGCGCATCGGCCCGGCGCGCACCGCGACCATCATGACGCTCGAACCCGTGATCGCGATCGCGTTGTCGACGGCCCTCCTTGGACAGGGTTTGACCATCGTGCAGTTGATCGGTGGGCTGCTCGTGATTACGGGGGTGACGGCGGCGCAGTGGGTGCGGCGGGCGGGCACCGGCGACTGACTCTCTCTGTCAGTCGACAAACGGCGGGGATACGCCCTCCGCAATACTTTGAGTGCTCAGACGCCGCGCGCTTTTATCGGCGTCACCGGCAGGTGCATCACTTGCGTCCCGCGCAGCACCTTGAGCACGCATGCGCGGCCGATGTGCACGTCATCCAGCATCGCAACGCGGCCTAAACCGAGCCTACAAACGCGCGCCGATCTGCCTGACGTCCCATTGTAGAGACTATGTAAACAACGGAGGTCCTACCACCGACCATTTCGGCATCGGCTCACCGGCTTTGATCAAGGAAACTGTCCGCGCTCGATGAATGTCCTGAAGCGTTCCGCAGAAATGCTTTTCAGCCCGAGCTTAGAAAAATCCAGCGGCGACTGACGAGCGTCGCTCTGAAATTTTTGTAAGTCGGCGTAGGTGCGAATGCCAAGAGTGCGGACTTCCGCCAAATCCGCTTCTTCGAAGAAGTACAGCGCGAGTTTCGCCTGTCCGATCCAGTCGTTCAACACGGCTTCCGGATATGGCAAGGCCGCACCGTCGAGGTTCCTTAGATCTTTGGCATTCGACTGCGACAGCATCTGGATGCTATCGATGCCGCTTTCCGCAAGGCGGTCTTGCACTTCCTGGGTTATGCCGTCGATCGCGGTGATAGGGGTGTGCACATACTTGCCAAAGAGTGGAGTGAGTTGACTGAGGCGGTCGAGTACCGCGCGCATCAGCACCCTCAGCGTCATCATGGGAAAGAAGCCCGCGAAAAAAGCGGCGGCTACTGCCCAACCCGGATTCGTGTTGGAAGCAGCGACGAGGAGCTTGCTTTCAGCCAGTTTGCTCCAGTCGTAGTAGTCGCGAAAGTAAACGACAAACAACAAGATCGAACCGAGAATGGCCGATGCCAGTCTGGTGGCACCGTACAACCAGATAGCGGGCCGGAAGTCGTTGTTGACTATGCGCTGGAGGTACTGAAAGCAATTGAAAACGAACGCGCCCCAAAACGCGTACAGAATCACCCCGTTTGGGACGAGGACATCCGGGAACACCATTATCAGAGATGTGCCAGAACATAGTTGTGCTGCCTTGCAAAGAGGGACCTGAAAGACGGCGTCGTTCGACTGGCCAATGTATGAGCTGAGTCCAAGGACCAGGTTGCTGCTGCATATCATCAGCGTCATCGGATATATGTGTCGAGCCGTCTCCTTGACTGCGACCTCCGGCTGATCGATGGCCTTTCGCTTGCGGTAAAACTCAAAAAGAATAAACGCGTAACCGAGGGTACAGGCAAGCATCAGTGCGCCCAGGTACAAGACGTCCCGGCCCTGAATGCTCGTGCGCAATGTGATTTCGCCCAAGGTGACAAAGCGAAAGAACGGGATGATGAGGCTCAGCAACACCGCTGATACTGCAATGGCGACTTGCAATCGAATGCCAGTCATGGAAGTGAAAGGAGAGCGAATCTTCTCCCAAAGGTTCGCGGCGGTCATCGCCGCGACCACCTGTACGGGATTGAATCGCTGTCTGATATTGAGTCGCCGTCAGGCACCGGGTCGCTCTCCAGTAAGGAATCACCGTATGGCACGGAATCACCATACGGGATTGAGGCGCTATAGGGAGTAGTCCCGTAGAACGATGCGATGTGTGGTACCCCTCGTCCGGGCGTCGGATCTTGGGCGCGTTGAGGCGCGTGCCCGGCCGGGCGACGCGGCATTGCGACCGTGCCACAGGGATCATGGCGATGCGGTGTGGTGAAGCGAGCCATGGACGCGAAGCCGGGCTAACGATGTTGCAGTGACCTAGAACTCAGCAAGGGCGTATCGATGTCGATGGCGTTCGAAGTCATTCCTTCGTAGCCGGCTTAGCAGCCGGTTTCACATCGCCAGCCGCCGGGGGCGCGTGGCTCTTCACGCCTTCCTCACACAAGCTCGCTTTGAAGCCGTCGGCCAATGTGCGGGCGCTTATTCCGGTCGAGAAAAACTTTTCCAACCCGGCTTCAATAGCAGTATGTTGCTCGCCGCTCATGCGGAACTGACCCAGGACGGAAAGCGCGTCATGCTCTATGCCTCGCCCACCTTCGGTGGTTCCATCCGATCGGACAACCTCGATGCTGCCGTCCAGATTGCGTCTGACAGTGGGTATGACCGCGATGTTGCGTGTTCGCCCTCCCAAAGTGAAGTCGGCACCGCCCTGAGGCGCGGCAGCGCTGATTGCCAACCCGCCGACGATGTACTGGGCGAAGACCAGGCTAGAGCCGCGCCCAAAAGGCGTCTGATCGCCGCTGGCGGCGGGGGCGGCTCTGGTGCGAGAAATGCGTTCCAGGGTATCTCGCGTGTCTTGAAGCACGCGCTTCTCCTCAGCAAGGATCATCGCCTGCTCCTTCGAGAACTTTTCCAGCGCTTGGGTGAGGGCATCCGGATTGGGTGTTGCAGGAGCAGGTTTTGCGGCTGCGGACTGCGTCGTCAGCGGCGGACTGCACTTGGAATCCGGCACCGTTCCGTGGCCCAACCGTCGGCGGAACCCTTCGGCGAGGGTTTTGGAAGCGAGCCCGGTCGAGAAAAACATACCGAGCCCGGCATTCCGCTTGCGGCCTTCCCCCGTTGCGGTGGCACCAAACTGGCCCAAAACCGAAAGTGCGTCGTCGAATTTGCCGTTGACCGAGGCGCTTATGGCTTTTTCGCCCGCCGAATCGCGCGCACTGACCGGAACAATCGCGAAGTCGTATCCCTTGTAGCCGACCGAGAACTCGCCGCCCTGCTCGGCAATGTTGCCGCCGATGCCGATACCGATGATGTTCGAAGAGCCGAACACGAGAGGGGCTTCGCTAACGGTTGAGCAGCCGGTGGCCAAAATAGCGATGAGCGGTAGGAGTGCGGGAAGTGCGAAGGATTTCATGTTATTTCCTTTCGATCGTGCCGTCGGAGCGGATGGTGCAAACGTCGGTTTTGTCGGCCAGCAGACGATTCAGTTCGGCCAATGATTCGTTGGTCTTGATCCAAAGGACGATCTGGCAGCCTCCGACCTGGGCGAGAGTCTCCTGGCGAAAGCCCAGACTGAACCCCGAGTACCCGTTGATCGCGCCCAGGTTGGTGGATTCGACGATGACGGGCCCTTGCTGCTGGGATAGTGAGACAGACACGATTCCAAAGCGCTGCTTCACTTCCACGCCGTCTTTGGATGGCGCCTGGATGCGGACGACCGTACAACCCGCCTGACTCAAGGCGAAGGCGAGCAAGCAGGCCAATGCGGCTTGGACTCGCATGGATCACGCGGTCAACCGCATGCCGGTCTTGTAGGCATCGGTAAAGCGGTCCAAACCATGCGTGCCGCCGTTGACCAATCTCCGGGCGGCGCGGAAATCCCAGTCCAAGAGCGCTTCCTTGATCGCCCGCTCCTTGTCTTTCAGGAAGACCGCCAGGAGTTGAGCGGCGACTTTGGGGTCCGAAGCTTGCTCCGGATTCTTCAGCAACCCATCGCCCAGGTCCAGCTTCTTGCCGTATGTTGCGTAGTTGTAGCGCCCGGTGAGCTGTACATACCCGCGGCCGCGAAAGCGCTCGCCGTCCGGCTGCCCACGATTGCCGAGGTCCTTGCGTGAGTCGTAGAGATCGAACGGATGGCCGTTTGGATCCGGCGAAGTGTTGTAGCGTGAGATGCCTTCGGCGATCGGCTCAAAGCTTTCGGTCTCGGCGCGAATCGTGGCCAGTGCCATCACGGCCATGAGGCGGTCGCCGAGTCCGTGCGCCTTGAGCGCTGCCAGGATGGCGGGCAAGTTCCTCTTGATCGGCGCGAGCGAGGTGTTCGGGAACATGCGCGATACCGTTGCCGGCGTCAGCATCTTGAGCACGTCCGGCAGTGATGCCGGCTTCCGACCGGACAGCGCAGCGGCGGTACGTGGGCCTACCACGCCGTCTGCCAGCAGGCCGGCGCTGCGTTGAAAGGCGAGTACAGCCGACTGTGTCCCGAATCCGAATACACCATCGATCGCACCGGGATTGAATCCCGCTAGGTTCAGCCGCTTCTGCAGTTCGCGGGTGCGTGCCTTGATCGCCTTTGTGATCGGCATTCCAAAATACAGGAAGCCCGCGGCCGCGCCTGCTTTGCCGTTGGAAATGCGGTTGGTAGCCATTGCGTTCCCATCCGAGTACTGGAATCTCCGGGAAACAAGCCCGGCACCGTTTGTCGAACCGAGACTATGCGACTTGGGAAGCATGGTGTCGTCATCAGTATTGACGAGTTTGCACTGCATCGTTGTCCCTGCGCGTCGGGTGAAACCTCGAGCTAGGGCGGGCCGTCATCGCAAGCAATGGGGTTGGCAAACCCACTGCAATGGAGTATTGATAGCCGTGCGGGCATAGCCATGGGGCGGCGAGCGCGGGCCAAGGCGCATCACAGTCACCGGTCTGGCCGGCGGACACGAGTCGTCCGGACGGCGGTGCGAGCGCCGGACACATGACGCAAGAGGGGGATATATGAAAAAGGGATTCAATTGGGTTGGGTTTGGTCTTGCCGCAAGCCTTACGCTTTTGGGACTTGCATTGGCCGGCATTCCGGCGCCGGTGTTCGCGGCGACTGACCCATCGCCAAAGGAGCGTTGCGTCTCTGATCGGGAATTGAAGTTGAATAGGGCGGTCGAACGTGACGATACGGCGCGCTTGATCGGTGTTTTGCGCGAAAGAGGTACGGAGGAATTCAAGTCGGGCTGTGTACCGGCGGTATTGCTCTCGGTCGTCGAGCGTGGTCAGGCGGCCGCACTGATGACGCTCCTGGCACACGCGGAGACCGCACCGCGCGACCTGACCGATCTCGTCGTCCGAGCGGCAAAGCATGGGCGCGCTTCCATCGTGGCGCTGGTGCTGGCGACCCAGTCACCAAACAGGAAGATCGACTGGGATTCGAAACGCATGAAAAGCGCGCTTCATTTCGCCGCCGCCAATGGCGATGTCGCTACTTTGGCCCTGCTCCTGGGCGCGCCGGGGTTGCCCAAGGATGCCCTCGACGCGCGTGATGAACGTAATTGGACGCCCGCCATGGTGGCCGCGCGGCGTGGCCAACTGGCAACCTTGCAATACCTCAGCCAGCGCGGTGCCGACATGCGCGTGACCGGCGGTGACGGGGTGAGTGTGATGGACGGTGCGCTGGCGGGTGCGCATGCGGCGACTGTCGCTTGGCTGTTGTGCGACGCGCGGACCGAGGCTCTCCATCGCGCGGGCTGGCGCGGCAAGGTTGCACTGGCCGCGGAAAAGGCGCTTTCCGAGGGGTATGCCGAGGTCGGAAGGGCGCTGGGCGAGGCCGTCAAGCACTGTCCATCCGCGCTGACCGAGGCGGGCGGCGGCATCGCCACGCTCGACGCGCCAGCGGCGTCGCCATCGCCCGCTCCTGCCAACGCTGCCGTCTTGCATGGGGACTACGCACGCGGTTGCCCAGAGGCGCCGGCGTTTCTTGAGTCCAATGGCCCCAATCGCGTCGGTTTCGCCTCGTATGCGGATGACACACCCTTCATGGACATCACCTTGGCGCTACGTGCACCCCTCGCGTATCGTTCGCTTACCCACGGCAACAAGAATTGCGATGGCCCGCACTTCTTGTTCTTGGGCTTCGATATGCGGGCTGCGTTCTACCTCGGAACGCGGCCGTCTTCCCCGGTCGTCTTGCGCTCGATCAGCCCCAGCCTCCACTATCGCTACTACCCGCGCGGGGGTTCCATCGGGGACCGCGACAATCCGGCGACGGAGTACCTTGATATCGAATATGGGCACCTCTCAAACGGGCAGAGCGTGGATACGCAGGATGGGTTTCGTGAAATCGCGCGACGCTTGGGCGACGCTGATTTCGCGCGCCGCTTTGTCAGCCGCGGCTGGGATTACGCCGGCGCCACCTACAAACGCTCGTTTGACGGCTGGCCCGGGCCGATCGACCGCCACGATATCTCGCTCGGCGTCCGGCGCTACTTTGGAGGCTTGTTTCAGCAAAGGGTGGAGGAATTCGCCCCGTTCGAGGAGCCGCGAAAGATCGCTCGTCTGGCCCAGGTCAGCGGACTCAGCCTCAACTACAGTGCGCAGTTTTCCGCGCACATCCCCTTGATCGGTGCGGCTGCGCTATCGTGGAGCACGGGAACACGGGAGCCATTCCGCTGGAACTCGACACGACTCGAGTTCACGACCCGCAACGTACCGATCTTGGATCTGCCACTCACAATCTGGATGTCCGACGGGTACATGAATGATTTGTCGCAGTACTATCGACGGGTTTCGGGCTTCGGCATCGCGGTATCGTTCGAAACGTTTCGGACCAAAAGGTGATGATCTCGTGGCGCAAAATTGCACTCAAATTCATCGCTTTTCGCGTTTGATCAATGGCAGGCCCCTTGGCCGCTTTTGGCGTCAAGCCGGATCGACTTGGCGACTTCTCTGCGTTGCTCAGCGATACCCAATGACACCGGTTGAAGGGGACAGTCCGCGAATCGCGTTTGCCGCCAACTTGCCGCTCATGACCGTCGCCTCGACGCAGCCGACGTTGAGTCCTGTATAGGTCCAGTCGCCGGCGACGACCAGATTGGCAAAGCCGCTTTCGGCCGCCTTGATGCGATGCTGAGTGGTTCCGTGCGGGGCGGTCACGTAGCGCTCGGACGGTTCGATGTTTGCGCGATAGGCTTGGGTGTCGATGCGCGCTTCCCCCTGCAGTGTCGGGGTGCCGGTCGTTACGAGATGCCCGAAGTCGAACTGGCCGTCACGCACGGCCTTGGGCAGCAGGCGCGGCAACTGAGTATTGAGAAAGTAGATTGATCGTGCGCGCACCTCGGCCCGGCGCTGGGCAGGGTATCCCGCTTGATGAAAATTGAGTTTCTCCCCTGCGCTACCGGCGATGACATCGGAGAAATACCACAGCGAAACGGGCGTATCGCTCTTTGGCCAACGTTCGAGTTCGATCAAAGGGTAGCAGTCGAGCAGGCCATCGTAAGGTTTGGCGAAGCCACAGCCCAGAGCGGATTCCTTGGTGGATGGAAAGTCGAAGGGCAGCCCCAGCTCTTTGGACGATTTGTCGAGCCAGATCTGCAAAGTCTGGGTTGCGATGGTTGGAATCTTGTCCACCATGGTCCGCCACGAGGGTGACTTGGCGACCAGGTCGGCGCAGACATAGGGAAGCGCCCCCAGCGATATCGCGCAGACGACCTTGTCGTAGTCCGTCTCTTTCATCAACGTAACTTCGGGCTTGTCCGACCAATCGACCCAATAGGACTCGAAGTCGATGTTGCTGGCTTTCAGCGCTGACCCTTGCTCCAGCTGTTGCCAGGGCGGGGTGCTGCCCCAGCACTGGTGGTCCCCGATGCGGGTCAGCGGCTCGTACGGGCCGGCTTTGATACTCGCCTGCTGCCGCATGTGCACCTTTTCGACCGACTTGCCTGCGGCATCGAGTTCCAGGCGCTCGACCTTGTGGAAGAACTCGAACTTGACGCCGCGCCGCTTCAAGGCCTCGTACAACGGCGCGATGATGACCTCGCCGGTCCCGCCGTGGAACAGCCAGAAAGGCGCGCCCATGTAACCGAAAGTGCGCAGCACCCAGTGCGCGTAAGCCCCGGCGCCCATGTCAGGTTGGGCCGGGTCGCCGCTGGGATACGCATACAAGATGCCGGCCGGCGCTTGCGCGAAGCCCCAAGGGAGGGTTGTTTCGGATACGCCGTGGCTCTTGAGCCAGTCCTCGAAGTGATGCGCGTCAAGGGAATCGAAAGTCTGGCGTTTGACAAAAAGGTCGATTGCGATTCCGCGCAGCAATCCCACGAGGTAGTTGCCGAGGTGATAGGCATTGCGCACGTCGGCCACCTCTTCCTTGGCGAGGAAGATTCTTGCGACCAAGCGCAGCAAGCTGCCGGGCTCAAGCGCCTCCACAGCTTCGCTGGCACGGCCGAACATGTCGTTCAGCCGCTCTTCACTTGGGTCGGCCTTCCCGAGTTCGTCGCGCAGTTCGGTGAGGAGTGCGCGCATAGGATCGATGTCGCCGTACTTGAGCCGCTTGAGGAGCTTGAGTCCCCAACGCAGCGGCAACGGCAGGCTGCCGAATGGATTTCCGCTGTTGGCCATGATCCCGTCGAGCGTCTCAAGCATCTGGCACAACATCGCGTAAATGCTGTCGAAGCGGGTGCCATCCCCTGGGCCCAGCGCGTTGGAGGGCAGCTTGGTTGCCCGCGGGACGGTGTCATCCGGCGGCTGGTACCAGCGCATCGAGTGATATTGCTTTTCGAACGCCTGCTCGAAAGTCAGCGGCCAACCTCCCATGTGCGCGTTGAGTTCGTCGTAGCACTCCTTCATCAGCCCCAGGGCGTTGTAGTAGCCGCCGCCGAAAAGATGAATGCCGTGCTCTTCGATGCGCTCGTTGTCGCCCCGGCCGCTGGCGCACTTGCCGCCCAGGCGCCAGCCCATCTGGTAGATGGTCACCTCGTGTTCTTCCCGCAGTGCGGTTGTGCGGGTCAACTCGAAAGCGGTAGACAGTCCGCCGATGCCGCCACCGAGGATGGCGATGCGCTTTTTCCGGTTTGCTCCGTCGCTCATGTTTCCCTCTGGTGTGTCGTCGGCTTGATCGCCTGCCGTCTCGCCCCGTGTCGGTGGTGCCGGTCGATCAACCCTTCCAACCCGCTTTTCGCAACGCTTCTACGTAGCGATCGCGGTCGGCATCGCGTACAAATGGGTGGCCGACCTTGAGGGCGGCGACCGTGAACCGCGGCATCATCTTTACGCCGTCGGACAAGGCCTTTTGCGCACCCGGCAGGTCTCCGTTCGCCGCCTGGCAGGCCGCTAGGAGGTAGTGGTTGAAGAACCAATCCGGGCGCTGGGCCAGCGCGTCGCGCGCGTAGCGGACCGCCTCACCGTACCTGGCATCGACGAAGGCCGCGATGGCCAATGTGAATAACCACAGGCTCATGCGTGGCTCGCTGGGGCTGGCCGCCATGGCGCGCCGTACCAAGGCCTCGGCTTCCGCGGTCTGGCCACTGAAGGCGAGTAGCCGGCCCAGTTCGGCCGCTGCGGCGGCGAAATGCGGATAGATCTCCAGGGCGCGACGCTGTTCGGCGATGGCGCGGTCCATGTCGCCGATGCAAGCCATCGCCACGCCGAGCGTCAGATGGGCGAAGCTATCCACATCGTTGACCGAAACCGCCTTCAAGGCATGCCGGCAGGCTTCCGTGATGCGCTTTTTCGGGTCCTCGGCCCAGCCCGACCAGACGTCGGTCAGGTAGGAGAACGCCAGGAGCGACAGGGTCTGCACGTCATCGGGCTTGCGCGCCAGCGCCAGCAGCAGCAGGCGCTGGCATTCCACCGCATGCTTGCGGGTGGAGCGCCAGTAATGCCAGCGCGCGCGCATGAGGAGGTCCCAGTGTTCCAAGTCGCGCGCCGGCTTGTGCGCCGCGATGTTTTCTTCCTGGCGCAGGAACAGGGGCTCGATGGTACCGGCGATGCAGGCCGAGATCTCGTCCTGCATGTCGAACAGGTCTTCGAGCGGTCGGTCGTAGCGCCCGTTCCAGAGTGCCTCACCGGTCGCGCCATTGGACAAGGTCGCGTTCACGCGCAACTTGGTCGCCGAGCGCCGCACGCTGCCGCTGACCAGATAGCGAACACCCAACGCGCGCGCCACGGCCGTCGAATCCAGGTCCGAGCCGCGATAGACGAAAGATGAGCCGCGATCGATCACGAACAACCAGCGCGAGTTGGACAGGCTGGCAATGATGTCCTCTGCCAGGCCGTCTGCAAAGTACTCCTGCTCCCGTTCGTCACCAAGATTGATGAAAGGCAGCACCGCGATCGATGGGCGGGGCGGGGCGGCGGGCGCCTCGCCGGGCGCGGGCTCGAGCTGCGAGACCGGCACTGTCAGACGGTAGCCCTGGCTAGGAACGGTGCCGATCACATCCTGCCCCAGGAGCTTGCGCAGCGCCGAAATCTGCACCGACAGGTTGTTTTCCTCGACGTCCGCGTCGGGCCAGACGCAGTCGAGCAATTCCTGCTTGGTGACCACCCGGTCGTGGCGCTGGGCGAGCGCCACGAGGACATCAAAGGCCCGTGCGCCGAGCGTCACGGCCATGCCGTCCACGAGGAGGGCGCGCTCCCCCGGACGAAGTTCGAAGCGGTCGAACCAGACCCGGTCCTGCACCTGAAACTCCCCTCTTGCCCAAGGCGCCTACGCCGGTCGGGTGGGCGCAACGTTTCTTTTTACTCTAGCACACCCGATTTTCGGCCCGTGCAAGGTGGCCGGAATTAGGAGTTTTTAGGAACTGCCGAGGCGCGTAAAGGACTTTTGGTGCTCAGGTCGCCAAAGTACGTTTACGCACCGGTTGGTGCCAAAAAAACAAAGACCAGGAGAAGACATGGACAGGGAGTCGCGGGAAATCGAAGGTCGGCGCGGCGCGGCGCCTTTGGCGGCAACTGCTTGGAAGAGTGCGGACCGCTCCGGATCCGGAACTAGGTCAGTTTCCGCCGACGCTGCGGGGTCAGCACTAGCCAGGCTCGCCGAGGAGTTTGCTTTCGGCATGGCCTTGGTCGATGGCGGGCTTGGGGTGCACTATGCGAATCGCGCCGCTCGCGCCCGCTTGGCACCGTCCGGCACGTTGTGCCTGGTCGAAGGGCGCCTGTGCGGCACAGATCGTCGCAGCGACGCGTCGCTGCGGCAAGCGATCGAAGCCGCCTGTGCGGGGCGGCGCGGTTACCGGGTCTTCGGCAAGGATTCCGGTGCCTCTCACATCGCCTTCGTCCCGGTCGCTGGTGCACCCTTTGGCAGCGCGACGGGTGCAGCGCTACTGTTCGAAGGACAGGGGTCCGGCAACGCGTTGGCCCGCTATTTCTTTTCCCGGCACCATGGGTTGACACCCAGCGAAGAGCGTGTTTTGGCGGCAATCGGTTCCGGAACCTCGGTGGCCGAAGCCTCCATCGAGCTCAACACTTCGGAAAACACGGTTCGGACCCATGTCCGCCGCATCCTTGATAAGACCGGTTGTGAAAACCTGCGCGCGTTGGTCGCCCGGATGGGGCGGCTTCCACCATTGGCTGCGCAAGGCGTTGCCTGCGAGCGAGGCATCACCCGCCCGGAAGCCTCCTCCGAATCGGAAGCTGCCCGCGGTCCGCGAGCCATGCCCACCATCAAGCCGCGTGCGGCCCACTCGCCAGCAATGCCGCCGTGCCGCCCGGGCGGCACGGGTCGCGATGAGGTGCTGTGCATATGAACCAAACATCAAGTCAGGAAAACGCCATGAACATGAATCGGGCCAAGGAACTCTTTCGCAACGGGCAAACCCTGGAAGCGATGAACCACATCGTCCGCAGTTGTTTCGAGGAACGCAGCGCTTTGCCGCGCAAGGTATGGCGAGACGATGTTGCTGCGTCGGCGCGCGACCCGGAGATCCTCAACTATGTCCATCGTTGCCGCATGACGCGCCGGGCTTTCGAAAAACCCCGCGGTTACGGTTGCGACGCGGTCACGCTCGACTTGGTCTATGGCACCGGTGAGGGGCGCAACGCTCCGCATCCCGCCACTCAGGCGGGGCAGGTTTACAGCTACACGGTCAATTCCCCGGCGCCTCGCGCGGTGCGCTTTCGCCGCCAGACCCTGGCGCGGTTGATCGACGAAACTGTGGCCCGCACCGGCGACGGTCGGGCACAGATCGTCTCAATCGCGTGCGGGCACGCGCGCGAGGTCGAACTCTCGCGCGCCATGCAGGCCCGCCGGGCAGGGGGATTCCTCGCGATCGACCAGGACGTCGAATCGATCGCAGTCGTCGAATCGGAGTACGGACCTTTCGGCGTGGAAGCGCGTCACGGAACCGTGCGTCAGATCGTTGGTGACTTGCTGCCCTTGCCGCCGGCCGACCTGATCTACGCGGCGGGCCTGTACGAGTACTTGAATGACAGCACCGCGATCGAGCTGCTGCAGCGCATGGTGGACGCGTTGAAGCCGGGAGGGCGGGTCATGATCGCCAACTTCGTCCCGGATGTGCCAGACGCCGGCTACATGGAAGCCTTCATGGACTGTTGGCTTGAGTATCGCGATCTGACGCAGCTGGTCTCGTTGTTTGACCCGATTCCGGCATCATCGCGCGGGCCGATCGAGACGCTCTTTGACCCCGACTGCAATATCGCCTTTGCTGTCATGCAAAAGCCGGAGTGATGGACGCATGTTGAACCCTGATATTCGCGAACCTCTGTCGACGGGCGAGCCCGTGGTCGCCGGCACCAACGACGCCTTGTCAGCTGCCTACGGCGCCTTGGCGTCAAGCAATGCGCAAGCGCGCTTGGCAGCGCGCGGCCGTCGCCAGACCTACCGCAAGGGCGCCATCCTCATCAACGAAGGTGAAATCAGCGACGGTGTCTACATCATCCTCTCCGGCAGCGTCAACGTCTATTCGATGGACGAGGAAGCACGCGACATCATTTTCGCGACACTGGGAGCGGGGGATTATTTCGGCGAGATGTCGCTCGACGGCGGCCCGCGCTCCGCTTCAGTGATCACGCTGGAGCGCACCGAGTGCGCGGTGCTCAGCAAGGCACAGGTCGTTCAATATATGACGGAAAATCCGCATTTCGCCCAGGAACTCCTCCTGACCGTGATCCGCCGAGCGCGCGAAGCGACGCGTATCGCGCGTGCCCTGGCCTTGCAGGACGTCACCTCCCGCCTGCGGGATTTTCTTGAACGCGAAGCGACAGTCAGCCCGGATGGCTCGCGCGCCCTGCCGGGGCGCATGACGCAGCAGGACATCGCGGCGCGCATCGGGTGTGGTCGTGAGATGGTGAGCAGGGCGATGGCGGAGCTGAAGCGCCGCGGTGTCACCGTCTGCAGGGCCGGGTAAGCGATTTTCTGGTCGCGCCGGGACGCAATGCGAACCCGCAAGATCGATACTCCAGGGACAGCCATGAGCGCCGCGTAGGTTCACCGACCACACAGGCAGGACATGGCGCTGCGGTGGGCTATGCCCGACACGATGGGTCAGGGAAGGGAATTCCGGGGCATGCTCATGGGTGAAGCCGCCCAGCTTGCGGGGCTTACCAATCCCGGGCACACTTGTCCTAGTACGGCTTGGCAAGAAGGAGCGGCGGGACATGGGGTCTGCCGACGACACCAAACCAGAGTGGCAGCGGGTTTGACCCGGGCGGGAAGAGGTGCGCATTGCTCAGTGGGTCGGTTGCGAGAATCCTGGCTGCGCGCGCTGTCGCGCGCAGGTACCGCAAGGGAACGGTGCTGGTCCAGAAAGGTGACCACGGGGACCTGCTGCACCTGATCTCGGCTGGGCGCGTCAGGATATTCCCAGCCGATGCCGATGGACATGAAGTTACCTATGCCGTGATATGGTCCTGCGAATACTTTGGCGAAATGTCGCTCGGCGGGGCGCCCAGCTCAGCTTTGGTGATCACGATTGAAGCAACCGCTTGCGCGGTCCTGAAAGTTGCAGCGGTCAAGCTGGTACTTGCCGAAAGTCCGGAATTCGGCTTGCACCTGCTCACCACAGTGATTCGCCGGGCGCGTGAGGCGACCGAAGCCGCGCGCGGGTTGGCGCTCGACGGTGTCTATCGGCGACTCAAGGGAGCTCTCGAACGCTCGGCGACAACACCAAGCGATGGCGACAGGCTGGCTGGCGAAAGACTGACCCAGCCCGACATCGCTGCGCGCATCGGCCGCGGCCGGAAAATGGTGAGTCGATGGCTGAAGGATCTCGAAGCGGGAAGGTATCTGATGCGGAACGCGCGCGGAATAAGCCTCCTCATATCGTTGCCGGAGCGCGGGTGACTTCCCCTTCAGACCAACCGCCGCCGGTTCGTCCATCGCCAATGGAAGCGCTAACAGCTAGCGCCGCGCGACGACGTTACCTGACTGTGCTGTTCGCGGACTTGTGCGATTCGACCCAGATTGGCAACCATATGGAGGCTGAGGCCTATTTCGAAATGCTCCACGCGGTCCGCACCTGCTGCCGCGAAGTGATCGAACGCCATGGCGGTCAAATTGCGCGCATCCAGGGCGACGGGGTCCTGGCCATTTTCGGCTTTCCCGAGTCCCGCGAGGACGATGGGCGACGCGCCGTCGAAGCGGCGCTGGAATTGCACGAGGCCGTCGCCAGCCTGCCTTTCGTGAATCCCGTGCAGACCGGCGCCGGACTGAGGCTGCATAGCGGTGTCCACACCGGGTTGACCCTGGTCGGCAGCGGCGACATGGAGCGCGGGCGTTTCGACATTCTCGGGGCGGTACCCAACGCCGCCGCGGCAATCGCTTCCGCCGCCGGCGTAAACGAGATCTTCGTCAGCGCCGCGACACTCGGGCCGGATGCGCATTTTTTTGAAGTGAATCGACAAACGGGGATCCCGATCAGCGGGCTGGTCGACCCCGTGATCGTATCCAACGTGATCGGGCGTGCCGGCATTCGGCGTCGATTCGAGGCGCAGATGGCGCGCGGTACGGCACCCTTAATCGGGCGCGAGTCGACGTTGTCGATCCTGCGGGATGCCTTGCGCGATACCTCCACGAACCGAGCTCGCACCGTGATGATCTCCGGCGAGGCGGGCCTGGGCAAGAGCCGTTTGATCGAGGAAGTGTTGCGCCCGGAGTCGGTTTCCGGCTTCCGGGTCATGCGTGGATTCTGCGAGAACTACCTCGGCGCAGAGGCCTTGCAGCCGTTCAAGCAAATTTTGCGCGGGCACTTCGGGATCGGCGGGGATGATCCAAACCCACTCGAGACGGTGTCCCATGACTCCGGGGCGGAAGCGGCGCTGCAGGCGGCGCGCTCTCTGGTCGACCCGCGTGGGCAGGTCAGCGAGACTGGGGGCGTCCCAACCACGATCCTGCGCGACTTCTTCGATGTCCTTGGCCGCGAGCGGCCGATACTCCTCGTCATCGATGACTGGCAGTGGGCCGATGAGGCAACCGCCACGGCCTACGAAGCGATTTGCGAATTGTCCCGTCCGTTACTGTTTCTGCTGGCCACGCGTGGCCAACTGGCGGTTCCGTTCGGCGACGGAGACGTCGTGCCGATCAAGCTGCAACCCTTGGGTGAGACCGACTCGGCACGCATCATCCGCCATCACCTTCCTGGAGCCGATCCGTTTCTGGTTGAGGAGATTCTCGGCTTAGCCGAAGGCAATCCGCTTTTCATCGAGGAAATTTGCCATTCAGTCGCGGACAATCGATCTGGGCGGCCGCCGGAGGGCTCCGTCGGCGGTGGTGTCTGGTTGCGTTCGCTGATTGAGACTCGGGTTGCCAACCTGGACTCCGAGCTGCTGGCTTTGGTTGAAGTGGCGGCGGTGCTCGGCAACGTGTTTTCGGCGGGGTTGTTCGAACGCATTGCAGGCATGTCGAGGGACGACCCGCGACTCAAGGCTTTGGCTCACCAGGATCTGTTGTTCGCCGGCGAGCAACCCGGAACATTGCGCTTCAAGCATGTGATCGCGAGGGACGTGATCCACGAAACCATCGGCCGCGAGCGGCGCCACGAGCTGCATGGTTTGGCGGCGCAGGCCCTGATCGTGGAGGAGGCCGATAGCGGGCGCGAAAGCGCCAGCGAACTCCTCGCTTACCATTGCGCCGGCGCCGAGCGCTGGCGCGACGCCGCGCTGCATTCCGAGAAGGCGGGCGACAGGGCGATGGCCGCCTTTGCGCTCGATCGTGCCCGCACCCAATACATGGCCGCCTTGCATGCGCTGGACCGGACCGAGCCCTTCAACAGCGCAACCGACTTGCAGTGGTGTGGCATCGCGCAAAAGCTTGGCATGGCATGCGTCTTCGATCCCTTGGCGCTGTCCGACGGCATCGCAACCTTCGAGCGCGGCGCTGTCCTGGCCGAGCGGAGCGGGAGTCTGCAGGACCGCGCACGCTCCGCCTACTGGCTGGGCTACGTCTGTTACGCGAAGGGGTTGGCGGGGCGGGCGGTGCGTCATTGCGAGCAAGCGCTGACTTTCGCGGGCGCGTGCCGGGACCAGCGACTTGCCGCGCAGGTCACGGCTACCCTGGGCCAAGCCTTGGCGGCGGCAGCCGAGTACGACCGGGCCCTGCCACTTTTTGAGGACTCGCTTTCCGCCAAGCGCAGCAGCGCGCGACCCGGCAGCAGCGTGGCGGTCGGTTCGGCCTACACGCTTGCCTGCAAGGGGAGCGTACTGGGCGACCGCGGCGAATTCGTCGCCGCCGAAGCCTGCTTCGCGGAGGCACTGCAACTGCTGGGGGATTCGCGTCACCAGGTGGTGAGTTCGGTCAACAACTGGATCGCCGCAGTCTACATGTGGCAGGGTCGTTGGCAGGATGCGATCACCGTCCTTGACCGCTCGATCGGGGTCGCGGAGCATGTGCGCAGCCGGCACCTGCTGGCCATGAGCAATGCGCAGCGCGGCTATTGTCTGTGGATGTCGAAAGGAGATGTCGCCGGACTGGATGCAATCGCCCAATCGATCGAATGGATAGAAGACCGCCGCGGCGCGTTTCTGAGTTCCCTGCTGTACGGCTGGATGGTCGAAGGGGCTGTTGCAAGGGGAGATCTCCCCACGGCCCGCCGCCACGGCGCGCGACTGCTCATGCGCGCACGCCAGCGCGAGCACGTCGGCGAACCGATGGGTTGCCGCGCGCTGGCCCGTGATGCCGCCGCGCGCGGCCAGGGGCAGGTGGCGGAGCGCTACCTGCGGCGCGCCGAGAGTGCGGCACGGCGCCGCAGCTCCGCGCATGAGGCAGCGCACAACCTGCTGTGCCGTGCCGAGGTGTACGCTGGCGGCGGCGATATGCCGGCGGCGCGTGCCGGTATGGAAAGCGCGCTCGCGGAGTACGACCGCATGGAGATGACGTGGTACGCGGCTCGAGCGCGGGAGCTACTGAAAAGGCACTTTCTTTAGTTCCCATCCATAGCGCTGTGCGACGCGCTGATATCCAGCGGCGGTCGGGTGCAACTCGTCTTGCCAAAGCATCTTGTACTGGGGCGGATCGATCTTGCTAGTCAGCGCTGGCCGAAGGTCGACAGAAAACATGCCTTTGTATCTTTTTGCCAAATGCGTTTGTAGTGCATGCAGGCGGCCGATTACCAACTGCATAAACTTAAATCGATCATTGAGGGTTGAAAAGCTTGCCTCAAGGTGCGGTTTTATCCAAGGACCTTTGTCTCCCGCTCCTCTGCCGTCAGGTATCGGATCCGCGTAGCCGTGCATGATTACCGGTATCGCTCGGCCTTTAAACAAGACCTTCGATGCCTCCAGGACCGCGCCGGCCGCGTACGCGTAACCCTGGCCCAACTTCTTGTCGATCAAATCGCTCGCTTTGTTTTCCACCAGAGAAAACGAAACCTGTGACGGCACAAGAGACAACAAACCCGCGCCGTCGTCGCCATTGTCGAGGATGTCGTTACCGCCGGCGGAAATCAGTATCGCCTTGACGCGGACTTTCGTTGCGGGGTCATCGTCAGCTTTCGCGATTTCGCACATTGCATGCAGGAGGGACTCAAGTTGAAAAGGCGGCACGGGCGGCGGTGGTAGAGCGGGCCAGCCGATGACTTGCCCCAAGGTCTTGCCGCGTTCGGCGGCGCTCCAAACGTGATGGCGTGTGTTCAGGATATCCAGCGCATCCTGGGTCGACCAGAACGCAAACCAGGAGTCACCAATGGCGAGGATGACCGGGTATTCGCTGAGATTCTTGGTCGGCGGGATCAGGTACTTTCTGAAGACGCTGAGCGGATCTTTCGCGCCCGCGAGTACCTGCTGATATTGTTTTATCGCCTCTGCGGCCCAATCTTCACCGGCTTTGTACGCTTTGTCAAACTCGGAATTGAGGTCATTGAGGCTCATACGGCACCATCGAAACTGAATGCGCCGGGTGCCGGATTGGGCCGCATGTTCCCCGGTGCGCGGAGAAAGGCGAACATCATGCCTTGCAGCAGTCCCATTGCGGCTGCGTAGCCGGGGCAGGCATGCGTCGGGTGCGGGTTGGCTTTGCGATCACCGCCGAACACGGGATAGACATCGGGTTTGCCGCCATCATCGTGTTCCAAGCATTGCTGAGTCGCGGACACCAGTGACAGCACGATCATGTCGCCCGGGCGAACCGAAACGTCGCCTATCCGGTCGAACGTGGTTGCAGTGCGCCAGATCAATTCCGGAGATGGTCGCAATTGCATGGTGCGCTTCAACGTGGGCAGAACACATTTATCCATAAACTTAAGCTGCTTTTCTGCAGGCGACTCGGTCGAAAGTTCGGCGGCAAGGTTGCGCATTTTCCAGAACGTCCCATCCTTGAGCCATTCGTTGAGAATTAACCGAAAGTTGCCGTCGATGGTCGGGACGAACCCCATGATGACACCGACAAAAACGCGTGCGACCGTCTCCAGCGGCCAGCTGTTCTTGCGCGCAGCGTCGATGATGGCTCGCGCGAGCGGCGCGGGCGCGTTGTCCGGTGTCAACGGGTATGACGCCGAACTGCATCCGGGAGGGAAGTAAGGGCGCAGGAAGGCCTCGAACGCCGTGGTCAGGGATTGTCCATAGCGACGGCCCAGGCGTTCGACATCGCGTGATGGCCAGGGTTGGAAAAAATAGCGCGATGGTGCCGTGAAGTGTCCCGGATAGCGTGGCGGCTTGCCTTCTTCCCAGGCCCAGGTTTGGCTACCTTCCTTGAAGATTTCCTTGTCTTCAGACAATCCGAACCAATGGCGGCATACTTCTGCGAGGACTCTGTCAGAAATCTCGCGTGCTTCGAGGTGAAGCTCCCATTTCTTCCTTTTGAGTTTCCTCGCCAGATCTTCTTCGCCGGCGACAAAGGAGTCGATCCAGCGTTTGGTCTCGCGGCGCGCAAGATCGAAGGCCTCCAGCGTGGTGAACTTGCTCACCTCCCCGTTGACCTCGCTGGCGATGCGTTCGTACTCGCTGTCCTGTGACTGCCCATCCATGCCGAGGTAAATCTCGCCGATCGAACCTTTCATGCGCTCGCGATAACCGCATACCGAGTATCGTTCTCCGGGGGTCGTAAGAACTTGCATGATCAGGCGTCGGTCCGCGACCAGCACGCCGTAGGGGGTACGCAGCGCTCCGCCATGCGATTCACGTATTGCCGCCCATACCGAGGCGCTGACGAAGTCGTCTTGCGCTTGTGGGTCTTCGAGGACGCTTTTCCAGGCAAGCAATGCGTGATCGGCGCCCGACTCCGCTTCTATGCGGTTCAATTCGGCGATTCGAGCCGCCCCCTCCTTGACTGACCAGGCTACCGCCCGGGACTGGGTTTGCCTTTGCGCAACCGCCAGCAGCTCGCGCAACGCAGAGATCGAAGGAGTGAGGGCGTAGAGGCCCCACTCGAGGCGAACGAGAGGTTGCCAGTCGTCGTCGAGCGGTTCCGCGGGCCCGTCCAGTTCCACACGGACGACCCTGTTTCCGTGCTCGAAGCGAAACGTCCGTTTCCCCTCAGGTCCCGCGACGCCAAGGAAGGGATCCGATTGTCCGGAATAACCGCCTGTGCTGTTGCCGCCGGATACCCAGCGCTGAACCACTTCGAACTGCTCGGCGATGCTGGCGTTGTAGGCCATGAAGACCAGTCCGCGCTCCTCATCTTCCGTGCCGTTCCTGGCAGGGTCGTAGTCTGGTCCGTATGACATGCCGCGCCGCACGAGGTGCGGGAAGCGCGCGACCTGCGGGTCGAAATCGACGCTGTAAGCATCCGGGCGGGGGTTGGCGCGGCGGATGTGGGCGTGGAGCGGACATCTCAGCCCATGCGGGTCGTGGTCATAGTCGAAGTCGTTGCCGCGATATCTGACTGCAAGCGACTGACCACCCTTCTTGCGTCCCATCATCTTCTCTTCGATGAGTTCTGCAGTGACGGTCGTTCGACCCGTATTGTCAGCCGCATCTGAAGCGATCTTCCGAAGCCCTGCCACGTTCTGGCGCAGCTTGCGAATCACGAGGAACGAGCCGTTCTTCATCCAGCGCAACCGTTCCCGACTCTGCGCGTCCACAGGTTCCGGCGCAGGTTCGGCGGCATTCTGGTGTCCGTACAGGAACTCACCCAGGTGCACCTGATTCTGGAACTGCTTCGGCTGTTTGCCGTGGGCATACGGGACGATGGTCGGCTGACTCAGACCATCGGCAAATCCGAAGTGCTCGCGGACCTTGTTGCCCTTGACGATGCGCCGCATGGTCTGTTCCGCGACGATCCTGACTCCAGGAATGTCGCCGATTCGCAGGCAAAAATCGTTTCGCTGTTGGTCAAAGTAGACACCACCACGGATCTGCACCAATAGGTGTACGGACGACAACTCCACGCGCTGGTCCTTAGCATCCGCGGGCATGAAGGCAAGCGGCAAGTGCCAGCGCCGAGGATGATTGTGATGCGTGTCGCCCAGCAGGCTCGCTCGCGCTTCCATTCCTTCCTGAAACTCGATCGGCAACATGCCCAACTGCGCTTCACTCAGCCCCAGGAGGCGCATGCCATCGAACGTAACGGCGATATTGATGCGGAGTTCGTCCTCCGCTTCTCTCTTGTTCGGGTTCTCGATCCTGCCCTGCTTTTCTACCGTGGTGACATTCAGGATTAGGTAATCAAGCAGGGCGGCGCCGCCAGCCGCGTCAGCCAGGCTGATGAGTAGTAGAGATCCTCTGGTAATACCTTTGTATCCGTCGATGATGCCGCCCTGCACGTCGCGGGCGATGCGACCCGGCTTACCATCGGCCTCAAGGAGGGGATTGATTCTCGGCAGTGGACGCACAAGGCGTCGCGGCGGTACAACGTCACCATTGAAGCTCCGGCGGTCGTCCTTCAACCATTCGAGCTGACGCGCAAAGCGGACTTCCATTCGCTCTTCAAGTTCATCGTTCATGCGCCGGTCGGAGATCAGTTTCAGGAATTCCTTGAGCAGATCGCGCACGGCTCTGTGCAGATACTTGCCATCCTCGCTATCGGGCAGGTAGAGGTCGGTCAAGCGGTACAGCACCGCGAGTGCCTGCAAGCCCAGGCGGAGGGCTTCCAGGGCGCGCCCGGCGCGGTCCCGCATGTCCGTGGCGCGCTGCTCCGCAGTCGGGGTTTGCATTCCCGTGACCAGTTGGCCGCGGTTCCTGTAGTCCAGGTTGTTTGCTTCCAGCGTTTTTTCGTCAGCGCGGCTGATTTCCTCGCTGCGGCGCAGGTACTCGATGTCGTCCACCGTCAGGCGCGGCATGCCGTAGAAGAAATTGGTCTCGGACTGCACGCGATCGATCCACGCCGCCCAAGCGTCGTAGGAGTTGTCGACCGCGGTCACGTAGTCGACGGTGTTGCAGAAGATCACATCCAGGAGTGGGCCAACTTTTTCCCATAATGTGCGCACGTAGGACTGCCAGGAACCGTCGAAGGTGACCGCCAGGAGCACCAGGTCCTGCGGTTCGACCACGACGACGCGGACGGAGTGGATCTTGCCCACCCGTTCGACAGCATCGGAGAACGGGCGCAGGAGGGCGTATTCATGCGAGGCGGACCGGCCAGCGTTGAGAGCCTTCAACAGGCGCTTGATGCGGGTCTTGTAGGTGACCGTTTCGAGCGAAGGCACCAGGCCGGGCTTGATCGGCGCGAAGAGCGTGAGGTCGGAAACGCCGCCGAGCGCCTTCGATTTTTGGATGAGCTCTTTATGCATGACAACACGGCCTCCCCTTGTTTTCGCGCTCGCGTCCCCCGCGAACCATCGTCGTCACCCACGGCGGTGTGGCGAATCCGGCTTATAGCACCGTTTTCCGTGCCGCGAAACGTGAATTTTCCACACGTGTTGCGTGGCCCAATGCATCGTCATTCTCCAGGCAGATCGCTAGCATCCCCATCGCAGACTTTCTTTTGGGGGCGTCATGTCGAGAGAATTGTTCGAGTGGTCTCAGTCAGGTGGCGGCAACGCGCAGCTGCCCGCGCGCGCGCCTGAGCAGACGGCCGTTAAGGCGACCGACAGGGTGGGCGATGTGCTGGACCAGTCGGGATCGTTCAGGGAGATGGCGTGCACGAGCGCCGAAATGTTGCTGTCGATTCTCGATGAACTTTGCTTTGGTATTTTGGTAGTGGGAAAGCAGCGCCACTTGAGTTATGCGAATCGGCTGGGGGCGCAGGAGTTGCGCTGCGGTAACGTCCTGCACTTGGAGCGGGATCGAGTGGAGGCGACTGACTCCTCCGCGACCGCCGCGCTGCAGCGTGCAATCGACGCCGCATGCCGCGGTCGGCACGGTTGCACGGTTCTGGCCGAAGGCAAGATGGTCGCCAGCCTGCCGATCCAGGGCGAGCGGGACAACGAAAATCCGCGAGCCTTGCTGATCCTCGATCGCGGTGCGGCGTCGCGATCCCTCGGTTTTGTCTTTTTTGCGCAGGCGCATGGACTGACCAGCAAGGAGCAGCAGGTGTTGACCGGGCTGGCCGACGGCGCAAGCGTCGAGGAGGTGGCAACGCGTCTCGATTGTGCGGTCAATACGGCGCGTACGCATGTGCGCAACATACTCGCCAAGACCGCGCAAGCCAACTTGCGACGCCTGACCAGTCGGCTCGGCCGCCTTCCTGCGTTGTGCCCGCGGGTGCTGGATCGGCAGTCCCAGGGCGCGTGATCGCGCCACTGCCTGTGCGGGGGATATTCTCAGGGGGGTTCTGATTCCAACCGATGACTCCGTGATCGGGGCGGCGGCCCGATTTTTCCGCACATACCCGACGGAGTAGATTGGCCTTCTCCAGCAGGCGACCGATTACCTTGAACTTCCCGAGGAGGTAGACATGATTGCGACGGCGATTGTCGAATGGGTCAAAGACTGCCTGCGTCGGCCGGTATCGTGGATCAGCGAGCACCCGGCTGACCTGGCTCTGGCGTTGATCGGGCTTGCCGTTGCCATGTTGTTGCTTCGCTGGCTCGTCGGCTGGTTTCCCCGCGGTGTCGCCTTGCGCCCCGTGCGGGCGCCAGTTCGTGTCGGGAACGAACCGGACCCGCCCGCGGGTATGCCGAACCATCAGCGTTGGTACATCGAAAGCCAAAAGCGCCCTGAGTTCTTCGGCGATTGCTATTCCTGTTCTTTTGTTGAGTTCGACGAGCGCGGCGACTATCTCGATTTTCATCAGCATAAGCACGCGTATCAGAAAGTACTCGGCCTTGCCAAAGCCTCAACACGGAGCAAGCCGCTGGTGCTCGTCATATATGTTCACGGTTGGCGCAACAACAGCCAGTCGCGGGACGTGGTTTCGTTCAATCGCTTTTTGAGCCAGCTGGCAGCAGCGAAAGCCCTGAGCGAAGCGGGCAGCCGGGTGCACGGCATTTATCTCGGTTGGCGCGCTGCGAATTTCGGCAATACCCTTGCCGATTCAGACCCTCATCTTGTCGAAACCACCGACCATTTCGGCCAGGCCATTGTGGACCCGGAGCGGCGCGCGCCTTTCCGGTCGCTCGCGGCTTTTCTCGAGACACTCGGTTATTGGGATCGCAAGGCGGTACCCGAGCGTAAGGTCGCTGGCACGTCTTTCTCACGCACCGTATTCACCTGCGCCCATATTGCGAAACGGTTTGCGCACAACCGCGTCTTGCTCATCGGCCATTCGTTTGGCGGGCTCATGCTTGAGCGCACGGTGCAGAATGCCGTTGTGGGGGAACTAATTGGTGCGTGGCCGTCGTCAAACCACGCGCCACATGGCGCTAATCCGTTGCCCTTCGATCTTCTGCTGAGCGTCAACTCCGCTGCGCCGTCGATTTACGCGCGCCAGTTTCAGAGTTTGATGGCGGCGCACTACCGCGCTATGCAGGGATCCAATCCGCCGTCTACGGAGGTTCCCGGCACTGGCCAGCCGGTGTTTGTCTCGATCACTTCGGAAGCGGACTGGGCAACCCGCGTCGCGCACCGTGTTGCAAATTCGCTTGCGTGGGTCAACCCCGCGTTGCGGCGCAAGTACCGAGCGGACGACTACATTCTCGATGTTCAGTGGGGAACCGAGCAACCGATGATTCCCCAGTATGAGTACTACGGTTACACACCGGGCCACAACCCGTTGCTTGTGAACCGCTTCATTGAAGCGGCAGGTGCCGACATCGAAGCGACTGAGGCGGAGGAATTACCAGCGTTCAATGCGAGCTTGGCTTTGAGAGTTTCTCGCGGCGCGCCGCTTGTTTTCGAAACAGTGTCGCGCGCAAAGAGTGGAGTTCGCAGGAGCTATTGGCGCGTTGGCATGCCGCCGGACAAACCGGCACTGAAAGACTGGGGACGATACAAAGGCACTCGCCCAATCGCCTGGAATCCCGACGAGCACGAAAGCGCCTACTGGATTGTTCGGTGCCCGAAAGCGCTCATCGGCGACCACAACGACATCTGGAACGAGAGCGCGATGCAGATGTATGCCGCATTCATACATTGAGGCGGCCATCGCTGTCTTTTGGCAAGCATCGCGTCGCAAGGGACATTGCCGCAGGCGCGCCGCTAAGTCTGCTTGACCCGCGATGAGTTCAATCATCAGAACTGCGGATGCAGGGAGGTTCGCAACCGCGCAGACTTCACCCAGACCATAACGCGCTCCGCACGTGTGGTCGATTCAAGAACTTGAATGAGGATGACACGTCATGAAAGAAGCCCTAGACCTGATCCGCTCCGGCCGCAACGGCGAAGCGGTAGACCGCATCGTGCGCGGCCTGTTCGCGCGCCGCTGCTCCATGTCGCGCCGCGCATGGCGCGATTACGCCACCAAGGCGGCGCGCCAGCCCGAACTGCTGGCCTTTGTGCACCGCTGCCAGATGACACGCCGATCTTTTGAAAAGCCGCGCGGCTATGCGGGCGACGCGGTGATGCTGGACCACATCTACGGTACCGGCGTGGGGCGGCTGGCGCCGCACCCGGCCACGACCGACGGGCAGGTATACGCGTATACGGTCAACGCGCCAGCGCCGGCGGCGGTGCGTTACCGGCGCGAGGTGCTGGCGCGCCTGGTCGACGAGACGGTGGCGCGGCGCGGCGCGGGCAATGCCAGCGTGGTATCGATTGCCTGCGGGCACCTGCGCGAGGCGGAGCTGTCAAAGGCGATGCAGGCGCGCCAGGTCGGCCGCTTTGTCGCCATCGACCAGGACGACGAATCGCTCGCGGTCATCGACACGGACTATGCCGATCTCGGCGTGGAAACGCGCCACGGCTCGGTGCGCAACATCGTTACCGAACGCCTGAAACTGCCCAGCTGCGACCTGATCTACGCCGCTGGCCTCTACGACTATCTCGACGACAAGGTCGGCGCGCGCCTGCTGCAGGTCATGGTCGAGGCACTCAACCCGGGCGGCCGCGTTCTGATCGCTAATTTCGTGCCGAACATCACCAACTCGGGCTACATGGAAGCCTGCATGGACTGGTGGCTCTTGTACCGCGACCTGGATCAGCTCACGGCCTTGTTCGACGCGATTCCGGAGGCTGCGCGCGGGCCGATCGAGGGCTTTTTTGACCCGGAATTCAACATCGCGTTCGCAGTGATGGAAAAGCCGGCGGCCGGCTGATTCCGGCATGCGCTCGGGGGCGACACTGTTTTTGTCCCCGAGCGCAGGTCCCGCGCAAGGCCTGTAGCGTGGACATGGCTTGGAAAGGGCGGCCGGACTCGTCTACTTGAATAGCAGGGCCAAGACCTGGTGCGGTCGGTATGCTTGAGTCGCGAGGTCGATGCTCGCGACGCCTCCTCAGGCCATAGGCGATAATTTGTTTTCCGCCTGGTTATAGGCCATGCTCTTCCGGAGGCACATCCAATGTCCGCCGTCCTTGAGGCTCCCAAGGCTTTCCAACTTTCCGCTGCGACCCCCGCCCCCGTCCCCGTCAAAGGCCTGCACCACTTCGCCTGGCGCTGCCGCGACGCCGAGGAAACGCGCGCCTTCTACGAGGACCTGCTGGGCTTGCCGTTGGTGCACATCATCCGCGCCGACAACGTGCCTTCCACGGGCGAGAACTGCCCCTACGTGCACCTCTTTTTCCGCTTCACCGACGGCTCGCACATTGCTTTTTTCGACCTGGGTGACGACACCGTGTCCGAGCCTTCGCCCAATACGCCGGCCTGGGTCAATCACATCGCCTTCGAGGTGGGGTCGGAGGCCGAGCTTCTGGCTGCCAAGGCGCGCCTGGAGGCGGCCGGTGTGCAGGTGCTGGGCGTCACCGACCATCACTTCGTGCACTCGATCTACTTTTTCGACCCCAACGGCATTCGCCTGGAGTTGACGCGGCGCCTCGACCCGCCGGAGTACATGGCGCAAAAGGAGGCCTCGGCGCACGCCGAGATGGCCGCGTGGGTCAAGGAAAAGGCGGCGCGGCGCGCGGCGCGTGCGGCACAAGGCCAGGCAGGCCAGTCAGGCCAGCCGGAACGGGCCGGCGCGTGAGGCGCGAGCGCTCCTGGCACCGCGGGGCCGACCGATGAAAGTCTGCATCGTCGGCGCCGGGGCCATCGGCGGGCTGCTCGCGGCGCGCTTTGCGCACGCGGGCTTTTCGACTTCCGTCGTGGCGCGCGGCGATCATCTGGCGGCGATCCGCGAGCGGGGTCTCACGCTCGCCTCCAAAGGCGAAGAGGTCAACGTGCGCGTGGCAGCCTCCGACGACCCGCAGGCGCTCGCGCGCGAGGTCGGGCAGCAGGAGGTCGTCTTTCTCGCCCTCAAGGCGCACCAGATTCCGGCTATGCTGCCGCGGCTCGCGCCGCTGATCGAGCCGGAATCCGTCGTGGTGCCGGCGATCAACGGCATTCCGTGGTGGTACTTTTTTCGCGAGGGCGGGCGATTCGACGGCCAGCCGGTGCGCGCGCTGGACCGGGAGGGCGTCATGTTCTCCCAGCTCGATCCGCATCGCGTGGTGGGTTGCGTGGTGCATGCCGCCGCGGAGGTCTCCGCGCCGGGGCGCATCGCTTGGAACGGGCAGGGCACCTTCATCCTGGGCGAGCCGGACGGCAGCTTGTCGCGGCGCATCAACGCGCTGGCCGACGCGATGACGCGTGCGGGCCTGGAGCCCAAGGTCTCCGAGCGCATCCGCGACGAGGTCTGGATGAAGCTGATCGGCAACACTTCCTTCAACCCGGTGGCCGCGCTCACGCGTGCGCGCATGGACCGCATCAATGCCAATGCCGGGCTCGTCACCTTCATCCGCGCGGTCATGGAAGAGCTGACGCGGGTGGCCGACGCCTACGATATCCGTCGCCTGGTCAGCATCGACCGGCGTCTGGAGATCGCGCGCTCGATCGGGCCGGTCCGGGCGTCGATGCTGCAAGACCTGGAGGCGGGCCGCGCCATGGAGGTCGAGCCGCTCATGGGCGCTGTTCTCGAACTGGCCGCCAAGGTGGGACTGGACACGCCGCTGACGGCCACGCTGTACGCGCTGACTTCCGAGCTGGGCGCCAATCTCTCGCCCGGCCGTTCTTGAGTACCGAACCCGCGACGACACGACTGATTCATTTTCAAGGAGCATCCCATGGACAAGTTCGCTTCCGCCATCACGGCCCGCCCGCAGGGCATCAACGAGGCTGAATGGAAGGCGCGCCTGGAGCTGGCGGCCTGCTACCGGCTGTTTGCGTATCTTGGCTGGACCGAGCTCATCTTCAACCACATCACGGTGCGGGCGCCGGACGACGGGTCGGGCGAGCGGCGGTATCTCATCAACCCGTTCGGCCTGCATTATTCGGAGGTGACCGCATCCAACCTGATCAAGGTGGGGCTGGATGGCGAGCCGGTGCACGACACCGCATACTCCGTCAATCGCGCCGGTTTTGTCATCCACAGCGCCATCCACTCCAAGGTGCACGATGCGCACTGCATCATGCACGTGCACACCACCGCCGGCATGGCGGTGGCCTGCAAGGAGGCGGGGCTGGGCACCGACAATTTCTACAGCGCGCAGATCGCGGGCGACGTCGCGTACCACGACTACGAAGGCGTCACCACGCGCACCGACGAGCAGGACCACCTGGTCAAGAGCCTTGCCGACAAGCATTGCCTGATCCTGCGCAATCACGGTCTCCTGGTGTGGGAAGACAACCTGCCCAACGCGTTCTTCCTCATGTTCACCTTGAACCGCGCCTGCGAGATCCAGCTGGCGGCGGCCTCCATCCCCGGGCCCAACCGCGCGGTGACGCCGCAGGCCATCACCGACTCGCTGCATCGCAAGCATCGCAGCGTCGACCCCAAGGGCGGCTTGCAGCAAAAGGTCTTCGACGCCATGGTCTTGAAGGCCGGCATCAGCTCCTACGACATGCTCGTCTGATGGCAACGCCAGTGCAGATGGGCGGTTACACGCTGCCCGAATACGCGTTCGTCGCCCCCCCCGAACTGGGCGCCCCCGGCGTCAAGCGTCACCGCCTGGTCATCCTCGGCGCCGGCCTCGCGGGCCTGGCGCTGGCCTGCGACCTGGCCGAGCGCGGCGTCGAGTCGGTGCTCATCGACGAGGACAACACCGTGGGCGTGCGCGGCGCCTCCTCGCGCGGCATCGTCTACGCACAAAAGACCCTCGAGCTCATGGACCGCATGGGCGTGTGGCCGGCGATCGAGAAAAAGGGCGTGGTCTGGTCGGTCGGCAAGACCCTGGCCGGCGATGAGGTCGTCTACGAATTCGATGCCTCGGTCAAGAGCGAATCGCGCCAGCCGCCATTCGTCAACCTGCAGCAGTTCTACCTCGAGTGGTTCATGGTCGACCGCATCGTTGAATTGGGTTTGACCGACCTGCGCTGGAAAAGCAAGGTGGTGGGGTACACGCCGCTTGCGGACGGCGCGCGCATCGACATCGAGACCCCGGCGGGCAACTACGCCATCGAGGCCGACTGGGTGTGCGACTGCACCGGCGTCAACAGCTTCGTGCGCGAGACCTTGAAGCAGGACACCCACCAGGCGCGCGGCATCGACCGCTGGTGCATCTCGGACGTGCGCTTCAAGGAAAAGCTGCCGATCGAGCGCTGGACCTGGGTCGAGGCGCCGTTCAACGACAATCGCGCGGTCTGGCAGCACCTGATGGCCGACGACGTGTGGCGCATGGATTTCCAGATGGGCCCGGAAACCGACATCGAGTACGTGAGCCGCCCCGAGGTCGCCGCCGAGCGCGTGCGCCGGCAACTGGGTGAGGACGTCGAGTTCGAGCTGGTCTGGGTGGGGCCCTACTCGTACCGCGCCCAGTTGCTGGACCACTTTCGCGTCGGCCGCACCTTCTTCCTGGGCGACAGCGCGCATGCCGTCTCGCCCTTCGGCGCGCGCGGCGGCAACACCGGCATGCAGGACGCGGAAAACCTGGGCTGGAAGCTGGCTCTCTACTTCGCCGGCCAGGCGCCGGAGGCGCTGCTCGATACTTACCAGACCGAGCGCCACGCGGCGGCACAGTTCAACCTCATGACCACGCGCCGCACCGCGCGCTTCCTGCAGCCCGAATCGCCGGCCGAGAAGATCCTGCGCGACGCGGTACTGAGCCTGGCGCGCGAGTATCCGTTCGCGCGCAGCCTGTGCAACACCGGGCGCCTGTCGTCCTCTTACCTGTACGGCAAGCCGCCGACCTCCGCGGTGCAGCGCCATCGGGTGCACGCGGTTGACCCCGGGGAGGCGGTGCAGAACGTGCCGCTGACCCTGCCTGACGGGCGCGCCGGGACGCTCACCGATCTGTTTCGTGGCGCCAGCGCCTTTGTCGCCGTGTGGCATGGCGTGCCTGCCGATGCGCGCGACGCCCTGGTGCGCCTGGCCAACCGCCGGGCGCCGCATCTGCGCATGGTGGAGGCCGGCGGCGGCGCCTCCGGGCTCTCGGTGGTGCGCGATTCGCAGGGCGCGCTGGCGCGCGTGCTGGGCCTGGGGCGCACCGCTAGCGGTCCGCAGTGCTGCCTGATCCGCCCCGACCTGCACTTAGCGGCGCGCATCGACGCGGCGACCCCGGCCAAGCTGGCCGCGGCGTACGCGCAAGCACTGAAAGGCAAGCCATGAAGACCGCGCTCAATTTCAGCGACCACGACGCCTTCTACGAACGCCTGATCCAGGCCCACCAGGGCTTGAGCGAGGCGCAGAGCGCCGCGCTCAACGCCCGGCTGGTGCTGCTCCTGGCCAACCAGATCGGCGACGATGCGCTTCTGGCCGAATGCATCGCGGCTGCGCGTAAACCCTTAGCCCAAGGGTCTTCTGCGGCGTAAATCCGCCGCCTATAATCGGCTGCCCGAGTGACGGGCGGCTATGCAAATGCGAGCCGCCAAGCGACCTGCCGCATGGGCCGCGCCCCCCAATCCCAATCAGGAGACTTGTCATGAAGCCCACCGTATTCACTGCCGCCGCCGCGGCCCTCGCGCTGGCGTTCACCATGCCGGTGGCGCAGGCGCAGACCACGCTCACCATGTCGTCGTGGGTGCCGCCTTCGCATCCCCTGACCAAGGACTTCCTGGCCGGCTGGGGCAAAGAGGTCGAGCGCGTCACCAACGGCCGCGTCAAGCTCAACATGCTGCCCAAGCATCCCTCGGCGCCCGGCGGCACCTTCGACGCCGTGCGCGATGGCCTGGTCGATGTCTCCTACGTGACCGCCAGCTACACCCCGGCGCGCCACCCGCTGCCGCTCCTGGCCGAACTGCCGGGCCAGGGTTCGACTTCCACCATCAATTCGGTCGCCTACTCGCGCATCCACTGGAGGCACCTGCATGCGGCCGGCGAGTACAAGGGCGTCAAGCTCCTGGGCGTGTTCACCCACGGCCCGGGGCAGATGTTCATCGTCAAGAAGCCGGTCACTTCCGTGGCTGACCTGGCCGGCGTCAAGGTGCGTTCCGGCGGCGGCATCTCGGAGGCCTCGGCCAAGGCGCTCGGCGCCTCGCCCCTGGTCAAGCCCGCGCCGGAAGCCTACGAACTCTTGTCCTCGGGCGTGGCCGATGCAACCTTCTTCCCGCTGGAGTCGGTCAAGTCCTTCAACCTGGACAAGATCATCAAGCACGCCACGCTCTTCCCCGGCGGCTTCTACTCCTCCTCTTTCGGCTTTTTCATGAACGAAGGCACCTGGAACAAGCTCTCCAAGCAGGACCAGGACGCGATCAACACCATCTCGGGCGAGGCGGTCGCGCGCATGGCCGGCAAGGTCTGGGATGACGCCGACAAGATCGGCATGGAAGCGCTCAAGGCGGCCAACGTCGCCATCGTCCAGGCAAGTCCTGCCTTCATCGCGGATGCGCGCAAGCGCGCCGAGCCGCTCTTTGCCGAGTGGATCAAGAACGCCAAGGCCAAGGGCATCGACGGCGACAAGGTCCTGGCCGAGTTCCGCGCCGAACTGGAGCGGGTCGCGCAGGGCAAGTAAAGCCGTTCCGGCCGGGTCAGCCGAGTGACGCAGGCAGGCGCCGACCCGCGCCCGGCGCTGACCCGCTGCGCCTGGATCCTGGCCGACGAGGGCCACGAGTCCGGCCTGGCGGGCCAGTTGACCGCGCGCGGGCCCGAGCCCGGCACTTTCTGGACGCTGCCGCTGGGTTTGGCCTTCGAAGAAGCCAATGACCGCGCCTGGCTCCTGATCGACGATGCGTTGACGGTTCGCGACGGCGCGGGTGCCTTCGGTGTGCGCGAACCCAACCCGGCGACGCGCTTTCACCTGTGGGTCTACCGGGCGCGTCCGGACGTGCGCGCGATCGTGCATACCCATCCGGCGGCGGCCTCGGCGCTGGCCGCGGCTGAAGTGCCGCTCGTGGTCGCGCACATGGACGCCACGCCGCTCTTCGACGACATGGCCTTCCTGCCGCAGTGGCCGGGGCTGCCGACGGCCGACCGCGAGGGCGAGATCATCGCCGCGGGTTTGGGCGGCAAGCACGCCATCCTGCTCGCTCACCATGGCCTCCTGACCGCCGGTCGCTCGGTGATGGAGGCCACCTTCCTCGCGGTCTTCATGGAGCGCATGGCGCGCCAGCAAATCGACGCGCAACAGGTCGGCGGGTCAAAGCCGGTCGACCCCGAAGAGGCGCGGCGCGCGCGCGATTTCCTGCGCACCGATCGCATCATGAACCTGACCTTCGATGCCTGGGCGCGGCGCGCCGAGCGCCGCCGCGGGCTGCGCGCGCTCGAGTGTGCTTGAATGGCGCCTTCGTTCTTTGGAGAGGTCGGGCAGGTGAGCGCAGGGAGGGGGCAAGGATGAAGGCGCTGGGGCGCTGGCTGGAGAACACGCTCGGCGCGATCGCCGGCGCGGTGCTCTTCATCATCATGCTCATCACGACCGTGGATGTGGCGGGGCGCTACCTCTTCAACAAGCCCCTGCGCGGCGGCTTCGAGATGACCGAGATGCTGCTGGCCACGCTCATCTACTGCGCGCTGCCGCTGGTGTCGCGCTGGCGCGCGCACATCGTCATCGACACCTTCGACTTCCTCATGTCGCGCGCGGTCAAGCGCATGCTCGACATGTTTGCCGACCTGGTGTGCGCGCTGGTGCTCTCCGGCATCGGCTTCCTGATCTTTCGCCGCGCGCTGCGCGTGGCCGAGTACGGCGACACCACCAACGTGCTCAAGATCCCGCTTGCGCCGGTGGCCTGGGTCATGGGGGTCATGATCGTGCTGACCGCGCTGATCCATCTGGTGCTGGTCTTCGTGCCGCGCGCCGAGTCCGAAGCGCAGGGCAACGTATGAGAAACAGGGGCGCCGCATGACCGAGGCGATGACCGGGCTCTTCATCATGCTGCTCTTGTCGTTCATGCGCGTGCCGATCGCGCTCGCCATGGGCCTGGTGGGCTTCGCCGGCCTCTGGTGGATGCGCGGCCTGGGCCCGTCGATGGCCTCGGCCACCACGGTGGTCTACGAGACCGGCTTCAACTACGTGCTCTCGGTGGTGCCGCTGTTCATCCTGATGGGCAATTTCGTCACCAAGGCCGGCATGTCAAAAGAGCTCTACCGCGCCGCCTATACCTTCGTCGGGCACCTGCGCGGCGGGCTGGCGATGGCGACCATCATGGCCTGCGCAGGATTCGGCGCAATCTGCGGCTCCTCGATTGCCACGGCGGCCACGATGACCAAGGTGGCCTACCCGTCGATGCGCGACCACGGCTACTCGGATCGCCTGGCTGCCGGCGCAATCGCCGCCGGCGGCACGCTCGGCATCCTGATCCCGCCCTCGACCATCCTGGTGATCTACGGTCTCATGACCGAGACCAACATCGGCAAGCTCTTCGCCGCCGGCATCCTGCCGGGCATCCTCGCCACCATCCTCCTGTGCGTGGCCGTCCAGTTCATCACCTGGCGCGACCCCAAGGCCGGCCCGCCGGCCGAGCGTTTCTCGTGGCGCGAGCGCATGGTCGCGTTCAAGGAGGTGTGGGCCGTCGCGGCGCTGTTCGTGATCGTCATGGGCGGCATTTACGGCGGGGTGTTCACGGCCACCGAGGGTGCCGGTATCGGCGCCTTCGGCGCCTTCTGCTTCGCGCTGGCGCGCCGCGTGCTCTCCGTGAAGGGCATCTACGACATCCTCATGGAGAGCGCGCGCACCACCGGCATGCTGTTCATGATCCTGGTGGGCGCACTGGTGTTCGCCAATTTCGTCAACTTCACGACCATGCCCAACGACCTGAAGAACTTCGTTGCGCAATACCAGATCCACCCGATGGCGGTGATGGCGGCGATCTGCATCATCTACGTCCTGCTCGGCACCGCGATGGAAGAGCTGTCGATGATCCTGCTCACGGTGCCGGTGTTCTTCCCGCTGGTCACGCACCTGGGATTCGACCCGGTGTATTTCGGCATCATCATCGTGGTCGTGGTCGAGATCGGCCTCATCAGCCCGCCGGTGGGAATGAACATGTTCGTCGTCCGGAGCCTCTTGCCGAACGTGTCGACATCGACCATTTTCCGCGGCGTGACGCCCTTCGTGGTGGCCGACTGCGTGCGCCTGGGCATCCTGGTCGCCTTTCCGGCGATCAGCCTGTGGCTGCCTTCGCAGCTCAAGTTGTAGATCGAGCGCGCTGCGACCCTATCCTGCCCCGCGCTGCACGCGGTTCGTTTCTCCGTTGCGTTGCGCGCTGGCCCGCGCCGGATGCTTCAGGCCACTTCCGCGCCGCGCGCGTGCACCGCAGCCAAGGCCTTGGCCGCAGCCATCGAGTCGCAGCAACCGCAGCCGTACAGGCATGCCGCGAGCTGATTGACGATGGGCTGCGGCACGGGCGCGTCGCCCGCGAGTGCGGCGCGCACCCAGCGCGCCGTAGTGCGCGCGTCGCAGTCCTCGGGAAGGTCGGGCGGCTGCCTCACGCTGCCGTGCTCGGCCGCGAACAGCACCTGCGCGGCGCCGTCGCGAAACAGTTCGATCTGCGGGCGCCGCCGCGGGTTGGCAAAGGCCTCGCCCTCGGTGGCGCGCATCAGTAGCGCGGCGCCCGTGCTCTCGGCGAAAAATTCGCGCAGCTTGTCGGCATAGGCCGGATGGGTCACGCCGACCACGCGCAGGCCGCCGCCTTCGGCCGAGAACGGGTCGATCAGCTTGGCCAGCGTATGCGCGCTGTTGCGCACCCCGAGGCGGCCGCGCAGGGCGAG
Source organism: Burkholderiales bacterium (assembly GCA_016790635.1). Classification (GTDB taxonomy): domain Bacteria; phylum Pseudomonadota; class Gammaproteobacteria; order Burkholderiales; family JAEUOS01; genus JAEUOS01. Next base: position 68,405 of record JAEUOR010000008.1, read on the forward strand.
CAGGTTGGCGAGCCCCGGCGCGAGCGCGCCGACGGGAACGAAGGTCGCGCCGTCGCGCTCCAGCGCCTCCTGGGCGAGGCGCACGTTCGCCTGCGGCAGGATGCCCAGCTCGCGAAACACATACGGAGACGCGATGCGACCCTCGCTTTCCAGCACGCCGTGCACCAGCACCGGCACGCCCAGGCGCTTGAGCAGGAGCACCAGGAGCGGCATCAGGTTGGCATGACGGCGCGCGCCGTTGTAGCTCGGGATCACCACCGGGCGCATGCGCGGGTTCGGCGAACGCAGCTGCGCGATGCGCGCGTCGAGCGCGGCGTGGAAGCCCAGGAGCTCGGCCGGCGCCTCGGTTTTGTAGCGCAGGGACAGGAGGATGGCGCCCAGCTCGAGTTCGGGGACGCCGCCGTCGAGCATGGCGCCGAAGAGGGCGTGCGCTTCCTCGAACCCGAGGTCGCGCGCGGCACGCTGGCCGCGCCCGATCTCCTTGATGACTGCGGCAAACGGTTCCATCGAGGGCCTTCCTTTCTGCTGCATCCCCGGCTTCGCCCGGGCGTGCGACTGCCCGGTCGCAGGGCGCTTTCCCGATGATCCGGGCGTAGCTCCGCGACGTGATCGCAAGCGTCATGCCATGGCGGGGCAGCGCCATCGGGGTGGCCGGGAATTTTGTACACTCGCGCATCCCGATGTCAGGAGGCGTCATGTTCGCGATCGTGTACAAACAGGACCAAGTGCCGATGTGCGCGCGCCTTCGCGAGTCCGGTCCGGATGCGATCGTCACCTGGGACAGCGCGGCTGCGGCCGGCGCGTTTCTGGAGTCCAAGGGCGCAGAGTTCGTCGCCGCCTATTCGGTGGTCGCCATCGGGGACGACAGTCTCAAGGCCATGGCACAGGCCATGGGCGTCAACGAGGCCGACATCGAGTTGGTGCCGTTTCCAGCCTGAGCGGCGCGACTTTCCGCGTCGCACCCCCGCGTCTGTCGCGGATTGGACCGTGGTCGCCCCGCCCTGGTGCGCATGCGCCGTTTCGGGGCATCTGACCAAACCTCATGCATTACTTTAAATGTTGTGCGTGAGGTATCGGGCGCAAAGCATTGTCCAGAAAAGAAAAAGACATGTAATCCATTGATTTGCAAGGCTTTTCCTCGCATCTTGCAGTGGCGCACGTGCTTCGACCTGCGTATGATCGATAGTCCGCTCTACGACCGCAGGTCTTGTCATCGTGCTCCGCGCGGACTGCTTCCGGAAGATCCTCCTGCCCTGTCTTGGCGTGCTGGCTTGCGTGCCTTCGCAAGTCTTGGCCGAGGGCGAAGCAGCAGCGCCGCCGGCGGGCGCGAACGTCCTGGCATCCGCGCACTCGGCGCTCAAATTCAATTTGTTCGCACCGCCGCGCAAGGACGACGCTGCAGCCGCAGTCTTGCTGGCGCAGGCAGAGCGCGTGCTCGCACTTCTTGAGCCGGCCGCACGCCTCCTGCATGCCGACGCGCTGGCGCATTTGCCGCGCTTTGACCTGTACATCGCTGACGCCGGCCAGGGTGGCACCATGTCCAGCGCGACTGGACGCATTGCCCTCAACGATGCGTTTGCAGCCCTGCGTCCCACTGATGATTGGCTGGCCTTTGTCTTGGCGCGCGAAATGGCGCACGTGATTGCCGGCCACCATGCCGAGAATTCGACCGCGTCCATGCTGACCTCGCTTTTCATGAACCTGGTCATTCCCGGTACCGGCCTGGTCAAGACCGCGCTGTCGTTTGCCAGCTCGCAGCTGGCCGCCATGTCAGGCCGCGAGCGTCAGCTGGGTGAAGCCGACGGCATCGCTTTGCGCCTGCTTGCCGCTGCCGGCTATTCGGAGCGCGAGATCGCGTTGAGCCTGGCAGTGGGGCCGGCGTTGGAGCAGCTCGGATCGTCGTCATGGGCGAAGGCGTTCGCCGAGTCCGCCCGTACTGTCGTCGCCCGCGTGCGCGGCGCGCCTGCCGCCGCGCCGACTCAACTGGCGATGGAAGAGGCCGCATCCCCCGCACCTGCGGCACGAATCGCGACGGCGTCATTGAGCGATGTGCGACCCCCGCCTGCAGCCTTGGCGCCGGAGGAGGTTGTGCTGCGCGGACGCCCTTCCGGCATGCCGGGCATGCTGCTCTTGGGCGATCTGCGGATGCCGCCCCGGCGTCTGGAGTAAGCAAGCGCCGGCGATTTCGCGGCGGCGCCTCCCAAGGTGCAAGCTGGCGCAGGAGTCTGTGCGGCAATGAACCGTCGGCGCAAACCCCGCGAGAAGCCTGGCGGCCTATAGCCCCAGCAGTTCCAGTGCTGCAGCGTGCAGCGGGGTGCCCGCGGTGACCAGGGCGTCGCAAATGCTGAAGTGATCGTGTCCCGGCATCGGCACGTCACGTCGCAGCACGTGGGCCCAGCGCCGCTTGATCAGGTCGTTCTGCACATGAAAGCCCTCGTTCTCGTCGCCGCCTACAGCGGTGACGAGCGGCGCGTGGGTGGCCGGCGGCATCCAAGCCGGGGACAGGAAGGGCAGGCGCGCGGGGGTGAGTCCGATGTCGACGTTGAGGAACGGCGCGTGCATCAGCGGCTCCAGGTCGTACAGGCCGCTCACCGCCAGCCCGCCCTTGACCACGTTGGCCGGCAGCGCGCCGTGCCAGCGCGGCCACTGGCAGGCCAGCATCATCGCCGTCAGGTGTCCGCCGGCGGAGTGGCCGGCGACGACGATGCGTTGCGGGTCGGCACCGTATTGCCCGCTGTGCAGGTAGCACCACGTCACCGCCATGAGTACGTCGCGCACCAGGTCTTCGAGACTCACCTTGGGCACCAGGCGGTAGTTGATCACCGCGACGGCGGCGCCGGCGCGCGTGAAGGCCGGCGCGACGAACGAGAAATCCGACTTGTCCAGACCGCGCCAGTAGCCGCCGTGGATGAAGACCAGGAGCGGTGCCGGGCCGCGCTGCGAGCGCGCCGGAAAGATGTCGAGGTTCTGGCCGGGCGCGTCGCCGCAGGCGATGTCCAAATAGCAGGGTTCGGCCAGCCGAACCGTGCGCGATGACGCGGTCCAGCGCGCCACGATGTCCGCAGCGTTGGGCACCACCAGGCGCGGGTTGTAGGCGCGGTCCATCGCTTGCGGGTCGAACTTCATGCTCTCGCTCCTCGCGAATCATGGCCGGAAGGCCGGAATGGTGGCGGCGTAAAGCAGGTCGTGGCTGCTCGGCCGGCGCCGCGGGGACTCACTGGCCACCGGCCTTGAGGCCCATCGCCTTGACGATCGTGTCGACCAGGGTCTGCTTCTTGTAAGGCTTGGCCACGTAAGCCGTGGCGCCCAGGGACAGGCCCTTGAAGACGTCTTGCTGGCTGGCCATGGCAGTCAGCATGACCACCGGCACGGGCTTCAAGCGCGGGTGCGCGCGCATGCGCGCCAGGATGTCGAAGCCGTTGGTGCCCGGCAGCTCGACGTCGAGCAGCACGCAGTCTGGCAGCGGCGTCTTGTTGAGTTCGGCGATGATTTCCTCGCGTGTCGCCGCATGGCGCTGCTTGAAACCCGCCTTCATGACGATATTCTGGGCAAAGCGCGCCTGGATCTCGTCGTCCTCGATGATGAGGATCGTGATGTCGGTCCACGCCTTGCCCAGCGGCGTCATGGCCGCCGCCGGCGAGAGCTGCAGGAACGATCCGGTCTTGGTCAGGACGTCGTGGCCGTCGGTGGCGGCCATGGCGATGCGGCGCTTGTCTTCCTCGGAGAGGTCCGTGGCGCTCAAGGGCTTGTCGAAGTGCGCCGTGAAATCCAGGTCGTGCTCCTGCCCGGAATTGTGCTCGGACAGGAAGCCGCCGCTCTTGAGGCGATCGAGCGCCGCGCGCAGGTCGCCTTCAGGCATGCGGATCGCACGCCGCTTGATCAGGTCGAAATGGGTGTCGCCGGACACCAGAGCCAGCACGCGGATCAGTTCGGGCGCGATCTGCCCTGCCTGGCCGCGCATCGCGCGTTCGCCCAGTTCGGTGCGTCGATAGATGGATTCGGCCATGGTCAGTCGAACTGCGGGCGGAAGGCAGCGTCGACTTCGACGCGATAGCCGTTCGCCAGGCGATTGGTCTTGTTGGCCAGTGCGGTGACGGCCAGCACCTCGGCCAGCATGGCATCGCTCATGCCCTGCCTGCGTGCCGAGGCGGTGTGCGAGTGGCTGCAGTATTCGCAGCCGTTGGTGGCCGATACCGCGATGTAGATGAGTTCCTTGGTGAGCGCATCGAGCGCACCGGGCACCATGACATCGCGCACTTCTTCCCAGGTGCGCTTGAGGGTCGCCGGGTCGTTGGCGAGCACTTTCCAGAAGTTGTTGACGTCCGCCACCTGGCGCCTGGCCTTGATGTCGTCGTAGACCGCGCGCACCTCAGGCCCGGCGTCCGCGTACTCGATGCTGCGCAAGAGCGCCATGCAGCGTCAGCCCGCGCGCGCCGCGCGCCGGTCGAGCAGGCGGCCGAAGTTGTCCAGCGAGAGCAGGTGCACGTAGATGCGCCCGAGGATTCCCTTGCGGATCAGCTCGCGCAGATCGTCGCTGGAGAGGTGCTCGATCTTCGCCTCCGCGACGCGGAACATCCCGGTCATGGACAGGGGCGCCCCGCCACTGGGGGTGGCCTGCATCGAAAACGGCTCGAGGAGCCCCAGGCGCATGAGGAGCTCACTCATCTCGCGGGTGCGTTCGAGGTCGGCCTCGTATTCGTTGAGCAGCTTCTCGATGCCGGCCCAGCGTTCGAGCGGCTGGCTGGCGGCGTCGAAAAGGGCCTCGCCTGAGTCTCCGTCGGCGGCGATGGCGCTCTTTTCGATGCAGATGAGCCTTTCCGCCTGTTCCACCGCGTCGAGGGTCACCCGCGCCATGCAAAACGGGTACCGTCGCACATAGGCAGGCACGTAGGTGCTGGGGCTCCAGCCGGACGGCGCGGCGAACAGGTTTTCGCCGGGGGCGAGACCCAGTACCGCGACCGGCGCGACGCTCTTGCCTTCATCGCCCGAGGCAAATACCAGCGGATAGTCCCGGCAAGCCACGGGAAACTCGGTGAAGCTGACCGGGATCGCGTTGAGGCCGGCGACGAAAGACGGCAACTCTCCGACCGCAGGCAACTTCACGCGCTGCGTCTTGAGAAACGGTGCGATATTGCTGTAGCCGAACGGCGGGGTGATGTCCATGAAGGCTTTGCGGCCGGAATCGAAGCAAAATTTTAGCGCATCGGCCTGCGCGGACGCGTCGCGTGGCAAGTTACCTGCATCCTGCAGGTGAGGAGGTCGGGAATGCAGGCGGGAATCTACCTGGGGCTCGTCCAGTTGCTGTTCGTCACCACCTGGACGGTATACGTGCTGTTCCTGCCGGAACTGGCGCGTGCGGCCGGCATCGCGCCGCGTTGGGTGGCGTGGATCCTGATCGCCGACCAGCTGATCTTCGCCGCCATGGACCTGGCGCTGGGCATGGCCGCCGGCCGCGTGGCGCACGTGGTCGGCCGCCTTGGGCGCTGGATCGCGCTGGTCGGCGCCATGTCATGCGCGGCCTTCATCGGGTTGCCGTTCGCGTCGGGGTCGAGCGCGCTCCTCGTCCTGATCATCGTCTGGGCCGTGAGCGCATCGGTGCTGCGGGTGCCGCCGCTTTTGCTGCTCTCCCGCTACGCCGCGCCCGCGGCGACCCCGTGGATCGCGAGCCTGGCACTCCTCGGTATCGGACTGGCTGGCGCGCTGGCGCCGCTGTTGACGATCAACCTGCGCGGTGTCGATGCGCGCCTGCCGTTCGCGCTTGCCGGGGGGAGCCTCATGGTGGCTGTCGCCGCAATGGGCTGGTGCGAGCGCCACCTGGCGCTTGCCGCCGCGGCCGTTCCGGCGCGCGCCGCTCCTGTTGGCCCGCCGCAGTCCGGCGTTGTTCTTCTGGCAGCGGTGTTCCTCATCGCGCTGGGCATCCAGGTACACATCGCGATCAACTCGGGCCCGCTGTACCTGCGCCAGGTCGGGCCGGGGCTTCTGGACATGCTGATGCCTTCGTTCTGGGTCGGCTTCGCATTGCTGGTCCTGCCTGCAGCATGGCTGATCCGCGCCGGAGAGCCGCGGGAGGCCCTCGTGATCGGCGCGGCAGGGGGTGCTGTCTGCCTCACGCTCCTTGAGGTCGCGCCCGGACTGGTGACCACCGTCGCGCTGCAACTGGGTGCGGGCGGCGCCTGGGCCCTGGTCTTTGCGGCCGCACTCAACGCCGCACTTGAAGCCGGTCGCGGCGCGGCGGGAACCCGCATGGTCGGCATGCTGTTCGGAGCGCTGGCGCTGGCGACCGCGCTGCGCATCGGCATGGCGGTTGCCGGCTGGCCCGGCGTGGCGGAGTTCGCGCGCGTGCTCCACTGGCTGCCGCCGGTGGCCTGGGCCGCAGCCGTGATCCTCCTGCTCCTGGTGGCAGGAAGGGCTCAGTCCGGCAGCGGACTGCGGACGTAGCCCAGGCGCTGCGGCCATGCATCCTGCGCTGCGCGTTCGAGCACGTGACGCTGCCCCGCGCAGGTGAAGACGGGGGCGCGCACTGCATCGCCTCGAAGCCAGGCCAGAAGCTCATCGTCCTCGCAGCCTCCGCCCTGCGCGTCGGTCAGTTGCGCGAGAAAGCGTTCCATGTCGCGGTCGTCCAGGCAGGCGCCACCGATGTCGGTTTGCATCGCCGGCCTGCCATCTTCATCGACCAGCACTGCGCCGACTTGCCCGATGGCGCGCCCGGTGTGGGTTGCAAGCGTGCCGTCGCCGTCCATGCGCAGCACCCAGGGCGCGGTGGCGACTTCGACGAAAACCCGCTGCGGCCCGTTCTGGAAGTACCAGCGGCCGCGCCGGTCAGCCTGGTAGTTGCGACCGATGAAGGCGTTGAAGGCCCGGTGCGTGATGGCCTCGAAGCGCCCGCTCGCCTCGAAGTCGTGCGCGCGCGTCAGCCAGCGGCCGCGCGCGTCCAGGCGCAACCAGCCGTACACGTCCGGCACGCCGGGCCAGCGGGCCAGCGCGCTGCGGACCGCCTCGTCCATGCGCCTTACGCGCGCGCGCGGTTGACGCGCCGCGCTCTAGAAAGGCAGCTTGGCATCCGCTTTGGCCGCCAGGAGGACCGCGCGGAATTGCGCCTGTATGCGCAGAATCGCAGCCTGGCTGTCAGCCTCGAAGCGCAGCACCACGACGGGCGTGGTGTTGGAGGCGCGCATCAACCCGAACCCGTCCGGGTATTCGACGCGCAGGCCGTCGATGTCGATGACGCGGTCCGCGCCGGGGAAGCGCGCGTCGCGCTTGAGCCGGTCGATGAGCGCGTAGTGCTCGCCCTCGGCGCAATGCAGGTGCAGTTCCGGTGTGGCAATCGCGTCGGGCAGGTCATTGAGCACGCGTGCGGTGTCGGCATGCCGCGCCAGGATTTCGATCAGGCGCGCGCCGACGTAGAGGGCGTCGTCGAACCCGTACCAGCGTTCCTTGAAGAAGACGTGCCCGCTCATCTCGCCGGCCAAAGGCGCGCCGGTCTCCTTGAGCTTGGCCTTGACCAGCGAGTGGCCGGTTTTCCACAGGAGCGGTTTGCCGCCGTGGCGCTCGATCCAGGGCCCCAGGTTGCGCGTCGACTTCACGTCGTAGATGATCGTGGCGCCGGGATTGCGCGACAGGACGTCGGCCGCGTAGAGCATCATCTGCCGGTCCGGGAAGATGATCTTGCCGTCCTTGGTGACCACACCCAGCCGGTCGCCATCGCCGTCGAAGGCGAACCCGAGTTCGGAATCGGTCGTCGCCAGCGAGGCGATCAGGTCATTCAGGTTCTCCGGATGTGCCGGGTCCGGGTGATGGTTGGGGAAGGTGCCATCGACTTCGCAGAACAGTTCGCGCACCTCGCAGCCCAGTCGGCGGAAGAGTTCAGGGGCAAACGCGCCGGCCACGCCGTTGCCGCAATCCACCGCGAGCTTGAGCGGGCGCGCCGGGCGGATGTCGGAGACGACGCGCTCGACATAGGCGGCGCGAATGTCGTGCGTCCGCAGTTTGCCGGCACCGCTGCCGAGGTCGCCGGATTCGATGCGCCGCCTCAGGTCGGCGATCGCTTCCCCATGCAGGGTGTCGCCCGCCAGCATCATCTTCAGTCCGTTGTAGTCCGGCGGATTGTGGCTGCCGGTGACCATGACGCCCGAGCCGATGCCCAGCTCGTAGGTGGCGAAATAGAGCATGCCGGTGGCGACCATGCCGAGGTCGACCACATCGACGCCGGCGGATCGGATACCGGCTGCAAGCGCGCCGGCCAGCTCCGGTCCTGACAGCCGGCCGTCGCGGCCGATGGCGATCTCCTTGACGCCGCGGGTGCGGCCCTCGCTGGCGATGGCGCGGCCGATCGCCTCGACGATCGTCGGCGTGAGCGTCTTGCCGACGATGCCGCGGATGTCGTAGGCCTTGAAGATCTCATGCGGAACTTTCATGGGTGCTTTCGGAAGTAGTCGAGAAGTCGTTGCGGGAGCGCATGGATGCGGCCGGGCGGCCAGGCGCCGGAGGCGAAGCCGACGTGGCCGCCGGCCGCCGGTTGTTCGAGGGTCACGCAGCCGGCGACTTCCTGCAAGCGCGGCAGCGCGTGCGCCGGCAGAAAGGGGTCGTTGCGCGCGTTCAGCACCAGCGACGGCACGCGCACATCGATCAGCGAACGCTTGGCCGAGGCGCGCGACCAGTAGTCGTCGGTGTCGCGAAAGCCGTGCAGGGGCGCAGTCACCAGGTTGTCGAATTCGTAGAGATCGCGCGCGCGCGCGACGCGCTCGCGATCGAGCATGCCGGGAAAGCGCTTTTCCTTGGCGAGGCTCTTCTCCTTGAGGGTTGCCAGGAACATGCGCGTGTAGACCATGTTGAAGCCACGCCCCAGCGCCAAGCCCGCTGCGGCTAGGTCGAGCGGCGCCGATACCGCCGCGGCGGCGCGCAGGATCGTGGCGGCCGCGCTGCCCTCGCGGCCTGCCCACTTCATGAGCGCGTTGCCGCCCAGCGAGATGCCGACCGCGTAGACGGCGCGCGGACGCCTGGCGGAGACGATGCGCTTGAGTATCCAGTCGATCTCGTCGGCGTCGCCGGAATGGTAGGCGCGCGGCAGTCGATTTTCCTCCCCCGAGCAGCCGCGAAAGTGCGGCACGCAGCCGTTCCAGCCGCAGGCCGCCACGGCGTGCATGAGGGCTTGCGCGTAATGGCTCTGCGACGAGCCCTCGAGGCCATGAAACATGATCACCAGGGGCCGGTCGGCATCGAAGGCCGGCGTCCCGGACGCGTCGGCGATCCAGTCCACGTCGATGAAGTCGCCGTCCGGCTGCCCGTCCGCGCCGACCGACTCGAGGCGTTCGCGCGCAAACGCGACTTGCGGTACGTGGCAGAACCGCGCAGGGACGATGGTCTGCAGATGGCCGCCGGGCAGCCACCACGGCGCCGTGCTGACATCGCCGGCGCGTCGCTCGAGCGATGGCGCGGGCAGGGTGTCCGCGCGCCTCAATGCAGCACCTTGGGACGTCCTTCCGGCGGCGGCGGCGCCTCGACGCGCGCCGAGGGCGAGCCGTGATGCAGGACCATCTTCCAGCCGCCTCCCGAACGCACGTAGACGTTGGTCGCGATCACCGGCGCGGCCGGGCGCGCCTCGCCGCGCACCGCGATGAACTCATGCACCGAATGGGTCGCCATCATCATGGACTGCATGGCGACGATCTGGCCGACGTGCACGGTGAGCCGCGCCCCGCCCTCGAAGAGGCGCCGCCATGCTTCGCGCACCGCGGCGTGGCCGACTAAGCGCGCGCCGCCGGGATGGATGCACATGACTTCCTCATCGTCGGCCCAGACCGCCATCATGGCCTCGAGGTCGGACTTTTCCAGCGCTTCGTAGAAGGCGGTCTCGCAATCCTGAGGGCTGGCGAAGAGCTTCATCGGAGGGGTTCTTGCGAGGGGAAGCGGATGGTATCAAACCGCCGCGGGCTGCCCGGCGGCCGGGTCCGCCAGCAGGGCCTCGCACTGCTGGAGCACCTCCGCCGGGGTGATCTCGCGCAGGCAGCGCAGATGTCCCAGCGGGCAGTCGCGCGCATAGCAGGGACTGCACTCGAGGGCGCGGTAGATCACGCGCGCCGCCGCTGCCAGCGGCGGGGTGTGATGCGGCGAGGAGGAGCCGAACAGCGCCACCAGCGGCCGGCCCAGCGCGGCGGCCACATGCATGAGGCCGGAGTCGTTGCTCACCACCAGCGCGCTGCCCGCGATCAGGTTGATCGCGTCGTCCAGGCTCGTGCGTCCGGCCAGATTCAGTGCGCGCCCCAGCGAGAACTGCTCGATCGCCAGTCCCAGGGGCACCTCCTTTTGCGTGCCCAGCACCACCGGGACCGCGCCGCGCGCGGCCAGTTGCCCGGCCAGCGCCCCGAAGTGCTCAGCCGGCCAGCGCTTGGCCGGCCCGTATTCGGCGCCGGGACACAACGCGACCAGGGCCGCGCCCGGCGCGAGACCGAAGGTGGCCTTGACGGCGATCGCCGCCACCGGGTCGGCGGAGAGCACCGGATCGGGCAGGCGTTCAGGCGGCGTCTTGCCCGGCGTCTCCCCCAACTGCGCGTAGAACCTTGCCATCGGCGCGCGGACCGCGCCCTTCCTCGGGTTGGCATGGCGCACGTTGATGAGGCCGTGGCGCGACTCGCCGCTGTAGCCGACGCGCAATGGCACGTCGGCGAAGAACGGCACCAACGCTGACTTCCAGGAATTCGGCAGTACGAAGGCATGCGCGTAGCGACCGCGCAGGCGCCGCCCCAGGCGCCAGCGCTCGCGCAGGTCCAGGTTGCCGTGTCGCCAATCGACCTCCAGCACCTCGCTGACTTCCGGCATGCGGCGCATGAGGGGGGCGACCGCAGGCGGTGCCAGCACGTCGATCTCGGCTGCGGGAGAGCGTGCTTTCAGGAGTGTCAGGAGCGGTTGCGCCATGAGGCAGTCGCCCAGCCAGTTGGGCGCGACGACCAGGGTGCGCGCGCGCATGGGGTCGCGCCGCCGTGGCCGGGCTGTCAGTGCCCGGCGGGCGCGGCGCCCTTCAACCGATAGCCGGTGCCGCAATACGGACAGCGCGCGAAACCGCTGCTGGCGACGTCGAGATACACGCGCGGGTGGTGGCACCACACCGGCATCGACGGGTTGGGGCAATAGGCCGGGAGCTGGTCCGCCTCGAGTTCGACCACCGGCAGCTGGTCCGTCGCGCTCATGCGCTTCCCCCCTACTTGCGCTTCTTGGCCGCAACCGGTTTGGCGACCGGCGTGAGCCATTTGGCGTACTTGCGATTGCGGCCTTCGACGATGGCGAAGAACGCATCCTGGATCTTCTTGGTGATCGGGCCGCGCTTGCCCGCGCCGATGGTGCGCGAGTCCAGTTCGCGGATCGGCGTCACCTCGGCGGCGGTGCCGGTGAAGAAGGCCTCGTCGGCGATGTACACGTCGTCGCGCGTCAGGCGCCGGCTGCGCACCTCGAGCTTCAGGTCGCGCGCGATCGCGTGGACCGAGGCGCGCGTGATGCCGACCAGGGCCGACGCCAGTTCGGGTTCGTAGAGCACGCCGTCCTTGACGATGAAGATGTTCTCGCCAGCGCCCTCGGCCACGAAGCCGTCGACGTCAAGCAGCAGCGCCTCGTCGTAGCCGTGCATGACCGCTTCGCGGTTGGCGAGGATGGAATTGGCATAGGTGGCCGAGAACTTGGCGCGCGCCATGGTCACGTTGACGTGATGGCGCGCGAAGCTCGCTGTCTTGACGCGGATGCCCTTGGAGAGGCCCTCCTCGCCCAGGTAGGCGCCCCACGGCCAGGCCGCGATGGCCACATGCACGCTGGCGCCGACCGGTGAGACACCCATTTTCTCGGAGCCATAGAACGCGACCGGACGGATGTAGCAGGACTCCAGCTTGTTGGCGCGCACGACCTCGCACTGCGCTGCCATCAGTGTTTCCTTCGAGTAAGGCAACTCCATCATGTAGATCTTGCACGAGTTGAACCAGCGGTCGGTGTGCTCGGCCAGGCGGAAGATCTGCGTGCCCGACGCCGTGTTGTAGGCGCGCACGCCCTCGAAGGTCGCCAGGCCGTAGTGCAGGGAATGGGTGAGGACGTGCGTGGTCGCGCTGCGCCAGGGCACAAGCTTGCCGTCGTACCAGATGACGCCGTCGCGGTCGGCCATCGACATGATTGCGAGTCTCCGAAAAAGTGTTTGGGTGTGCGGGGAGGACGGCGATTTTAGCCGATCCGCTCTCTATAATCGGGCGCATCGATGCGTTTCTCCCGATGCCCGAAGTGCGGACATGCGCCGCTGCCGGCCGATCAGTCGTCGCCAGCAGCGTGCCCCGCGTGCGGCGTGATCCTTGCCAAGATCGCGGCGGCGCATGACGCACCAGCCCGGGCGAACGACCGCGGCGTGCGGGAAGAAACGGGCGGCGCGGGGACATCCGTCCGGGAGTTGTTGCTGCCGGTTCCCGAGCAGGTCGATCCGATCCTCTGGATCGTCCGTGCGGCGACCCTGGTTGCGTTCGTCCTGTGGACCGCATGGATATTCGCCGGCGTGGACATTGCCGCGGGCGCGGCAGGCAGCTTCTTCCTCTGGGCCATTCTGACGCCGTTTCACGAGGCCGGCCATTACCTGATATTCCGCTGGTTCGGCGAATTCATCATGATCCTGGGTGGGACTCTGGCCCAGCACGGCATGCCGCTGCTGCTGGCCGGCCTGCTCCTCTTCAAGCGCCGCGACGCCTATGGCGCTGCGCTCTTCCTGTGGCTCTTCGGCTGGTCCTGGATCATGATGGCGGTCTACATGTATGACGCGTTCGATCCTCGCATGCTGTTGCTCGACGGCCGCACCGGCGCCGACAGCGACGGTCATGACTGGCAGAACATCTTCGGCGACCTGGGGCTTCTCAAGTCGGCACGCGGCATCGGGCTTCTCTGCGGCGGCATCGGGCGCGTGATCATGGTGGCGTCGCTGTTGTGGGCCGCCCTGGTGCTCTGGCGCATGCGTGCGCGCCGGTCGGACAACCCGTTTGCCGAAACCGGGGACCTCGATTGAAGACACTGGGCGCTTTGCTGGTCGCCGGAGCGTGCTGTGCAGCGATGGCAGGGGCATTGGCGCAGTCGCCGGGTCGCTGGTGGGTGGGTTTCATCGATGCCAACGACCGGGCGTTCTTTGAAATCCCCCCCGGCGGGCGCGATTGTGTGGAGCGCGACGCAGCCGTACGCCGCGCCGCTACTTCCCCGGCCGCCGTTGTTGCTTCGTCGCGCAGCGCGGGGACCCTGCTGCCCCCTGGAGCGCGGCTCAACTTCACGGTTGCAGATATTGCGGGCGCGAACAGCGAACGCGTCCTGACCCGCGTGGTTGCGATCGTGCGCGAGGACGAGGCGCATCGGCCGGCCCTCGAGCCGGCCTGCTGGTATCTGGCCCAAGCGGGCGAGTACCCGGGCACCTATCGCGTTGCCGAAGATCGCCTGGCGGTGGCTGTGCATCCGCCGCGCCCCGTGCGCCTGACGGCTGTGGACGCCACCTGGCGCTCGATGTCGAGCGCACCGGCAGGCGAGGCCGCCGCCGCCGATGACTTCCCGGCCGCTTGGCAGTCGCTCCTGGCCCAGGCGCAGCCCGGAGCCGCGCTGTGGCACGCACAGCCCTTCCGCGCGGTGCGCGAAGTGGCGCGCGGCGCCGAACCCCTGCTGCTATTGGGCGCGGTTGTCGCGCCGGACGGCGCGCCGGACAATCCGGCGACCTACAATACGGTCAACCTGATCGTGCGCGAGGCGCAGTTGTCCGGCCTGCCTCTGTATCAGTCCGGCCCTTCCGGAGGCCGGGCGCGCGCCGCGGCGGAAAGCTTCGTCGCCCAGGTGGCCGCCGTCGTCGACCTGGACGGCGACGGCGTCGACGAATTGATCGTACGGGCACGCCACTACGCCGGCGGGGCCTTAAGGATTCTGCGCTGGGACGGGGCACGCTACGTGGAAGTGCGCCGCACCGGATACGAAGGAGAGTGATGCCTGAAGCAACCCCGATGCCCGCAGCCATGAAACGCAACCTCGGGCTGCTGATCCTGGCGCAGGCCCTGCTCTTCGTCAACAACACCACCATGATCGCGGTGACCGGGCTGGTCGGGTTCGCGCTCGCGCCGACGGCGCTCCTGGCCACCATCCCGTTGACTTGCTACGTCGTGGGCGCGGCGCTGGCGGCCGGCCCGGTGGCGCGCATGATGCGCCGTCACGGGCGTCGCGACGGGTTCTCGGTCGGCGCGCTGTTCGGCATCGTCGGCGTGAGCCTGGCGGCGCTCGGCGCCTATTACAAGATCTTCTGGCTCCTGTGCGGCGGCATGGTGGTCGTCGGTGTCTTCAACGCCTGCGGGGCGCTGTATCGCTTTGCCGCCGCCGAAGTGGTGTCGCCCAACTACAAGGAGCGCGCCATCTCCTGGGTCATGGCCGGTGGCATCGCCGGCGGCGTCATCGGCCCCAACCTGGCCAAGTACTCCAAGGATTTCCTGCCCGCTGCTTTCGCCGGGTCGTACGCGGTGCTGGCGCTGTTTGCGCTGGCCTCGCTCATCGTGGTTCGGTTTGTCGAATTTCCGGCGCAGACCGCGGCCGAGAAAGCCGGCGGCGGCCGGCCGCTCTCCGAGATCATGCGCCAGCCGGTCTTCATCGTCGCGGCGCTGGGCGGCACCATCGGTTACGGTGTCATGAACCTGCTCATGTCGGCGACGCCCCTGGCCATGCAGATGTGCAGCCTGCCGTTTTCCGACGCCGCGCTGGTGCTGGAGTGGCACGTCATCGGCATGTTCGCGCCGTCATTCTTCACCGGCAACCTGATCCGCCGTTTCGGCGTCCTGAACATCATGTTCACCGGTGCGCTGCTCATGTTCGGTTGTGTCGCCTTCGCGCTCAACGGGCAGGACCTGACGCATTTCCTGGGCGCGCTTTTCGTGCTGGGGGTGGGCTGGAACTTCCTCTACATCGGCGGCACGACATTGCTCACCGAGTCGTACCGGCCGGAAGAAAAGAACCGCGTGCAGGGTGCCAACGACTTCCTGGTGTTCCTGACCATGGCGACCTCGTCCTTTTCTTCCGGTGCGCTGGTGACCTCGCGCGGCTGGGAGATCATCAACCTGGGCGCGCTGCCTTTCCTGGTGCTGGTGTGTGCCGGCATCTTCTGGCTGGGCATGATCCGGCGCCGCGCCGCGGCACCCGCATGAGGCCGGCAGGCCCCGCGCGCCAGGGCGCATAGGACACGTGCGCGAAGACGATCCGCGCGCCTTCGCCACGCCCCGGCAGGCCTACCTGACCGGCGCGCGCGCGGTCCTGCCGTTCATGGTCGGCACCATCCCGTTTGGCCTGGTGACCGGGATCGCCACCCGCGCCGCGGGGCTCTCGACCTGGGAGGCGGCGGCCCTGACCCTCATGATCTTCGCCGGCACGGCGCAGCTGGCGGTGCTGCCGCTCCTGGTGGTCGGCGCGCCGGCGCTGGTGATCCTGGCCACGGCCTTCATCGTCAACCTGCGGTTCGTGATCTACAGCGCAGGCTCTGTGCCTTTCTTCGGCGGCTTGCCGCTGCGCTGGCGCCTGCTGCTCGGCTATTTCATGACCGACACCGGCTTCGCGCTGTTTTCGCACAACGTCGCGCAGCGCAAGGGACTACCCAACACCCACTGGTATTTCCTGGGCGGCGGCAACGTGATCGCGCTGGTCTGGGTGGGCTCGGCGGTCGCGGGAGTCACCGTGGGCGCGAGCTTCCCGCCGGAGTGGCGGCTCGAGTTCGCGGCGACGCTCGGCATCCTGGCCCTGCTGGCACCCTTTGTGCGCGGCCGTGCCGACTTCGCCGCCGCGGTCGTCGCCGGCGCGGTGGCGCTGGGCGCGAGCGGACTGCCGCTCAAGCTGGGCCTGATCGCAGGGGCGATCGCAGGCATCGTCGCCGGCACCCTGACCGAGCGCATGCAAAGGCGCGCTGCAGCATGACGAGCCCGATCGCCGCCCACTACGGCTGGACCCTGTGGCTCATCTTCGGCGGCATGGCGCTTTTGACCTTTGCCAATCGCGCAGGACTCCTGCTCCTGGCCGGACGATTTCGCCTGCCCAAGGTGGTGGAGGATGCCCTGCGCTTTGCGCCCGCCGCAGCGCTGGCCGCGATCGTCGCGCCCGACCTCTTGTTGCACGGCGGCCGGGTCGACCTGAGCCTGGACAACGCCCGCCTCTACGCCGGGCTGGCCGGCTTTGCGGTCGCGCTCGTCCTGCGCAGCACCATGCTTGCGATCGGCGTGGGCATGCTGGCCTTGTTCGCACTCGCGCGGATTGCCTGATGCATTGCTGGCGATCACCGGACGGGTTGGCAGATCGATAGGGCGCCGGGCCGGCCTAGCGTTCCAGCGCCAGCACGGCGCCGCACAGGCCCTTGACGGCGGCGATCTCGGCGGCGAATTCGGCGGCGTCCACCCGCGCCGCGGCGGCGTTGTTCATGCGCAGCGCATGCTGGCGCTTGCGATAGGCGCGGTATGCATCCGCGCACGCGCGCGCCAGCTCGCGTGAGAGCAGGCCGCAGTCGGCCGCGATTCCCAGGAGCGCGATGTTGCCCAGGTTGCCGAGCAAGCGTGGGTGCGCGCCGGCGTTGAGGAGCACGAGGGTCTGTACGCAAAACTCGATGTCGACCATGCCGCCCGCGTCGTGCTTGAGGTCGAAGAGGGCGGTCTTGTTGACATGGCCCGCGTGCATCCTGTTGCGCATGTCGCGCACTTCGGCGCGAAACTTGTCGGGCTCGCGCGGCAGACACAGGATGCGGCGGCGTTCCTCCTCGAAGGCCGCGCCGATGGCGGCATCGCCTGCGCAAAAGCGCGCGCGGGTGAGCGCCTGGTGTTCCCAGGTCCAGGCGCGCTTTTCCTGGTATTCGCAGAATGCCGCGAGGCTCGTCACCAGGACGCCGGCGGCGCCGTCCGGGCGCAGGCGCGTGTCGATCTCGAACAATCGCCCGGCGGTGGTCTGGGTTTCCAGGAAAGTGGTCAGGCGTTGCGCCAGGCGCGCGTAGGCCAGCGCGGCGTTGTCGTCGGCATCGTCGTGGATGAAGATGATGTCCAGGTCGGAGGCGTATCCCAGTTCCTTGCCGCCCAGCTTGCCGTAGGCGATGATGGCGAAGCGCGGGTCTTCACGGTGCCGTTCGCGCACCTTGCGCCAGCATTCGTCAAGCGCGATGGCCAGCGTCCGGTCCGCCAGCTCGGTCAGGTGATCGGCCAGCTGTTCCACGCTCCAGAGGCCCTCGATGTCCTGCGCCAGCAGGCGAAACAGCGCCGCGTGGTGCGCCTCGCGCAGCGCGTTCATCTGCGCTTCCGGGTCGTCGCGCAGGCGTTCCATCGCGGCGGCCGCGAACTGGCTGTAGGCCCTGCCGTCCGGCGGTGCCATGAGACTGCGTGCATCGATGAGTTCATCGAGCAGGATCGGGTGGCGGGTCAGGTAGCCGGCGGCCCACTCCGAGGCTGCGGCCAGTCGCGTGAGGCGCGTGAGCGCGCCGCCCGACTGGGCCAGAAGCGCCAGGTAGCTCGAGCGCGAGGCGATGGCCTCGAGGAAGGCCAGCGTGCGCTTGAGCGCCAGGTCGGGGGCGGCGCTTAAGCGCGCGGTCTCGATCAGGCGCGGCAGCAGCGCGTCAAAACGCACGCGGGTGGCGTCGGCCAGGCGCCGCAGGCGCGCGCCATCGGTGGTCGCCTCGATCAGTCGCGCCAGTTCGCGCGGCTCCAGGAATCCGCCGGCGTCGAGCAACTCGGGGACGCTCTGCGCGCGCGCAGCCCCGTCGGCGCGCGTGCTCCCGGTGGTCGGCGCTTCTTCGCCCAGGATCGCGTCGAAGTGTCGCGTCACCCGGGCGCGCACCTCATCCAGCGCTGCCTGAAATTGGTCCCAATCCGCACATCCCATGGCCTTGGCCAGGAACAGTCGTGACTCCGCGCTGCGTGGCAGGGTGTGGGTCTGCTGGTCGTCCGCGTATTGCAGCCGGTGTTCGACGCGACGCAGGAAATCGTAGCCCGTCGCCAGTTCGTCGGCCGCCGCTGCCGGCAGGAGTCCGCGCTCGGCCAGGGCCCTGAGTGCTGCGACGGTCGGACGCACCCGCAGTCCGGCGTCGCGTCCGCCGCGGATCATCTGCAGGGCCTGGGCGATGAATTCGATTTCGCGGATGCCGCCCGGGCCCAGCTTGACGTGGTCGGACAGTTCGCGCCGCGCGACTTCGCGCTTGATCTGCGCGTGCAGTCCGCGCAGGGATTCGATGGCGCCGAAATCGAGGTAACGGCGATAGACGAAGGGCGTGACGATCCGCATCAATTCGTCGGCGCGGTCGCCGCTGACCACGCGCGCCTTGAGCCAGGCATAGCGTTCCCAGTCGCGCCCTTGCGCGACCAGGTAGTCCTCGAAGGCGGCGAAGGACATGGCCAGCGGACCGTCGCCCCAGGGACGCAGGCGCATGTCGACGCGAAACACCCGGCCTTCCGGGGTGACCTCGTCCAACAGGTTGATCAGGCGTTTGGCCAGCGCCTCGAAATAGTCGCGGTTGGACATCTCGACGGTTCCACCGCGGGTCGCGCCGTCTTCCGGGTAGAGAAACACCAGGTCGATGTCGGAAGACACGTTGAGTTCGCCGCCGCCCAGCTTGCCCATCCCGACCACATGCAATCGCTGCGGCAAGCCGCTTTCCTCCCCGCAGGGCTCGCCCGAGCGCGCGCCCAGGGTAGCGGTGGCATCGGCCAGCGCGGCGGCGATGGCCAGGTCGGCGAGACCCGACATGGCGCCGGTCACTTCGGTGAGTTCGGCCTGTCCTGCGAGGTCGCGCTCCATGGTGGCCAGCATGAGGATGGCGCGCGCCTTGCGGAGCGCCTGGCCACAGTCGCCGCCCTGCGCGGCGATCAGGCCCTCGATGCGAGCACGGTCGATGGGAACAGTGGCGAGGGTTTCTGCGGCCGTCGCATTGGCCGCGCGCGCGCTGATTTCGCGGCGCGCCCACGCACTGAAGGCGCTGGCGGCCGGCAGCATGGTTGAAGGTCTTGTTTCCAAATGTTTTTCCGTGTCGTCCCGGAGGACCGCTGCGGCGTTCATAAAGCGTTGATCGGCCATGCCTATGCTACATTGCTCTTGGTAATCGCCATGGATTCCTCGCGCCTTTCATCGCCCCCGGGCGTCGCGTTCCATATCCGGCGCGTGATTGTGCGCACCCTGCGCACGATCGAGTGGCTGCTTTGGGCGGTGTTTTTCATCGTCGCCCTGACTTTCATCGCGTTGCGCTACGCGATCCTGCCGCACATCGAGCAATACCGCCCGCAGGTCGAGGCGGCGCTGTCTCAGGCGCTGAAGCAAAAGGTCACGATCGGGCGCATGGAGGCGGGCTGGGACGGCCTGCGCCCGGACCTGGATCTTTTCGACGTGCGCCTCTATGACCGTCAGGGCCGGCCGGCGCTGGCGCTGCCCTTTCTCTCGGTCACGCCCTCGTGGTGGTCGATTCCGGCGCGCGAGTTGCGCCTGCATCAGCTGGAGATCGTCGGCGCGGACCTCGACGTGCGGCGCACGCGCGGCGGCAGGATCGTCATCGCCGGATTCGAACTTGCCGCCGAGAGGGATGACAGCGAGAACTCCGACTGGATCCTCGCGCAACGGCGCATCGTGGTGACCGAATCGCGGCTGCGCTGGAACGACGAGGCGCGTGCGGCTCCGGAACTGGCGCTCAACAACATCCGCGCGGTGATCGAGAACGACGGCAACCGGCACCGTTTCGGTTTTGCCGCCGACCCGCCGCGCGAGCTGGCTTCGCGCCTGGACTTGCGCGCCGACCTGACCGGCGTGTCGCTGAACCTGCTCAAGGACTGGAGCGGCAGCCTTTATGCCGACCTCAAGTACATCGACCTCGCCGCGTGGCGTGCCTGGCTGGACTATCCGGCCGACGTCCGTTCCGGGCAGGGGAGCCTGCGCGCCTGGCTTGGTTTCGTCGGCAGCCATCTTGAGTTCTTCACCGCCGACATCGGTCTTGACCGCGCGCAGGCGCGCCTGGGTCCCGACTTGCCGGTCCTGGCCCTGACCAGGGTGTCCGGGCGCATCGGCGCGCGCGAGCTGTCCACCGGCGGCAAGGCGCTGGGCTTCCTGCGCATCGGCAGCAAGGAGGTCACCGGATTCGAGGTGCGTGCGCGCCAGATCGCCCTCACGACCGAGGACGGCATGGTGTTGAAGCCGGCCGATTTCGTGGTCAAGACCCAAGGAGCGCGCGCCAACCGCCCGCAGGAGATCGAGGTCGAGGCCAATTCGCTCGACCTGGAGCCCTTGGCGACCCTCATTGAACACCTGCCGGTCGACGCCGCGGCGCGCCGGGCGCTGGCCGAATTCAACCCGCGCGGCGAGGTCTTCGACCTCAATGCCACCTGGCGCGGGGATTTCGACGCGCCCCAAGGCTTCACCGCGCGTGCCCGCTTTTCCGACCTGGCCTTGGCCGCGCGCGGCCTGGTGCCCGGTTTCGCCGGATTGTCGGGCACCGTGGAGGCCACCGAGAAGGGTGGCTCGATGCTGCTCGCCAGTCGCGGTACGGCTCTGGACCTGCCGCGCGTCTTCGAGGACCCGCGCTTGAACCTCGATGTGCTGTCGGCCAACCTGCGCTGGGCCTATCCGAATGGCCGTCTCGAGGTACGCGCCGACGCGGTGCAGTTCGCCAACGAGGATGCGAGCGGCTCGGCGCAGGCCCTCTATCGCGTCGTGCCCGATACGCCGGGCTACCTGGAATTGACCGCCAAACTCGCGCGCGCCAACGGCGCGCGCGTGCATCGCTACCTGCCGCGGGATCTCGAGGACACGCGGCGCTGGCTGGTAGCGGCGATCGAGAAGGCCCGGGTCGACGAGGCCACGTTCGCGGTCAAGGGCAATATCCATGACTTTCCCTTCGCGGACGCGAAGAAGGGCAACTTCCGCGTGTTGGTCAGGATCAGCGACGGCGCTCTCAAGTACGCGCCGGACTGGCCGGGGGTGGAAAGCGTCAAGGGCGAGCTGATCTTCGAACGGCAACGCATGGAGTTCCGCGGCAACACGCCGGGTACCGTCGGCGGCACGCGCCTCGGGCGCCTCGAGGTGAAGATTGCCGACCTGGGGGCGCGCCCCGCGGTCCTCACGATGAACGGCGGTGCGGAGGGACCAACGCAGGCCTTCCTGGAGTTCATCAACGACAGCCCGGTGCACGGCATGATCGACAAGTTCACCGAGACCATGCGCGCCGGCGGCACCGGGCGCCTGACGTTGCAGCTGACCCTGCCGATCAAGGAAGTGCAGAAGACCCGCGTCACCGGCCAATACACCTTTGTCAACAACGACATCAGGCTCGACGACGATCTGCCGCAACTCGCGCGCGTCAACGGCGTCCTGGCGTTCAGCGAGACCGGCTTCTCGCTGCGCCAGGTGCGCGGCGACGCGCTGGGTGGGCAATTTAGCGTGGCCGGCGGTTCGCGCGGCGACGCGACCACCACGCTCAATGCCAGCGGCAACTTCACCATCCCGGGCGTGCGCACCTGGATCGACGATCCGATCTTTGCTTCCTTGAGCGGCGGCTCGACCTGGCGCGCCACGATCAACGTGCGTCGCCGCGGCGGTGACGTGACCGTCGAATCGAATCTCGCCGGGGTCGCCATCGACCTGCCCGCCCCCCTGGGCAAGGCCGCCGCAGCCGAAACCCCCCTGCGGGTCGTGCGCACCCCCGTGGCTGGCAGCACGCGCGGCGAGGACGAGTTCAACGTGACCCTCGGTCGCTCCCTGAGTGCGCGCATGCAACGGCGGCCCGAGGGTGAGGACATGCGTTTCTCGCGCGGTGCGATCGGCATCGGCGAGGCCGCGCCGGCCCTGCCGCGCGGTGGCCTGGTCGTCGCCATGGCCGCGCCGGTGGTCGATTTCGAACTCTGGAAGGCGCGCGTCATCGACGCGCGCGGCGGTGCCGCGACCCCAGGGGCCGGCGGCGCTGGCTATTCCGCGTATCAACCCTTCCTGGCCACGCTCAAGGCCGATGCCTTCGACGTCTACGGCAAGCGCTTGAACCAGGTTCAGGTTGCCCTTTCCCAGGAGGGCGCGACGTGGGTGGCTGGCGTGGTCTCGCGCGAGGTCAACGGCGCGTTGACCTTCCGGCCCGGCGAAGGGCGTGATCCCGGGCGCCTTGGCGTGCGGTTGCGCAACCTGGTCGTGCCGGCGGGCGTGGCGCGCGGCGACGGGCGCACTGACACCCCGCTGGACCGCATCGTCGACGACCTCCCCGCAGTGGACGCGCAGATCGATGCCTTCGAGGTCGCCGACAAGAAGCTCGGCGCCCTCGAGCTCCTTGCCATCAATGCCGGCGGCGAATGGCGCATCCAGCGCCTCAACCTGGCCAATCCTGACGGCGTGCTGGCCGGCAGCGGCGCGTGGCGCGCGCGCCGCCAGGGCGAGGCGCGGCGCAAGCTGGGGTTGGACTTCACACTCGAAGCCTACGATGCGGGCAAGCTTCTGGACCGCCTCGGTTTTCCCGGCACGCTGCGCGCGGGCAGCGGCAGGCTCGAAGGCAACCTGACCTGGGACGGCTCGCCGCTCGCGGTGGACTACCCGTCGCTGGCGGGGACGATGAACGTGCGCGTCGAGAAGGGCCAGTTCCTCAAGGCCGACCCCGGAGTCGGCAAGTTGCTGGGCATCATGAGCCTGCAAGCCCTGCCGCGGCGCCTGACGCTGGACTTTCGCGATGTCTTTTCCGAAGGTTTTGCCTTCGACCGCGTGTCGGCCTCCAGCCACGTCAATCGCGGCATCCTCTCGACGACCGATTTCAAGATGGAAGGGGTGTCAGCGGCGGTGCTCATGAACGGAGAGGTCGATCTGGTGCGCGAGACCCAGAATCTGCGCGCCGTGGTCCTGCCCGACCTGTCCGGCGGCATGGGGTCGGTGGTCACCGCGCTGCTCGGCAACCCGATCCTGGGACTGGCGACCTATCTTGCGCAGCGGGCCTTGAAGAACCCGCTGTCGCGCGCGTTCTCGTTCGAGTACGCCGTCACCGGCACCTGGGCCGACCCGCGCGTGGCGCGGGTGGAGAGCCCGCTGGCAAACGCGCCCGATCCGGCGCTGGGGCCGCAGGAGCCGCCTGCCCGTCCCCCGGCCGAGGTCGCGCCGGGTGGCACGGGCGAACTGCAGCCCGGGCGGGCGGCCGGCGATGGCGCGCGCACCGCGCGCGAGGAGCCCAAGCGATGACGAACCCGGCGCGGGTAGCCGCGATCCAGATGGTCTCGACCCCGGAGGTGGCCGAGAACCTGGCGGCGGCCGGCGAACTGATCGCGCGCGCGGCCGGCGAGGGCGCTCAGCTGGTCGCGCTGCCGGAGTACTTTTGCATCCTGGGACGCAAGGAGACCGACAAGGTCGAGGCGCGCGAGGTGCTGGGCACCGACAGTGGCGGACCGATCCACGACTGGCTGGCCGAGACCGCGCGCCGGCACGGCGTGTGGATCGTCGGCGGCACGCTGCCGGTCGATTGCGGATCCGCCGCGCGCATCCTCAATACCTGTCTGGTGTTCGACGCCGCCGGCAAGCGCGTCGCGCGCTACGACAAGATCCATCTGTTCGGCTTCACCAGGGTGCACGAGGACGGTCGGGTGGAGAGTTTCGACGAGTCGCGCAGCATCGTGCACGGCAAGAACCCTCCGGTAGCTCTCGACACCCCTTTCGGTCGCCTGGGACTGTCGGTGTGCTACGACCTGCGCTTCCCGGAGCTCTATCGCCTGCTGGGGGAGTGCGACCTGCTGCTGGTGCCCTCGGCGTTCACCGCCACCACCGGTCGCGCCCACTGGGAGGCCTTGCTGCGCGCACGCGCCATCGAGAACCTGGCCTATGTGCTGGCGCCGGCGCAGGGCGGCCTGCACGTCAATGGACGGCGCACCCACGGCCACAGCATGCTCATCGATCCGTGGGGAGAGATCCTGGCCTGCCAGCCCGAAGGGCCGGGCGTGGTCGCAGGCACGATCGACCGCGCGCACATCGCCGCCTGCCGCGCCAGCCTGCCTGCGCTGGCGCATCGCACGCTCTGAGGCGACCCGGCCTTGTCGCGGGGCTAGAATTTGGCTCCTTGAGTCCCCATGTAGGGGTAATAAGGTACAAGCCATGCAAGTCGTCTCTCCCGATATCGAGCGCTTAGGCCTCGCCCGCTCGCTGCTCCTCGAACCCTATGGCCTCGACGAGGCGCGTCTGGAGAGTGTGCTCGCCTCGATGTTCCAGCGGCGCATCGACTACGCCGACCTGTATTTCCAGTACGTCCGCTCCGAGGGCTGGAGCATCGAGGAAGGCATCGTCAAGTCCGGCAGTTTCAACATCGAGGAAGGCGTCGGGGTGCGCGCGGTGGCCGGCGAGAAGACCGCGTTCGCCTATTCGGACGACATCAGCCTGGCCGCGTTGAAGGATGCGGCAGCGGCAACGGCCGCGATCGCGGCGGCCGGCAATGCGCGGCGTCAACGACTGGGCGCGCCGCGGCCGCGCGGCCTGTATCGCGGCGTCGACCCGCTGGCCTCGCTGGCGGCCGAGCAGAAGGTCGCGCTTCTTGAGCGTGTCGAGAAGATCGCGCGCGGCATGGACCCGCGTGTGGTGCAGGTCATGGCCTCGCTCGGCGGTACCTACGAGGTGATGTTGGTCGCGCGCGGCGACGGCGTCGTCAGCGCCGACGTGCGCCCGCTGGTGCGCGTGTCGGTCACCGTCATCGCCGAGGAGGGCGGCCGGCGCGAGACCGGCTCCTCCGGCGGCGGTGGCCGCTTCGACTATGGCTATTTCAGCGATGCCATGCTGGCCGAGTACGCGGGCCAGGCTGTGCATGCGGCCCTGACCAACCTGGCTGCGGGGCCGGCGCCGGCCGGCACCATGAACGTGGTGCTCGGCAACGGCTGGCCTGGCATCCTGCTGCACGAGGCGGTCGGCCACGGACTGGAAGGCGACTTCAACCGCAAGGGCTCTTCCGCCTTCTCGGGGCGCATCGGCCAGCGGGTCGCCGCCAAGGGCGTCACGGTGGTCGACGACGGCACGCTGCCGGACCGGCGCGGTTCGCTCAATGTCGACGACGAAGGCAACCGCACGCAGTGCACCACGCTCATCGAGGACGGGATCCTGAAGGGCTACCTGCAGGATGCGCAGAACGCGCGCCTCATGAAGGTCCGGCCGACTGGCAACGGGCGACGCGAGTCCTTTGCGCATGTGCCCATGCCGCGCATGACCAACACCTACATGCTGGGCGGTTCGGTGGACCCGGGCGAGATCATTGCCTCGATCAAGAAAGGTCTTTACGCCAAGAACTTCGGTGGTGGTCAGGTCGACATCACCAGCGGCAAGTTCGTTTTCTCGGCCTCCGAGGCTTACCTGATCGAGAACGGCCGCGTCACGCGCCCGGTCAAGGGCGCGACCCTGATCGGCAACGGCCCCGACGCGCTGACCCGTGTCAAGCTGATCGGCAACGACATGCGCTTGGACAGCGGGGTCGGCACCTGCGGCAAGGACGGCCAGAGTGTGCCGGTCGGGGTGGGCCAGCCGACCCTGCGTATCGACGGCCTGACCGTCGGCGGTACTGCCTGAGGTGATCGGTGACGGCGCGGACGCATGCGGCGCCTGCGCCGGGCCGGATCGGGCCGGTGCGGGCGGAGCGCTTGCGCCTGCCGGCGGACGCGTCGCGGCGCGCCGCGTTCCTTGCCATCTCCGGCGCATCGATCGCGCAAATCATGGCCAATCGCAATGGCGCGCGCGCGGGCGAGGATCCGGAATACGTGCACCAGATGCGCGTCGGGCTGCGCCGGCTACGTTCCGCATTGCGCCTTTTTCGCGGGCATGAGCACTTGTTGTCCAGGCGCGATCGGCAGGCCGTGAAGACCCTCGGCCGCGTCCTGGGCGGCGTGCGCGACCTGGATGTCTTTGCTGCAGACATTGCCGGTGCCGGACTGGCGCCCGCAGCGCGGCGCGCGGCGCTGGCAAGGCTAGAGCCGCCGCGTGCCCGGGCGCGCGAAAAGCTCCTCGCCTGGCTCGACGGGCCGCGGCACGCGCGCCTGGAACAGCGTCTCGCGCTCTCGCTGGCAGCGGATCGCCCCGGCGGCGGTGCCGCCGTCCTGCCTTTCGCCGTGCGCGCTTTGGAGAGGGCGCATCGACCGCTGGCGCGGGCCGTGCGCGATATCGCCGCCCTGGACGAGCCGGCGCTGCACGCACTGCGCATCGAAGTTAAGCGCGCGCGCTATGCTGCCGAGTTCTTCGCCACGCTCGGCTGGGAGCGACCTGCGGGTGCATACGCGCGTGCGCTGGCCGCATTGCAGGACGCGCTGGGACGCATCAACGACATGGCGAGCGGTCGTGTATTGTTGACGCAGACCGGTATCGCGACGCGCACGTCCGCGCAGCTCATGCGCGAATGGCAGGTCGCTGCGCGGGCCGCCACTGCGAGCCTGCCGCAGCTTGCGGCAAACGCCATTGCGTGTGCCGGCTACTGGCAAACCGGAAAGGAGAAAAGGCATGTTCGAAGCTGCTGAAATCGGGCACAAGGTCGGCAAGGAGGAATTCTCCAGGCGCGAACCGCAATTGCGCGCGGCGTTGCTCAAGGCGCAATACGACGTGCTGCAGACCGGCACCTTTCCGGTGGTGATCGTCATCGGTGGGGTCGACGGCGCCGGCAAGGGCGAGACCGTCAACCTCTTCAACGAGTGGATGGACCCGCGTCACATCGTCACGCGCGCCTTCGGTGAGGCCTCCGACGAGGAAGCCGAGCGTCCGCCGATGTGGCGCTTCTGGCGCGCGCTGCCGCCCAAGGGGCGCATCGGCATCCTGTTCGGTTCCTGGTACACCGTTCCCATCGTCGATCGCGTGCTGCGTCGCACCGGCTCGGCGCAACTGATGCAGTCCATCGAGAGCATCCGCCATTTCGAGCGCATGCTTGTGGACGAAGGCGCGCTGGTCATCAAGTTCTGGTTCCACCTGTCCAAGGAGGCGCAGAAAAAGCGCCTCAAATCCCTGGAAAAGGATCCCAAGACGCGCTGGCGCGTGGCTCCCACCGACTGGGAGCGTTTCAAGATGTACGACCGCTTTCGCCGTGTTTCCGAGGAAGCGTTGCGCGAGACCTCGACCGGCGAGGCCCCTTGGACGGTGATCGAGGGGACCGATGCGAACTATCGCTCGCTCACCGCCGGCCAGGTCCTGCTCGAGGCGCTGCACGCGCGCCTCGCCGCCGCGCACAAGGCCAAGGCTGCCAAGCCGGCGTTGCGCGCGGCCCCGGCAGCCGCGCAGCGCCCCGCCGACACCCGCAACGTCATCAACACGCTCGACTTCAGCGCCAAGCTGTCGCGCCAGGACTACGCGCGTCAGCTCGAGAAGTTCCAGGGACGGCTCAACATGCTCACACGCGACGCGCGTTTCCGGTCGCGCTCGGTGATCGCGGTTTTTGAAGGCCAGGATGCCGCCGGCAAGGGCAGCAGCATCCGCCGCATCACCGCGGCCATGGATGCGCGCCATTACCAGGTGATCCCGATCGCCGCACCCAGCGAGGAGGAACGCGCCCAGCCCTATTTGTGGCGCTTCTGGCGCCACCTGCCGCGCCAGGGACGCGTCACCATCTTCGACCGCTCGTGGTACGGCCGCGTCCTGGTCGAGCGCGTCGAAGGCTTTTGCTCCGAGGCCGACTGGATGCGCGCGTACCACGAGATCAACGACTTCGAGGAACAGGTGGCCAGGCATGACGGCGTGCTGGTCAAGTTCTGGGTCGCGATCACCAAGGAAGAGCAGCTGCGGCGCTTTCGCGAACGCCAGCGCATCGAGTTCAAACAGTTCAAGATCACCGACGAGGACTGGCGCAACCGGAAGAAGTGGGCCGCCTACGAGCGCGCCGTCTGCGACATGGTCGAGCGCACCAGCACCGCGCACGCGCCCTGGCACCTGATCCCCGCCAACGACAAGCTCTACGCCCGCATCACCATGCTGAAGACCCTGTGCTCGCGCCTGGAAGCCGCCCTCGACGGAGAACGCTGACAGATGGGGGCGCGGGCCGCCGCGCGCAGAGCGAATCATGGGGTTTTCCGCAGGCCGCAGCGAACAAGGGGCCTGCAGGCTTGCGGGGTCTGGCCATTCCGGGTAAAGTCCCGATTCGTTCAAAGTTCAAGAAACCCGACGTGACCGCGCGCTTTTACTTTTTCCACTTTTATTTCTACCTCGCCGCCGGCGGAGACAGTAGAGAGGACGCGCATTGACCTGAAGTCCAGAATTCTCGAAAACCGCCGGCCCCAAAAGCGCCGGCGGTTTTTTTTGTCCCGACCTCACCGCACCCGCCACATTGCCACCGCAGGAGATCCACCATGCCCATGACCGATTCCACGCTCCGGGCCGCCATCCCCGACCGCACCTCGCGCACCGACGACGAGCGCATACGCCAGATCACGCCCTTGCCGCCGCCGGAGCACCTGATCCGCTTTTTCCCGATCGCGGGCGGGCCGGTCGAGGCGCTCGTCGCGGCGACCCGCAAGCGCGTGCAGGCGATCATGTCCGGGCGCGACGACCGCCTGCTGGTCATCATCGGTCCGTGCTCCATCCATGATCCCGAGGCGGCCGTCGAGTATGCAAAGCGGCTCAAACCGCTGCGCGAGAAGTACGCCCGCGACCTGGAGGTGGTCATGCGCGTGTACTTCGAGAAGCCGCGCACCACGGTGGGCTGGAAGGGCCTCATCAACGACCCCTACCTCGACGAAAGCTATCGCATCGACGAGGGATTGCGCAT
Source organism: Burkholderiales bacterium (assembly GCA_016790635.1). GTDB lineage: Bacteria > Pseudomonadota > Gammaproteobacteria > Burkholderiales > JAEUOS01 > JAEUOS01. The sequence continues at coordinate 97,098 of JAEUOR010000008.1, forward strand.
CGCGCGCGACCTGCTGGTACGCATCAACGCCCTGGGCATGCCGGCAGGCTCGGAATTCCTGGATGTGATCTCGCCGCAGTACATCGCCGATCTGATCTCGTGGGGCGCGATCGGCGCGCGCACCACGGAGTCGCAGGTGCATCGGGAACTGGCCTCGGGACTGTCGGCGCCGATCGGTTTCAAGAACGGTACCGACGGCAACATCAGGATCGCCATCGACGCCATCCTGGCGGCGCGGCGCGGCCACCATTTCCTCTCGGTGCACAAGAACGGCCAGGTCGCGACCGTCGAGACCAACGGCAACCGTGACTGCCATGTGATCCTGCGCGGCGGCAAGGCCCCCAACTACGACGCGGCGAGCGTCGCGGCGGCGTGCAAGGAACTGGAGGCAAACAAGCTCGACTGCCGGCTCATGATCGACTGTTCGCACGCCAACAGCGAGAAGAAGCACGAGCGGCAGATCGAGGTCTCGCGTGCCATCGCCGCCCAGGTGGCACAGGGCAGCGAGTGCATCTTCGGGGTCATGGTCGAGTCGCACCTGAAGGCCGGCAGCCAGAAATTCACGCCGGGCAAGGATGCGCCGGGCGCGCTGGAATTCGGCAAGAGCATTACCGATGCCTGCATCGACATGGAGCAGTCTTCCGGAGTACTTGAAGATCTGGCGCAGGCGGTGCGCAAGCGGCGCAGGAAATAGCGGGCGGGGCGCAGCGTAGCCGGCGGGCGGGCAGGTTCATGGAGTTGAGCGGGGTCGTATGGATCGCCGCGCCGCTGGTGGCGGTGTTTGCGTACCTGGTGTTCGGACTGACCGGGTTCGGCTCGACTGTCATCCTGGTGCCGGCGCTGGCGTTTTTCCTGCCGCTGCGGTTGGTCGTGCCGCTGGTCCTGTTGCTCGATCTGGCTGCCGCGATCCTGCTGCGCCAGGACGGCGCGCCGCAGCGCGACCGCGTCGAGGTGCGCCGCCTGCTGCCTTTCATGTTGGTGGGCATGCTGCTGGGCGTGCTGCTGCTCGCGTACACGCCCGAACGCTGGCTGATGCTCGTACTGGGCTTGTTCATCGCGCTGGTGGGCGCCCGCGGCCTCTTCATGCGGACAGCGACGGCATTGCCGATCGCGCCGGGGTGGGTCGTGCCCGCTGGCTTCATCGGCGGCATCGCCAGCAGCCTCTACGGGACCGGGGGCGTGATCTTCGCGATGTACGCGTCGCGCCGCATCGACGATCCCGCGCGGCTGCGCGGCACCATGGCAGCCCTGATCGCGATCTCGGCGGTGGTGCGCTTGGGCCTGTTCCTGCTTGCCGGACTGATGCTGGAACCTGAACTCTGGCTCGCCTGGCTGGCGCTCCTTCCCTGCGCGTGGATCGGACTCAAGCTGGGCGTGCGCTGGCATGCGCGCGTGGACATCGTCAAGCTGCGCATGGGGATCAATATCCTCCTGATTGCCGGCGGGTTGGGGCTGGCGCTGCGGGCGTGAATCCGGCCTCGTGCCGGCCCGCGCGCGGCACGCGGGTTCTGCCGGGGCGTCGCTCAGGCACAATGCCAGCCATGAGCGAGACACGCTTTCCCGACTTCCAATCGCTGGGCGACGCGGCGCCCTATGCCGCGCGCATCCGCGCCGTGGTGGGTCACAACGCGCTCTTCGACGACTTCACCCAGGACGACCTGGCGCAACTGGGCCCTTACATGCAGGTGTATCTGGCACCGCCCGGCGGGGTGATCATCCGCGAGGGCGACCCCGGCGACTTCCTGCTTTTCATCGTCGAAGGCCTGGTGGACGTGACCAAGACCGACCGCCACGGCCTCGTCAAGCGCATTGCGGTGACGCCGCCCGGCCAGGCCTTGGGTGAGATGTCGATGATCGATGGGGAAGCGCGCTTCGCCACCTGCAGCGCGATCGAGGCGACGACTTTCGCCATGCTGACGCGCCCGACCCTGCAGGGTCTGGTCAACCGCGAGCCGCGCCTGGCAGCCAAGATCCTCATGAAACTGGTGTTCACGCTGTCGCAGCGCCTGCGCCAGTCCAGCGCCAAGCTGGTCAACTTCCTGGAGCAGTAGCGCGGGACGGGGCTTGCGATGGGCCTGCCTGGAGGCCCAATTTGGCAGTGGAAATCCTGCCTACCAGAAGGTGTGGCAATCGCCCTTGTACATGACCGGCCCGGTCGGGGTGCCCATCTTCGAGCCACCCATGGGCTCCATGCTGACCGCCAGCGCCTTGTAGGTCGACACCGATTTCTCGGCCATGTCCGGCAGCTTGATCATGTTCTTGCCGGTCGCCTTGATCAGCCCCAGCGACTTGGGCTGGCCGTTCGCGTCCAGGCCCCAAAGCTCCAGGCTGGAATCCTTGGGCATGTCATCGCCCTCGTACTTGACCCACAATTCGTCGGACTTGCTGCCGACGTAGATCATGAGCATGGTCTTGCCGTCCTTGTCCTTCAAGGTGGCGACATACGAGGGTTGCCAGGGGTTGGCGCCGTCGGAGACGCGCATGGGCTTTTCGACCTCGCGCTCGACCACCTGGACGCGCTCGACGATCTGTGGCGGGCGTACGCCGACGAATACCAGAAGGGCCGCGGCCAGGCCACTCGCGGCAAGCCCCAATCCGCGCCAGAAGGCCAGGCTGTCCCAGATCGACGCCCTGGCAGCAGCGGGGGCTTCGCCCGTGCCTTTGGGCGCGATGCGCGCGGCCACCGCACTCCATACCCGCGCATGCGGCGCCACATCCGGCAGTGCGGCCGTCAGCGGATTGAGCCGCGCGCTCCATTCGGCGACCGTGCGGCGCAGGTCGGCGTCCTCGCGCATCCAGGCCTCGAAACGCCGGCGCGCGCGCCCGGCGAGCGTGCCCAGCACGTACTCGGATGCGAGGCGCTCCTTGAGGTCGGGTTTGTCGCGATAGCGCATGGCGGCTCAGGTTCCGACGATACCCGCGTTACCCAGGCAGTCCTTGAGCTTGATCAGCCCGCGGCGTACCCATGTCTTGACCGTGCCCAGCGGCTGGCCGAGTTTCTCGGAAAGCTCGACGTGGGTCAGGCCATCGAAAAACGCCATGCTGATGGCGCGGCGCTGCTTTTCCTCCAAGCCGCCCAGGCAACGCGCGATCGCGCCGGCCTCGGTAGACGTCTCCAGCTGGGCCAGCGGCCCCGGTTCGGGCGACTCGGCAGCCTCGAAAACCGCGTTGTCGTCGGTCGCGTCCTCGAAATTGGGCCGCCGCAGCCAGTCCAGAGAGCGGTTGCGCACGATGCTGGTCATCCAGGTCATGGGCGCCGAAAGGCCCGCCTGGTAGGACGCACTGTGGTTCCAGATGTTGACGTAGCATTCCTGCAACACTTCCTCGGCCCAATCCTGTCGTCTGACTATACGCAGCACCACGCCATATAGTTTCGAGGAAGTGGCCCGATAAAGGGCCTCGAAGGCAGCCCGCGATTCGCCGTTGCGCGCTCCGGCAGTCGCCAGGAGCTGCCGCAGACGCTGGTCAAGTTCGGGATTCGAGGCCATCAGGGTCAGGCGGCGCGATTGGCGCCCTGTTGCCACAGGACGTCGGAGCCGCCCGCATGGCGGTTGAGCACGCGGCCGAGCACGAACAGGAGGTCGGACAGTCGATTCAGGTACTGGCGCACCGCGTCGGTCACGGCTTCGCCACGGCCCAGGGATACGACGCTGCGCTCGGCGCGCCGGCATACTGTACGTGCGACATGCGCCAGGCTGGCAGCGCGCGTGCCGCCGGGCAGGATGAAATTCTTCAGCGGTTCCAGCGAGCCGTTGTACTTCTCCAGGAGCGTGTCGAGCCGCTCGACCTGGGCTTCGGTCACGTTCACAAAGCCCGGGATGCACAGTTCGCCGCCCAGATCGAAGAGGTCGTGCTGGATGCGCAGCAGTTCCTCGCGCGTGACCTGCGGCAGGTCCTCGCACAACAGGAGTCCCAGGGTCGAATTGAGTTCATCGACGTCGCCCAGCGCATGGATGCGCAAGGCGTCTTTGGCAACGCGCGAGCCATCGCCCAGGCCGGTGGTGCCGGCGTCACCGGTGCGGGTGGCGATCTTGGACAGGCGATTGCCCATGCGGGACGAATGAAGCCTTGTGGGGGTCGCGGATTATAGCCAGCGGGTGTGGCCTATCGAGTCTGGCAGCGGCGAGCTGTGCCAGGCCCGTACGAGCCCACGCGTGGTTGCCCAGGCGATGGCGCGGCGACCGGGCTCGGCGCGCGCAGCGGGGCTTGCTTCAGGTCGTGTCCGGCGTGGCCAGCGCCTCGCGCCAGTAGATGCGCGCGTGCCCCAGGTGCCGGTCGATCAATGTCACAGCGGCCCGAGCGTCGCGCGCCTGGATGGCGGCGACGATGCGGCGGTGCTCGCGCGCCGAAGCGCGCGAACGCTTGGCGTCGGCGAAGTAGGCGCGCCGGCGCGGCAACGACAGGCAGTAAAAGGCATCCAGTATGCGCGCCAGGACGCCGTTGTGTGCGCAGGCGGTCAACCCCAAGTGGAATGCCTGGTCGCAGTCGGCGATGTTGCCGCCGCGCGCCAGCGTCTGGTCGGTGTCCGCGAGCACCCGCTCCAGCAAGCCGAGGTCTGCCACGCTGCGCCTTTCGCAGGCCAGCAGCATGACCTGACGCTCCAGCGGGGCGCGCACCTCCATGCTCTCGCGCACCTCCAGAGGCGAGGGCGCCGCCCCGCTCGCCGCCAGGAGCACGGTGGTCTCGAAACTGCCGCCGGGGGCGCCGCCACGCACGTACACCCCCGACTGGGCGCGGGTCTCGACCACGCGCAGCGAGTCGAGCGTGGCGAGGGCTTCGCGCAGGGCGTTGCGCCCGACCCCCAGCTTGGCCGCCAGCGCGCGCTCTGGCGGCAGGCGGTCGCCGGCGGCCAGGCGATGATCGCCGATGAAATCCAGCACCCGGCGCACCAGATGCCCGGCGGCCTCCGCGCCAGCCGTTGACGGTCGACGCAAGCGGCCGGTATGATGTACGTTCTCGATTGGTAGTACCAATTTGGCCCCACCAGATGACAGGTCGGGCCATCATACGGGAACCTCCATGGACCGACAACCGGGCTTCGATCCGCTTTCCTGGGCGGTGCAGGACGACCGCGCGCGCGGCGTCTTTCGCGTCAACCGGCGCGCCTTCGTCGATGCGCAGGTGCTGGAACTCGAGCGGCGCCACATCTTCGAACGCTGTTGGCTGTATGTGGGGCACGAGTCCGAGGTGGCATCCCCGGGGCGCTTCGTGTCGCGCAACGTCGGCGGCAAGCCGATACTCATGAATCGCGATTCCGGCGGGCGCATCAACGTCTTTTTCAACGCCTGCATGCACCGTGGTGCCCAGGTGTGCCGCGAGACCTCGGGTCAGGCGCGCAATTTCACCTGCCCGTATCACGGCTGGGTGTACGGCGACGACGGGGCGCTCAGGCACCAGCCGATCCCGGAGTCGTACTCGGCCGCCTGCAACGCGAACGGCGAACTCGACTTGAAGCGCGTGCCGAAGTCGGCCAGCTACTGCGGCTTTGTCTTTCTCAATTTCGATGCCGGCGCCCAATCGCTTGAAGACTACCTGGCCGGTGCGCGCGAGTATCTGGAACTCGCCTCCCTGCACGGCGAAAAGGGAATGACCGTGCTGCCGGGGTCACAGTCCTACAGCGCGCGTGCCAACTGGAAGTTGTTGCAGGAGAACAGCGCTGACGGCTACCACGCCGACACCACCCACGCGAGCTACTTCGACTACATCAAGAGCCGCGAAGGGGCGGTCAAGAACCTGTACGCGGCCAAGGGCTTCGGGCGGGTGCGCAATCTCGGCAACGGCCACAGCGTTTCCGAATCCTTGAACGGCACCCCCTGGGGCCGTCCGACGGCGCGCTGGATGCCGTCGTGGAGCGAATCGCTGCGCGGCGCCCTGGAAGATGTTCACCGGCGCATGATCGACCGGCTCGGGGAGGAAAAAGCCACCTTCATCTGCCACGGCGACCGCAATCTCCTGATCTTCCCGAACCTGGTGGTCAACGACGTGACCGCCCTGACCATCCGCACCTTCTATCCCCTGGCTCCCGACTACTTCGAGATTTCGGCCTGGGGATTGGCGCCGATCGACGAGGCGCCCGCATTGCGCGACCTGCGCATGCGCAACTACCTGGAATTCCTGGGACCGGGAGGTTTTGCCACTCCCGACGACCAGGAGATGCTCGAATCCTGCCAGCGCGGCTATGCCGCGATGGGCGGGGCGGACTGGAACGACCTGTCGCGCGGCATGGCCAGCGAGGACGGGCCCAATCCGGCCAAGCAGGACGAGTTGCAGATGCGCACCTTCTGGCGGCGCTGGAAGTCGCTTTTGGCCGACGGCAGCAGGGTGGCGGCGTGAGCGCGGTGCCAGCGCTGCCGCAGTGCTCGCGCGCCGCGGTCGAGGATTTCCTGTTTCACGAAGCCGATCTGCTCGACACCTGGCGCCTCCTGGACTGGGCCGAACTCTTCACTGTCGACGCGCAGTACCTGGTGCCAGCCACCGACGCGCCGGAGGGCCTGCCGCAGGAAAGCCTGTTCCTGATCTACGACGACCGGCACCGCCTGGAGGAACGCGCCAAGCGCCTGCTCAAGAAGTCGGCGCACGCCGAGTTCCCGCATTCGCGCACCCGCCACATGATCTCCAACGTACGCGTCGTGCCGACCCCGGAGGGTTGCCGCGCGACCTGCAATTTCGTCGTCTATCGCTCCAAGAACGGCATCAACGACGTCTACCCGGGGCATAGCGTCTACGACCTCGTCGCCGCGGAAGGCGGTTTGCGCATCCGCATGAAGCGCGCGATCCTCGATGTCGATACCCTGCGTCCGCAGGGCAAAGTGAGCATCATCCTGTGAGCGAAGCCACCATGGCGCCGGGCCCCTATGCCGGCATGAGCGCGATCGTCACTGGCGCCGGTCGCGGCACCGGCGGGGTGGGGCGCGCGCTGGCGCTGCGCTTGGGCCAGGGCGGCGCCAGGGTGATGCTGGCCGATGTGGACCCCGCCGTGGCCGAGAGCGCCGCCGAAGTGCGCGCGGCCTGCGGCAGCGAGACCCTCTTCCATGTCGGATCCCTGGCGGATGAGGCCAATGTCGTGCGCATGGTCGAGGCGACCGTGGCGGCCTGGGGGCGCATCGACATCCTCATCAACAATGCCGGCGGCGGCATCATCCGTCCCTTTCTCGAGCACGACGCCGCCTCGCTCAACGAGACCCTCGCGCGCAACCTGTGGACGACCATCTGGTGCTGCCACAAGGTCTTGCCGCACATGGTGCGGCAGAATTTCGGCCGCATCGTCAACGTCGGGGCCGACTCCCTGCGCACGGGCATCCCCAACCATGCCGGCTACAACGCGGCCAAGGGCGGGGTGGTGGGCATGAGCGTCGCGCTGGCGCGCGATTTCGCCGCGCACGACATCACCATCAACACCGTGTCACCCTGCCTCATCGACACGCCGCGCTATCAGGCCCTGCGCCAGACCGACCCGGCCCTGGCCAAGGGTTTCGCGGCAGTCATCCCCAAGGGCCGCGCGGTCGCGATCGACGAGGTCGTCGACGCAGTGTGCTTTCTGGCGCGCCGCGAGAGCGGCTTCATCACCGGGCAGGAACTGAGCGTCAACGGCGGCAGTGCGATGCCGTAAGGCGGAGCGATGCTGCCGCGCAAAGGAGATTGATCATGAAAATCGCCGTGCTGCGCGCCCTGGCCGCGTTCGCCGCCGTCGCCTTGACCGTGGGGGCGCAGGCGCAGACCTTTCCCAACCGGCCGGTCCGCATCGTCGTGCCCTATCCCGCCGGAGGCGCAACCGACCAGATGGCGCGCATCATCCAGGCACCGCTGCAGGAAATCCTCGCCACGCCGGTGATCATCGACAACCGCGCGGGTGCGGCCGGCGCGATCGGCACCGACCTGGTGGCCAAGTCGGCGCCCGATGGTTATACGCTGGTCTTCGGCAATTCCGGCCCCAATGCCATGGGGCCGGCGATCAAGCGCGGTCCCTATGACCCGATCCGCGACCTGGCGCCGATCTCGCTGGTGACCAACCTGCCGCTCTACCTCGCGGTGCATCCGTCGCTGCCGGTCAACAACACCCGCGAACTGATCGCGCACGTGCGCGCCAACCCGGGCAAGCTCAATTACGGATCGGTCGGCATCGGCTCGGCTTCGCACCTGATCGGCGAGTACTTCAATTTCGTCACCGGCATGAAGGCGACTCACATACCCTACAAGGGCGGCGCACCGGCCATGCTGGGCTTCATCGGCGGCGAGGTGCAGTACATGTTCATGACCGGGCTAGACGGCCTGCCGCACGCGCGCGCCGGCAAGTTGAAGATTCTCGCGATCGCCAGCGAGAAGCCGACCGAGCTCGCGCCCGGGGTGCCGACGGTGGCCGATTCGGTGCCTGGATTCAACGGCTCGGTATGGTTCGGTCTCCTGGCGCCGGCCGGCACCCCGCCGGATGTGATCGGGCGCATCCAGTCGGCGGTGGCGCAGTCGGTCCAGCGGCCGGCGGTGCGCCGTGCGCTCAACGATCTGTCCGCCGATGCCATCAGCAATGCGCCGGACGAGTTTGCGCGCCTGATCGCGGCCGAGTTCGCGCAATGGACCCGCCTGGTGCGCGAGTCCGGCGCCAAATTCGAGTAGAGGTCGCGATGACGCCGCGCTATCGCAAGCTGGGCTATGTCGCCTTGAACGTCACCGACATCGAGCGTTCCGCGCGCTTCTACGTCGATCTACTGGGTTTGTCGCCAGTGGCGCCGGGCCCCGGGGAGGCGCGTTTCCTGCGCTGCTCGGACGACCACCACAACGTGATCCTGCACGCCGCAGCGCGCCCGGGTTTGAAACGCATCGGCTTCGAGATGGAGAGTCGCGCCGCGCTCGAGGCGCTGCATGCCTCGCTGGTGGCAGGTGGCCACGCCGTGCGGGAGATGAGCGCCGAGGAATGTGCCCTGCTGCACCAGGGTTGCGGCATTCGCCTGGTCGAACCCTTTACCGGCGTGACCCTGGAGTTCTACGAATCGATGCGCGAGTTTGGCGGAACGCCCTTCGTGCCGACCGTGGCGCGCATCCAGCGCCTGGGTCACATCGTCATGCGCACTCCCGAATACGCGCGCGCCGTCGAGTTCTACACCGATGTGCTGGGCTTCCGGATTTCCGACAGCATCGACGGCGCGGTGACCTTCCTGCGCTGCTTCCCCAATCCTTTTCATCATTCACTGGGGATCGGCAACGGCAAGGAGCGCGGTCTGCACCACGTCAACTTCATGGTCACCGAGGTCGACGACATCGGCCGCGCGCTGTGGCGCTTCAACCGCAGTGAGGTCCCGATCGTCAACGGCCCCGGCAGGCACCCGCCTTCGGGCAGCATGTTTCTCTATTTCCTGGACCCTGACGGCATGACCCTCGAATACAGCTTCGGCATGGAGGAGTTTCCCGAGATCGCGCCGCGCAAGCCGCGCGTGCTCGAGCCGATCCGCGAGTCGTTCGACTATTGGGGGGCGCCGGTCGACCCGCGCAAGGCCGCGGTGGGCGAGATCGAAACGTCCCGCCCGCAACCCGCCACACGGGCGGCGGCATGAGCGGGGCTCTCGACGGCGTCCGCATCATCGACTTCACGCAGATGGTCGCCGGGCCGCTGGCGACCCTGATCCTGGCCGACATGGGCGCCGAGGTCATCAAGATCGAACCGCCGGAGGGCGACTCGGGTCGCGCAATCGGACGCAACCGGCCCGGCGGGGAGAGCGATTACCACCTGGCGATGAATCGCAACAAGCGCAGCGTCGTGCTCGACTTGAAGACCGCCGACGGCGTTGCGATGAGCAAGGCGCTTGCCGCCGGCGCCGACATCGTGGTCGAGAACTTCCGCCCGGGCACCATGGACAAGCTCGGGCTGGGTTATGCGACCTTGAAAGAGCTCAATCCGCGCCTCATCTATTGCGCGGTGTCAGGCTTCGGCAGCCACGGCCCTTACCGCGACCGGCCGGCGCTGGACCCGGTGATACAGGCCATGTCGGGCTACATGCAATTGAACGGCACGCCGGATACCGGGCCGCTCAAGAGCGGCGCGCTGCACGCGGACTTCACCACGCCGCTCTTTGCTGTCATCGGCATCCTCGGTGCGCTGCGGGCGCGCGAGACCTCGGGCCGCGGACAGGCGGTCGAGGTGTCGATGATGGACGCGACCATCTTCACGATGACGCCGCGCGAGCAGTACTACTTCGCCACCGGCACGCCGCCGGCACGCACCGGCAACGCGCACTACCAGCTGGCGCCGTACAACGCCTATGCCACCGCCGACGGCCGCCACCTGATGGTGATCGCGCACAACGATAAGTACTGGCGCGGACTGGCGCAGGCCATCGGCCGTCCCGAGCTGCTGGCAGACGCGCGTTTCATCGACGGTTCCGCACGCTTTGCCAACCGCGCCGAACTCGACGCGATCCTGGCCGAGGCCTTTGCCGGCGCGACGCTGGCGCATTGGCTCGAGCGCCTGGCCGGGGCCGATACCCTGTTTGCCCCGGTGCGCGATTTCGAGCAGGTCTTTTCCGACCCGCAGGTGCGCGAGACCATGGTCGCGACGGTCGAGCACCCGGTTGCGGGCAGCGTCGACATGCTGCGCACCCCCATCCGCATGGAGGCCAATCCGCTGACCGTGCGCAGCCGGCCGCCGCTGTTGGGCGAACACACCGAGGAAGTGCTGGCCGAATTGCGCGATCGGGGTCGATAGACGCCTGCGCCGGTAGCCTGCGGGTTCAATCCCGCACCGCAAGGCGCCACAGCGAGGTGACCTCCGCACGCCGGGCCAAGAACAAAGGGTCGTTCGGGTCGCTGGCCTTGGGGTGGCGGGGTTTCGCGTCGAGGCGGTCGATCACCACGAGGCCCGCGCGCTCGAACCATTGCTCGAGCTGTGCACGCGTGCGCAAACCCAGGTGTTCGGCGAGATCAGAGAGGATCAGCCAACCCTCGCCCTCCGGCGCAAGGTGCGCGCCGAGTCCTGCCAGGTAGGCCTGGAGCATGCGGCTGTCCGGGTCGTAGATGGCGCGTTCGAGCGGGGATGCGGGCTTGCCCGGCAGCCAGGGCGGGTTGCATACGATGAGTGGTGCGCGGCCGGCGGGGAACAGATCCGCTTCCATGACCTCGACCCGTTGAGAGAATCCAAGACGGCCGATGTTCTCCCGCGCGCAGTCGAGAGCGCGCGGGTCATTGTCGGTCGCGACCACGCGCTTCACGCCGCGCCGCGCCAGCACGGCTGCCAGCACGCCGGTGCCGGTGCCGATGTCGAAGGCCAGTGCGCCGGAGGGCAGGGGGGCACGTGCCACCAGGGTGACGTACTCGCCGCGGATCGGCGAGAACACGCCATAGTGCGGGTGGATACGCGCGCCGAGTTCCTCGACCTCGACGCCGGCCTTGCGCCACTCGTGCGCGCCGATCAGCCCCAGCAACTCGCGCAGCGACGCGACGTAGCGGCTGCCGCCCGCGCCGCGCGCCTCGCTGCATGCCAGCCGCACGTCGGGCGCGCGTTTGAGCGCGATGCCGTGGTCAGCCTCGAAGGTGATGAGCAGCATGCCCAGCGCGCGTGCGCGTTGGGCCTGCGCCATGCGGTGCAGGTGAAAGTCATCCGCCGGCGTGGCGCCGCGCTTGCGCGGTTTCGCATCCCAGCGCCGGGCCATCGCTGCAAGCAGCGCGCGCGCGTTCTGGAAATCGCCGCGCCAGAGGAGTGCCGAGCCCTCGCAGGCGAGGCGATAGGCGGCGTCGGCCTTGATGCGGTCGTCGGCCACGCGCACGCGCTGCGGCGGGGCGAGACCGGCTTCGGACTGCCAGCGTGCCGAGCGCGCCGCGCCGTTCTCGCGCCAGTGGATCAGCGCGGTGTCACCGGCTGGCGCATCCGGCGGGGTCACGCGAAGCTTTCGTCCGGACCGAGGAGGCGCCATTTGCCCTGCGGCAAAGCACCCAAGAGCACGCGGCCGATGCGCACACGCTGCAAGGCCAGGACCTGCAAGCCCACGGCCTCGCACATGCGGCGGATCTGGCGTTTGCGCCCTTCGCGCAGCACGAAGCGCAACTGGTCTTCGTTCTGCCAGTTCACCTTGGCCGGACGCAGCGCCCGTCCATCGAGGCTCAGGCCATGATTCAGGCGCCGCAGGTCCGCTTCCGGCAGGCGCGCGCCGCGCGTGTAGCGCACGCGCACCAGATACTCCTTCTCGACAGAGGAGTCCTCGCCGATCAGTTGCCTGGCGATGCGCCCGTCCTGGGTCAAAACGAGGAGCCCGGTCGAATCGATATCCAGGCGTCCGGCGGGCGCCAGGCCGAGCAGCGCCTTGCGCGGGGGCGCGCTGCGCTCGCGCACGCGCGGGTCATGCCACTGGTTCTCCGGCAACACAAGCACGGCGGCGGGCTGGTAGCCGTCTTCCGCCTGCCCGCTCACGTAGCCGATCGGCTTGTTGAGTAGCACCGTGTGGCGTCGCGCCTGCTCGCTTTCGGCCTGGCGGTCGATGCTGATCTTCTGGCCCGGCAGCACCTTGGTGCCGAGGATCGCGACGACGCCGTCCACCTTGACCAGGCCACGCTCGATCCAGGCGTCGGCCTCGCGACGCGAGGCCAAGCCCAGCTCGCTCATGCGCTTGGACAGGCGTACCGGTGCGCCGTCGCTCATGGGGGTCGATCGATGGCTTCGGCGGCGCCGTCCGGCGCGGGGCGCATCTTCGCCCTTGTCGGTTCGGCGCCGTGTCGCCTCAGACCGGGGTGAAGCAGGGCACGGGCGGCCCGCCGTCGCTGGGCTTGAACCGCACCCGCACCCGGTCGCCGATGCGAATTGCATCCAGGTCACAGTCGACGATGTTGGTCAGCATGGTCACGCCGTCGTCCAGATGCACGTAGGCGATCGCGTAGGGGACCGGCACGCCGCGGCGGGTCACGCTGAAGGAGTAGACAGAGCCGGTGCCGGCCGAGGCGCGCCACTCGGTGGCGTCGCTCATGCAGTGCGGACATTGCGGGCGCGGATACCAGTGCAGCTTGCCGCACGAGGTGCAGTGGCGCACCAGCAGCCGGCCTTCCTTGGCGGCAGCCCAGAACTCGTCGTTGTCGGGGTACACGACCGGTGCCACGATCTTGCGGTCTTGTGCCAGAAGTGTCATGGCTCTACGCCCTTTCCAGGATGACGGTGGCGCCGCCGTGGCGCGCGCTGATCAAGCCGCCGGTGCCGTGCGCCAGCGCCAGGTCGCAGTTCTTCACCTGCACCGCCGGGTGGGCTTCACCGCGCAGCTGGCGCACCGCCTCGATGACCTTGGTGATGCCGCCGCGATTGGCGGGATGGTTGTTGCACAGGCCGCCGCCGTCGGTGTTGAAGGGCAGCTTGCCTGTGCCGGAAATCAGGTTGCCGTCGGCAACAAAGCGCCCGCCTGCGCCCTTCGCGCAGAACCCCAGGTCCTCCAGCTGTATCACCACCGTGATGGTGAAGCTGTCATAGATCGAGACATACTTGATGTCCGCGGGCGTCACGCCGGCCTCGGCGAACGCGCGTGGTCCCGACCAGGCACCGGCCGAGAATGTCAGGTCGATGTCGCCGTGGCCGAGGCCCTTGACCGCTTCGCCGGCGCCCAGCACGTTGATGAGAGGGCGCTTGAGGCTTTTCGCGATCTCGGGGCGCACTACCACCAGCGCGCCGCCGCCGTCGCTGACCACGCAGCAGTCCATGCGGTGCAGGGGGTCGGAGACCAGCGGCGAATTGACCACTTCCTCGACGGTCACCACATCGCGCAGCATGGCGTGCTGGTTGTGCTGGGCGTGGTGCGAGGCAGCGACCTTGACCCAGGCCAGCTGCTCGCTGGTGGTGCCGAACTCGTGCATGTGGCGCATGGCGGCCATCGCGTACATGTTGACCGTGACGGCGGCATACGGCGCTTCGAAGGGCTGGTCGGGCAGGTTGGGCGCGTAGGCGCGCGGCTGCGTGCCGCTGGAAGCTTCGGAGCGCGGGCGTCCGGCCAGCGTGATGAGGGCCACGTCGCACTTGCCTGCGGCGATGGCCTGCGCGGCATGGCCCACGTGCACGATGTAGGAGGAGCCGCCGGTGTCGGTGGAATCGATGTGGCGTGGCTTGACGCCGATGTAGTCGGCCATGTTCATGCCGCCCAGGCCCGGCGCGTCGCCGGCGCAGAAGTAGGCGTCGACGTCCTTCAACGAAAGCCCGGCATCCTCGAGCGCACCGCGCGCCGATTCGGCGTGCAGTTGTGCGACCGTCTTGTTCTCGGCCTTGCGCGTCGGGTGCTCGTAGGCACCGGCGATGGCGGCCTTGCGTTTTATGCTCATGCGAAAAGTCAGTGCGGCGATGGACAAGCCGTGAATCCTAGCACCGGACCGATCGCATGCGCCCGCGGGCGCCGGAGCCTTGCGCGCGCCCCTGTATGATTGCGGCCGTCTCGGGAGCCTGCCGGCCATGGCGGGTGTCGCTTCGCGCGTTCGGCGATGTTCGTGCCTTCCGGTCACTTCATCGAAACGCTCGACTCAGCGCATGCCACCCAACCAACCCAAAACCGCCGGCGAGGCCGCCCCCACAGTCGACGCGGATTTCGCCATCGGCAGCCCGCGTTTCCCGGACGACCTGGCCAAGGTTCATCGAAGCGACGGTGCTCTGGCCGCTTGGCGCCTGGCCTATCGCAGGCTCGGGAATGACGCCGCGGCGAAGGTCGGCGGTGATTACGCGGTTGCCCTGACAGGCGACGACGGCAGCGTGTTCCTCGCCGTGGATCGATTTGCAATCCGCTCGCTTTGTTACTCGGTGGACGGCGACCGTATCCGCGTTGCCGAGCGCGCCGACCGGCTGGGCTCCGCTACCAAGGAACTCGATCCGCAAGCCCTGTTCGACTATCTCTACTTTCATGTCGTGCCGTCGCCGCGCACGGTCTTTCGCGGCGTCGCGCGTCTGCCGCCTGGCCACGCAGCGCGTTTTCAGGGTGGCACTCTCAAGGTGTGGCGGCACTGGACTCCGCGGTTCAGCGAGCCGGCAGGTGCTGATTTCGCTTCCCTCAAGACCGAGTTCCTGGCACACCTCGAGGACGCGGTGCGCACGCGCGCAAGCGGCAACGTTGGCTGTTTCCTGTCGGGAGGCACCGACAGTTCGACGGTGGCCGGGATGCTCGGACGTGTCAGCGGGCGGGCCGCGCGAACGTTTTCGATCGGCTTTGACGCGCAGGGTTACGACGAGATGGAGTTCTCGCGTATCGCCGCGCGCCATTTCGGCACCGACCACAACGAGTACTACATCACGCCGGATGACCTGGTTGCAAGCATCCCGCAGGCAGCTGCGTCCTACGACCAGCCTTTCGGCAACTCGTCGATGGTGCCGGCCTACTACTGCGCACTGATGGCGCGCGACAAGGGCGTCGACCACATGTTCGGCGGTGACGGCGGCGACGAGCTTTTTGGCGGCAATACCCGTTACGCGAGGCAGCGCATCTTCGGCGTATACGACGGTGTTCCCCGCGTGCTGCGCCGCGGCCTCTTCGAGCCCCTGCTCGCCGACAATCCGCTTGCCAATCGCGTGCCGCTGGTGCGCAAGGCAGCCAGCTACGTCGAGCAGGCGCGCGTACCGATGCCCGATCGCATGCTGAGCTACAACCTGCTCTCGCGCCTCGGAGTTGCCGAAGTCCTGACCGCGCCCTTTCTGGCCGCAGTCGACACGGCGGCGCCGATCGCGCACCAGCGCGAGGTCTATTCATCCACACCGGCCGCATCGCTTGTCAACCGCATGCTCGCTTTCGATTGGCGCTATACCTTGGGAGAGATCGACCTGCCCAAGGTGGTCGGTGCCACGCGCCTGGCCGGCCTGCCGGTGAGCTTTCCGCTGCTCGACGATCGACTGGTCGATTTTTCGCTCGGGCTGCCGGCGTCCTACAAGGTGCGCGGCCTGAAGCTGCGCTGGTTCTTCAAGGAGGCGCTGCGTGGGTTCCTGCCGGATGCCATCATCACCAAGAAAAAGCAGGGTTTCGGCCTGCCGTTCGGGCTATGGGCCGCGAGCCACTCCAAGCTCTTTGCCCTGGCCGAGGATTCGGTGATGGGCCTGGCCGGACGCGGAGTATTGCGCCAGGAATTCGCCAAGGCGCTCCTGACGGTCAAGCTGCGTGAGCATCCGGGCTATTACGGAGAAATGATCTGGATCTCGATGATGCTCGAGCAGTGGCTGCGCCAGCACGCGCCGGAACTGCGCTTCGCCTGAGGTAGTGGCGCCGGCCGGATCAGTCGACCGGCCGACCCAGGGCGCGGCTGTAGACATCGACGTAGCGGGAAACGGACTCGGCCCAGGTACGTTCCTTGAGCACGAATTCGCGCCCGGCCTGCTTGAACGCGTCCCAGCGCTCAGGGTGATCGAGTAGTTCGCTGACTGCCTCGACCAGGGAGTCCGCATCACCTGCCCGGAACAGGATCCCGGTCACGCCGGGGCGGATCAATTCGCGATGCCCGCCAACGTCAGAGGCAATCAGCAAGCGCCCCTGCGCCATGGCCTCCAGCGGCTTGAGCGGTGTGACCAGTTCGGTCAGGCGCATCGGATGTCGTGGATAGGCCAATACGTCGACCTGATCATAGTAGCGCTGCACTTGGTCGTGCGGAACACGACCGGTGAAAACGACATGATTGCCAATGCCGAGACCTTCCGCCTGCCGCTTCAGCGCGGCTTCGCCCGGTCCTCCGCCGACCAGGAGTAGTGCCGCATCGGGTCGTCGGGCCAGGATCTTGGGGAACGCTGCGATCAGCAGATCCAGCCCTTCATAGGCATAGAAGGAGCCGATGAACCCGATCACGGTGCGCCCGTTCAAGCCGAGGCGCTCACGCAGTGCCGGGTCAGCCTTGCCCCCGAATTCGAACCGTTCGGGGTCTACCGAATTCGGTATCACCGTCACTTTCGCAGCCGGAATCCCGCGCGCGACGATGTCGCTGCGCAATCCCTCGCAGATCGTGGTTGCCTGGGCGACGCGCCGCAATGCATGCGTTTCCAGGGCGCGTGTGAGCCGATAGCGCAGGCTGCCTTCCGTGGTCGTGCCATGGTCGACGGCGGCATCCTCCCAGAACGCGCGAATTTCATAGACTACGGGAATGCCGAGGCGCCGCCCTACCGCCAGGGCCGGCATCGCGTTCAAGACCGGGGAATGCGCATGCAGGATGTCCGGACGTTCGGCGGCCGCGACCTCTGTCAGGCGGCGGCGCAGCGCGCGCATGGTGAGGAAGGGCTCCAAAACCCCGGATGTCCCCTGCGGCAGGACGGCGGTGCGATGAAACAGGAGTCCATCGACCGTTTCCTCATGCACAGTGCAGCCGATCTGCTTGGGGCCGGTGACTTGCAGGGTCTGCCACCCGCGCTTGGCCTGCTCGCGCAGGATCGAGAGCGTGCGAAACGTGTATCCGGTCTGCAGGGGTATCGAATGATCTAGAACGTGCAGGACGCGCAGTGGCTTCATGCGAGAAAGAATTTCATTGTGCGATCGACAACTCGCGCATCATACCAACCGATGCGCGGCTGCCTCGTCAGTTGCCGAAGGCGCCTTCAGCACGCGCTCGGGCAAGCTCGACACGGTCGAGTTCGAGCCAGTCTGCGCACAGCGCATCGGAATGCTCCCCGACGGCAGGCACGGGAGAGCGCAGCTCGGCCGGAGTCGCCGAAAGGCGATAAGGCGGATTGACCCCGAGGAACTCGCCGGCGCCGTCGCGCACCGGTTTCAAGAGCCCGCGCGCCCGCACATGCGCATCGGTCAGCGCGTCTTCAGGTTCGCCGAAATGGCTGCACGGGACGCCGGCAGTTTCGAGCACGCCAAGGCATTCGGCGACACGCCGGGAGCGCGTCCAGGCCTCGATCTCGTTCATGAGTTCGCGCCAATGTCGACTGCGCGTCGCGACACGGGCAAAGCGTTCGTCGGTCTTGAGTTCGGGCCGACCGATCGCATCGGCCAGTGCATGGAAATTGCGCTGCGTGATCGGCGTGACGATGACGTCCCCATCGGCGGCGGCGATCGGGCCATAGGTCAGGCGCGGCGGCAGCGGCGGCAATTGCGCGGCGGCGATCTCGTAGACCAGCAGGTTCTGCATGCAGTCCATGAGGGCGACATCGACCAGCTGTCCGCGGCCGGTCTGCGCGCGTGCAAGCAGGGCAGTCTGTATTCCCGACATCGCGTAGATGCCGCCCATCAGGTCGGCGACGAAGATCGCGCTCGCAGCCGGCTGGGTGCGGTCGCCGGCGTAGCGCATGAGGGCGCGATCAAAGCCGCTGGCGGCGTGCACGATGGGCGCATAGGCCGGCTTGTCACGGTTCGGCCCGACCTGGCCATAGCCCGAGATCGCGCAATAAACCAGCCGCGGGTTGATCGCGGCAAGCGCCGGATAGTCCAGGCCCAGGCGCGCCATGACGCCGGGCCGGAAGTTCTCCAGCACCACGTCGGCTTTCTCGACCAGGCGCTTGGCCAGCGCGACGCCGGCTTTGTTCTTCAGGTCCAGCACGATGCTTTTCTTGCCGGCATTCAATTGGCCGAAGTAGAGGCTGTGGCCATCGCGCGATGGCGCGCGCGAGCGCATGTCCTCGCCTTCGGCCGGTTCGATCTTGACGACTTCGGCGCCCGCATCGGCCAGCAGGCGCCCGGCATAGGGGCCGGCGATCATGCTGGTGAAGTCGAGGACGCGCAACCCGGCGAGCGCGCTGGTGGCAGGCATTTGTTCGTGGGAGCTCATGGGGGGGCGATTGTGGCATGCGTCCGGCGAGAACCGGCGGCGACGGGACCCGGGCCGACGCCCGGTGTGTCCTTGAGCAGGCGGTGCACGGAAGCCAGGTGCGACTTCATCAAATCCGTTGCCAGCACTGCGTCGCGCGCTTTCAGCGCGTCCAGAAACTGCCGGCGCTTCTCGACCAGGCGCGGTTGCGGCTTGCCGCCGGCGGCCACGCGGTCGTAGACAAAGCGCATCAGCACCGTCGTCAACGAAGCAACCACCATCGACATGACCGGGTTGCGCGTGGCCGCAGCGAGCAGGGTGTAGAACTCGCGCGAGCACTCGACCCGCGCCAGGAAGTCGCCGCTCTTGGTCACCATTTCGGTGCGGTCGATGTTGGCTTCGAGCGCCTGGAAGTCGGCACGCATGGCGCGTTCGCAGGCCAGGCGCACGACCAGGTCCTGGATGTGCAGGCGTGCCTCGGTCAGCGATTCCACCGTGATGCTGCCCAGCGAGAGCATGTCGGCAACCACCTGGTCCATGCGCCCGCTGTCGCCCTCGCGGATGAAGGCGCCGCCCTTGACGCCTTTTTGCAGGCGCACGATGCCGGCGATCTCGAGGCTGCGCAGCGCCTCGCGCAACGCGTTGCGCCCCACGCCCAGCTGATGCGCCAGGTCACGCTCGGCGGGCAGCTTGTCGCCGGGTCGGAGCTGGCCGGCGTCGATGCGGTCGCGGATGGCCTGGGCGATCTCCTCGAAGGCGCGCCGCGTGTGGATGGGCACGAAGCGGGTTGCGCTCGCACCCGTTTGCGACGCAGGGGATTGCATGGGGAATCGCCCTAGCGCCCGCTGAAGACCGGCCTGCGCTTCTCGACGAAGGCGCGCACGGCTTCCATGTGATCCTCGGTGCGAAAACTCATCATCTCCAGCGCGTAGGACGTGTCCATGATGAGGTTGAACTGGTCCTTCAGCTGCTTGTTGACCGAGAGCTTGGTCCAGCGGATCGCCCAGGTCGGTCCGTTGGCAAGTTCCTCGGCGATCTCGCGCGCCTTGGCGAAGACCTGGTCGGCCGGCACCGCGTGGTTCACAAGGCCCATGCGCGCCGCGTCCGCGCCTTTGATCAGGGTGCCGCGCATGAGGAACTCCTTGGCGCGGTTGGGGCCGACCAGCAGAGGCCAGATGACCGCGCCGCCGTCGCCGGCGACCAGCCCGATCTTCACGTGCGGGTCGGCGATGCGCGCGGTCTCGGCGGCCACCGTGATGTCGCACAGCAACGCGACCGTGGCGGCCAGCCCGATGCAGTCGCCGTTGATCGCGCAGACGACGGGCAACTCGCAGTCGAGGATGTTCTGCACGATGCGGCGCCCACCCGAGGGTTCCATCATCTCGCCTTCCTCGAAGACGTCCCCGCCCGGGCGCTCGAGCATGCCCTTGACGTTGCCGCCGACCGAGAAGTACTTGCCCGAACCTTGCAGCAGAACCGCGTTCAGGTCGCGGTCGCGCGCGAGATCGGCCCAGATGTCCTGCAGCTCGACGTGAAAGCGGTGCGCGATGCGATTGCCGGTCTCAGGCTGGTTCAAAGTGACGACGGCGAGCTTGCCTTCCTTCTCGATCTTCAGGCACTCATAGCGGGAGTAGTCGACGGGGCTGGTCATGGGCGGGCGGCTTGACAGGGGTTCTCGGAACTTCTAGTATGAATGGTGCTACCATTAATTGCAAGCACCAATTTAGCCGTGACGGCCTGTGCCGTTGGGGCGCGGTGTCGGAGAGGTGATGGCTTTTACCGAAGAACAACTGGCATTCCGCGACAGCGTGCGGCGCGTGGTCGAGAAGCATGTGGCACCGATTGCCGCCGAGGTCGACGCCAGCGACCGCTTTCCCGAGGAAATCGTGCGCCTGTTCGGCGAGATGGGGCTCATGCAGCTTTGGGTGCCCGAGAAATACGGCGGCCCTGGCGGCAACCTGACGATGATGTGCATCGCGCGCGAGGAGGTGTCGCGCGTCTCGCCGGCCATGGGCTCGATCGCCGGACTGAACACGATGTTCATCATGCCGCTGCTGCACTTCGGCACCGAGGAGCAGCGGCAGCGCTTCCTGCCCGTGATCGCCCGCGGCGGCGTGGTCACCGCGATCGCCATCTCCGAGCCGCAGGCCGGGTCGGACGTGGGCGCGATGACGACGCGCGCGGTCAAGGACGGCGACTCCTATGTGATCAACGGCCGCAAGCAGTGGTGCAGCTATGGCGTGGTTGCCGACTACATCGTGCTCATGGCGCGCACCGCCGGCGAGTCCGGCGCCGAGGGTATCAGCGCCTTCGTGCTGGAACCCAAGAAGATGAAAGGCATCAGCTTCGGCCGGCACGAGCGCAAGATGGGCTGGCGCGGTGCTCCCAATACGCCGATCTTCCTGGACGATGTGCGCGTGCCGGTCGAGAACCTGGTGGGCGAAGACGGCAAAGGCTTTCGCGCCTCGATGCGGGCGCTGGATCTCAATCGCCCGACCATCGGCGCGCAGTCGGTAGGACTGGCGCAGGGCGCCCTCGATGCGGCGGTGGCTTACGCGAAGGAGCGCAAGCAGTTCAAGCGCGCCATCGCCGAGTTCCAGGGCCTGCAGTTCATGCTGGCCGACATGGTGATGCAGATCGAGGCCGCGCGTGCGCTGGTCTACGAGTGCGCGCGCGCCGGCGACGCTGGCGACTGGCAGCGCCTCAACGTGCTGGCTTCGATGGCCAAGTGCTTCGCCAGCGACGTCGCCATGAAGGTCACCACCGATGCGGTGCAGGTCTTCGGCGGCTACGGCTACACGATGGACTACCCGGTCGAGCGCATGATGCGCGACGCCAAGCTGGCGCAGATCTTCGAGGGCACCAACCAGATCCAGCGCATGGTCATCGCGCGCGATCTTCTGAGATAGGAGAACGATGATGAAATTCCTTTTCCTGCTGCGCCGCGCGGCCGCTGCCGTCTGCGCGCTGGCGGCCCTCGGCATCGCCGCGCTCGTCGCAGCACCTGCCGCCCAGGCCCAGGCCTGGCCAGGTAGGCCGATCCGCATCCTGGTGCCCTACCCGGCCGGCGGCACCACCGACCTGATGGCGCGTGCCCTGCAGGAACCCATGCAAAAGGCGCTCGGCCAGCCGGTCGTGGTGGAGAACAAGCCGGGTGCCGGGGGCCTCATCGCCGCTCGCGAAGTGGCGCGCGGCCCCGCTGATGGCTACAACCTGCTCTTCATCAACAGCGGCATCGTCGCGGTGGCGCCTTACGTGGTCAAGGACGCCGGCATCGACGGCATCAAGGACTTCGCCCCGGTGGCGCTGGTGTCGCTCTCCCCGTTGGTGATGGTCGTGCCGGCCTCGCTGCCGGTGACCGACCTGAAGGGCTTCGTCGACTGGGTCAAGCGCCAGAGCGGCAGCATCGATTACGCTTCGGCCGGCACCGGTTCGTTCGGCCATCTGGCGAGCGAACTCTTCGCGCGCAGCATCGGCGTGAAGATGACGCATGTGCCCTACAAAGGGCAGGCGCCGACCACCAATGCGATCGTGGCCGGCGAGGTCAAGCTCCTCATCACCACGACGTCGGCGGCAATGAATGGCTTCATCGCCGCCGGCAAGGTGCGGCTCCTGGGCGTGGGATCGACCGAGCCGTCGCCGCTCGCTCCCGGCGCGCCGACGGTCGCGAGTGTCGTGCCCGGATACGCGGCCGAGACCTGGTTCGGCTTCATCGCTGCCGCCGGCACGCCGCCCGAGGTGGTCGGGCGGCTCAATGACACCATCAATCGTGCGCTGGCCCCGACCGAGGTCCAGCAGCGCTTCGCCGGCTTCGGAGTGCAGGTCAAGACCACCACGCCGCGGCGCCTGGGCGAGATGATCGCCGAGGATGCAGCGCGCTGGAGCGTGGTCGTGCGCGACAACAATATCCGCTCGGAATAGGCGGCTCCTGACTCTGCACCGGAAAGGCCGTGGGAGAAGCGATAAATGCGCGCGCCGCGGAGCGAGCGCTGCTGCGCGATTCGCTGCGCGGCTTCCTTGCCCATCACTGGCCGGCGGCGGAAGCGCCGGCCCGGCAGGCCGATGCTGTTGCGCTGGCGGCCGCGTGGCAAGGTCTGGGACGCCAGGGATTGACCGCGCTGGGCGGCGATCCGGACCTGGGTGGGGTCGCCGAACTCATGGTCGCGATGCAGGAACTTGGTCGCGCGGCCTGTCCACTGCCGCTGGCCGATGCCTTCCTGGCTCAGCGCGCGCTGGCCGGAGCGGCCGGTCAAGCAGCCGAGCTTCGGGACCTGTTGGCCGCCGGCCGGGTTTGTGTCGCACTCGCGCTTGGCCGACGCGACGGTGATGACGCGGCGGGAACGCTGTCACTCACCGACGGGGGTGTCACCGGGACGCTCCGGTTTGTTCCGTCCGGGGCGACCCATGTGCTGGCTGCGACTGACGACGCCGACACCTTGGTGCTGGTGGCATGCGATGCGCACGCTGTGACGCGTGCGTCGACGCCGACGCTTGGCACGCACGGTTATGACCAGATTTCCATGGTTTGCTGCAAGGTCGCCTGGGCGCTCCCGAGCGCGCTGCCGATCGCCGACCTTGCGCGTCTAAGGCGACTGGCGCTGCTGGCGCACGCCCACGGCGCCGCGCGCCGTGCCTTCGAGATGGCCGTCGACTATGCAAAGGAACGGCACCAGTTCGGCCGCGCGATCGGCAGCTTCCAGGCGATCCAGCACAAGCTTGCCAATTGCCTGATCGACCTGACCGGTGTCGAACTCGTGATCACCCATGCGGCACAGCTTGCCGACGCCGGCGATGCCACCTGGCGGCACTTCGTTGCCGCCGGTGTCTCCTTCGGCGGCCCGGCGTTGCGCCGCGTGTCGCTGGAGACCCACCATACCTTCGGCGCCATCGGCTACGCCGAGGAACACGAGGCGCCGCGTCACTTCCGGAGCGTTCATCTGGACACCCTGGCGATGGGCGGCGTGCGCCGCGCCCGCGCCGAACTCGCCACGCGACTGCTGGACGAAACTGGCGGGCGTCTGCCGCGCCATGACCTTGGGGAGGCTGGCAATGCGCTGCGTGACGAGGTGGGCACCTGGCTGGCGGCACACTGGTCGGGCGAGCGCAAGGCGAAATTCGACGCGCGGCCGTTCCACGATCGCGAGTTCGACGCCGGCTTTGCGCGCGCCATCGGTGAGACAGGCTGGATCGGGCTCACCTGGCCGCGCGAGCACGGCGGTCAGGCGAGGACGCCGATCGAGCAGGTGGCGTTCATGGAGGAGATGGAGCGCGGCGAAGCGCCGCGCATCGGCGCGTCGGTGCAGGCCACCGCGCTGATGCTGTTCGGCACGCCCGCGCAGCAGCATCGCTACCTGCCCGAGATCCTTGCCGGGGAGGCGATGCACGGCATGGGCTACAGCGAGCCGCAGGCCGGCTCCGACCTGGCCGCGCTCAAGACTTCCGCCGTGCGCGACGGCGGCGACTGGGTCATCAACGGGCAGAAGATCTGGACCACCACCTGGTGGGGCAAGTACATGTTCCTGGCCGCCCGCACCGACCCGGCCGCCAGGCCCGCGCATGCGGGCATCAGCATGTTCATCGTGCCGATGGACACGCCGGGCATCAAGGTGCACCCGGCGGCCACCATGTACGACGGCACCTTCGCCAACATCTTCTACGACAACGTGCGTGTGCCGGCCGATGCCCTCGTCGGCCCCGAGAACGGCGGCTGGAAGGTGCTGACCAGCGCGCTCGCCACCGAGCGCGGCCTGGTCGGCGGCGGCATCGTACTCAAGGTGCAGCACGCGTTCGAGCTCTTCTGTGGCCTGGTGCGCTCCTCCGCGCTCGACGGCGTGCCGCTGCACGAGGACGCGCTGGTGCGCGAACGAGTCGCCCAGATTGCCGCCGAAATCGAAGTCGGACGCCTCATGATGATGCACTGCGCCCAACTTGCCGGCAGCGGCGAGACCCCGCCCGAAGCCGGCGCGATGAGCAAGGTGTTCTCCGGCGAACTGATGGAGCGCTTCGGCGAGGCCGCGCTGGAAATCCTCGGCATGCGCGCGACGCTATCGCAGGGCGCGCCAGGATCGATCGCGCATGGCCGCTTCGAGCAGGGCTTGAGGCATTCGCTGATGTGGGTGATCTCGATCGGGACCAACGAAATCCAGAGGAGCCTGATCGCGCAGAGGGGGTTGGGGTTGCCGAGGTGAGGATGCGGAGTGCTGCGCCGGCCATGGATTGATTGACGTGATTTCACCCTCGCACGAACATGCGCTCCCGGCGCAGCGCGTCCGACAGAGTCTCGTCTCCGGCACGGGTGGCGGCCTCGATCAGCGTCAGGTCGATCACGTCGCGCTGCGCGTGGCTGCCGCCGAATCGATGCGCGGCGGGGCGCACTTTGCGCAGGCGCTCGGCAGACTCGGCGTACCGGCCTAGTGCAAAATCGAACATCGCGCGGGTTGCCTCGATACCCACCTCGCGCAGAAAGTCGCAATTGTCGGAGCTGACTGTCAGGGCTCGCTGCTGGGCTTCGAACAGGCCTTGTGCGTCACCCATTCGGTCCGCGCTGACCAAAGCCATCATCGCGTGCATGTCGTTGAAAGCATAGATGCTCTCCTTGCCAGCCGCCAGCCAGCGCTCTGCCAGCGCCTGCCATCGGTTGCCTACCGGGATACCACGCAAGCGCAGGCGCCAAAGGATGGCTGAAGCGTCGATCATGTCCAGCACCACCGGCGAGGCAGTCCCCAGTACCCGTGCGTCCACGATCGCCAGGGCCTCGTCGACCTGGTCCAAGCCCAAATGGAACAACGCCAGGTGCCACCAGTTGTGAATCGCAAAGAAGCTGCCTTCGCTCCATACCTGCTTGTCGGCACTTAGCCAGGCGACACCGTCACGGTGGCGGCCCTGCATTTCCATCACGTGGGCCACCGCGTGCCAGCCCCAGCCGTCGCGCGGTTCGAGTTCGACACTGCGCCGTCCATACGCCTCGGCACGCGTGTAGTCGGCGCACTCTTCAAGACCGAAAGCAAGCATCGACAGCACCGCGTGGTGGCCGGGCATGCCATCGCGCCAGTGCGACTCGGCGCGGGCAATGCGATCGCGCAACATGCGTGAGGCACCGGTGAAGAAGTCGATCTGGTGCCCGGCCTGCAGCGCCAGTAGGTCGTGCGGGTAGCGCGCAGAGAGGTCTTCGAGTACGTAGCCGGCTGCATGCCAGCGTCCCTGCGTGAGATGCCCGACTGCCTTGATGTGCAGCGCCTCGCGCTCCGTGACCGGCAGCACGGCGGCCTCACTGTGGTGCGCGTGGGCTACGGCCAGCCCCGCCGACTCGGTGCCGAGCAAATTCAGGTAGGCCGCCAGCACATGCGCCATCGCGAATGCCGGGGCATGCGTGATCGCGGCTTGCGCGTCGGCGAGCGGGTCGCCAAGGTAGCAACGCAATAGCGCGGCGCCGCGTTCGTAGTGTTCGACGGCGGTCGCGTCGGCGCCACTCAGCGGGTGGCCGTGCAGGTCTCGTTGGATCATGTCGGTTCCTTGGAAAAAGTGAGGTGGGTGATCAGACTCGAGCGTGCCGCTGCTGCACACCGGGCCGCCGGAATGCCGGCCGATGTACGTCGCGGCAGAGGACGATGGCCAACCATCGGCTGCGCGGTACCGCGGCGAAACCCGCCAGCGGCTGGAAGCCGACCCCAGTGCGATACGTGCCGAAGAGTATGTCCCATAGCGGGAAGTCGCTGTAGTTCCAGGCGTGGATGTCGCGAGCGTGGTGGATGCTGTGTGCCTCGGGACGCTGGACCAGCCAGGCCAGCGCGCGCGGGGTACGCAGGTTGGTGTGCTGGAACACGGCGTTGAATACGCCGGCGAAGCCGACGATGGCCGCTGCCACAGGGTCGAGGCCGAGCACCAGCACGTTCACCACGATGCCGATGGCGGTATAGGCCAGCGCCTCGGTCGGATGAAAGATGAAGGCGCCAGTGGCGTCCAGGCGATGCGGTGCATGGTGCGCTTGGTGGAAGGTGCGCCAGAGAACGGGCACCCTGTGAACCGCGCGATGCCACCAGTAGCCGACGAAGGTGGTAGCGAGGTAGCCGGCAAGCACGCCGCCGGCAACCCCGAGTTCGGCGCCGGGCAAGAGGCTCGCTTCGAACCAGGCGGCAGGCAACTGCATCGGCAGGACCACCGAGATCAGTGCATAGGTCAAGAAAAAGCCTGTACCGATGACAGGCCAGCCGCGGACTTCGGGCTGGCGCCGCGCCGGCCACAAGCGCTCGGCGAGTATCAACAGAGGGAAGACCGCCGCGGAGGCGAGTAAGAGGAGGTCGGGGGTGGACATGGAATGACTCCGGTGAATGGAATGAGGTGCCACTATCGCCTTCGACCGTCCCCTGCGCGTCCTGTGTGGTGCCATTTGTGGCGGACGCTCCACGGACGCCCCGCCGTGAAGGTGTCGGCCCTGACTTACCTTTACATCACAAGGCGACAACTATGGACCATGCGAACACACCCCCATCCCGCGCACGCGTGCGACTGCGCGACGGGCTTCAACTCGATTGCGCGATCAAGGCCCGCGCGGCGGCACAACCGTGCTTTTGCTGCACGGCATTACCGACAGCTGGCGTTCGTTCGCGCCCGTACTGCCGCTTCTGCCTGCCCACTGGCACGTCGTAGGTTTGAGCCAGCGCGGTCACGGTGAGTCGGACAAGCCGGTCGGCAGCAACCGGACGCGGGATTTCGCCGCTGACGCCGCGGCAGTGGCACGTGCCCTTGATCTCCCACCGCTGCTGGTGGTCGGCCACTCGATGGGCGCCGCGAATGCGTTTCGATTGGCGATCGACCATCCGCACGTCGTGCGCGGCGTGGTGGCTGCCGGTGCCTTTGCGCAGTTTGGCGACATAGCTGACCTGCGTGAGTTCGTGCAAAGCACCGTCGCCCCTCTCATGGACCCGGTGCCGCGCGAACTCGGCAGCGCCTTCCAGCAGGACACCCTGGCGCGCTCCGTGGCGCCGGAACTCTTCGAGACCGTCGTTGACGAAAGCTTGCGCGTGCCCGCGCATGTATGGCGCTCAGCCTTTGCCGGATTGCTGGAAGATGACTTTTGCGCCGAACTTTCGCGCGTCAAAGTGCCGACTCTGCTGGTGCAGGGCGCGCTCGACACTTTCGTCCCAGCGGCAGACACTGCGCAGCTGCTGCGCGCGTTGCCGTGCGGGCGGGCCTCGGTCTGGGCGGAGGCGGGTCACGCCATGCATTGGGAGGAACCGGGCCGCTTTGCCGCCGAACTGGTCCGCTTCGCGGCGGAGCTGGGCGCCTGATCTCGGCACTTGCGGTCAAGAGGGATTCAGGCGCACTTGCCAGTTGAAGCTGGCCCGCGCCACTACGATCTGGCGGCCGTCGTTCGCGATGGTCTGCGCGCTCACGTCGATGGCGACGTCGACCCGCCCGTCGCGGCGCAGCGCCGCGAGCAGGGTGGCGCCATCCTCTGCCAGCTGGGCGCCGGCCAGCACGGTACCGCGCGCGGGCTTCAGGTACTCGATCTGCGCGTCTCGTACCAACAGGCGCACCTGCATGATCTGTTCCGCTATCGCGCCGGCCAATGCCGCGCCGGACGCGGATTCGCACAGCGTGAAAAGCGCACCCGCATGCACGCTGCCGACATGATTGGTGAGTTCGCTGCGGTCGGGCAACCGGGCTCTGGCCTGTTGGGCGTCGATGCCATCGACCGCGATGTCGAGCAGGCGGGCGAAGGGCACCGAGCGGCCCAGTTGGCGGCGAATGGCTTCGAATACCATGTGGGGGCTCCAGCGAGTGAACAGTCGGAACAGCGCGGCGGCGGGTCTCATAAGGTCTAAATCTGCGGTACCGGCGTCCGCTGGCCGTCCCTCGCCACGTCTCGGGCGCGCGTGTAAAGTGCGCGGCCATCATGCCGTCGCTGGAATTGCGCCTGCGTGGCTACCCGGTCGCGATCATCGACGGGCGGCCTGCGCCGCTGGCTCTTAAACGCGGGCTGGCTTTGCTCGCCGTGCTGGCCGAGCTGGGGCGCAAGGTGCCGCGCCAGCAGTTGTCGGCCTTGCTGTGGCCGGATGCCGCCGCAGCGGTCGGTCGGGCGCGCTTGCGCCGCCTGGTACATGAGGTCAATCTAGCGCTCGGCTTCGATGCTGTCGTCGGTGACAGCGATTCGTTGTGGTTCACAGCCGAGACGGACGTGCCGTTCTCCGACCTCGAGCGAACCCGCCGCCTGGCGCGCGCCGCAGTGACCACACCTGCGGCGGCCCAGTCGCGCGCGGCGCTGGAGGATCTGCTCTCGATCGACGCGCACCAGATGCTCGAAGGCTTCGAATTCGGCGCCGACACCTTCGATGACTGGGTCTCACAACGGCGCAGCGAACAGCATCGGCTCGTCGCACGCGCGCTGGAACGCATCGGCGATGAACTCGTCGGCAGCGGTCAGCCCCTGCTGGCAGGAGAGGCGGCCGCGCGCCTGGTGGCGATCGACCCGCTGTCCGACGCCGGTCATGCACTGCTACTGCGCGCACTCGCGCAACGCGGCGACCTGGCGGCCGTGGAGTCGGCCTACTTCGCCTTTGCCGAACTGCTGCGTGCAGAACTGGGCGTGCGCCCATCACCGGCCTACGAGGCACTTTACGAAAAGGCCCGGCAACAGATCATGCGCCCGGCACCCGCGTCTGGCGTCGATGTCGCGCTGGCGTCGCACGCGCCGCCGATCCGATTCGCCGACGGCGACGAGGGCACGATTGCCTACCTGGAGCTTGGCAGCGGACCGGCCACCCTGGTGGTGTTGTTCGGAGTCTGGTCACATGTCGAGGTAGCCTGGGAGGAACCGACGATCCGAGCGATCCTCGAGCGATTTGCCCGGCGCTTTCGTGTCGTGCTGGTCGATCGCCGCGGTGTCGGCTTGTCGGAACGGCTGGCGCAGGAACACTCGTTGGCGGCCGGCGCACACGACCTGGAAGCGGTACGGCGTGCAGTCGGTGCCGAAAGGCTTTGGCTGTTCGGTAACTCGCTGGGCAGCATGATAGCCATCGAGTACGCGGCGCTCTTTCCTGACAGGGTGCACGGTCTGGCGCTCTACGGCGCCAATGCGCGCGGCTGCTGGTCGCCGGACTATCCGTGGGCGTTGACACTGACGCAACTTGACGCCTGGGCAGAGCGGCTGCGCGAAGGATGGGGCCAGGCCACCAGCCTCGCCGAGTTTTCACCGTCCAGCGCGGGCAATCCCGCTGCACGCGACTGGTGGGCACGGCTGCTGCGCCAGGCGATGTCGCGTAACAGCTTGCCGGCACTCTTGCGTGGCTTCGCTCGCATGGATGTGCGTCACAGGTTGCGCGACATCGGCGTGCCGACGCTGGTTTTGCAGCGCGAGGGAGACCGCATCACCCGCGTCGGTGCGGCTCGATATCTCGCGCAGCAAATTCCCGGCGCACGCCTCATGCTGCTGCCGGGCGACGACCATAACCTGTGGGCTGGTGACGTCGAGGCGGTGATCGGGGCGGTGGAGGATTTCCTGCAGGGCTGAGTGTGTCGTACTGGTCACCTATACTCGCCGCCTGTGCCGGACTCGACCGGCAGCCTGCGGAGCACATCGACCCATGCGTGAACTCTCGGTCCCGGTCCTGATCGCCGGCGGCGGTGGCTGTGGCTTGTCGGCATTCATCTTCCTTTCGCGCTTGGGGCTGGAGTCACTGTTGGTCGAGCGGCATGTCACGCCCTCGCCGATGCCCAAGGCGCGCGGACTGAACCGACGTACCCTCGAGGTGCTGCGCCAGTTCGGCATCGAGGATGCGCTGCGCGAGGGCGGAATGCCCGGCGGCTATGCATCGCGCATCCGCTGGATGACCAGCCTGGGGGGCGACGGCGACACCGATCGGCGCACGCTCTACGAGATGGATTCGTTTGGCGGCGGCGCGCTGGCGGCTGAGTACGAGGCGGGCAGTCCGTTCGGCAAGATCCTCATGTATCCGCAGGTGCGCCTCGAGCCTTTTCTGCGCCGCCAGGGCGAGGCAATCGGAGTCGGGCGCACCATGTTCAACACCGAACTGATCGAACTCGAACAGGATGCCGCCGAGGTGCGCGCCGTGGTGCGTGACCGCGGCACCGATGAGCGCACCCTGGTGCGGGCGCAGTACCTGATCGCGGCCGATGCCGGGCGTACGGTGGGCCCGATCGTCGGCTCGCGCCTGGAGGGCGCGCCCAAGCTGCGCGAGATGATCACGGTCTATTTCAAGGCCGACCTCGAGCGCTACATGGACAGCGACCAGCTCTCGACGACGATCTTCGTCAACCCGGCCGGCGACACGGCTTTTTGGGGCAGCGGCGCGCTGGGCAAGATCGGCCCGCCGTACGATCGCACCTGCCGCGAGTGGCTGTTCCACAGCGCGACACGGCCCGGCGACCCGGAAAAGTACGACAACGCCACGCTGATCGCGCGGGTACGCGAGTTGCTCAAGATTCCCGACCTGGAATTGGAAATCCTGGGCAGCGCGCCGTGGACCGTGCAGGGCCTCCTGGCCGATCGCTATCGCTTCGGGCGCGTTTTCCTGGCCGGCGATTCGGCGCACCGCCATCCCCCGGCCGCCGGGCTGGGGCTCAACTCGGGCATCCAGGACGCGCACAACCTGGCGTGGAAGCTGGCCATGGTGCTGCGCGGCCAGGCCGATGCGGCCCTCTTGGACAGCTACGAGGCCGAGCGCCGGCCGGTGGCCGCGCGCAACGTGCGCTGGTCGCTGTTCGCGTTTTCCAACGCGCAGCTGACAGGGCCGGCGCTGGGCATCATTCCCGGCAATCCGGAGACCAGCCTCGCCAACATCCGCGCTCTCTTGGCAGACGACGAGGAAGGCGAGGCGCGCAGGGTGCGCCTGGATCACGTGATGGCGGTTAATCGCACCGAGTTCCAGGCCAACGATCTGGAGATCGGCTTCTGGTACGACGCCGGCGCCATCGTTCCCGACGGCACGCCGGCGCCGCGCCGTGATCCGACCGGGCTTCGCTTCAATGCGACCACGCGGCCCGGGCACCGTCTGCCGCATGCCTGGATCACACGCGGGGGCAGTTTCGTTTCCACCCTCGATCTGGCCCGGCCGGACCGGTTCACGCTCCTGGTGGCGCACGCGGCCTCGCCGTGGATCGCCGCTGCCCGAGCGGTCGGGGCTGCGACTGGCACGCCGATCGACGCCGTGGTGGTGGGCGATAGCGGCGAGGTTGCGGATCGTGACCACGCCTGGCGGCGCCAGCGCGAAGTCGGCGACGGCGGCGCGATTCTCGTGCGGCCGGATCAGCATGTGGCCTGGCGCTCGCGCGATCTGCCCGCCGACCCTGCGGCAGCCCTGACCGCCGTGTTGTACCGCCTGACCAGACGCGGCGATCCGGCACGATGAAAGGTTCGTTGTGAGCGCTGAGGCACCGATCGATCCGGTGGCCACCGGCAATGCCCTGGTGGCAGCGAGGAGCTTCGCCGACCTGCCCGCGGTACATACGCTGCTGGCGCGCCTGCGCAATCAAGGCCGGCCCGTCTGGGTGACACCGGACGGCTATCGCCCGTTCTGGGCCGTGACCCGGCACGCACAGGTCGTCGCGGCGTCGAGCGATAACGCCACCTTCATCAGCAGCCGGCGCTTGAACCTGATGAGCCGGCTCCAGGAAGCAGCGGCTTTCAAGGGTGGCGAGCGTTATGGTGCGGTGCTGCGCACGCTGGTGCACATGGACGAACCCGACCATCGCGATTACCGCGCTGTCGCCCAGCCCTGGTTCAACGCGCTTGCGGTACGCCAGCAGATGGGCTCGCTCAAGGAATTGTCCGAGGAGTTCATGGGACAGTTGGCAGCGCGAGCAGGGGCGGACGGCGTGGGGGAGATCGACTTCGCCGCCGAAATCGCGACCTGGTTTCCCTTGCGCGTGATCATGTCCATCCTGGGCATTCCGCTCTCGGACCTGCCCTTGATGCATCGTCTGACCAAGACGCTGTCGGCGCCGCAGGACCCGGACTTTTCGGTCGATACCGCGGCGGGCGCGTCGATGTTCGATTCGATTCCCGAGTTCACCGACTACTTCCTTGCGGTGATCGCAGATCGACGCCGCGCGCCGCGCAACGATCTGGCAACAGTAATCGCCAATGGCACCATCGGGGGCGCACCACTGGGCGAGCTGGAGGCGGTGTCCTATTTCATCACCATGGCCGTGGCTGGGCACGACACAACCGCCGCGGCCATGGCGGGTGGTTGCCAGGCGCTGGCGGAGCGCCCCGAGGCCTGGGCACGACTCAAGCGGGAGCCGGAGTTGCTCAAGTCCGCGGCGGAGGAGATGATTCGCTGGGTGACGCCGATCAAGCACTTCATGCGCACCGCCACGCGCAACTGCGAGCTGGGCGGGCAGGCGATCCGCGCCGGCGAAGCGATCGCGATGTTCTACCTCGCCGCGAACTTCGACGAGGAAGTGTTCGACGCGCCGCAGGAGTTTCGCATCGACCGCAGCCCGAACCGGCAGATTGCTTTCGGCTTCGGGCCGCATGTGTGCATGGGCATGGTGCTCTCCCGCCTGGAGCTCACGACCTGGTATGCCGAGATGCTCAGTCGCGTGGAGTCGCTGGCAATGACCGGCCCGGCCCGCATCCTGGAATCGAACTTCCTGGGCGGTTACAAGTCGGTGCCGATCCGCTTCCGCCTGGCCGGCGGGCAGGTCAACGGATCATCCATTTGACGCGGGCTGGCAGCACGTCGTCGCGCGCTGCCACGCGAAGGCTCGGCTGAGGTAGGCTACGAGCGACGCCGGAAGCTTCCTGGCGGGCCTTATCGCGGGCGCCTGTCGACAACTCGCTTGGCCTTGCCCAGGGAACGCTCGATGGCACCGACGCTTTGTACACGAACGGCGGCAGAGATGCCGATGAAGGTCTTGATCGCGTGGGCCAGCGTCGCCGCTTCCGCGTTCTGGTCGGCGGCATTCATCGTGCCAAGGTCCTGGCGCGGCTCGACGTTGACGACGACCTCGTCGAGCTTGTCCGGGCGCGTTACCTCGATCTGGTAGTGCGGCGCCAGGCGCGGTTGCTTGAGGATCAGCTCCTCGACCTGCGACGGAAAGACGTTGACCCCGCGAATGATGAGCATGTCGTCCGAGCGACCGGTGATCTTCTCGATCCTGCGCATGGTGCGGGCGGTGCCCGGGAGAAGCCGCGTGAGATCGCGGGTGCGGTAGCGCACCACCGGCAGCGCCTCCTTGGTGAGCGAGGTGAAGACGAGTTCGCCGAACTCGCCGTCCGGGAGCACCGCGCCGGTCTGCGGGTCGATGATCTCAGGGTAGAAGTGATCTTCCCAGACGGTGAGCCCGTCCTTGGTTTCGATGCATTCCTGCGCCACGCCCGGACCGATGACTTCCGACAGACCGTAGATGTCGATGGCGTTGAGCGAGGTGCGCGACTCGATGGCGCTCCTCATTTCGTGGGTCCAGGGTTCCGCGCCGAAGATGCCCAGCCGCAGCGAGCTTTTCCTGGCATCCAATCCTTGCCGCTCCATCTCGTCGACGATGGCCAGCATGTAGGAAGGCGTGACCATGATGATGTCGGGCTTGAAGTCCGCCATGAGCTGCACCTGGCGCTCGGTCTGTCCGCCGCCAAAGGGGATGACCGCGATTCCCAGCCGCTCGCCGCCGTAGTGAGCTCCGAGGCCGCCGGTGAATAGCCCGTAGCCGTAGGAGACGTGCAGCTTGTCGCCGGGACGCGCTCCAGCGGCTCGGATCGAACGCGCCATGACATCCGCCCAGGTGTCGATGTCCTTTTGCGTGTAGCCGACCACCGTGGGTTTGCCGGTGGTGCCCGAGGAGGCGTGGATACGCACGATCCGGTCCATGGGCACGGCGAACATGCCGAATGGATAGGTCTCGCGCAGGTCGGCCTTGGTCGTGAAAGGGAATTTTGCAAGGTCGGCCAGGGATTTCAGGTCATCCGGGTGGACGCCGGCGGCGTTGAACTTGTCACGGTAGCGCGGCACATTGTCGAAGGCGTGTCTGAGCGAGTTGCGCATGCGTTGCAATTGCAGGCTCGCAAGTTCATCGCGGCTCGCCTTCTCGATCGGCTCGAGCGTGAAGTTTTTCACCTGGCTACTCCAATTCTGGTCAAAACGACGGACATTGCGGATTATCATGCCCTAATCGGTGAGGCGTCTCCGCCGCTATGGGTCCATACTTCACCTGATTGTCCCCAATTTGGGAGTCACCACCATGAACATCAATCGAATTCTCGGGGCCGCATTGTTGCTGGGGCTGGTGTCCGGGGTATCTGCCCAGACTGCGTCGAATGCCGGCACGGTGCAACGGGTCACCGGCAATGCCGTGATCATTGGCACAGACAACGCCCAGCGACCTGCAACGGCGCGCGAGACAGTGCGCTCGGGCGAGTCCATCCGTACCGAGGCGGGCGGCGAGGTGCTGGTGCGCATGGTCGATGATTCCTCAGTCGCCTTGCGCCAGAACACCCTGTTCCAATTCACCGAGGTGCGGCACGAGCGACGCGCCACCGACTCTTTCCTGTCGAACCTTGCGCGCGGCAGCGCCCGCATCGTGTCAGGGCTCATCGGCAGGCAGAATCCGGGGGGCGTCCGTGTGAATGCGGCCACGGCCACCATCGGCATTCGCGGCACCGATTTCGAGGTCGCGGTGATCGAAGAAGATGGCCCGCAGGCGCGCGCCGGGGTCTACAACCACGTATACGACGGACGTACCAACATAAGCCTGGCGCAAGGCCCTGCGACCGACGTGCAGCGGCGCCAGACAGCATTTGCTCCGCAACGGCCGAATCCAGGCGAGGAGGCTTTGCAGATCCTGCGCGATACGCCAATCTTTATCCAGCAGGGCGGCGGTCTGGATGCGTTGATTCAATCCATCAACGTGCCGCCGCCGATGATTTTCCGTTGATCGGCGCGTGGCGGATGCGCTTTGCCGGATGACACGCGTCGTCCGGCAAAGCGGTAGGTCTCAACCCGGGCTGCGACCGTACTTGTCCTCGAAGCGGACGATATCGTCCTCCCCCAGATACTCGCCGCTCTGCACCTCGATCATGACGAGATTGACCACGCCGGGGTTTTCGAGTCGATGCTTGTGGCCGGCGGGTATGAATGTCGACTCGTTGGTGCTGACGAAAAGATTCTGCTCGCCATTGACGACCTTGGCCATGCCGGAAACGACGATCCAGTGCTCGCTGCGATGATGGTGCATTTGCAGTGACAGTGAAGCACCGGGCTTGACTTCGATGCGCTTGATCTTGAAGCGCGCACCCTCTTCGAGCACGGTGTAGGTGCCCCAGGGGCGGTGCACCGTCCGATGCAATTTGTGGATCTCGTTGCCGCGTCGCTTTAGCTCGGCGTGGATGTGTTTGACGTCCTGCGCGGTCGCCCGATCGGCGACCAGCAAGGCGTCCGCAGTGTCGATAATCAGGAGATCCCTGACTCCAACGGCGGCAACCAGGCGCTGCTCGCTCTGCACGTAGGTGTTGCTGGTGTTGTGCAGTATCGCCTCGCCACTCACCCGGTTGCCCTGGGCATCGGCCGGGACCAGGTCGGCCAGCGCGTTCCACGAACCGATGTCGGACCAGCCGATGCTGCACGGCACGACAGCGACTTGCCTGGACTTCTCCATGACCGCGTAGTCGATCGAGACGTCGGGCGCCTGGGCGAAGGTTTTCGCGTCGAGATCCAACTGGCGGCGCGCATCGCCGGATATCTCGCTCGATGCGGCAACACAGGTCTCGGTCGCCGCCAGCACGTCCGGGCAGTGAAGCCGCATTTCCGCAAGCATCGCACCGGCCTGGAAACAGAACATGCCGCTGTTCCACAGGAAGCGCCCCGAAGCAACGTACTCGCGCGCGCGCTCCAGCGGGGGCTTTTCCACGAAGCGCAGGACCCGGTTGCCTTCGGCCTCGATGTAGCCAAAACCGGTCTCGGGTGCGTCCGGCCGGATGCCGAAGGTGACGATGCTGCCCTGCGCCGCCAGCTGGGTCGCGGCCGTGACGGCAGCCTGGAACGCAGCCAGGTCCTTGATCAAGTGGTCTGCAGGCAAAACGACCATGACTGCATCGTCGCCATGGTGTCTTGCCGCAACCAGCGCGGCCGCCGCAATCGCGGGAGCGGTATTGCGCCCGACCGGCTCAAGGATGAAGCTGGTCGGGAGTCCACCCGAATTGACCTCTTGGTACTCATCGCTGGTCTTGAACAGCAATTCCCTGTTCGTGACGGTCAGAACCTCCGCCGTCGAGTCGAGCCGCGCGGCTCGCATGAACGCGTGTTGCAGCAGGCTCTTGCCGTCAGCCAGCGGTATAAAAGGCTTGGGATGCAGGTCGCGGGACACGGGCCAAAGCCGTGAACCCGCGCCGCCGCACAGGATGGTAGGGATGAGTTTCATCAGTCTGCGGTCTTGGCGCCAGTGGGCTGGTTGATATCGGCTGCAATGATCTGTCCCTTGAGCTGCGCCGACTTGCCGCGGAACATGGCGACGATTTCGCCGACCCGATTGGTGACACGAATGTCGTATAAGCCGTGACGGCCGGAGACAACCTGCTCGTGCGCCTCGGCCATGAGTTCGTCGCCGCCTTGAACCGGTTTCAGGAACTCGATCGAGCATCCTGCCGCCACGGCAGGTATGTTGTGACTGTTGCAGGCGAATGCGAAGGTCGAATCGGCCAGCGTAAACATCAGGCCGCCGTGGCAGATGCCGTGGCCATTGAGGAATTCCGGACGCACCGGCATGCGCATGCGAGCGTAGCCTGGCCGGATCTCCTCCAGCGTCATCCCGAGCCAGCGGCTGCAGGTGTCACTGTCGAACATTGCATCGCCGACAAGTCGCGCCAGCTGTTCCTTGGCGGGCATGCCTAGCGACCCTCGAAGACCGGCTTGCGCTTGGCGAGAAAGGCCGCAACGCCTTCCTTGTAGTCGCGTGTGCCGGCGGCTTCGCTTTGCAGGCGTGCCTCGAGGGCGAGTTGTGCGTCGAGTGTGTTTTCGAGCGATGCACGCATCTGCCGCTTGATCGATACCAGCGCGCGGGTAGGTTGTGCCGCGAGATGGCGTGCCAGTTCGCGTGCGGCACTCATGAGTTCGGCATCGTCCGCCACCTTCCAGATCAACCCCCAATTCAAGGCGTCTTGGGCGCCAAGCCGATCGCCGGTCATGGCAAGTCCTACTGCACGGGCGGAACCGATGAACCGCGGCAGGAAGTAACTGCCGCCTGCATCGGGAACCAGACCAATCTTGACGAACGCCTGGATGAATGAGGCGCTGCGAGCTGCCACGACGATGTCGCAAGCAAAGGCCAGATTGGCGCCGGCGCCGGCGGCTACGCCATTGACAGCACAGACTACCGGCCAAGGTCCGTCCTGCAGCGCCTTGATGAGTGGGTTGTAGTTCTGTTCGAGCGTCTCGGCGACTCCGCCAGCTTCGCCGGTGGCCGGGTCGATGACATCCTCAAGGTCCTGACCGGCGCAAAAGCCCTTTCCTGCGCCGGTCAGGAGCACGCAGCGCACTGATGAATCCGCTGCAATTCGCCCCAGCGCGTCACGCAGTTGGGCGTGCATGCTGGCGGTAAAACTGTTGAGCTTCGCTGGGCGATTCAGCGTGATTTCGGCGACGCCATCGGCGATTGAAAGCAGGATCGAGGGTTCAGGCATGGAAACCGCATAACGCTGTGTTTGCAGCCGGGGAGCATACAACAATCACGCTAGAATCCGCGCCCGAAGAGGCTGCCCAAACGGTTCACAGATCGGCTGATTGGAGATGGGCGCAACGCGCCGGGAAACATGTCACTAGAACTCTTCGAGCGCCATCGGGCGTTGCTTGATCTCGCGCTGGCGGCGACTGTGACGCGCAGCGGCTTCACCGCGCGCGCCGAGGAGTCGACTGATTCCGAGGCGGTGCTGGAAGCCGAGGGACGCGAGGCGTTTGCCAATTACTGCGGGTCGTACTTTTACCTCGATCAGCCAGGGGTAGGGGAGCGGATCGGGGAGGAGCGATCGCCATACGGGTCGAGTCTCGAGATCCAGTATCCGAAGACAAACCTGGGCACTGTCTTGCCGGCGGCGGCACGGGCGCGCGAGGCTTGGCGTCGCTTTACGTTGCGAGAGCGGGCGGGCATTTGCCTGGAGATCCTGCAGCAACTCCATCTGCGCTCGCACGAGATCGGGCTTGCCACCATGCATACGACCGGGGCACCACAAGCCCTCGCGATGCGTCAGGGCGGGATTCTTGCCCAGGATCGCGCGCTGGAGGCCTTGGCGATGGCCTATCAGGAACTGCGCGGCGTGCCTAGCAGTGATGACGCTGCCGGTTCGCGCACCCAAGGCGAGCTAGGGCTGACAAGGCGTTGGCGGCAGGAGGGGCTCGGCATTGGCCTTGTGATCGGTTGTTCAACGCAGCCGAACCTGCGCGCCTACCCGGGGATCTTCGCTAACCTCATGACCGGCAATGCGGTGGTTGTGAAGCCTCATCCGCAGGCTGTGCTCCCGCTCGCGATTACCGTAGGCGTGGCGCGTCATGTGGTCAGGGAAGCGGGTGGAGATCCGAATTTGGTGACCTTGGTGGTCGATGAAGCCCAAAGTCCGATCGCACAATCGATCGCGTTGCGACCCGAAGTGCGGATTGTGGACTACGCTGGCAACGGCGATTTCGCCGCATGGCTGATCGAGAATGCTCGCCACGCCCGATGCCACGTCTTCGGTGGGGCGGTCAATGCGGTCATCGTAGACGGGACCGCAAATATTGCCGAAACGATCGCGTCTATCGTTCGTTCGGCCTGCGAATATGCCGGACGGATGTGCACGTCTCCGCGCGTCATCCTTGTCCCGCGCGACGGGGTATCAACACCCAACGGGATCGTCGATCGTGACAGGTTTGCTGAGCTCCTGGCGCTCGAATTCGGGCGAACGCTGAGTGATGATCTTGCAGCGGCGCGGCTCCTCGGTGCAATGCGCCTGGACGAGTACGGCACGTTGGTTCAGGGTGCTTCCGCGCTTGGGGAGGTGCTGGTGGAGTCACGCGTTATTGATCATCCGGAGTTCCCGGGTGCGCAGGTCTACAGTCCCGCGGTGGTCCGGGTGAAGCCCGAGGAACGCAGCATTTGGATGCGCGAATGGTTTGGCCCGATTTCATTTCTGGCCGAGTGTGAATCGACCGCCGACGCGATATCGATGGCCGCCGCCGCCGCACGTTCGCAGGGTGCGCTGAACGCCATGCTTTTTACCCTGGATGCCGGAGTCCGGGTAGCTGCGGAGGAAGCTTTAGGAGCGGTTGGCGTGGCGCTGTGCGTCAATTTCGGTCGACAGCAGTCGGTCAATGACGAACTCCCGTTCTGCGACTATCACGGTCCAGGAATCAATCCGGCCGGCAATGCCACCGTCTGTCATTCTGCTTTCGTGGCTGGTCGGTTTCGCGTTGTCGGTGACCGATTTTTTCGCTGACCCTCTGTTTTGATCGACGCTGACCACTTTTTTGGTTACTCAGGAGAACACAATGAACTTCCAGAATCTGCTGGTCGAAACGCGAGGGCGCATCGGACTCATCACCCTGAATCGACCCAAGCAACTCAATGCGCTCAACGATCAATTGATGGATGAACTGGGCGCGGCCCTGGCGGCCTTCGATGCGGGTGATGAAATCGGCGCGATCGTCATCACGGGCAGCGAGAAGGCGTTCGCGGCCGGCGCTGATATCGGCGCGATGGCCTCATGGGGATTCATGGATGTCTACAAGACGGACTACATCACCCGTAACTGGGAACAGATTCGCAGGGTGCGCAAGCCGGTAATCGCCGCGGTGGCAGGCTATGCGCTTGGCGGAGGGTGCGAGCTGGCCATGATGTGCGACATCGTCGTGGCCGCCGACACGGCGCGGTTTGGGCAGCCGGAAATCAAGTTGGGCATCATTCCTGGGGCTGGAGGCACGCAGCGTCTGCCGCGGGCGGTCGGCAAGGCGAAGGCGATGGACATGGTGCTGACCGCTCGCACAATGAGTGCGGAAGAGGCGGAACGCGGGGGATTGGTGTCACGCGTTGTCCCCGCCGAAAAGCTCATGGACGAGGCTCTTGCGATTGCTGCGACGATCTGCGAGATGTCCCTGCCGGTCGTGATGGCGGCCAAGGAGTCGGTCAATCGGGCCTTCGAATCCTCCCTGGCTGACGGTGTGGCCTTCGAGCGGCGGGTTTTCCATGCGCTATTCGCCAGCGCCGATCAGAAGGAGGGTATGCGCGCCTTCGTGGAAAAGCGCAAGGCGAGTTTCGCCCACCGATAGCCCGCAGGTTGCACCCCGGCAACAGCCCAGAACTCGGATTTGCGGAAGGGGGTTGACATGTGGCTGGAAACCTTACATAATTCCGCTTCTTCGCTGCTTGAGTTTGTTTTTGCAGCACCGCTCTTTAAAAATCAACAGCCGATAAGTGTGGGCGCCTGAACGCCGGGCCTCCCGTGAGTTACCCCAAAGGTAATTTCACGGTGAAGCAACAAGCAACAGACGCTCATACTTGAAATCAAGGTAAGTATGAAAGTATTTACCTGTCAGTATTTTGAGTTGAGCAGCGAAAGAAATTTCGCACACAGTGATTAAACTGAAGAGTTTGATCCTGGCTCAGATTGAACGCTGGCGGCATGCTTTACACATGCAAGTCGAACGGCAGCACGGAGAGCTTGCTCTCTGGTGGCGAGTGGCGAACGGGTGAGTAATATATCGGAACGTGTCCAATAATGGGGGATAACTAGTCGAAAGATTAGCTAATACCGCATACGCCCTGAGGGGGAAAGTGGGGGATCTTCGGACCTCACGTTAATGGAGCGGCCGATATCTGATTAGCTAGTTGGTAGGGTAAAAGCCTACCAAGGCGACGATCAGTAGCTGGTCTGAGAGGATGATCAGCCACACTGGGACTGAGACACGGCCCAGACTCCTACGGGAGGCAGCAGTGGGGAATTTTGGACAATGGGCGCAAGCCTGATCCAGCCATGCCGCGTGAGTGAAGAAGGCCTTCGGGTTGTAAAGCTCTTTCGCAAGGAAAGAAAACTTACATGTAAATAATGTGTGAGGTTGACGGTACCTTGATAAGAAGCACCGGCTAACTACGTGCCAGCAGCCGCGGTAATACGTAGGGTGCAAGCGTTAATCGGAATTACTGGGCGTAAAGCGAGCGCAGGCGGTTTTGTAAGTCAGATGTGAAAGCCCCGGGCTCAACCTGGGAACTGCGTTTGAAACTACAAGGCTAGAGTATGGGAGAGGGGGGTAGAATTCCACGTGTAGCAGTGAAATGCGTAGAGATGTGGAGGAATACCAATGGCGAAGGCAGCCCCCTGGCCTAATACTGACGCTCAGGCTCGAAAGCGTGGGGAGCAAACAGGATTAGATACCCTGGTAGTCCACGCCCTAAACGATGTCAACTAGTTGTTGGGAGAGTAAAATCTCTTAGTAACGCAGCTAACGCGTGAAGTTGACCGCCTGGGGAGTACGGTCGCAAGATTAAAACTCAAAGGAATTGACGGGGGCCCGCACAAGCGGTGGATTATGTGGATTAATTCGATGCAACGCGAAAAACCTTACCTGGCCTTGACATGCCACTAACGAAGCAGAGATGCATTAGGTGCTCGAAAGAGAAAGTGGACACAGGTGCTGCATGGCTGTCGTCAGCTCGTGTCGTGAGATGTTGGGTTAAGTCCCGCAACGAGCGCAACCCTTGCCAATAATTGCCATCATTCAGTTGGGCACTTTATTGGGACTGCCGGTGACAAACCGGAGGAAGGTGGGGATGACGTCAAGTCCTCATGGCCCTTATGGCCAGGGCTTCACACGTAATACAATGGTCGGTACAGAGGGTTGCCAACCCGCGAGGGGGAGCTAATCTCAGAAAGCCGATCGTAGTCCGGATTGTAGTCTGCAACTCGACTACATGAAGTCGGAATCGCTAGTAATCGCGGATCAGCATGTCGCGGTGAATACGTTCCCGGGCCTTGTACACACCGCCCGTCACACCATGGGAGTGGGTTTCACCAGAAGTAGGTAGCCTAACCGCAAGGAGGGCGCTTACCACGGTGGGATTCATGACTGGGGTGAAGTCGTAACAAGGTAGCCGTATCGGAAGGTGCGGCTGGATCACCTCCTTTCTAGAGTATGCCTGGCTTGCAAGCATTCACACTTATCGGTTGTTTAAAGAGCGCAACAAAGATTGGCCTTAAGGGTCTGTAGCTCAGCTGGTTAGAGCACCGTCTTGATAAGGCGGGGGTCGTTGGTTCGAGCCCAACCAGACCCACCAGATTACTTTAATGAAGTAATGGGGGATTAGCTCAGCTGGGAGAGCACCTGCTTTGCAAGCAGGGGGTCGTCGGTTCGATCCCGTCATCCTCCACCAACTCTTTGTTGAGAAGTTAGACATAAGTGCAGATAACTGTATTTATGTCTAGCTTTTAGAAGCTAGATTGATCTTTAACAAATTGGAAGAAGTAAAGAGAACACAGGAACTTTGTGATGAGGTTCTGAGTGTTCAAATCAAATGGGTAATTTGATTGCAGAAACAAAACATTTGAACAGCTGGTTCGAAAGAATTAGTGGTTTAAATTAGATTAATTGCATCAGCTTGGTGTAATTAGTTGAAGTGCTTTAGAAAACCTATAGCGGATGTCTCATGCATCGCGGAATTTGAGTTTAAAAGGGCTCAGGTTTTAACGTTATAGGGTCAAGCGAATAAGTGCATATGGTGGATGCCTTGGCGATTACAGGCGATGAAGGACGTGGTAGCCTGCGTAAAGTCTCGGGGAGCTGGCAAACAAGCTTTGATCCGGGAATGTCCGAATGGGGAAACCCACCCGCAAGGGTAACCCTCTCTGAATATATAGGAGAGCGGTGGCGAACCGAGTGAACTGAAACATCTAAGTAGCTCGAGGAAAAGAAATCAACCGAGATTCCGGAAGTAGTGGCGAGCGAACCCGGAAAAGCCTGTTACTTTTAGCACACGCGATAATAGAACGGAATGGAAAGTCCGGCCATAGTGGGTGATAGCCCCGTATATGAAATCCCGTGTGTGGAACTAGGGTAACGACAAGTAGGGCGGGACACGTGAAATCCTGTCTGAATATGGGGGGACCATCCTCCAAGGCTAAATACTCGTAATCGACCGATAGTGAACCAGTACCGTGAGGGAAAGGCGAAAAGAACCCCGGGAGGGGAGTGAAATAGATCCTGAAACCGTATGCATACAAACAGTGGGAGCCTCGTAAGGGGTGACTGCGTACCTTTTGTATAATGGGTCAGCGACTTACATTCAGT
>JAEUOR010000014.1 GCA_016790635.1 Burkholderiales bacterium
TCGCCCCACCCAGCGGCGAATTCCCAGGTTGTGGCCAAACTCAAGTGCGAAAGCAACTAGCCGCATGGTGCGATCTGATTTCCGTTGCTACTCTGCACGGTGTCGGCTTCGAATCATCGGGGCGTGCGACCACGCGGAGGCGTTGGCGGCCTGATGGCGACTTTTATGCTCAGCTTTTGCTCTTGGCCATTGCGCATGACGGTGAATTCCGCCGCTTCTCCGGGAGCCAGGGCGGCGACCTCGCGCATGAGGACCGTGGCGTCGCTCGTGGCTTTGCCGTTGGCCAGGGTGATCACATCGCCGCGTTGCAATCCACCCGCCTCGGCGGGACCGCCGCGTATCACGCCACCAACGAGCGCGCCGCCAGGCGACTTGAGCCTCAGCTCTGCAGCTAGCTCCGGGGTGATCTCCCGTATGTCCACACCTATCCACCCGCGGGTGACGCGACCTTTCTGGATGATGTCTTCCATCACCTTTTTGGCGATATGGGAGGGGATCGCGAATCCGATTCCTTCGGAACCGCCACTTTGCGTGAATATCGCCGAATTGATCCCGACGAGGTTGCCATCAACATCCACCAGGGCGCCGCCGGAGTTTCCCGGGTTGATTGCCGCATCGGTCTGGATGAAGTCTTCGTAGGTGTTGATGCCAAGCCGGCTGCGCCCGGTGGCGCTGACGATTCCCATGGTCACAGTCTGGCCAACCCCGAACGGGTTTCCGATGGCGATCACGATGTCGCCCGTTTGCACACCTTCACCGCTGCCGAACGTCACTGCCTGAAGCTTGTCCGCCTCGACTTTTAGTACGGCGAGATCGGTATCCGGATCTGTACCTACCAATTTCGCCTTCAACGGACGGCCGTCGGTCAGCAGTACGGCGATTTCGTCGGCACCGTCAACCACATGGTTATTCGTCAGGATGTAGCCTTGACTGGCGACAATCACGCCGGAACCTAGGCTGCTCTGCCCCTCGGTGTTTTCTTCCGGATCACCGAAAAAGCGGCGACGGTTGGGGTTGTCGAATGAAGGTGAACCGCGTTGCG
The DNA here is from genome assembly GCA_016790635.1 of Burkholderiales bacterium. Classification (GTDB taxonomy): domain Bacteria; phylum Pseudomonadota; class Gammaproteobacteria; order Burkholderiales; family JAEUOS01; genus JAEUOS01. Next base: position 1,043 of record JAEUOR010000014.1, read on the forward strand.
GTGCCTTCCTGGTATAGATGTTGACCACCGACACCGATGCCCGCTTCGCCACGGCGCGAAATCCGCGCCCGAGCGCCGGGGCCGTGTTCGAACCCGCATCCGGCATGACCGCCTGCCTGACGATCGCTGCGCCGCCCGCCATCGGCGCGGGCTCGGGAGACACGGCGCGATAGGCCAATAGCAACCCGACGCCGATCGTCACCACTTGCGCCAGGAGGAGCCAAAGTCCGCGCACTACGTGATCATTCTGTTCGCGAAAATTCATGGAATTCTCCGATTGACATCGTGACTGGGGTCCTGGACCTCATTTCCAGATGATTCGACCTGGAATGACGGTGGTGTCGCGGCGTCCCCGGCTACGCGCGCCGCGTAAGTCTGCAATTCGGTCTCGGACATCGTTTCGCGCTCAAGCAGTTGTGCCGCGGCTTGTTCCAGGACGGTGCGATTTTTCGTGAGCAGCGCCCATGCACGATCGAACGAGGCGGCGACGATTCCCCTGACCGCCTCATCAATCACCTGTGCCGTATGCTCGCTGTAGTTGCGAGTGCCGGAAAAGCCCGGAACGGGCAGCAGCGGCGACGTCTCCTGCTCCAGCGACAGGTTGGCCAGCGACTCGTGCATTCCGTAGCGCGTCACGATCGCCCGGGCGATGTCCGACACTTTGGCGAGGTCATCCGCGGCGCCGGTCGAGACCTTTTCAAACACCAGTTGCTCGGCGGCCCGCCCGCCCAACAGAACCGCCATCTTGTTTTCCAGTTCGTCGCGTGTCATGAGGAAGCGATCCTCGGTCGGACGCTGGATCGTGTAGCCGAGGGCGCCGATGCCGCGCGGAATGATGGAAACCTTCTGCACCGGGTCGCTGCCCGGCAACGCCATGGCGACCAGGGCGTGCCCCATCTCGTGAAATGCGACGGTGCGGCGTTCCATGGGGTTGAGAATCCGGCTCTTCTTCTCCAGCCCGGCAACGATGCGCTCCACCGCGGCGACGAAATCGTCCAGCGTTACCGCATTGGCGCCGCGCCGAGTTGCCACAAGCGCCGCCTCGTTGATCAGATTCGCCAGATCCGCACCGGAGAACCCTGGCGTCAATGCCGCGACGCTGGCGAGATCGGTGTCCGGCGCCAGACGGACTTTCTTGATGTGCACCGCGAGGATCTGAATCCGGCCCATCTTGTCCGGTCGGTCGACCAGTACCTGCCGGTCAAAACGGCCGGCGCGCAACAATGCGGGATCGAGCACCTCCGGGCGGTTCGTCGCCGCGAGCAATACCAATCCCGTCGACGGATCGAACCCATCGAGTTCGGCAAGCAACTGGTTGAGGGTCTGCTCCTTTTCGTCGTGCCCGCCCATCCCGAAAGTGCCGCGCGCGCGTCCCAGGGCATCCAGCTCATCGATGAAGATGATGGCCGGCGCCTGTTTTCTCGCTTGCTCGAACAGGTCCCTGACGCGCGCCGCACCGACGCCTACGAACATTTCCACGAACTCGGAGCCGGAGATGGAGAAGAACGGCACACCCGCCTCGCCCGCCACAGCCCGCGCCAGCAGCGTCTTTCCGGTTCCCGGTGGGCCCACCAGAAGCACGCCTTTCGGCAGTCGGCCGCCGAGGCGCCCGAATTTCCCGGGTTCCTTGAGAAAGCCCACGACCTCCCGCAATTCGTCCTTGGCTTCGTCGACGCCGGCCACGTCGGCAAAGCTGACCTTGGTATCGGTCTCGACGTAGACCTTCGCCTTGCTCTTGCCGATGGCCATGAGACCGCCCATGCCACCTTCCCCCGCCATGCGGCGCGAGATGAACATCCAGACGCCGAAGAACAGGGCCGCCGGTACCAGCCAGCCCAGCAGGTCCCGGAAGAAGGTGTTCTCAACGACTCCGGTGAATCTCACGTCGTACTGCGACAGCTCCTTGGCGAGATTCGGATCCACCCGCGTGGTGACGATCCTCGTTCTACCGTCGGGCGTGGGGGTCTTGAGCTTGCCCGTGATCAGATTGTTGGAGATGGCGATCTCTTCCAGTTGCCCCGACTTGAGGTGATGCTGGAATTCGCTGTACGGTATCGGCTGCACCTGGTTCGCGTTCACCCACGCGTCGCGCAACCAGACCACCGCAAGCAACGCGATCAGCACGTACCAGATATTGAATTTCGTCTGCTTTTCCATCGAGTCGAGTTCCCTGCGCCGGTCAATTGCGGGCTTGCGTCAGCCGACAAGCTTCGCGTGACGCAGGCGTAGTGCGTTGAAGACCACCGACGCGGAGCTCAGGCTCATCGCCAGCGCGGCAATCATCGGCGACAGCAGCCAGCCTGTCAGCGGATACAGCAAACCGGCGGCGAGCGGGATGCCCAGTGCGTTGTAGACGAAGGCGAATCCGAGGTTCTGCTTCATGTTCGCCACCGTCGCGACGGACAGAGCGCGCGCTGTGGCGATGCCGCGCAGATCGCCCTTGACCAGCGTCACTTGCGCGCTGTTCATCGCGACGTCCGTTCCGGTACCCATGGCGACGCCGACATCGGCGCGGGCGAGGGCGGGAGCGTCGTTGATGCCATCGCCCGCCATCGCCACCACCCGGCCTTCCTTCTGCAGGCGTTCGACCAGCGCGAGCTTGTCGGCCGGCTTGACCTCGCCATGCACTTCGTCGATTCCGAGTGCGATTCCGACCGCCTTGGCTGTGGTGACGCCATCGCCGGTGGCCATGACCACGCGCAGTCCGGCCTTTCTCAGCGTTGCGAGAGCTTCGGCCGTGCTCGCCTTGACCGGGTCCGAAACCGCTAGGAGCCCGGCGAGCACGTTGTCGATGGCCAGATGCATGACGCTGGCGCCGGCCGTGCGCAGCGTTTCGGCTTGTGCCTTGAGCGCATCCACGGAAATGCCGAGCTGTTCCATCAGGGCGGTGTTGCCCAGGGCAAGTACCTGTCCAGCCACCGTGCCACGCACACCGATGCCGGTGCCGGATTCGAAGTTCTCGGGCTTGTCCAGCGCGAGGCCTTTCGCCCGCGCCGCCTCGACGATTGCGGCGGCCAGGGGATGTTCGCTGCCTTGATCCAGACTTGCCGCCAGGCGCAGGATCTCGGATTCCGTCTGTCCGGTTGCCGCCACCACCCGATCGAACACCGGCCGTCCCTCGGTCAGGGTTCCTGTCTTGTCGACGATCAGGGTGTCGATCTGCCGCATGCGCTCGATCGCCGCGGCATCACGGAACAGCACGCCGTTGGTTGCACCGCGCCCGGTGGCGACCATGATCGACATCGGTGTCGCCAGCCCCAGCGCGCACGGACAGGCGATGATCAGCACCGACACGGCATTGATCAGGCCATGCACCCAGCGTGGTTCGGGGCCGAAGAAACCCCAGCCGAACAAGGTGAAAAATGCGATGCCGACCACCGCGACCACGAAGTAGCCCGCGACGACATCCGCCATGCGCTGCATCGGCGCCCTGGAGCGCTGCGCCTGTGCCACCATCTGCACGATTTGCGACAGTACTGTCGCGGAACCCACCTTGTCCGCGCGCATTGTCAGTGCGCCAATGGCGTTCATGGTGGCGCCGATCAGCTTGTCGCCGGGGCGCTTGCTGACCGGAATAGGTTCCCCCGTCAGCATCGATTCGTCGACCGAACTCGATCCTTCGAGTACCACCCCGTCGACCGGCACTTTTTCGCCGGGCCGTACCCGCAAGGTGTCGCCGACATGCACATGCGTGAGCGGCACGTCCTCTTCGCCGCCATCAGGCCGGATCCGGCGTGCGGTCTTGGGCGCCAGACCCAGCAGCGACTTGATCGCCGCGGAGGTCTGCGAACGCGCCTTGAGTTCGAGCACTTGGCCCAGCAGGGTCAGCGAAATGATGACCGCGGCGGCCTCGTAATAGACGGCGACGCGTCCCATGGCGACGAAGGAGGGCGGAAACGCCTCGGGGGCCAGGGTGGCGACCAGGCTGTAGGCGAACGCCGCACCGGTACCCAGGCCGATCAGGGTCCACATGTTGGGGCTGCGATGGACGACCGACTGAACGCCGCGGACGAAGAATGGCCATCCGGCCCACAGCACCACCGGGGCGGCGAGCGCCAGCTCGATCCAGCTTTGGTAAGGCAGACCATGCGGAAACAGCCGGTGACCGACCATGGCCAGCAAGGTGACAACCACGGTCAATGGGAGCGTCCACCAGAAGCGGCGCTTGAAATCGGCCAGTTCCGGGTCCTCACCTTCGTCGAGGGTGGGCATCACTGGTTCAAGCGTCATGCCGCATTTGGGGCAGCTGCCCGGCTGCGGCTGGCGGATCTCGGGGTGCATCGGGCAGGTGTAGATCGTGCCGCCGGATGTTTCCGGCGCTTGCACCGAATCCGTACCGTTCGCACCCGCGAACGCCTTTGGATTGGCGCGGAATTTTTCCATGCACTTCGGGCCGCAAAAATAGTAGGGTCGACCTTCATGCTCGATTCGGCGTTGCGGATCGGCTGACACTTTCATACCGCAAACGGGGTCTGTATGGGACGTCGCGGGCAGTTCGGGGGTGGCGCCATGATGATCATGGTGCGTGTGGGCGCCGACCAATGCGACGGGTGCTTCCTCAGGTCGTGGAGGTACAGGGTTCATTGCTTTTCACCACCTAAAGAAATTGGAAATCGCGCCATCAGGGTGGCGGACTGGATACGAATGGAGCGACCGTCCGCCGCTGTCGCAGGAGACGTGCGGGAAGCGGTTCCGCTTCCCGCACGCATGTCATTGCTGTTTGTGTTCCTTGTTATGGTTGTGCAGGGGCTTCTTGCCGGAAGCCTTGCCGGGCTCACTGGCCGTGCCCATGCCTTTTTCGGTCATGTGGTTGTGCGGTTTTGCCTTCGACTTGGCGGGGGGCGAGGTGGCGTCACTGGCCGCCGGGGCCGCGTCGGCCGCTTTCTTCTCGTCGGCGGCGTAAGCGCCGGTTGTCAGGAGGGCGCCGGTGATGAGCGCCGCAAAGAGTTTGTTCATGGACATGGTCTTTCCTTCATGAGTTGCAAAACGGTAGGGCACTGGCGCCTGTATTGGATGTCGCCGTGCGTTGATTCCTGTAGTTCGGTGTCTTTGAGTTTTGCCTCCTTTCAGTTCTCGATGTCGTCATTCATGTTCAGGCGGCGCCGCGCGCGGAGGCGCCGAACCTTGGGATGAAGCGAGGCGTACGCATGGCGTAGGCTTCGAAGGCCGTGCCGAACTGCTTTTGCATCTCGCGTTCCTCGGTGATCGCCAGCCGGCCGTACATCACCAGCAGGATCGGGAACATCGCCAGGGTCAGCAACGTAGGCCATTGCAGCAGGAATCCGAGCAGGATCAGGACAAAGGCGACGTACTGAGGGTGCCGGATGCGGGCATACAGCCCGGCCGTGGCGAGCGTGTGCCGGCGCTGGGCGTGGTACAGGACATGCCAGGCGTTGGCGAGCATAAAGAAGCCGACAACGATCAGGATGTTGCTCAGGATGTGCAGAAAGCCCCAGTGGGGGTCGCCCTTTTCGCCCAGTAGCGTGGACCACAGGTGGCCGGAGTTGTGCGCCAGCAGATCGAGATTCGGGTAGCGGGTCTGCAACCAGCCTGCGAGCACGTAGAGCGTCAGGGGAAAGCCGTACATTTCCACGAACAGCGCGACGATGAACGCGGCGAAGGCGCTGAAGGTGCGCCAGTCGCGCGCGGTCTGCGGCTTGAAAAAGCTGAACGCGAACATGATGAACACGGCTGAATTGAGGATCACCAGCGTCCACAGGCCGTACGCGGAAGCGGAATCGTGATTCATGGCGTCGGGCCCTTGTCGTCGGAGGCCGGCGGGGCGCGGTGTGAGTCACCATGGCCGCTGTGTCCGTGCCCGTGATGCATGAATATGTGCATCAGGGGACACAGCGCCAGCAGGATGAAAGGCAAGAAGCTTGTCACGTGCGCGAGGTGCTCGGTGATCAGGAAATAGGCGGCGACAGCGCCAACCACGCACAGCGCGATTCCGGCCGGCGATTTCATGAATGAAGGCGGGTGTTCTTGATGTTCGTGGCTCATTTCGATACTCCTGGCTGAAAGTGGAACTTAGGGACGCAGGCGGTTACCCGAATTCATTGGGCTGCCGATTACATGCGGACCGCGTCGACATGGAGCGAAGCTAGGGGGCAGTGCGCACTCGCGGCGCTTTTGCGCTCGCGGCCAAGCCGCGAGTGCTTCAGGAAGAGCCGGATGCGGCCTCGCACCCGCCTGGAATCCAGGTTGGGGCGTCGAGAGTTGCCCGATGGGCTAAATGCGCAGGCGCGTCATGTGGCCCTGGAGGGGGAGGGCCAAGGCCTGGGCGGCGGGCGAGGTCGGGGAGACGGTGCCCGTTGATTCGGAGTTAACCGAGACAAGTGAGGATGTGCAATAGCCCGAGGGCAATTGCGGTACCTGCACTTGCGTATTGTCCAGTTCCAGCGTACCGACAATGGAATCGAATGCGCTTACATCAACGCACTGATCGTCAGGAGCGTCCTGCGAGAACTGCGCGAGCGCGACAACGGATGCTGTCGTTGCGCTAGCCGGCATCCCGCGTGCGTGCACCCCGATTGCCGGGGTCAGGGCGGCTGCCATCCAGACCATGAACCAGATAAACAGCAGGAACGCAGCACGTTGGCGCACGAGCCCTTTGGATGGTATGGGACGCCATCCAGACAGCGCGGGGGACACGAGAGTAGCGTTCATGATTTTTGTATTTTAGTCCTGGGGTCTTCTGCACACTTGACCTGCATCAAATGTGTGTCCGAACTCCGCAGCTTCTGGGCGCCCCATTAACGCTTGCGCCTTTTCGGCCGCGGGCGCCTCGCATGGCCGCTTGGCGTGTTGACCTGCGCCCGATCTGCAGTGCGCCGGCCAGACCTGACGGCGCGCCAGAGAAAAATGCCGAACAGCGTCACCGCGGCGACCCCGACGCTCAGCAAAAGCAACGCCTTGCCGGGGTTGGCTTCAATCAGGCGTTGAAAATGCATCGCGGGATCCCCCGGTAGTTCCTGCCTGATGGGGTTTTGGCACCAACATTGTGCAAATGGCTAAAGGTCTGATATTGGGAAATTTCATGAATACGTGACGCCTGTGGCGATTTTCCTCGCGGCCATAAGTGAATATATTACGTGGGACCAAATCCATCGTGTTGCTCGCCCTATCACTCATAATTCGTGTATGACAGACACACAAGAGGGGAACTGGTTGCCCGCGCTGCGGCGCTACTTCGCCGCCATGCTGCTTGGGAATCTGGCCTGGGAAATATTGCAGTTGCCGCT
>JAEUOR010000016.1 GCA_016790635.1 Burkholderiales bacterium
CGATCAGCGATTCGATGCCGGGGTGATTGAAGTCGAGCAGAGGGGTAGGCTTGAGAAGATTGGAGTCCATCATGACGCTCCATGTTCCGCGGTTCAGTTCGAGCCGCGCGGGCGCAGCAACCGCATGCCGTTGAACACCACCAGCAGGCTGGCGCCCATGTCGGCGAACACCGCCATCCACAGCGTGGCCTGGCCGGCGATGGCCAGCACTAGAAATACCGCCTTGATGCCCAGCGCTAGGGCGATGTTCTGCTTGAGCACCGCGGCGGTGGCCCGGCTCAAGCGGATGAACTCCGGGATCTTGCGCAGATCGTCGTCCATCAGCGCTACGTCGGCGGTTTCGATCGCGGTATCGGTGCCCGCCGCGCCCATCGCAAAGCCGATGCTCGATTTCGCGAGCGCGGGGGCGTCGTTGATGCCGTCGCCCACCATGCCCACCGTGCCATGGGTGCGCAATTCGGCCTCGATCGCGGCCAGCTTGTCTTCTGGCATCTGGTCGCCGCGCGCATCGTCGATGCCAACTTCCCTGGCGATCGCCGTCGCGGTGTGGGAATTGTCGCCGCTCAGCATCAGGGTGCGCACGCCCAGGGCGTGCAGGTCGGCAAGCGCCGCCCTGCTGGTTTCGCGTACCCGGTCCGCTACCGCCAGGATGCCCAGCACGCTCGCGCCGCGGGTGACGACCACGGCCGTCTTGCCTTGCTTTTCGAGGGTTTCGAGGCTGGCTTCAAGCGAGGGTGAGCACAGGCCCAGTTCTTCGATCAGCCGATGGTTGCCGAGATGGTGGACCACCCCCGCGATGTCGCCGCGCACACCGCGCCCGGTGAGCGCGGCGAATTCGCCGACTTCAGCCGTCGCCAGATTGACGCCGCTCTCGGTAAAGCGGCGTGCGATGGCGCGCGAAACCGGATGATCCGAGCGCGCCGCGAGCGCGGCCGCCGCGACAAGGGCAACATCCGCAGCGCTACCGTCCCAGCCGATCAAGTCGGTGACTGCAGGCTTCCCTTCGGTGATGGTGCCGGTCTTGTCCAGCGCCAGGGATTTGATGTCGCGGCCGAGCTCAAGATAGGCGCCGCCCTTTATCAGCATGCCGCGCCGCGCCGCCGCCGCCAGTGCACTGACGATGGTGACCGGGGTCGAGATCACAAGCGCGCACGGGCATGCGATCACCAGCAGCACCAGCGCCTTGTAGATCCAGTCGATCCACGGCTCGCCAAAAGCCAAGGGAGGCAGCAGGGCCACCAGAACGGCGATCGCCAGCACAGCCGGCGTATAGATGCGCGCGAACTGGTCGACGAAGCGCTGGGTCGGCGCCCGACTGCCCTGGGCCTCTTCCACCGCCTTGATGATGCGTGCCAGGGTCGATTGGCCGGCGGCGGAGGTGACGCGAAACTCGAAAGAGCCGGTTTCGTTGATCGAACCGGCGAACACGGAGTCGCCTGGCCCTTTGTCGACTGGCATGCTTTCGCCAGTGATCGGGGCCTGATTGACGGCAGATTGTCCAAGGACAACCTCGCCGTCGAGAGGCAGGCGTTGGCCCGGTTTGACCTGCACCAGCATGCCGGCCGCGACCGCCGCGACCGCCATCTCCTTCCAGGTGTCATCGGCTTGCCGCACTGTCGCCGTCTCGGGCGCGGCTTCCATCAATTTGCGAATCGCGTTGCGGGCGCGGTCGAGCGACAGCGCCTCGATCATCTCGGCGATCGAGAACAGCACCATCACCATCGCCGCTTCGGGCCACTGGCCGATGACCACCGCGCCGGTGACGGCGATCGCCATCAGGGCGTTGATGTTGAGATTGAAGTTGCGCAGCGCGATCAGGCCCTTTCTGTAGGTTTCGAACCCGCTGGCGGCGATTGCGACCAGGGCGAGCAATATCACCGGCCACGACGCATCCTGCCCCGTGCTCCAGGCGAGAATCTCGGCGGCGATGGCGGCTAAACCCGCGGCGCCCATCAGTATCCGCTGGCGCCGGCTGATGGCCGGTGCGTCGGGAATGCGGGTGCCGGAGCCGGTCGCAGCCTCCGCAAGCGGCTCTGCACGCATGCCGATTTCGGCAAGTGCCAGCTCGATGGTCGCAGTGCCCGCCAGCGTGTGCCTGACCGAAAGCCGCCGCTGCATCAGGTTGAACTCCAGGCCGAGCACGCCTTCAAGTTTGCCTAGCCGGTCGCGGATCAAGGTTTCCTCGGTGGGGCAATCCATGTTCTCGATCCGGTACTCCGCGGGGCGTCCGATCGACGGTGCTTGCTTGGGGTCTTCAATTCGCTGGTTCATGGTCATGCCTCTTTCGACATTCACTGCGTTGAACAAAATTAAAAACCCTGTAGTTGCTCCAGAGTCAAGGTTTAATATGTCGAATTGCCGCGCAACTTGGAGAAAGCAATGAAGATCGGGGAACTCGCCAAATCGACCGGCACGCCGGTGGAAACTGTGCGCTACTACGAACGGGAAGGCCTGCTGCCGGCGCCGGCGCGGTCGGAAAGCAACTACCGGCAGTATGGCGCCGCCCACGTTGAGCGCTTGGGCTTCATCCGCAATTGCCGTGCGCTCGACATGACCTTGGACGAAATCCGCGTGCTGCTGCGGTTTCGCGATGCGCCTGCCGACAATTGCGCTGGCGTCAATGCGCTGCTCGACGCGCACATAGTCCACGTGGCCGACCGCATCGCCGAGCTGCAGGTGCTGGAGAAGCAGCTGCGACGCCTGCGCACCCAGTGCCGCAAGGTCGAGGCGGCCGCGGACTGCGGCATTCTCGGCGAGCTTTCGAAGCGCGCGCCGCGTAACGGGCAGGCCGCCGCCACCACCGTTGCCCATCCGCGTGGCAGCCACCGCATCGGTGGTACATGAGCGCCGCCGCGGAACCGCTGCGTTCGCTGCTGCTGTTCGGCGCGACCGCGCTGGCCGAGATCGTCGGCTGCTACCTCCCCTGGCTGTGGATCAATCAGCGCGCCCAGGCCTGGGTTCTGCTGCCGGCGGCCGCGAGCCTCGCCTTGTTCGCATGGCTCCTGACCCTGCACCCGCATGCGGCCGGGCGGGTCTATGCGGCGTACGGCGGGGTTTATATCGCCGTCGCCATCCTCTGGCTCTGGCTGATCGACGGGCTCGCGCCGGACCGCTGGGACCTTATAGGCGCCGGCATCGCACTGGCCGGCGTGGCGGTCATTTACTTCGGGCCGCGCGGGTAGAAACGAAGGCATTAGTCCATGTCGATGCAACCACACGACCTGCCGGCGCTGCGCGGCGGCCTGATCGCCCTTGGCGCGGCACTGCTGT
>JAEUOR010000044.1 GCA_016790635.1 Burkholderiales bacterium
TGGGCGACGACCGCGCACCGGGACCGGACGAACTGCCCTGGCCACGCGCGCTCAAGGACAAGCAGCCGCAACGCGACGTGCACCTGAAGGTCGCCACCGCGGGCGGCGCCCGTTTTTCATTGCGCGCCAACTGCTCGCCCATCCTCGACGAGTCGGGCGGCATCCAGGCGCTGGTGATCAGCTTCCAGGACGTGACCGAACTCGAACAACGCGGCGTCGCGCTGCAGGTGGCCAAGGAACAGGCCGATGCGGCCAACGAAGCCAAGAGCCAGTTCCTGGCCAACATGAGCCACGAGATCCGCACGCCGATGAACGCCATCCTGGGCTTCACCGAGCTGCTCAAGCGCGGTTACAGCAAGGGTGAGCGCGAGTCGACCCACTACCTGAACACCATCCATACCAGCGGCAAGCATCTGCTCGCGCTGATCAATGACATCCTCGACCTTTCCAAGGTCGAGTCCGGGCGCATGGAGGTCGAATCGGCGAGTTGCGCTCCGCACGCGATCGCGCGCCAGGCCGTCCTCGAGTTGCGCATCAAGGCCGCGGAAAAGGGCATATCGCTCGGCGTCGAAATGCGCCGGCCGGTGCCGGCAACGGTTCAGTCGGACGCGGCACGGCTGCGCCAGATCATCCTCAACCTGCTGTCGAACGCGATCAAGTTCACGCAAACTGGCGGTGTGCGCGTGGTGCTGGACTGCGAAGCCACCGGCACCACGGGGCGATATGTCATCGAGGTGCACGACTCCGGCATCGGTGTGCCGGCCGACCGCCTGGAGAGCATGTTCGAACCCTTCACGCAGGCCGACACCTCGATCACGCGGCGCTTCGGCGGCACCGGGCTGGGCCTGACGATCAGCCGCAAGTTCGCGCGCGCCCTGGGCGGCGACCTGGTTGCCAGCAGCCGGCCCGGCGAGGGCAGCATCTTCACCCTGACTTTCGACACCGGCCCGCTCGAAGGCGTGTCGGCGCTCGTGCCGGCCGACCTCGAGGCTGAACAGGCGGCGGCGCCGGACGCTGTCCGCCAACGCTGGCGCATCCCCGCCGCGCGCGTCCTGGTGGTTGACGACGGCGCGGAGAACCGCGAGCTGGTGACCCTGGTGCTCGCCGACCAGGGCCTGTGGGTGGATTCGGCCGAGAACGGCCAGGTCGCCGTCGACAAGGTCGCCGCAGGCGGCTTCGACCTGGTGCTGATGGACATGCAGATGCCGGTCCTCGACGGCTACGGCGCCACGCGCGAGTTGCGCAGCCGCGGATTCACCCTGCCGATCGTCGCGCTGACCGCCAACGCGATGGCGGGATACGAAAAAGAGGTGCAGGCCGCAGGATGCACCGCGTACATCACCAAGCCGGTCGACATCGACAGGCTGCTCGCGGTGGTTGCGGAACACCTGGGCGGCGAACGGATCGCGGCCGAAGCGGGCACCGTCGCGCCGGAGGACGGAGAGGCCGGCGCAGATGCAGAAGCGGCCGGCCTGGCAGCGCCTGCGGCCCTGGCCGAGCCGATCGAGTCGCGCCTGGCGGACAAGCCGCGCTTCATACCGATCATCCATCGCTTCGTCGAACAGCTGCACCTGAAGCTTGAAGCGGTCGAGGAGGCAAACCGGCAGGGCGACTGCGCAGAGGTCGCGCGCTTCGGGCACTGGCTTGCGGGTTCCGCGGGCTCGGTGGGCTACGACGAATTCACCGAGACGGCGCGCGCCGTCGAGCAGCATGCAAGGCAGGGCGATCTCGAGGCGGCGCAACCGGCGCTGGCAGGGGTTCGCGCCATGGCCGCGCGCGTGGTTTTGCCCGCCCTCCAGGAACTCGCGGTACCCGCTTGAACGATTGCCCCCTTCTTCAACCGATTCGACCAAACAAGGATGAGCGCCATGGAAAATCCGCACATCATGCAATCGGCAGTAGCGCCGCCGCCGCTGCCGGCGACGCTCGTTTTCGCACCCATCGTGCGGCGTGTCCCCGACAAGCCGTTGGTGCTGGTCGTCGACGACGACATGATCATGCGCGAGATGCTGCAAATCGCCCTGGAGGACGAGGGTTTCAGGGTCACAACCACAGGTGACGGCGCCGAGGGCCTGCGCTGCTTCGGACAGGTGCAACCCGATATCGTGGTCACCGATGCAAACATGCCGGTGATGGACGGTTTCGCCCTTTGCGAGGCCTTGCGCGCGCGTTCCGCCAGCCAGTACGTGCCGATCCTGATGCTGACCGCGGCGCAGGACACCGATTCCATCACGGCCGCATTCACCTGCGGGGCGACCGACTTCGCCACCAAACCCCTGCAGGAAAACCTGATCGGCCATCGCCTGCGCTATCTGCTGCAGGGGAGCCGGAACCTCTCCGAACTGGCCCGCAGCGAAAGCCGGCTCGCCAACGCGCAGCGCATCGGGCGCATCGGCAACTGGGACCTGAATATCAGCGAGGACGCGGTGTCGAGTTCGGCCGAAGCATGCCGGATACTCGGCGCCCAGCCGGTCCACAGCCCGCGCACCTGGATCGAGTACCTGCGCTTCATCTATCAGGACGATCGGGCTCAGGTGGCGCGCTGGATGGCCGAGATGATCCGCACCGGCCAGCCCACCAGTCTCGAGCATCGCGTCGTGCGCCAGGATGGCAGCCTCAGGTACGTGTTCGTCCAGGCGGAGATCGCCACCGACGATGATGGCAAGGCGACGCACGTCAGCGGGACGATCCAGGATATCTCCGACCGCAAGGAGGCCAGCGAGCGCATCGCCTACCTGGCGATGTACGACGCGCTGACCGGTCTGCCGAACCGCCGCCTGTGCACCGAAAGGCTCGACACCATCCTGGCCCGCGCCAGCCGGCGTGGCGGCACGGTCGCGGTCATGATCGTCGGTCTGGATGGTTTCAAGCGGGTCAACGAAGCCCGCGGCCACTCGACCGGCGACGCGCTCCTGGTCGAAGTCAGCGGACGGCTGAAAGACAACCTGCGTCAGGGCGACGAAATCGCCTATACCAGCAGCGGGAAATCCTCTTTGGACGCTGTCGCACGCTTGGGCGGCGATACCTTCGCGATCACGCTGACCGACCTCGGCCCCGGAGAGAATGCGGCGGCTGCCGCCACCCGGGTCCAGGCGCTTCTTTCCGGCCCCTGTGTCATCGATGGCGAATCGCTGCATGTCACCGCCAGCGTAGGCATCGCGGTCTTTCCGGTCGACGGCAGCAGCGGTCCGGAACTGCTCACCAACGCCGAATCGGCGATGCATGCGGCCAAGCTGGAACGTCGCAACGGCATTCGTTTCTTCACCGCCGAGATGAACGCCGGCGCCGCCCGCAAGCTGGCCATGGCCAACGAGCTGCGCAGCGCCATCGACACCGAACAGTTATCGCTGCACTATCAACCCCAGGTCGACCTTGCGTCCGGCCGCATCGTCGGCGCGGAGGCCTTGATCCGCTGGACCCACCCGGTGCGAGGGCCGATCTCTCCCGCCGATTTCATTCCCCTGGCGGAGGAACTCGGTCTGATCCTGCGGCTTGGCGAGTGGGCGCTGCGCACGGCGTGCACCACGGCGCGATCCTGGCAACGCGCGGGCATGCCGCCGGTGCGGGTAGGCGTCAACGTCTCGCCCAGCCAGTTCCGCGAACCGGACTTCCCGCGCATGATCGAGCGCGTGCTGGTCGAGACCGGGCTCGACGCCCGCTGTCTCGACCTCGAATTCACCGAAGGAGTGATGATCGGCGACCCGGAAGCGGCGATCGAGACCATGCGCGTCCTGCGCCGCATGGGGGTGCAGTTGGCGATCGACGACTTCGGCACCGGTTACTCGAGCCTGAGCTACCTGAGGCTGTTTCCCGTCCAGCGCCTCAAGATCGACCAGTCCTTCGTGCGCACGCTCGATGCCGACGAGCAGAGCACGGCGATCGTGGAGACGGTGGTCATGCTCGGTCGCGCCCTCAAGCTCAACGTGATTGCCGAGGGCGTCGAGACGCACGCTCATGCGACGCGCCTGCGCGCACTCGGATGCGACGAAGTCCAGGGCTACCTCGTTTCGCGCGCGCTGCCGGAGGGCGAGTTCCGCGCGAAGCTGGAGTCGGACTGGCGCCTGGCGCACTGAGCGGGCGTCGCGGCATCGGCCGCCGGCTGCACCTTGCGCGTCTACAATGTCCTGCGAAGTCACCGGCCAACGACGCACTTAGCCTCGACCCAAGGCAAGCCTCATGCCCCATGCACCCACCCGCGATGGCGTCAACCTTTACTACGAGGAAGCCGGCAGCGGCACGCCGCTCGTCTTCGTCCACGAATTTGCCGGCGACTGGCGCAGCTGGGAGGCGCAGATGCGCCACTTTTCGCGCTACTACCGCGCCATCACCTACAGCGCGCGCGGCTTCAAGCCCTCCTCGATCCCCGCTGACCCGGCGGCGTACTCGCAGGCGCACGCACGCGACGACATCGTCGCCATCCTCGACCACCTGAAGATAGCGCGCGCGCACATCGTCGGCCTGTCGATGGGCGGCTTCGCCACCCTGCACGTGGGCATCACCCATCCGTCGCGCGCCCTGTCGCTGACCATTGCCGGCTGCGGCTACGGCGCCGCGCCCGGCGAGAAGGAAAAATTCCGCCAGGAGTGCGAGACCGCGGCGCGGCGCTTCGAGACCGAGGGCGCCACCACTGCGCGGCAGTATGCGATCGGCCCGACGCGCGTGCAATTCCAGAACAAGGACCCGCGCGGCTGGGCCGAGTTCGCGCAGCAACTGACCGAGCACGACTGGGTCGGACAGGCCAACACCATGCGCGGCGTGCAGATGCAGCGCCCCTCGCTATGGGAACTGGTCGAGGACATGAAGAAGGTCGAACTGCCCGCGCTGATCGTCACCGGCGACGAGGACGACCCCTGCCTGGAACCTGCGCTTCTCATGAAGCGCAACATGCCGGGCGCCGCCTTGGCGGTCCTGCCGCGGGCCGGCCACACCATCAACCTGGAAGACCCGGAGCCCTTCAACCGGGTCGTGCACGACTTCCTGATCCAGGTCGACCTCGGACGCTGGACCATGCGCGACGCGCGCTCGGTGGCGTCCGGCATCCTCGGTTTTCGCAAGTAACTGCCGATACTGCGGACGCCAGCTTGCGCGCGAGGCACCTAGGCGCGCACGCGTACCTCGCGCTGGAACACCTCCAGGCACTGCGCCTTGGCGCGGATGAAGGCCTCCGAGGTCAGGGTCTCGGGGTGGCGGGGACGCGGCGCGTCGAAGCGCACGACCTCCGCGATGCGCGTCGGCCGGCGCGTCAACATGAGCACCTGATCGGCCAGGTAGACAGCCTCCTCGAGATCGTGCGAGACCAGGATCATGGTCGTCCGGGTGGCCTCGAAGATGTCCTGCAGCTTGTCGCGCATGAAGAGCGTCATCTCGTAGTCCAGCGCCGAGAAGGGCTCGTCCAGGAACAGCACCTCGGGGTGCGGCGCCAGGGCGCGCATGATCGAGACCAGCTGCTGCTGCCCGCCGGAGAGTTCGTAGGGGTAGCGGCTCAGGTCGAAGCGGATGTCGAAGGAGCGCACCAGCTCCTCGGCGCGGGCGTCGCACTCCGCGCGCGAGCGGCCGGCGATGCGCAACGGATACTTGATGTTGTCGATCGCGCGCTTCCAGGGAAAAAGCGCGTCGCGGTAGTTCTGGAAGACATAGCCGATCTTGGTCTCGGCCAGTGTCTTGCCGTCGAAACGCGCCTCGCCGGCGTCCATGTCGAGGAGCCCGGCAACCATGTTGATCATGGTCGACTTGCCGCAGCCGTTGGGCCCGAAGATCGAGGTGATGCGCGCCTTGGGAATGTCGAGGTCGAAGTTGGTGTACAGCGGCTGCCCGGCGAAACTCTTGGTCAGGCCGCGGATGGTGATGTGCGTGTCCGGGACGGCGGGAGCGATGGGTTCGCCAGGCGCGTTCATCGCGTTGCTCCAACGCCCATGTTCACTTGCCGCCCCAGTGGATGAAGCGCCGCTCGATGACGATGAAGATGAGGTTGAGCGCGTAGCCCAGGGCGCCGGCGGCGAAGATGGTCGCGTACATCTCGGGCATGTTGAAGATGCTCTGGGCATTGATCACGCGCTGGCCCAGACCGTCGGTCGAGCCGATGAACATCTCGGCGACGATCACGATGACCAGGGAAAACGACACGCCGGAACGCATGCCGACGAAGGTCTGCGGCAGGGATTCCAGCAGGGTCACGCCGGTCATCACGCGCAGCGGCGAGGCGCCCATGACGCGCGCGGCGGCCTGCCGGGTCTTCCGCGCATTCATGACGCCATAGGCGGTATTGAAAAGGATGAGCAGGCCCGCGCCGAAGGCGGCGACGGCAACCTTGGTGCTCTCGCCCACACCCAGGATGACGAGAAAGAGCGGGAAGAGCGCCGAGGCCGGGGTCGAGCGGAAGAAATCGATCACGAATTCCAGCGAGCGGTACAGGCGCACCGAGGAACCGAGCATCAACCCCAGCGGCACGCAGACGCCGACCGCGATCGCGAAGGCCAGCAGGGTACGGCGAATCGTGATCAGAAGATCCTTGGTGAGATTGCCGCTGGCGAAGCCGTCCCAGATTGCCTTGGCCGAGGCCTGCGGCGAGGGCAGGAGCACCGGGTCGATCCACTTGAGCCAGGTGAGGAACCACCAGGCAAACAGGAACGCAACCACGCCCAGGGCGGGCGTGAGTGCGTTGGCCAAGCGGCCTTCCAGGAACTCCTTCAAGGACGCGCTGTGGTCAGTACGTCTTGAGCATGCCGCGCACGTCGACCTTGGACTTCACCAGGCCCGCAGCGGTGGCCTGGTCGACCAGGTTCTGGAAGTCGGCGATCTCGGCCGGCTTCAGGTCGCGCACCATGTTGTAGTAGGACAGCGGCACGGTCGGCGCGATCGCGGGGGCGGTGTTCATGTGCTTGGACAGGAGGTCGCGTGCCTTGGGGTCGTTGTTGCCATCGTTGAGCGCCTTGGCCCACGCCCGCGCCAGGCGTTCGGCCACCTGTGGCCGCTCCTGCATGAACTTCACACTCATCACGCCGCCGGCCAGGACTGCGCAGGCATCGCCACGCCCGAGCATGTACCTGGCGATCACGCCGGACTCGAGCTTGCGTCCGATGCCCTGCGCCACCATCATGCTGACGATCGGCTCCAGGGTGTAGGCGGCATCGAACTGTCCGCCCTGCAGGCCGCCGATGTGCACGTTCATCTGCTGCTCCTGCATGCTGTAGTCCTTCTCCTCCAGGCCGACGGCCTTGAGCACGCCGCGCGCGACGAAGAGGTTGCCCGGCCCGGGCGCCGACATGATGCGCTTGCCGCGCAGGTCGGCCAGGGTCTTGATGCTGGTGTTGGCGGCCGGCACGACGAAGGCCTCGAGCTGATACTTCTGGTTCTGGCAGTTGATCGAGAAGTATTGCAGCGTGTTGGGACGCAACGCGTTGATGTTGACGCCTTCGAGCGAGAGCAGGTTGGAGGCCGTGTCGAGGTCGCCCTTGACCAGGCCCTGGACGATCAACGGGTGGGTGGCCAGCGGGATGCCTTCGACATCGAGGTTCTCGGCGGCGAAATAGCCGCGCTCGCGGGCGATGAAGTAGGGCATCGCGGAAGAGGCGATGAAAAGCCCCATCTTGACCTTGTCTTGCGCGAACGTGGCGGGCGAAAACGCGCTCAGGGCAGCGAGCGCGACGAGGGCGAAACGGTGCAGGTGGCGCATGGGGGTCCTTTCCATGAAGGTGAAGGCTTGAGGCATACTCCGGGCCCTGTGCATCGGTCGGCCACGCGAGCAAGCTTGAGATGACGACGCATCCTGAAGGAATCGGCGCCTCGGTCCTGCGCCGCGAAGACCGGCGTTTTCTCACCGGCCGCGGCCAGTTCGTCGCCGACATGCTCCTCGAAGGGCAGCTCTTTTGCGCTTTTGTCCGCTCGCCGCACGCGCACGCGCGCGTGGGCGGCATCGACGTCGGCGCGGCGATTGCGATGCCCGGGGTCGTCGCCGTGTTCACCGGCGCCGACATGGCCGCTGACCGCGTCGGGCCGATGATCCCCCTCTGGCAGATCCCCGGCGCCGACGGTCGCCGCATGAACGAGCCGCCGCGCTGGGCGCTCTCGCGCGGCACGGTGCGCCACGTCGGCGAGGCCGTCGCCATCGTCATCGCCGCCACCCGTCATCAGGCGCTGGACGCCGCCGAAGCCGTCGCGGTCGAATACACGGTGCTGCCCGCGACCGTCGATCTGCGCGACGCGGTCAAGCCTGGCGCTCCGCAGCTGCACCCGGAGGCGCCGGGCAACCTGTGCGTGCGCTTCGAGCGCGGCGCCAAAGCGCCGGTCGACGCCGCCTTTGCCGCGGCTGCGCACAGTGTCGAAGTCGACATCGTCAATCACCGCATCATCTGTGCGGCGCTCGAACCGCGCGCGGTCGTCGCCCTTGCCTCGGCCAGCGGCGGCCTCGACGGACATGCGGTGACGATCTGGTCGACCACCCAGGTACCGCACCACATCCGCAAACTCGTCGCCGAGCAACTGGCGTTGCCCGAAAACGCGGTGCGCGTCATCTCCCCGGACGTCGGCGGCGGCTTCGGCACCAAGGGCAAGCACTACCCCGAGGAGATCATCCTGGCCTGGGCGGCCATCAAGCTCCAGCGCCCCCTCAAGTGGGTCTCCACGCGCAGCGAAGCCTTCGTCAGCGATTACCAGGCACGCGACCACGTCACCCGCGCCGAACTCGCGCTCGACGCCGAGGGGCGCTTCCTGGGTGCGCGCGTGTCCACGCTGGCGGCCGTCGGCGCCTACGTTTCGACCGTCGGTGCCGCCGTGCCGACCACCGTCTACACCGCGGTGCTCTCAGGGCCCTATCGCATCCCCGCGATCCACGCCGAGGTCCGAGCCCTTTTCACCAATACGGTGCCGACCGACGCCTATCGCGGCGCAGGCCGGCCCGAGGCCTGCTATGTGCTGGAGCGCCTGGTCGAGGAGGCATCAGCGCGTCTGGGCATCGACCGCCTTGAACTCAGGCGGCGCAACTTCATCGCGGCATCCGCGATGCCCTACTCGACACCGGTCGGGCCGACCTACGACACCGGCGACTTCCGGCGCCTGTTCGACCGCGTGCTGGTGCTGGCCGATCACGCGGGTTTCCCGGCCCGGCGCGCTGCCGCGGAGGAAAAGGGCCTGTTGCGCGGCTTCGGCGCCTGCTATTTCGTCGAAAGCTCGGGGGTCGCACCGTCGAAGTACGCCGGCGTGTTCGGCGCTCGCGTGGGATTTTTCGATTCGGCCGACATTCGCGTTGCCGCCGACGGCAGCCTGCTCGTCATGTGCGGCACACACAGCCACGGCCAGGCGCACGCGACGACCTTTCCTCAGGTGCTGGCCGACAAGATCGGCGTCCCCCTCGCCATGATCGAACTGGTCGAAGGCGACACCGGCCGCGTCCCCTACGGCACCGGCACGTTCGGGTCGCGCTCGATGGTCATCGCCGGGTCTGCCATCGTCATGGCGGCCGACAAGCTGCTGGCCAAGGCCAGGCGCATGGCCGCGCACATGCTGGAAGCGGCAGAACCCGACGTTCTGCACCGCGTCGTCAAGGGCATGGGGGAGTTTCGCGTCGCGGGCACCGACCGCAAGGTTGGATGGCCCGAGGTCGCGCGTGCAGTCACCTCCGCCCACAGCCTGC
Source organism: Burkholderiales bacterium (assembly GCA_016790635.1). GTDB lineage: Bacteria > Pseudomonadota > Gammaproteobacteria > Burkholderiales > JAEUOS01 > JAEUOS01. The sequence continues at coordinate 9,629 of JAEUOR010000044.1, forward strand.
CGCCGGGCATGGAGCCGGTGCTGCACGAGAACGCCTTCTTCGACCCATCCAACCTGACCTGGTCCAACGGCGCGCAGGCCTGCGAAGTCGAGATCGACCCGGCCACCGGCGAAACACGTCTCATGAGTTATGTCGTGGTCGACGACGTCGGCACCGTCATCAACCCGATGGTGGTGGAAGGCCAGGTGCACGGCGCCATCGCGCAGGGCATCGGCCAGGCGCTCTACGAGGCCGCCGCCTACGATCGCTTGACGGGCCAGCTTTATTCAGGCTCGTTCATGGACTACACCTTGCCGCGCGCGCACTTCCTGCCCATGTTCGTCACCGAGACCGACGAGAGCCAGCCCTGCACGCACAACCCCCTGGGAGCGAAGGGCTGCGGCGAGTCAGGCACCATCGGCGCGCCGGCCGCGATCACGAGTGCCATGAAGGACGCGCTCGCGCCCATCGGTGTCACGGGGCTCGAGATGCCCTACACCCGCAGCCGCGTCTGGCAGGCGATCCGCGCGGCAAGCCCGGCGCGGGCGGCGGCGTAGGTTCGCCCGACGGGCGGAAACGCCGACCCGGCGGCGCAACATCACCTGCACACCGCGATGGCGGCCAGCGAGTCCCTTGTTGCGGCGCGCCCCGACTTCGTCGAGCCTTTGTTGCTATGCGTCGACGAGGATCACGCCGGCATGCGCACTACGATCTTGCCCACCTGCGCATCGCTCTCCATGTAGGCCCTGGCAGCGGGCAGGTCGGTGAAGTCGAAAACCCGGTCGATTGGTGGCTTGAAGACGCCGCGAGCGATCAAAGGCAGCACATCGCGCGCGAACCCGGCCACGGTCTCGCCGCGCTCGGCCAAGGGCCGCACCTTGTTGGAGACCCCGAAGACCCTGAGGCGCTTGACGTGCACGGCGTTCAGATCGATGGTCGCGTTGAAGCTGCCATCGACATAGCCGACGATGCCGACCGCGCCGCGATAAGCGAGGCTCGCAACGAGTTCGGGAAACACCGAGGCGCCGACGTTGTTGATCGCAAGCCTCACCCCGGCCCCGCCGGTAGCGTCCATGACCGCGCTCAGAAATCCTGGCCCGCGCACCGCCACACCGACGTCCAGTCCCAGGGACTTGAGGCGTTCAAGCTTGGTCTTTGAACCTGAAGTGCCGATGACCTTGGCGCCCAGCGCCTTGGCGATCTGCATCGAGGCCACGCCGACCCCGGAGGACACCGCGCTCACCAGCACCCAGTCGCCCGGACCGATGCGGCCCTCGGTCACGACCATGTCGTACGCGACCCAGTAGGTGAGCGACGCGCCGGCCGCTTCCTCCCACGTCAGTGCCTCAGGCTTCCGCAGAGTCTCGGCCAGCGCCAGGGTCGAGAACTCGGCAAACCCGGCCGTGGTGCGCCCCATGACCGCATCACCGATCTTGTATTCGGTGACACCCGGCCCGACGGCGACAACCTCGCCGGAACCCTCGAAACCAGCCGGCTTGACGCCGCCCGGCTTGTGCAGGCCGTGACCAAGGATGAATTCGCCGCGATTCAAGCCCGCGGCCTTGAGGCGTATCAGGATTTCGCCCGCCGCAGGCACAGGCTTCGGTACCTCGCGCAACTGCAACGCGCCGGTACCGCCATCGATCCAGTAAGACTGCATTGTCTACCCCTATTCGAATGAACTCGGAATCACGAATGATGGACCATGACGGGCGGGCCATGGAACCGGAATAGAATCACTGCGCCCTCGACGGGTGCTGCGCGATGACGCGCGCAGGCGACATGACCCAACCGCAAGGAGCCTCGCATGAGTGCAGTCGAAGAACGTCCCGGAACCCTCACGCACCGCCGGGAGGGCCGTGTCGGGGTAATCGTCTTCGACAATCAGCGCAAGTTCAATGCCGTCAACCTGGCCATGTGGCAGGCACTGCCGGGCATCGTGCGCGAGTTCGAAGCCGACCCGGAGGTGCGCGTCGTCAAGCTGGTGGGCGCGGGAGAAAAGGCCTTCATCTCGGGCGCCGACATCTCGCAGTTCGACAACCAGCGCTCCGGCGACGGCACGGCGATCTACAACAACGCCGTCGATGCCGGCTACGCTGCGGTGCTCGACTGCGTCAAGCCGACGGTGGCCGTGATCCGCGGCATCTGCATGGGTGGCGGGCTGGGCCTGGCGCTCAACTGCGACATCCGCATCTCTTCCGATGATGCGAAATTCCGCATGCCGGCCGCGCGGCTGGGACTGGGCTATGGATTTGCCGGACTCAAGCGATTCACGGAAGTCCTGGGCCCTGCCAACACCGCCGATCTATTTTTCAGCGCGCGCATCTTCGGCGCTGCCGATGCGCTGACCATGGGGCTGGTAAAGCAGGTGGTTCCGGCCGCCGACCTCGAGCGCGTCGCCGGCGAGTACCTGACCATGGTGACCGAGAACGCGCCGCTGACCGTCGCCGCCGCCAAACGTGCCCTGCTGGAACTGCGCAAGGACCCGGCCCTGCGCGATGCCGCGCTGGTCAAGCGCATGGTCGACGCCTGTTACGCCAGCGAGGACTATCACGAGGGCCGCAAGGCCTTCGCGGAAAAGCGCACGCCGAACTTCAAGGGGCGTTGACGGCCGCGCCGTCGCGCCGCCGCCGCATCCGCAGAGACACGGGCCCGCCAAACCCGCGCAGGAGATGCCATGATCGCTGCACTCATCGCCGCAGTCCTCATCGTCGTGGTCCTCATCTGGGCCGTGATGGTCTACAACGGGCTGGTCGGCCTGAAGCACGGGGTCGCGCAGTCCTGGGCCAACATCGACGTGGTCCTGAAGCAACGCCACGACGAGTTGCCAAAGCTGGTCGAGACCTGCAAGCAGTACAAGCAGTTCGAGGGCGAGACCCTGGAAAAAGTGATCGCGGCGCGCGGCCGCGCCGAAGGCGCGCGCCAGTCCGGCAACGTGGCCGCGGTCGGCGCAGCCGAAGCCATGCTGGGCGGCGCCCTGGGACGCTTGTTCGCGGTCGTCGAAGCCTACCCCGAGCTCAAGGCCAACGAGATGTTCCGTGACCTGCAAGCGCGCATCAGCGCGCTCGAGAACACGATCGCCGACCGGCGCGAACTCTACAACGCCGCGGTGAACCTCAACAACGTGCGCATCGATGAATTCCCCGATCTCCTGGTCGCGCGGCTGACCGGTTTCCGCGCGGCCACCCTGCTCTCCTTCGACAGCGCCGAAACCGCCGATGTCGACGTGAAGAAGCTCTTCGCGGCCTAGGCACCGCGAAAAGCCTTGGCCGGCAGCGCGCTCGCATGGCCGCCGCCATCGAGGTCACCGACCTCAAGCTTGAATTCGCCGGCTGGCTGGCGCTGGCAGCACACGCGGCACTTTTCGGCGCGGCGCTGCTCGTAGCAACGCGCGGCGCCTGGATGGCAGCGTGCGCTGCAAGTGCGGCCTTGAGCCTCGCTGTCTGGGTGCGCCACGCGCGCCGCTACCGCGACATCGTCAACACCCCGACCGCCGCGGCCGGCACCGCCGCGCAGGGACGGGTCGAGCTCTACGGCAGCGCTCGCGTCGCGCCCGGACAGCGTGTCCTCAGTCACTTCAGCGGCGCGCCTTGCGCCTGGCATTGCCATCGCATCGATACGCGCGACGAGGACTCGGCCACGGGGCTGTGGTGGTTGGCGAGCATCGAAGCCAGCGCTGCGCCCTTTGTCATCGAGGACGAGTCCGGGCGCTGCCTGGTCGACCCGGCCCGCGCCGAATTCCTGATCCGTCCGCCGTCGGTCACGCACTATCAGGGACATCGGCGCACCGAGTGGGTATTGCCGGAAGGCACCCCGGTGTATGTACTGGGCGAGTACGCCACCGTGGGCGGCCGCGACGGCTTTGACGCCCGCGCACACACCGGCAAACTCCTCTCCGACCTCAAGTCCGATCGCGGGCGTCTGCAAGAGCGCTATGACGCCAATCGCGACGGCAGGATCGACGCGGCCGAGTGGGACAATGCGCGCGCCGACGCCGAACGCGACGCCCTGGCGCATGGCGCCAGACTTGCGCGCGAGGCAGGCGAGTCCTGGGTACGCGCACCGCGCGACGGGCGCCTCTTCCTCATCAGCAACCTGGATCCCGCGACGCTGGCCGGCCTTTATCGACGCTGGAGCGCGATGTACGCGGTGCTGTTCGCGGCGGCGGCGACGGCCTCAGGCGTGCTGCTGCTCTCCTAGGCTGTGCGGCTGCGCGCCCCCGTCCGCGCGGCATCGTCCTTGATCATGGCGGCGGCCCGCTCGGCAATCATGATCGACGGCGCATTGGTATTGCCGGAAACGATACGCGGCATGACCGAGGCGTCGACCACGCGCAAGCTCTCCACACCGCGCACGCGCAGGCGCGCGTCAACGACCGCGCCGGGATCGGATTCCGGCCCCATCGCGCAGGTGCCGACCGGATGGAAGATGCTGCCGGCGCGCTGACGCACCCATTGAAGAATCCCGGCATCGCTGTTTACCTCTTTGCCGGGCTCGTGTTCGCGCTCGATTGCATCCGCCAGCGGGCGAGTGGCCGCGATCTCGCGCATGTGCCGCACCATGCGCACGGCGGCATCGCGATCGTGCTGCGCGCCGAGGTATCCGGCAAAGATGCGGGGCGGCGCCAGCGGGTCGTCGCTCGCGATCTCGATGCGCCCGCGGCTCTGTGGTCTCAGCAGGCAGGCCGACAAGGTGATGCCGGAGAATGGGTGAGGCGGCTGGTGCGGGCGGTCGAAACTCACCAGCCCGAAGTGAATTTGCACGTCGGGGCGCTCCACGGCCGGATCGGATCGCAAGAACGCGCCGGCCCGGTACACCCCGCCGTTGAGCGCGCCATCACGGAAAAGCTGATAACGCAGGAACTCGAGGGCACTGCGCCAGCGACTGTTGGCGATATCGTTGAGAGTGGTCACGCCGCGGCAGCGGTACGCTGGACGCACCTGGAGATGGTCCTGCAGGTTGGCGCCAACCCCGGCCAGATCGACCCGTACCGGGATGCCGTGCTTGCGCAGCAGCGGCTCCGGTCCGAGGCCGGATAGCTGCAATAGCTGCGGGGACTGGACCGCGCCTGCGCAAAGGAGCACCTCCGACCGCGCCGCGACACGCTGGAGCACGCCATCGATGAGCGCATCGACGCCGCGCGCCCTGAGGCCTTCGAACACAAGCCGCAAGGCCCGCGCTCCTGTCACGACGCGAAGGTTGGCGCGACCACGAGCCGGCCCCAGGTAGGCGCGCGCGGTGCTCCAGCGACGGCCGCGGCGCGTGGTCATGCGGTAATAACCTACCCCGGCGTTGTCGCCGCCATTGAAGTCGTCGGTCCACGGGATGCCGGTGGCGCGCGCGGCCGCCACAAACGCGTCCGAGAGCGGGTCGCGCGGAAGGTCCGAGACCCACAACGGACCGCCGATGCCATCTGTCGCGCTTTCGCCACGCGCGCTGTGCATGCCCGCCTTGAAAGCCGGCAAAACGTCGTCCCAACCCCAGCCCGGATTGCCAAGCGCTACCCAGTCATCGTAGTCGGCGCGCTGGCCACGCAGATAAAGCATGCCGTTGATGAGGCTGGTACCGCCTGGCCCCTTGCCGCGCGGCCAAGGCAGGCGGCGCCCTGCCATCGCCGGATCCGGCTCGGTCTCGAACTTCCAGTCGAAGCGCGCGTTTCCGACCGTCTTGAAGTAGCCGATCGGTATGTCGATCCACGGATAGCGAGATGCCTGCCCGGCCTCCAGCAGCAACACTTCACAACCCGGATCCTCCGACAGGCGGGCAGCCAGGGCGGCACCGGACGAACCGGCACCGACGATCACGTAGTCAGCCGCGAGCAAGGTTCAATCCCCGTTGCCTGGCGATCGATGCGCAATCAATCCGCCTTGATGTTGGCGGCTCGACCGATGCGCAGCCACTTCTCGGATTCCACGGCGATGATCTGGCCGAACCGCGCGGGCGCCATCGCCTCGGGCTCGAGTGCCAGCGCGCCCAGGCGGTCGCGCACTTCGGTACTTGCGACTGCCTTGACCAGTTCGCCATTGAGGCGCTGGATGATTTCCGGCGGAGTACCGGGCCGTACCGTGAGTCCGTCGAAGGATCGCAACACGAAGTCCCCGAAGCCCTCCTCGACCATGGTCGGGACTTCCTTGAGAGCAGGTAGGCGCTGCGCGCCGGACACGGCCAGTGCCTTGAGCTTGCCGCCGGCGATCTGGGGAATCGCCGCCGATGCCGTCAGGAACATGTACTGGACCCGCCCGGCCACCAGGTCGCCGATCGCCTGAGCGAATTGGTTGTAGGGAACGTGCACACTCTGGGTCCCGGTGATCTGCTTGAAGAGTTCGCCCGCCAAGTGCGCCGGTGTTCCGTTGCCGCCGGAGGCGAAGCTCAAGGCGCCAGGACGGCCGCGCAGCATGGCAAGCAACTCGCGCGCGTTCTTCGCTTCGGTCGACTGTGGGGTCACCAGGACGTTGTAACTCCACGCCACCAGACCAACAGGCTCGAGTCCACGGACGATGTCGGTGGTGTTGTTGGCGAAAAGCAGGGGGGCGACGGAAGTCGCCGACGACAGCATGTAGACGGTATAGCCATCGGCGGGCTGCCGGCCCAGCTCCGCATAGCCGATGGTCCCCGTCGCGCCAGGCCGGTTCTCCACGACCACGCTCTGCCCCAGGCCGGCGCCGAGGCGATCGGCGACGATGCGCCCCGCCACGTCTGCAGGGGTTCCCGGCGGCCACGGCACGATGAGCTTGACCGGGCGGGATGGCCAGGGCTGCGCCGAGAGATTGGCAACCCCTGTCAGCGCCGCGACGGCGATGAGCAGGCGCGCAATTACGCGATTCTGCATGTCTGTCTCCGATCGAATGGTCGGGCACACCTTTGCCCGCGCGCATTGTGCGGTCGCCAGGCTCCGAGAACAAATCCGGCTTTTGGCACATTTCCATACCAGGGATGGTATATATGGCCATGGCCCACGACCTTGCACGACGTCTTTCGATGCGCCAGCTGCGCCTGGTGGCGGTACTCGGCCGCGAACTCAGCTTGAGTCGCACTGCGGCGGCCCTGCACACCACGCAGCCGGCCGTTTCGCGGTCTCTCTCCCAGTTGGAAGAGTTGCTCGACACGCGCCTGTTCGAACGCACCACCAAACGAGTCAACGCGACCGCGGCAGGCCTGAGCCTGTTGCATTACGCGATGCGCATCCTCGCCGAACTCGATCAAGCCGGCGCGGAGTTGAGCGGGATTCGCGGCGGCTTGCGCGGCGAGGTGCGAGTGGGCGCGCTATGGGCGTTTTCGCCGACCTTGATCGCGCGGGCGATTCGCCGCTGCGGCGATAGCTTGCCGGATGTCCGCTTCCATATCACCACCGCCGACGTGCAATCCCTGTCCGATGCGCTCGCGAACCGCCATATCGACCTGATGCTGTCCCATGCCGAATTCCCTGTCGATCTGCGGAAGGTGGAAGTTGTCGAGTTCTACGAGGAACACAGCGCGGTCATCGTCGCGCCCGGGCATCGGTTGACGCGACGGCGGCATCCTTGCTGGGCCGACCTGGCCAACGAGCCATGGGTTTTGCCTCCACGCTCGACCCCGTTGCGCCCGAAGCTGGAACGCATGCTCGCCCTGCATCGCGACGCCAGTCGCCCGCTGCGCGCGGACGCCTTCGCCGACGACCCCGCACATGCCTTGGCGCTGGTACAGGAGGCGGATATGTTGTGGGCAATCGCCAGCCGGCGTGCTGCCGATTTCGAGGCCGCAGGACTGGTCAAGCGCATCACGCCGCCGGCTGACCTCTTGCGCGGACCGATGTGCGGCTTCTGGTCACGCGCCGAACCGCCGAGCACGCCGGTGCGGCTCTTCATCCGCAGCCTCGCCGAAGCCGCCGACGAATGACGATGCCGGAAGTCGAATCCGTCTCTTGAGAAAAATATGGCGCACCCAAGGGTGCGCCATTTGACAACGAACGACTGCCTTACACGCGACGACGGCGCGTGACGATCGTGCCGATCAGGCCAAGGCCTGCGAGAAAGAGGCCATAAGTACCGGGTTCAGGAATCGGCGATAGGGAGATCGCGCCGCTGTACAACCCTCCCAGCGATCCGGTTGCCGTTCCCTTCACCTCAAGATAGTAATTGCCGCCCACGCTCGGGCCGAAGCTCAGGTTCATGCTTGAACCGCCGCCCGTTCCAGTGGCAACCTGAACGTCGTCAAAATCACCGACGGTCCCGTTGGGGTTGGACCACAATTTCAGGCTCGAAAACGACGTACCGAAGGTTCCGAACGGAATGGTCAGGGGAAAATCAACGACACTGTACGCTGAGCCTCCATTGGCCGGCGCCAGGAACTTGAAGACGTCGGTGAAAAGTCCCGGGCTGGCCGAACCGTTGAAGGCTGTCGCGCCAAAGGTGATCGCCCCAAGATCGGTGGTCGTGGCGCCCGCTCCTGAGCAGGCACCGGCAACAGCCAGTGCCACGGCTGAACGCTTGAGCAATCGGGTCAGTTTCATGTGAGGGTCCTTGGCATGTCTCAGCGCGCATACGCAAGCTAGCGCAACCGAAAAGTGAATTTGTCTTGAGGGAGAGCATACCTGCGCATGTTGCAGTGCGCCATAGCCCGATGGTGCTAATGGGATAGCCCCAATTCAGCGGGCATCATCTACAGGAATCCCCGGCCGCATGTACTCCCACCGACATCCGCAACCGTCAGGCCTATCCCGCGGCCCAGGCTGCCAGGACAGCGACACAATCCGCGTCGAGCTTGCGCGCAAACATGGCGTCTGCCCGGGTGCGCCCGTGGTTGACTGCGACGATGGGCGTGCCGCGTCCCTGCGCGCGTTCGCACAAGCGGTAGGCCGAGCGCACCATCAGCGACGACCCCACCACCAGGAGGGCGTCAACGTCATCGACGGCCTCCAGCGCTGCCTGCGCGCGGCCGGCGGGTACCGCGTCGCCGTAGAACACCACGTCCGGCTTGAGGATGCCGCCGCACAAGGTGCACGACGGCACGTGATAGGCATCGAAGTCCGCCTCCAGGTCCGCGTCGCCATCCGGCGCGACGCCTGCCGCCGCAGCGGCGAACTGCGGATTGGCGTCCTCGAGCGCCCGCTGCAACGCCTCGCGCGCAGACCGGGCGCCGCAGCCGAGGCAGACCACCTCTGCCAGGCGTCCGTGCAAGGGGATCACCTGCGCGTGCCCGGCGCGTTCGTGCAGGCCATCGACGTTTTGCGTGATGAGCGAAGTCACGCGGCCGGCAGCCGCCAGGCGCGCAAGTGCGAGGTGCGCGGCATTCGGGCGCGCGTCGCGCATCGTCGGCCAGCCTCGCATGCTGCGCGCCCAATACCGTCGCCGGACCGCGGGGTCAGCGACGAATTCCTGGTGGGTCACGGGCTGACGGCGCGTCCATTGCGCTTCGCGGTCACGATAGCCCGGTATTCCCGAAGCAGTGCTGACGCCGGCACCGGTCAACACGGCGACGCGCGGCATCTGCGCGAGGAAATCCAGCAATTCGTCGACTGGGTGCATGCTTGGGGAACTATTAATTGACCAACCGGTCGGCTTATTATATAGTCCGCGTTTCCGTCTTTGCCCGCACGAGGAAAAAGCGCATGTACACCCAGGCCATGGACCTGCCAGGCGGCCCCAAGATCGCGCCCGCCGCGTCTGCCGAGGAAGCCGGTTTCAACGCGCGCATCGCCGAGGACCGCAAGGTCGAACCGCGCGACTGGATGCCCGAGGCTTACCGCAAGACCCTGGTGCGGCAGATTTCCCAGCATGCGCACAGCGAGGTGGTCGGCATGCTGCCCGAGGGCAACTGGATCACGCGCGCGCCCTCGCTCAAGCGCAAGGCCATCCTCCTGGCCAAGGTGCAGGACGAAGGTGGCCATGGGCTGTACCTCTACGCCGCTGCGGAGACGCTGGCCGTGTCGCGCGACGACCTGATCGACGCACTGCACAGCGGCCGCGCCAAGTATTCGTCGATCTTCAACTACCCCACGCTCACCTGGGCAGACGTGGGGGCGATCGGCTGGCTGGTCGACGGCGCGGCGATCATGAACCAGATCCCGCTGTGCCGCTGCTCCTACGGCCCCTATGCGCGCGCGATGATCCGCATCTGCAAGGAGGAGTCCTTCCATCAGAGACAGGGCTTCGACATCATGCTGACGCTTTCGCGCGGCACGGCGGAACAGAAGGCGATGGCGCAGGATGCCCTGAATCGCTGGTGGTGGCCGGTGGTAATGATGTTCGGCCCGCCCGACGGCGACTCGGTGCACGGCACGCAGTCCTCGGCCTGGGGCATCAAGCGCATCTCCAACGACGACCTGAGGCAAAAGTTCATCGACGCGACCGTGCCGCAGGCCGAGCTCCTGGGACTCACCATCCCCGACCCGCTGCTCAAGAAGGATGCGGAAACCGGCCACTCCGCCATCGGCCCCATCGACTGGAACGAGTTCTGGCAGGTGGTGGGCGGCGACGGGCCGTGCAACCGCGAGCGTCTGGCCACGCGCGTCAAGGCGCACGACGAAGGTGCCTGGGTGCGCGAGGCGGCGCTGGCGCACGCGGCCAAGCGCAGCGCGATGCCCGTGGCCGCCTGAAGATGGACGCCCCCAAGGTCTTTACCGCCACCGTGGCGTGGCAGCGTGGCGACGATGCCTTCATCGGCGGTCGTTACAGCCGGCGCCACGCCTGGCATTTCGACGGCGGCGCGGTGGTGCCCGGGTCGAGTTCGCCGCTGTCGGTCCCGCTGCCCTATTCCGACGCTGAAGCGGTCGATCCGGAAGAAGCGTTCGTCGCCGCGCTGTCTTCCTGCCACATGCTGTTTTTCCTGGCGTTTGCCGCCAAACGGCGCTGGCTGGTCGAGAGCTATGTCGACGAGGCCGTGGGTTACATGGAGATCAACGCGGCCGGCAAGTGGGCCATGACCCGCGTCGTGCTCAGGCCGCGCCTGGTGTTCGGCGGGACGGCGCCCGCGCAGACCGACATCGACGACATGCATCACGAGGCGCACGAAGAATGCTACATCGCCAATTCGGTCAGAACCGAGGTGGTGATCGAGCCGCAATGAAACCTGGGATCGGAGACGAGATGAAGCAAAACGAATGGCCGCTGTGGGAGGTCTTCCTGCGCAGCAAACAAGGGCTGGACCATCGCCACGTCGGCTCGCTGCATGCAGCCGACGCGGCACAGGCGGTCAACATGGCGCGCGACGTCTACACGCGGCGCATGGAAGGCGTGTCGATCTGGGTGGTGCCTTCGTCAGCCATCACCGCCAGCGACCCGGACGACAAGGGAGCGCTCTTTGAACCCATGGCCGACAAGGTCTACCGTCACCCGACCTTCTACAAATTGCCGCGCGAAGTGGAGCACATGTGATGACGCAGGCGGCCCACGTCGATTACCTGTTGCGCCTGGGCGACTCTTCGCTCGTCATGGGGCAACGCCTGGCCGAGTGGACCGGCCATGGCCCGGTGCTCGAGGAAGACATCGCGATGTCCAACATCGCGCTCGACTTGCTGGGCCAGGCGCGCCTCCTGCTCACGCACGCCGGCAGGCTGGAAGGCGCGGGACGCGACGAGGACGCACTGGCCTACTGGCGCGATGCGCGCGCCTACCGCAACTACACCTTGTGCGAGTTGCCCAACAGCGGCATCGAAAAAGGGCGCACGCAGTCCGGCTGTTACGGCGTCACCATGGTGCGCAACCTGTTTTTTTGCGGCTTCCAGTCGCTTTTGTGGACCGAGCTCGCCCAGTCGCGCGACGAGGAACTGGCGGCGATCGCGGCCAAGTCTGCCAAGGAGACCGCCTATCACCTGCGCCACGCGAGCGACTGGGTGGTGCGCCTGGGCGACGGCACCGACGACAGTCACGCGCGCGCGCAACGCGCCGTCGGACAACTGTATCCCTATACGAACGAGTTCTTCGTCACCGATCCGGTCGAGGAGGAACTCGTGGCGGCGGGCATCGCGCCGCGCGGCGCCGACCTGCGGGACGCGTGGCAGGCGCTGATCGGACGAGTGTGCGACGAGGCCACGCTGGTCCTGCCGGCCCCGGCCAAGTTCGCAAGCACCGGCAAGAGCGGCCTGCACAGCGAGCACCTGGACTATCTGTTGGCCGAGATGCAATGCGTCGCGCGCGCGCATCCGGGAGCGACCTGGTGAACGCGACCGCCACCCCGCTCGACCATGCGGATCAAGTCGTCGTCGCGCGCGCCTGGGCAGCGTTGGCCGGGGTCGCCGACCCGGAGATTCCGGTGATCTCGGTGGTCGACCTGGGCATCGTGCGCGACGTCCGCGCGACCGCGAATGGCGTCGAGGTCGCGGTCACGCCCACTTATGCCGGCTGTCCGGCCACCGAGGTCATCGCCGCGGACATCGTTGCCGGCCTGGCCGGCGCCGGCCTCGCTGCCAAGGTCGTCACGCGCCTGGCCCCGGCGTGGACCACCGACTGGATCAGCCCTGCGGGCCGCGAGAAATTGCGTCAGTACGGCATCGCCCCGCCGGGTCGTGCCGGCGGCGCAAAAGTCATCCGCCTCATCCCGAAAGAAATGGGGTCAGACCCCA
>JAEUOR010000049.1 GCA_016790635.1 Burkholderiales bacterium
GGGCGGCGTACTCGATGAACTCGAATCCGTCGGTGCCCATCGGGTTGTCCCAGGTGGCAACTTGCATGGTGGCCTCGTTCGCGCGGTCGGCTGGAAAGCAGGCATTGTAAGAACTGGGGAGCGCACGATGATTGCCATTTCGATCAAAATGTCGCATGATTAAGCAATTAAATTGCGCGTTGTTGCGACGCAACGCAATCCGTCGCGCTGCGGCGCTGCCGAACCTTCCCTCATGCCCGGACTTGACCGCACCGACCGCCGCCTCCTGGAACTGTTGCAGGCCGACGGAAGGCTGACCAACCAGGAACTGGCCGAGCGCGTCAACCTGACCCCGGCGCCGGTGTTGAGAAGGGTGCGTGCGCTGGAAAAGGCCGGACTCATCCGGCGCTACGTGGCGCTGCTGGACGCCGCCAAGCTGGGCCTCGGGCTGACCGCCTACGTCACGGTCAAGCTGGACAAGAAGGGCCGCACGGCGATTGAGACCTTTCGCCGCGCGGTCGCGTCCTGGCCCGAGGTCCTGACCTGCCACTCGACCACCGGCGACATGGACTACCTGTTGCAGGTGGTGGTCGAGGACCTGGAACACTTCAACCGCTTCATCATGAACGCGGTCCTGAAGCAGCCCGCGGTGCTGGACGTGAAGTCGAGCTTCGCGCTGGAGCGGGTCAAGGACACCACGGCCTTGCCGATCCCGTCATGAGCGCCCTGGCATCAGCCGAACTTCGTTGCGCGCTCGAGGGGACGCTCCTGGGCACCGCCGCTGGCGATGCGCTGGGCCTCGCATGCGAGGGCCTCTCGCCCGCGCGTCAGCTGAAGTTCTTTCCGCAACTGGATCGGCACGGACTCCTGTTCGGTCGCGGCATGATTTCCGACGACACCGAGCACGCCGTCATGCTCGCGCAGTCGCTGATCGCCTCGGGCGGTGATGCCGACGCCTTTGCACGCGACTTCGCCTGGCGCCTGCGCGGCTGGTTTGCCGCGCTGCCGGCCGGCATCGGCATGGCGACCCTCAAGGCCTGCCTGCGCCTGTGGCTCGGCTTTTCACCCGCCGCAAGCGGGGTCCGCTCGGCCGGCAACGGTCCGGCCATGCGGGCCGCGGTGCTGGGCGTGGCGTTCGGCGACGACCTCGCGCGATTGAAGGAACTCAACCGCGTGGCGGCGCGCATCACCCATCGCGATGCGCGCGCCGAGGAAGGGGCGCTCGCCATCGCGCTCGCCGCGCGACTTGCCGCAACGAAAAAGCGCGATGTCGGGGCGGCCGAACTGGTGGGCGAACTGGCGCCGCACCTGGTGCCGGATGACGCGATCTGGCGACTCGTCACCGCGACGGCGGCCAGCGTCATCGAGGAAGAATCCGCAGCCGATTTCATCGCGCGCACCGGCTCGCGCCCCGGCGTCACCGGCTTCATGCTGCACACGGTGCCGGCGGTGCTGCACGTGTGGCTGCGTCACCAGGCCGACTACCGGGGCGGGGTGGTCGAGATCATTCGCCTGGGCGGCGATACCGACACCACCGCCGCGATCCTGGGCGGACTGATCGGCGCACGCGTCGGGCGTGCCGGCATCCCGCCGCAGTGGATCGACGGCATCATCGACTGGCCCCGCTCGCCGGCCATGCTGGCCGCCGTGGCGGAGCGCTTGGCGGACTCGCGCTCGCAGGGGCGCGCGCTCGCTCCGGTGCGCTCCCTCGCCCTCGTTCACCCGCTACGCAACCTGGTCTTCCTCCTCATCGTGCTCGCGCACGGGTTCCGGCGCCTGCTGCCGCCCTACTGACCGGCGCCGCGGCGCCGGTGTCGGCCGAGCCGGACGCGCTACGCGCCGACCGGCTGCGGGGTGAAACCGGCGTCGCGAATCGCCGCCTCGACGCGCGCAGGCGCTGCGTTCGATTGAACGCTCACCTGGTGGCTGGCGAGATCGGTGTCGACCTGCGCGGCGGCGTCGAGCGCCTTGACCGCCTTGGTGATGGTGGCCACGCAGTGGCCGCAGGTCATGTCGTTGACTTGGTAGGTGGGCATGGAAAGCATCCTGGCTGGTGAAGAAACCCGCATGTTCGACCTTCCCATGGTTGGAAAGTCAAGTGTTTGCCCCATATCAAGGCCTGGCCGGAAAAATCCGCCGCGACGACTGCGAATCGTGCAATCATTGCTTGACATTCCAATGATGGGAAGCTTCAACCTGATCGTCTTCCCGCTTTGAGGCACCTGCCGTGAGCGCCACCATTACCCTGCCGATCGAAGGCATGACCTGCGCGTCCTGCGTGCGCCGGGTCGAGACCTCGCTCGCCAAGGTGGCCGGCGTGCAGGACGTCTCGGTCAACCTGGCCACCGAAGCCGCCACCGTCACGGCCGCCGACGATGTCGCGGTCTGCACTCTGGAGCAGGCGGTCGCCGGCGCCGGCTATGCGGTACCGCAGGAAAGCGTGGTCCTGGACATTGCGGGCATGACCTGCGCCTCCTGCGTTGGCCGGGTGGAGAAGGTGCTGAAGAAGCTGCCGGGCGTCGCCGGCGCCGAGGTCAACCTCGCCACCGAACGTGCCGTCGTGACGGTCTACCGAGGCGCGGCGACGGTCGCGCAACTGGTCGCGGCCGTTACCGCGGCCGGCTATTCGGCCGCGCCGCACGCCGAAGCCGGCGCGGTTGCGCCGCGATCGGGCTGGCACGACCTGAAGCCGTTCGTGATCAGCGCCTTGCTGTCCCTGCCGCTGGTGGTGCCGATGGCAGGCGATCTCTTCGGCGCGCACTGGATGCTGCCGGCCTGGGTGCAGTGGCTGCTGGCCACGCCGGTGCAGTTCTGGTTCGGCGCGCGCTTCTACAGGGCGGGCTGGAAGGCGCTCGCTGCCGGCACCGGCAACATGGACCTGCTGGTCGCGCTCGGCACCTCGGCGGCCTACGGGCTGTCGATCTACCTTTGGCTCACCGACACCTCCGGCATGCCGCACCTGTACTTCGAGTCCGCGGCGGTGGTGATCACCCTGGTGCTCCTGGGCAAGCTCCTGGAGGCGCGCGCCAAGCGCGCCACCACCGAGGCGATCCGCGCGCTACAGGCGCTCAAGGTGCCGACCGCGCGCGTGCGCCGCGCCGACGGCGAACACGAGGTCGCGCTCGAGTCGGTCGCGGTCGGCGACATGGTCGTGGTGCGCCCGGGCGAGCGCATCGCCGTCGACGGCGAGATCGTCGAAGGCGCCACCCACGTCGACGAGTCGATGATCACGGGCGAATCGCTGCCGGCCGCCAGGCACCCCGGCGACCGGGTCACCGGCGGCACCCTCAACGCCGAGGGCCTGATCGCGGTGCGCACCACGGCCATCGGCGCCGAGACGGCCCTGGCACGCATCATCCGCCTGGTCGAGTCGGCGCAGGCGAAAAAGGCGCCGATCCAGCGCATCGTCGATCGCGTCGCCGCGGTGTTCGTGCCGGTGGTGGTGGCCGCCGCCCTGGTCACGGCGCTCGGCTGGGGTCTCGCGACCGGCGACTGGACTGCGGCCCTGCTCAACGCGGTGGCCGTGCTGGTGATCGCCTGCCCCTGCGCCCTCGGTCTGGCGACGCCGACCGCGATCATGGCCGGCACCGGCGTTGCCGCACGCCACGGCATCCTGATCAAGGATGCCGAAGCGCTGGAGATCGCCCACGACGTCAAGGTGGTCGCCTTCGACAAGACCGGCACGCTGACCGCGGGCCAGCCCTCGCTCACGGCCTGCGAAGGCGCGGATGCCGCCGCCGGCGAAGTCCTGCGTCTGGCCGCCGGCCTGCAGTCCGGCAGCGAGCACCCGCTGGCACGCGCGGTTGCCGCGGCGGCCGCGCGCGACGGCATCATCGCGCCGCCGGTCGAGGACTTCAGCGCCCTGCCCGGTCGCGGCGTCTCCGGCCGCGTCGAAGGCCGCCTCCTCAAACTGGGCGCAGGCCGCCTGCTGCGCGATTCGGGCCTCGACGCCCCGGCGCTGGCGGCGCGTGCCGCTGCGCTGGAAGCCGCGGGCAACACGGTGTCCTATCTGATGAGCACCGACCGGGTGCTGGGCCTGCTGGCGTTCGGCGACACCGTCAAGCCGCATGCGGCTGCAGCGATCGCGCGGCTCAAGGCGCAAGGCATCACCACTGTGCTCCTGACCGGCGACAACGCCGGCGCCGCCAACGCGGTCGCGCGCGCGCTCGGGATCGACGATGTGCGGTCCGAGGTCCTGCCGGAGGCCAAGGCCGAGACCGTCGCTGCGCTCAAAGCCGGCGGCAAGGTCGCGATGGTCGGCGACGGCATCAACGATGCGCCCGCTTTGGCCGCCGCCGACGTCGGCATCGCCATGGCCACCGGCACCGACGCGGCCATGCACGCCGCCGGCATCACCCTGATGCGCGGCGACATATTGCTGGTCGCCGAGGCAATAGCGATCTCGCGGCGCACCTATGCCAAGATCCGCCAGAACCTGTTTTGGGCGTTCATCTACAACATCGTCGGCATCCCGCTGGCCGCTTTCGGCTTGTTGAATCCGATGCTGGCGGGCGCGGCGATGGCCTTCTCCAGCGTGAGCGTGGTGTCCAATGCGCTGCTGCTCAAGCGCTGGAAACCGGGAGCACACTGAACATGCAGACCGCTGCCACCGCCTATCCGGTCAATATCGGCCAGGCCGCCGCCGCCTCGGGGGTCTCGGCCAAGATGATCCGTCACTATGAGGAGATCGGCTTGGTGCCGCCGGCCGCGCGCACCCAGTCGGGCTACCGCATGTATTCCGAGGCCGACGTGCATACGTTGCGCTTCATCCGGCGCGCGCGCGACCTTGGCTTTTCGGTCAAGCAGATCACCGCGCTCCTGGGCCTGTGGCGCGACCGGCGCCGGGCCAGTGCCCGCGTGAAGGCCTTGACCAGGGAACACATCGCGTTGCTCGACCAGCGCATCCTCGAGATGACCGAAATGCGCCGGACGCTGGCCCATCTGGCAGCGCGCTGCCACGGCGACGAACGTCCCGATTGCCCGATCCTGGAAGACTTGACGTGCGGCGCGGCGGCCCCCGCTTCGGCGGCGCGCGGCGCGCCCCCTGACTTGCGCACCGCAAACCGCCGGGCTATCATCCAATGATGCTCGCCGCCAGGACATCCCGCATCGCCGCCCGTTTGTTGCTGGGCGCGATGGTGCTTGCCTTTGCGATGCTGTCCGCGATGACCGAGACCCGCGCCGGCGCGCCGGCGCACACTCAGCATGCGGGCCTGGCCGCGGCAGCCATGCCGGATCACGGTGAGAGCGAGCATTGCAATTCCCCGCCCGTCGATCCTGTCCTGCTGCTTTGCAAGCACCACTGCCAGAGCGAAATACAGACCCTCGACCATCCGCGTGCGGACCTGCCGCAGGTGAGCCTCGGGGTGATCTGCGTGATGGCGCATGCGCAATTGCGGGTTCCCGTTGCAACGATCGCCACCGCCTTCGGGCCGGTGCTGCTGCATCCCGGCGGTGCGCCACCGCCTTACGCCGCGACTGCGCGCCTGCGCATTTGATCCCTTGAAGTAGTGCCTTCCGCCTCGCGTTCGCGCGGGGCGGTGTCGTCGCTCACTTCAAGGAGATCGCATGCTTCGCTTTACCTGGCCGCTCGCGGCCCTCTTCATCCTGCCCGGCGCCAGCCCGGCGCAGCAAACCGCACCGCCGTCGGCAACCGCCGCGTCGCCGGTGCAATCCGGCGCAGCTTCAGCGCCGCCCGCTGCGCTTTCGGCGCAGTCCCTGCGGCACGATTCGGCGCTGACCGGCTATCGCAAGTACCGGGACGAAAAGCTCGCCGTCTGGCGGGATGTCAACGACACCGCCGGCGTGCTGGGCGGCCACAACGCCCACCTGCGCGCCGTCGCCGCGAAGGTGAACCTGGCCGGCACGGTCATGGAAATCGACCCTGCGCAGGCGCGGGTGCGCATCGACGGCGACGCCGTGCGCGAACTGGGCTGGCCGGCCGGCATCGCGTTCTGGTCGCTCAAGTCGCCCGGGCTGGCTGCTCAGGTGCGGCCGGGACAGCGGGTCGCGGTCACCCTGGAACTCGAAGGCGATGCCTATCGCGTGACGGCCTTCGACCACAACGCGCCGCCGCGTCCCAAGCCGGCCGCGGCGGCCGATCCTCATGCCGGGCACGGCGCGGGAGCCCGCAAATGAGCCGCCACGACAAATCCGGCTGTTCGCGGCGCCTGCTTGGCCTCGTGACCGCGCTCGCGCTCGCCGGCTGCACCACCTTCTCGGAGGAGCGCGGCTTCGACCTGACGCGTCGCACCGCTGCCGAGCGTGTCGGCGGCGATGCCGTGTGGATCCGCACCGAACAGGAGGCCGGCGAGATCCGCAAGAAGGTCGACGGGCTCCTGGCCCGGCCGCTCTCGGCCGACGACGCGGTGCAGGTGGCGCTCTACAACAACGCCGGACTGCAGGCCGCCTATGCCGACCTGGGCATCTCGGAGTCGGACCTGGTCGCGGCCGGCCGCCTGGAGAACCCGCGTTTTTCGTTTACGCGCGTCATCAACTCCCACCAGGAAGTCAAGATCGAGAGCGTGCTCGCCTTCGGCGTGATGTCGCTCATCACCCTGCCGGGTCGCATCGAGGCGGCCGGGCGGCGCTTCGAGGCCGTGCAGCGCAGCGTGGCGGCGGAGATGCTGCGCGTGGCCGGCGACGCGCGCCGCGCCTGGGTCATGGCGGTGGCTGCGCAGGAGACGGCCATCTACATGGAGCAGGTCAAGGACTCGGCCGATGCCGGCGCGGAACTCGCGCGGCGCATGGCGCGCGCCGGCAATTTCTCACGCCTGAGCCAGTTGCGCGAGCATGCCTTCTACGCCGATGCCACCACGCAGGTCGCGCGCGCGCGCAACGCTGCGCTGGCCTCGCGCGAAAAGCTGGCCCGCATGCTGGGCGTGGCCGATGCCTCCATGCTCAAGCTTCCGCAACGCCTGCCCGACCTGCCCGGCTCGCCGCGCGTCGAGGACGACGTCGCCGTCGACGCGATGCGCGAGCGCCTTGACGTGACGGCCGCGCGCCTGGAGTCGGAATCCCTCGCCGCTTCGCTCGGTCTGACGCGCATCACGCGCTTCACCAACGTGCTGGAGGTCGGTCGGGCGCGGGTCGACGAAGGCACCGAGCCGAGAAAGCGCGGCTGGGACGTGGGTTTCGAGATTCCGCTCTTCGACTGGGGCGGCGCGCGCGTCGCCGGTGCGCAGGCGCGCTACCTGCAGTCGGTGTCGCGCATCCGCGAGACGGCGGTCAACGCGCAAAGCGAAGTGCGCGAGGCCTACGCCACCTATCGCACCCAGTACGACCTGGCGCGCCACACGCGCGACGAGATCGTGCCACTGCGCAAGAAGATTTCGGAGGAAATGCTGTGGCGCTACAACGGCATGCTGAAGTCGGTCTTCGAACTGCTGGCGGACGCGCGCGAGCAGGTGCTGGCCGTCAACAGTGCCATCGAGGCGCAGCGCGACTTCTGGCTGGCCGAGGCCGACCTGCGCACCGCGCTGGTCGGCAAGCCGACCACGCTGGGGCTTGCCGCCCCCCTCATGCCCAAGGCCGCCGGCGGCGGCGGAGGACATTGACATGAACCCCGACAAGGACAAGATGATGCAACCCGCCCCCGCCGCACGCCGGCGCTTTCTCACCCGTGGCGCCGGCCTGGGCGCGACCCTGTTGGGCGCGGCCGCCGTCTCGCGCGTGGCGCAGGCCACGGTGCCGGAGGCGCCGCTGGCCGCAAGCGCCGCCACCGTCATCAGCAAGCCGCCGGCCACGGGCCGCCCCTACAACCCGGTGGTCACGCTCAACGGCTGGACCCTGCCCGCGCGCATGAACCAGGGCTGGAAGGAATTCCATCTGGTCGCCGAGCCGGTGGTGCGCGAGATCGCGCCCGGGATGAAGGCGCATCTGTGGGGCTACAACGGCCAGAGCCCGGGCCCGACCATCGAAGTCGTCGAAGGCGACCAGGTGCGCCTGTTCGTCACCAACAAGCTGCCCGAGCACACCTCCATCCACTGGCACGGCCAGCGCCTGCCCAACGGCATGGACGGCGTGGGCGGGCTCAACCAGCCGCAGATCAAGCCGGGCGAGACCTATGTGTACGAATTCGTCGCGCGCCGCGCCGGTACCTTCATGTACCACCCGCACGCGGACGAGATGACGCAGATGGCCATGGGCATGATGGGCTTCTGGGTGACGCATCCGAAAGATCCGTCACGCGTGCCCGGCTATCAGGAAGCCGATCGCGATTTCTGCTTTCTGCTCAATGCCTACGACATCGAGCCGGGCAGCGCCGTGCCGAAGATCATGACCATGCTCGACTTCAATCTGTGGACATGGAATTCGCGCGCCTTCCCGGGAATCGATCCGCTGGTGGTGGGTCTGAACGAGCGCGTGCGCATCCGCATCGGCAACCTCACCATGACCAATCACCCCATCCACATGCATGGGCATGAGTTCGTGGTGACGGGCACCGATGGCGGCTACACCCCGCCCACGGCGCGCTGGCCGGAGGTGACCGTGGATATCGGCGTGGGCCAGATGCGCGCCATCGAGTTCGATGCCACCGAGCCGGGCGACTGGGCCTTCCACTGCCACAAGTCGCACCACACCATGAATGCCATGGGCCACAACGTGCCCACCATGATCGGCGTGGATCATCGCGACGTGGTGAAGAAGATCAACAAGCTCATTCCCGATTACATGGTCATGGGCGAGCGCGGCATGGCCGACATGGGCGAGATGGAAATGCCGCTGCCGGACAACACCCTGCCCATGATGACCGGCCAGGGCCAGTTCGGCCCGCTGGAAATGGGCGGCATGTTCACCGTGATCAAGGTGCGCGAAGGGCTGAAGAAGGACGACTACAAGGACCCGGGGCCTTACAAGTTCCCGGCCGGCACGGTGGCCAGCGAATGGACGGGGAAGCCGATCAACATTGAACGCGCACCCAGTTCACGCGCCACTGAAATCAATCCCGCCACCGGCAAGGCCATTGGCCAGCGTCCGCGCCAGAACATCGTCGTCGATGTGAAGAAGCCGGGCGGCGGCGGACATTCCCATCATTGAGGTCCTCCACATGAAACTCATCCATGCATTCCCGGCCGCCCTGGCCCTGACCGTGGCGGCGCAGGCTCTGCCCGCGCTGGCCCACGGGGAAGGCAGCCATGCCAAGCCGGCGACCAAGAAGGCCCTATCCACCACCGAGCACCCCTGGGGTCGCGAAGGCGATCCGGCCAAGGCCACGCGCACCA
>JAEUOR010000056.1 GCA_016790635.1 Burkholderiales bacterium
GGAGAGGATGATGGCGAGGATTTCCTGGTCCAGGACACCCTTCTTGTAGAGCTTGACCGGCGGCAGGCGCAGCCCTTCCTGCTCGACCTCGGTCGCATTCGCCGAGAACCCGCCGGGCACCATGCCGCCGGTGTCGGGCCAATGGCCCGTATTGGCCAGCCAGCACCACAGCCGCCCCGCGTGGAAGAACGGCTTGACGAACTTCACGTCCATCAGGTGGGTACCGCCCAGGTAGGGGTCGTTCAGGATGAAGACGTCGCCTTCCTCGACCGGGATGGCGAGTCGGCGCACGCGTTCTATCACCGCCGCCACCGAGTACTGCATGGTGCCCACGAAGACCGGCAAGCCCAGTTCCCCCTGAGCGATCAACTCGCCGGTGTCGCGGTGATAGATGCCGTCGGAGCGGTCGAGCGCCTCGGCGATGACCGGCGAGAACGCCGCCCGCACGAAGGCCAGGTCCATTTCGTTGCAGACCTGGTTGAGTCCTGATTCCAGGACGGCCAGGGTTACCGGATCGATGCTCATGGCGTGCGCGGGTCGTGAAAAGTGGCGGCGCGGCAGCCGCGCCGGATGTGAGTATGCTCCAATGCGCATCATGACGAACCCCCGCGCGCACAAGCCGTGCTGAAGCGCCTCATGCGCGCTCTGGCGCCGACCGACGAGTCCGGCGCGAACCCGTCCGCGCAAGACGGCAGCGCATGGTTCGACGATCTGGCGCAGAACACGGCGTGGCGCGGACCCGATCCCGCCGAGCATGTCGCCGAAGGCGGCAGCGCGCCGCCGCAGTGCGCGGTGCGCGTCATCGCCTTCTATCTGCCGCAGTTCCACCCGATCCCCGAGAACGACGCCCATTGGGGCGAAGGCTTCACCGAGTGGACCAATGTCAGCAAGGCGCTGCCGCAGTTCCCCGGCCACTACCAGCCGCGCCTTCCCGGCGCGCTCGGGTTCTACGACCTGCGCCTGGACGCCGTCCAGGTCCGCCAGGCGGCCCTGGCGCGCCGCTACGGCATCGGCGGCTTCTGCTATCACTATTACTGGTTCGCCGGCCGGCGCGTCATGCACGGTCCGATCGATCGCATGCTGGCCAATCCCGCGGTCGACATCCCTTTCTGCATCAACTGGGCCAATGAGCCGTGGACGCGCGCCTGGGACGGCCACCACGACAAGGTCATCATCCCCTGGGAGTCGGACCCGGCATCGGACCGGCATTTCATCGACGACGTCCTGCCGTTCCTGCGCGACCCGCGCTACATCCGCATCGACGGGCGGCCGCTGCTGCTCGTCTACCGCCTGTCGCGGCTGAAGGACGCGCAGGCCACGCTGGCGCGCTGGCGGGAGCGGGCGCGCGACGCGAGCTTGCCGGACCTGTTCATCGCCGCCGTGCTGGAAGCCCGCACCATCCCGGGCGAGGGCAGCGGTGTCGACGCGGCGGTGGAGTTTCCGCCGCATGCGCTTTCGCCGCTGGACCGCAGCGACCTGCATGTACCGCACCACGCCGCCTATGCCGGCCGCGTCTACGACTATCCCGCCGTCGTTGCTGCCGAATGCGTGCCCAAGCAGGATGCCATCCCGCGCATCCGCGGCGTCTTCCCCGGCTGGGACAACGAGGCGCGCCTGCCTGGCCGCGGCACCTCGTTCCACGGCGGTACCCCGGCCCTGTACCGCGAATGGCTCAGCTACGCGATCCGCACCATGCGTGACGCTCCCGGGCCGAAGCTCGCCTTCATCAACGCCTGGAACGAATGGGCCGAGGGCGCCTACCTCGAGCCCGACCGGCGTTTCGGCTGCGCCTACCTTGAAGCCACGCGCGCGGCCATCGCCGAGAACGCGGATTGCGGCACGGCGGGCGCGCCCCCGACGAACGCGGCTAAGGGCCCTTGACCGGCGGCAGGCGCACGTAGGTGCGCACGATGCGCTCGCCGGCACCCTGCATGGCGCGGATTTTCGCCGTCCAGGCCGTGCCGGCAGCCTCTTTCCAGCCCGGGTGCTCTCGCACCTCCGGGCCGGCGAGTTCATAGAGCGCGACGTAGCGCGGCTGGCCGTTCGCATCGAACCAGCGGCGCGCGCGCAGCACGCCCGGGATGCGCTCGATCAGCGGCACGTGCTCGGTGTCGTACCAGCGGTTGAACTCGGCCTCGTGCCCGTGCGCGATGTCACCGATCGAGACGAACAGGGCGCCGACCTGCGCGGGGTCCGGCGCGCGCATGCCGGCGTGCGCAAGGCCGGTCTCGCGTGCCATCCAGCGCCGCACGAGGGTGAGGCGCGCAGCGATGCGCTTGCCCCACACGCTCATGTTCTCGTAGGCATGCGCCAGGTACGCCGGGCTGTCGAGCACTTCGCGAGAAGCCAGTTCATAGGTCGCCAGATAGCGCCCCGGCGCGGCCGTCGGGTCGGTCGCGATCCAGCGCCGCGAGAGCTGGAAGCCCTCGATCGCCGCACGTTCGGGAATGTGCTCCAGGTCGTACCAGGCGTTGAACTCCTCTTCGAGCGCGGCGGGCGGCTCGCTCATGACCATCAGCAGTCCCTGCATGTTCACACCTCCACGACGAGGTTGCCGAGATCATCGCGCAGCGCGAGCGCGCCCGGCTCGATGACACAGGTGGCGTCGAGCTGCTCGATGATGGCCGGACCGGCGATACGCGCGCCCAGCGGCAGCCGCTCGCGCCGGTACACCGGCGTGGCCACGAAACCCGCGTCGAACCAGACCTGGCGCATGGCAATGCGCGCGCCATCGAGCGTGGCGGCCGGCTCCGCGGCGGCGATCGCCGTGAGGTCGAGCGGCGGGCGGCGGCCGATGACCGCGGTCGCCAGGTTGACCAGCACCGGCCGGATCTCGGCAAGCTCAACCCCGAAGCGTCGCAGGTAGGCCGCCTCGAAGGCGGCACGCAGTTCGTCATGGGTGATCGCCGGCGTCGTCACCGGCACCGACAGCAGGTGGCTCTGCCCCTGGAACTGCATGTCGGCCGAGTGCACGCAGACGATCTCTTCCACCGCGACCTTCTCGCGCTCGATGGTCTCGCGGCCAGAGGCTTCCTGCATGGCGAAGATGCGTGCGATCAGCTCCGGCTCGAGGTCGGCCAGGGGACGGTTGACGGTGCGCACGAAGTCGTGCCGCACGTCCGCCACCGCGCAGCCGAGCGCGTTGGTGAGACCGGGACGCGCCGGGATCAGGACGCGCGGTATGCCCAGTTCGCGCGCCAGCGCACAGGCGTGCAGCGGGCCGGCGCCGCCGAAGGCGAAGAGCGCGAAATCGCGCGGATCGTGCCCGCGCGCGAGCGACACCATGCGCACCGCGCCGGCCATGCGATCGTTGGCGATGGTGAGGATCGCGGCGGCGGTCGCCTCGGCGTCCAGCCCCAGGCGCGCGCCGACCTGCTCGACCATGAGTTCACGCACGCGCTCGACGGTCACCGGGCGGTCGACGGCGAGCAGCTTGGCGGGATCGAGACGACCCAGCACCAGGTTGGCATCGGTCACGGTGGGGCGCACGCCGCCACGCGCGTAGCAGATCGGGCCCGGCGTCGCTCCTGCACTCTCGGGTCCCACGCGCAGCATCGAGGCGGCGTCGACCCAGGCCAGCGACCCGCCGCCGGCGCCGATGGTGTGCACGTCGACCATCGGCACGTGGATGGGCATGGCGTACTCGAGTTCCAGCTCCGAGGACACGCTGGGGCGCCCGTCGCGAATCAGCGCGACGTCGGTCGAGGTGCCGCCCATGTCGTAGGTGATCAGGTTGGGGACGCCGCAGCGCGCGCCGGTATACGCCGCGGCGATGACCCCGGAGGCCGGCCCCGACATGACGGTGTTGACCGCGTGCTCGGCGACGATCGAGGAGGCGACCGTGCCGCCGTTGCCCTGCATGACCAGGAGATCGCGCCGGTAGCCGCGCTTGCCCAGCTCTCCGCGCAGGCGCTCGAGGTAGCGCGACAGCACCGGCTGCACCGAGGCGTTGACCGCCGCGGTGACGCCGCGCTCGTATTCGCGATACTCCGCGACGATGCGGTGGCCCGCGGTGACGAACTGGTTGTGCCACACCGCCCGTACCAGCCTCTCGGCGGCGAGCTCGTGCGCGGGATTGATGTAGCTGTGCAGGAAATGGATGACCACCGCCTCGGCGCCCGCCTCGCGCAGCGCCAGCGCGGCCGCGCTCACGGCCTTCTCGTCGAGAGGACGCAGCACCGCGCCTTCCGCGTCCAGGCGCTCTTCGACCTCCAGGCGCAGCTCGCGCGGGATGAGCGGGACGAAACTCCCGGTCATGCCGTAGGGCCGCGGCCGCGTGCGCCGGCCCAGCTCGAGCACGTCGCGAAAGCCGCGCGTGGTGATGAGGCCCACGCGCGCGAGCTTGCGCTCCAGCATCGCGTTGGTCGTGGTGGTCGTGCCGTGCACGATGGTGGCCAGCAGGGCCGCCTCCACCCCGGCGGAGTCCAGCGCCGCCAGCACGCCATAGGCCTGGTTGTCGACGGTGGTCGGCACCTTGGCCAGGCGCACCTGGCCGGCCGCGCCGTCGACGATGATCAAGTCGGTGAAGGTGCCACCGACGTCGATGCCTGCAAGAAAACTCACTTCAGTCCGTGCAATCGGGAATGCGGCCGCCGGGCCGCTGGAATACGCCGCTGCATTAGACCACGGCGAGCGGCTTTTTCACGCGGAACCAAGCGGCGTACGCTGCCGGCAGGAACAGGAGGGTCAGGAGCGTCGCCACCGTGAGGCCGCCCATGATGGCCACCGCCATGGGGCCGAAGAACACCGAGCGCGTCAGCGGCACCATGGCCAGGATGGCGGCCAGTGCGGTCAGCACGATGGGGCGAAAGCGCCGCACGGTGGCGTCGCAGATCGCATCCCAGGGCGGATGGCCGGCAGCGATGTCCTGCTCGATCTGGTCGATCAGGATGACGCTGTTGCGCATGATCATTCCCGAGAGCGCGATCGTGCCCAGCATGGCGACGAAACCGAAAGGCTTGTCGAAGGCCAGGAGGAAGATGGTCACGCCGATGAGGCCCAGGGGCGCCGTCAGCAGCACCAGCACCATGCGCTGGATGCTCTGCAGCTGGATCATGAGGAGCGTCAGCATGGTGATGAGCATCAGGGGGAAGCCCGCGGCGACCGAGTCGCCGCCCTTCGAAGACTCCTCGACCGCGCCGCCGGTCTCGAGTCGGTAGCCGGGCGGCAGCGAGTCGCGGATCTCTGCCAGGCGCGGCAGGAGGCGCGCACTGACCGTCGCCGCCTGCACCGCCGGATCGTAGATGTCGGCGCGCACCGTGATGGTGGGAATACGGTCGCGACGCCAGATGATGCCCTCCTCGAAGTCGTAGGAGATGCGTGCCACCTGCGTGATCGGGACGCTGCGCCCCGCACGCGTCGGCACCGACAGGTTGGCGAGCTGCGAGAGCTGTGCGCGCTCCTCCTTCGCGCCGCGGAACAGGACTTCGACCAGGCGATCGCGGTCGCGCAGGAAGGTGACCGGGCTGCTTGTCACCGAACTCTGCAGGAACGCCGACAGGTCCTGGGTCGAGATGCCCAGCGCGCGCGCGCGATCCTGGTCGATCTCGAAGCGGATCACCTTGGAGCGTTCATTCCAGTCGAAGTTGACGTTGGTCAGCGCTGTGTCGGCGCGCATGACCTTGGCCACCTCCTCGGCCAGCGCGCGCACCCGCGCGAAGTCATCGCCGCCGACACGGAACTGCACCGGGTAGCCGACCGGCGGCCCATTCTCCAGGCGCAGCACGCGGCCGCGCAGGCCCGCGAACTGCGGACCGTCAAGAACACCGATCAGCTTCTCGCGCAGGTCCTCGCGCGACTTCAGATCGCGCGTGGTGATGACGAACTGGGCGAAGCTCTGCGCCGGCAACTGCTGGTCCAGCGGCAGGTAGAAGCGTGCGCTGCCGGTGCCGACGTAGCTCACGTAGTTGACGTAGGCATCCTTGTGCCCGTCGAGGATTCGTTCCATCTTCCTGACCTCGGCCTCGGTGGCCCAGTAGGACGAGCCTTCGGCCAACTTCAGGTCAACCAGGAGTTCCAGGCGCGTCGAGGACGGAAAGAACTGCTGCTGCACGAAGCGAAAGCCCGCGATCGACGCGGCGAAGGCGACAACGG
>JAEUOR010000068.1 GCA_016790635.1 Burkholderiales bacterium
TGACCTCGGCCTCGGTGGCCCAGTAGGACGAGCCTTCGGCCAACTTCAGGTCAACCAGGAGTTCCAGGCGCGTCGAGGACGGAAAGAACTGCTGCTGCACGAAGCGAAAGCCCGCGATCGACGCGGCGAAGGCGACAACGGTCACGAGGATCACGGTCTTGCGCCAGGTGATGCACCACTCGACGAGGTCGCGGAAATGCGCGCCGAAATTGGCCGCGAGCGCGGCGATGCGCCGCAACCCCGGTACGCGACTGGCCCAGCCGGGTTGGTGATGGCGCCCGGCCATATTGCGCGGCAGCAGGTGATAGCCCAGGTAGGGAACGACGATGACCGCCGCCACCCACGAGACGAGGAGCGCGATCACCACCACCTGGAAGATCGAGAGCGTGTACTCGCCGGTGGAGGACTGCGCGGTCGCGATCGGCAGGAATCCCGCCGCGGTGACGAGCGTCCCGGTCAGCATCGGAAACGCCGTCGAGGTATAGGCGAAGCTGGCCGCCTTGAAGCGTTCCATGCCCTCCTCCATCTTGACCGCCATCATCTCGACCGCGATGATCGCGTCGTCGACCAGGAGCCCCAGCGCCAGGATCAGGGCACCCAGGGATATCTTGTGCAGGCCGACGTCGAAGACCTGCATGAACATGAAGGTCAGGGACAACACCAGCGGGATCGACAGGGCGACG
Source organism: Burkholderiales bacterium (assembly GCA_016790635.1). Lineage (GTDB taxonomy): Bacteria > Pseudomonadota > Gammaproteobacteria > Burkholderiales > JAEUOS01 > JAEUOS01. The sequence continues at coordinate 684 of JAEUOR010000068.1, forward strand.
ACGATGCCGGTGCGCAGGCCCAGGGACAGGAAACTCACTCCCAGCACGATGACGACCGCCTCGGCCACCGAGCGCACGAACTCACCGACCGAAGCGCGCACCGCGCGCGGCTGGTCATTGACGCGCTCGATCTCCAAACCCACGGGCAGGGTCTTGCCGATGCGTTCCAGCGCCGCATCGAGGTGTTGACCCAGTTCGATGATGTCGCCCCCCTTGCGCATGGACACGCCCAGGCCCAGTGCCTCGCGGCCCATGAAGCGCATCTTGGGTTGCGGCGGATCGGCGTAGCCGCGCGTCACGGTCGCGATATCGCCCAAGCGGAAGGTGCGGCCGGCAGCGCGGATCGGCACCTCGCGCACCGAATCGACCGAGACGAAGTCCCCGCTCACGCGCAGGTAGACGCGCTCGCTGGCGGTGTCGAAGTTGCCGGCCGGGGTGATGACGTTCTGCGCGGCCAGCGTCGCCGCAATCGTGTTGACGTCCAGCCCGAGGTTGGCAACCTTGGTGTTGGAGAGTTCGACGAAGATCTTCTCGTCCTGCTCGCCGATGAGTTCCACCTTGGCCACATCGGGCACGCGCAGGAGGTCCTTGCGGATGCGGTCGGCGACATCGCGGATCTCGGCGTAGGAGTAACCGTCGCCGGTGATGGCGTAGATGTTGCCGAAAGTGTCGCCGAATTCGTCATTGAAGGACGGCCCGACGATGCCGGCGGGCAACTGTCCGCGGATGTCGCCGATCTTCTTGCGCACCTGATAAAAGATCTCCGGCATCTTCTTCGCCGGCTCGGAATCCTTGACCGCGACGAAGACCAGCGATTCGCCGGGGCGCGAAAAGCTGCGCACGAAGTTGAGTTCCGGCATTTCCTGCAGCTTTTTCTCGACCCGCTCGGTGACCTGCTGCTCGACCTCGCGCGCGGTCGCGCCCGGCCAGGCGGTGCGCACCGTCATGATCTTGAAGGTGAAGGGCGGGTCCTCGCTCTGTCCGAGCTTGGAATACGAGAACACACCGATGAAACCGAGCACGACGATGCAATACAGCACGAAGGACTGGTGCTTGAGCGCCCATTCGGACAGGTTGAAGCTTTTCATCGCGACGATGACTCCGGGTCAGTGCCGAGGCAAATTTTTTTGGATCAGTTGGCGGCGCGGCGCGGGCCCGCCGAGCTCGTCTGCGCAGTCGCATCGGGGGCCTTCGCCGCCAGGTCGGCGATCGCGGTCGACGGGGCCGAGGCGCTGGCGGGTTGTGGCTCTTCAACCGGCTTGACCATCTGGCCCGCGGCAAGTTTGTGCACGCCGGCCACAACGACCAGTTCACCACCGGCCAGGCCGTCCTTGAGGACGACGCCTTGTTCGGTGTAGCGCGCCACCTCGACCACCTTTTGCATCACGCGGCCGTCGCTCCCCACCAGCCATACGGCCGGCCTGGCGCCAGACTTGTCGTCGGTCTGGGTCAGCGCAGTCATCGGCAGGAGGATCGCCTTGACCGAAGCAGCGCCGGGCGCGGCAAAGCCGACCTGCGCCGACATGCCCCAGCGCAATGCGTCGTCGGCATCGGTGATGGTTACCTTGACGGCATAGGTGCGCGTGGCGGCGTCGGCCGCCGCGGCGATCTCGCGCACGCGACCGTTGTAGACCTTGCCCGGCAAGGCCCACAGCGCGATCCGGGCTGACGGATTGGCGCGCAGGCCCGCCAAGTGATTCTCGGCCACGTTGATGATCGCATCCATGCCACCCAACCGCGCCACGCGCACAATGGGCTGGCCCGCGGCAACGACCAAGCCCGGGTCGGCATTGATCGCGGTGACGATGCCGTCGGCGTCGGCGGTGAGCGTGGTGTAGCCGGCCTGGTTGCCGGCAACGCTGGACTGCGCGACCGCCGCGTCGCGCCGTGCCTGCGCTGCCTTCAGCGCGTTGTCCTTCTGGTCGTAGACACCCTGCGAAACGAAGTTCTTGTCACGCAACTCCTGGTAGCGCTTGAGTTCGGCACGCGCGAATTCCAGGTCGCTGTCAGCCGAAGCCAGGGTCGCGCGCGATGCGGCGGCGTTGAGGTTGGCATCCTGCGGATCCAGGCGCGCCAGCACCTGGCCCTTCTTCACGCGCGCCCCGAGTTCCACCTGGCGGCTCAGGAGCTTGCCCGGCACGCGAAAAGCCAGGTCGGTCTCGTAGCGCGCCCGCACCTCGCCGGCATACGCGCTCATGCCCTGGGTATCCGCGGCGACCGCACGCACAACGCGCGCGGGCCGCACCGTCTCGACGACTTCCTTTTTCGGCGCGCAGGCGGACAGAACGGTGACCGCGATGGCGAGCAACAAGACAATGTTCTTCATGACTGACCCTTTCCTTTCACCCCAGCGTCGCCGGCGGCGATCAAACCCCGCCACAGCGCCAGGAGGCCGCTGTAGAGGTCCTGACGAAAATCGCGCTTGAACACGGCCAGTTCGGGCCGCGTCTGGAAGCCGCGCGCGTCCTGCTGCGTCGGGTCGAACAACTGCCACATGCCGACCGCGAAAGCGTAGGTGGCCTGCAACAACTGCACGCCCTGCCCCGCGCGCATGCCCACCATGCGTGCCTCCAGCAACGGGCCAAAACGCGCAAGATGCGTTGCGATGGAGGCGCGAAAGTCATGCATGACCTGCGGGTCGATGGTGCGCTGGAAGCGTGACATGCACGCTGCGCTCAGATGCAGGAACAGCGGGTTGGCGGTGACAAACGCGCAAAAGGCGTCCGCCACATGCTCCGGCTGCAATTCCCCGGGACGCGCGGCCAAGGTGGCGTCGAGTGCGGCAAAAAGCGCCTCGGAATGCTGTGCATGCACCCCCAGCACGATCTCTTCCTTGGTGCGGAAGTAGAGGTAGACCGTGCCTTTGGCCAGCCCCGCGGCCTCGGCCACCTCAGCCACCGGAGCAAAGTTCTCCGGGTCGCGGGCAAGCAAGGCCTCGGCCGCTGCCAGGATGGCGGCGCGGCGGGCGGCTTTGTCTTCGGCCTGGACGGCGCGGTGGAGGACGACCATCGTTGGAATTTTTCTGGCGGGTTCAGGCTTCGATAGAAGTGTCGACAAGACGCTTGGGATGGAAACTGTTATCGCGCCAGATCTGCGGTGACGTCAAATGACCCGAGGTCATTAGACTAAATGACCCCAAGTCACCTGTCAACAGGCACGGGATAGGGTTACGAAAATTCGCGACGCCCAGTTCGACAAATCTGCCCTGCGGTGCATCCCTTCGAGTCTTCAGCCGGGTCACCCCGGGAAAGAAGGAACTGGCGGGGTCAGCTTGTCCAGGGCACGGCTCAGCAACAGCGCTTGGCGCCGCATCTCGGCGGCCACCTCCGCGCGTCGGGTCTCATCCAGCCGCGCCGCGATCGCCGCCACGCTGATCGCGGCAGTCGATGCCCGCGCGGGAATGAAGACGCCAACGGATGCCGTGCCCGGGTGCACGGCTCCGTCAAGAAAGGCGTAGCCCCTCTCGCGCCCTTCGATGACGGCGGCGCGCACGCGCGCGGCGCTCAGGTTGGACAGCTTCGGGTAGCGATCGGCGTGCAGGGCGATGATCTCGTCTGCTTCGGCGGGTGGCAGCGCGCAGAGAATGGCCAGGCCACCTGCGCCGACGCCCAGCGGCCGCCGGATGCCGACATCCAGGGTCAGCGCCTTGATCGGGTAGCCGCCCAGGGCGCGGGCTGAGCACACGGCCTCGTTGCCGCGCCGCTCGCTCAGGTACACCGTGTCCTGCGTGCGCTCGGCCAGCACGGCCAACGTGTCTTCGCAACGCTGCGCAAGTTGGAACCGCGGGTTGGCCAGAAGGCCCAGTTCGTAAAGGAGCGGGCCCAGCAGGTATTTGCGCGTCACCGGGTGGCGCTCCAGGACGCCTTCACCCTCCAGGCGCTGGAGCATGCGAAAGCAGGTGGAACTGGGCAGGCCGCTGGCCGCGGTGACGTCGCCCAAGCGCATGCCATTGCGGCCGCGCGAGGCGACCACGCGCAGGAGGTTGATCACCCGCTCGATGCTTTGCGTGCCGCTCTGCGAAGCGGCGGCTGGCAGGCGGCGGCTCACGACAAGAGGCGCCGATGCCGTCCGCTGACGAACAGGAAATTCCCACAATATGGCAGCAATTTGTGCATCGAAGATGAATGGCCTGTAGAGCGTGCTTAGAATCCGCCCACTCCCACGCCTGACGTGATTGCCACGATACGGAAATGGTATCAGACCGCCCCCCCCAGACGATGACCGAGAAGATCCTCGCCCGCGCAAGCGGTCAGGCCTTCGTGCGTCCCGGCGACGAAATCGAGGCGCGCCCGGACTTCGTCATCAGCTACGACTTCCCTGGCTACACCGACGTGTTCTTTCGCGAGGCGCGCGAGGAGTTCGGCGTCGAGAAGGTCGATGGCCCCGAACGCTTCGTTCTCTTCATCGACCACATGATCCCGGCGGCGACGCCCAAGGAAGAGGAGTTGCACAAGATCACCCGCACCTGGGGAGCCGCGCAGGGCGTGCCGGTGCACGAACGCAGTGGCATCGGCCACCAGGTGTCGGCCGAACTGGGTTACGCGACGCCAGGCGCCTTTGTCGTGCACTTCGACGGACACGTGAGCCAGCTGGGCGCATTCGGCACCTACGCCTTCGGCGCGCGCAAGGGGGTGCTGGAAGCCTACGTCTCGCCGACCCTGGCGATGACCGTGCCGCCTACGGTCAAGATCGTCATCACCGGGACGCTACAAGCCGGCGTGATGGCGCGCGACGTCTTTCATCACCTGGTGCGCGTTCTGGGCCCGTCGTCATGTGCATTCAAGGCGGTCGAGCTGGCCGGCCCGGTCATCGACGCGATGAGCATCGAGGGGCGCCAGACGGTCTGCGGACAGGCCATGTTCCTGGGTGCCAACACGATGCTGATCGCGCCCGACGCGAAGACGCTGGAGTACACCAAGGGGCGCGCCAAGCTCGACCTGGCGCCGGTCCATCCGGATGCGGACGCCGTCTACGAGCGCGTCGTGACAATCGACGTGTCCGACCTGGCGCCCATCGTCGTGATCCCGCCCAGCCCGGCCAACACGCGCGATCTGACCGAGCACCTGGGCGTCGAAGTCCATTCCGGCTATCTCGGCTCCTGCGCCAGCGGCCGGCTGGAGGACCTGCGGGCCGCGGCGCAGGTATTGCGCGGACGGAAAATCAAGCCTGGGTTTCAACTGCATGTAGTGCCGACCTCGCAGGCCATCATGGCGCAGGCGGCGCGCGAAGGGCTGCTCGAGTGCCTGGTGGAAGCCGGTGCGTTTTTGAGTTCCCCCACGTGCGACTATTGCTACGGCCGCATCGGGACCATGGCCGATGGCCAGCGCGCGGTTTCAACCGGCACCCTCAACACCCCGGGCCGCATGGGCAGCGTGGACAGCGAGATCTTCATCTGCAACGCGGCCGTGGTCGCGGCCTCGGCTGTCGAAGGGCGCATCGCCGATCCGCGCCCCTATCTCGCGGGAGCCGCAGCATGACCCTGCCCAACCTGCGCGGGCGCGTCGCCTGGGTCTTCGACGAAGACGATTACGACATTGATCTCATCGTCGGCGTGCGCAACATCAAGATCACCGATGTCAAGGAGTTGGCAGCGGTGGCGATGACTGACCGTGATCCGAATTTCGCCGCCGGCGTGCGCAAGGGCGACCTCCTGGTTGGCGGCCGCAATTTCGGCTATGGCCATCCGCATTACCCCTCCATGCGCGCCATGCGCCATCTGGGGATCGCCGGCGTGGTGGCGGAGTCCTTCTCGCCGGGCTTTTTTCGCGGCGAGGTCTGCATGGGCTTTCCGCTGGTCACCTGTCCCGGCATCCTCGCGCACGTGAAGCGCGGCGACGAGATCGAGGTCGATTGGGCGCATGGCGCCGTGCGCCATATCGGCCGCGGCGACGGCCTGCCGATCACGCCGCTCAACCCCGCCGAGCGCCAGACCCTGGAAGCCGGCGGCCTGATTCCTTACCTCAAAGAGCGCCTGGCGCGCCGGGCGGGAGCGACGACGTGAGTCAACAACGATTGAAACTCAAAGAGCGCGTGGCCGGCGGCGCCACGGTCTGGTTCGCCGGCGCGCAGGATGCGCTGTCCGCGCTCCTGGTGGACCAGTCGGATTTCGACGGGGTCTTCACCACCGGCTTCGGCATCTCGGCCGCGCTCCTTGGCCAGCCCGACATGGAGCTCTACACGCTGAGCGAGAACCTGGGCGTCATCGACCATATCGCCAACGTCGTCAGGAAGCCGATCTTCGCCGATGCAGACACCGGTTACGGCAACGTGCTCAACACCCAGCGCACCGTGCGCACCTTCGAGAAAGCGGGCGTGGCCGCCCTCTCGATCGAGGACCAGGAGAGCCCCAAGCGCTGCCCCGCGGCGGCGGCCAGCTCGATCACGCTGTCCATGACCGATGCGGTGGCCAAGATCCGCGCGGCATTGGATGCCCGCACCGATCCCAACCTTCTGATCGTCGCGCGCACCGACGTGATGGACCCACAGGAAGCCCTGGAACGCGCCGCCCGTTATGCCGAGGCCGGGGCCGACCTGATCCAGCCCATTTCGCGCACTTTCAGCACCTACGCCGACCTCGTGCGCCTGCGCGAAACCTGCGGCCGACCGCTGTCCCTGCAACTGATGGAAGGCACCTGGATGGCGGCGCTCGATCGCGCGCAGATCGAAGCGGTGGCGGGCATGGCCACTTACCCCATCGTCAGCCTCCTCTCCGTGGTGCACGCCCTGCGCGCCAACCTGGCCGCGCTGGCCGAGCGCCGCGGGCAGCCGATGGGGGAACTGCCCTGCCCGCGCACATCGATGGCGGAGTTCAAGAAAGTGATCGGCTGGCACGACATGGAGGAGCGCCAGCAACGCCTGGAACTCCCTGACCTGGCCCGCCTGACCCGGCCACGCTAATGCCTGCCATGCCCCAACACCCACCCTTTTGACTTTTTCCCAGAGCCGCGTCCCCACAACACTAGAACGAGGATATCCATCATGCCAATCAATCGCCGCATTGCCACCGCCGCCCTGATCGGGACGGCGCTCGCGACCGCCCTGCCGGCACTGGCCCAGACGGCCAACTTCCCCAGCCGGCCGATCCGCATCATCGTTCCTTATCCGGCCGGGGGCGCGACCGACGTGTCGGCACGCCTGGTGGCCCAGCGGCTGCAGGAAGAGTTGAAGCAAAGCGTGATCGTCGACAACCGCCCGGGCGCCAGCGGCAATCTTGGCATGGTGGCCTTGCTGCAAAGCCCCGCCGACGGACATACCCTGGCCATGAGTCTGACCGGAATGCTGTCGATCAACCCCACCACGTACAGCAACGCCGGTTTCACCGCAGCGGATGTGGCGCCGGTGGCACGTGTGATGCTGGCACCCCTCGTGCTGGTTGTGCCCCTCAACTCGCCGTGGCGCACGGTGCAGGACTTGGGTGCTGCCGGCAAGGCGGCCGGCAAGGGAGGGCTTCCCTACGGCTCCACCGGCGCCGGCGGAATTTCGCATGTCGCCTCCGAACTGGTCAATGCGGTTGCCGACGGCAACTACACCCACGTGCCCTACCGGGGTGGCGCACCGCTGGTGCAGGCGCTGCTGGCCAGCGAAGTCCGGTGGGGCCTCCTGGGCACGGCGGACGCGCGCGCGCAAATCCAAGCGGGCAAGCTCAAGGCACTGGGACAACTGCGTGCCACTCGCTCCGAACTGTGGCCCGATCTGCCGACACTGACCGAACAGGGCCTGCGTGGCGGCGTCGATTTCGACATGTGGTTCGGACTGGTGGCGCCGGTCAAGACCCCGTCGGCGATCGTCTCGATGCTCAATCAGAGGGTGGCGCAGATCGTGGCCGAACCCGAATTCCGTCGCCGCCTGCATGATCTGGGCGGCGTGTCGCCCACCAGCGGCAACACCATCGAGGCCTTCAACGAAGTGATCCAGCGCGAACTGGCGGTGCTGCCCAACAAGGCGCGCGAACTGGGGCTCAAGCTCGATTGAACTAGACGCCGGGCGCGGCTGCCGCGCCGGCGAATTCTGCCGCCCGCACCGGCAGGCTGGCAGGCTGAGTGCGATCGAACGCAAAACCTTCGTAGCCCTTCGCGGCAATCTCCGCGCAGAGCTTCCGATATCGGTGCAATCCGCCGGAATACGGCATGAAGACCTGCGGCTTGCCTTGCACGTTGGCGCCGAAGTACCACGAATGCTTGGCATCGTAGAGGAGCGTCGCGCGGGCGCATTCCTCGACGTGCTCGCCCCAGGAGTGGACTGACGCTTCCGCCGGCTCGATAGTACGGATGCCGTTCTTGCGCAAATGCGCGATGCAGTCCGTGATCCATTCGACGTGCTGCTCGATCGCCACCGGCATGTTGGTCAGCACGGATGGGCTGCCCGGGCCGGTGATGGTGAAAAGGTTCGGGAAGTCCGGCATTTGCAGACCCAGATAGGTCCTGGGCCCGCCCCGCCAGTAGTCGCGCAACGACCTGCCCGCGCGGCCGCGGATGTCGATCTTGAAGAGCGTGCCGGTCATGGCGTCGAAGCCGGTGGCGAAGACGATGATGTCCAGCGGGTGCTCCCCGCTGCGGGTCTTGATGCCGGTGGGTGTGATGCGCTCGATCGGGTCACGGCGGAGATTGACCAGCGCCACGTTGGGCCGGTTGAAGGTCTCGAAGTAGTTGCTGTCGATCGGCGGGCGCTTGGCCGAGTACGGATGGTCGATGTCGGCCAGGTCTTCGGCGGTGGCCGGATCCTTGACGACCGCGCGGATGCGCGCCTTGATGAACTCCGCCGCGGTGCTGTTGGCGGCCCGGTCGGTGAGGAGATCCAGGAACGTGCCGCGAAATTGCAGCCCGCCGTAGTCCCAGGCTTCCTGGTACAGCGCCTCGCGTTCCGCAGGCGACACGTCGGCCACACGTCGCTCGGAGATGCGAAAGGCGTGGCCGTTCACCGTGGTCTGCGCAACGGCACGGATTTGCTCGAAGTTGTCCTTCACCCAGCGCTGGAACTCCGCCGTCAACGGCGCGTTGCGTGCCGGCACGCTGTAGTTGGCGGTGCGCTGGAACACGGTCAGATGGCCGGCGGTCTCCGCGATCACCGGAGCGGCCTGAATGCCGGTGGAGCCGGTGCCGATCTGGCCCACGCGCTTGCCGCGAAAGTCCACGCCCTCGTGCGGCCATTCGCCGGTATGGAACCACTGGCCGCGAAAGTCCTTCAGGCCGGGAATGTCGGGCACGTTGGCCGCCGAGATGCAGCCCACCGCCGTGATCAGAAAGGTAGCAGAGAATTTTTCGCCGCGCGCCGTGTCGACGCGCCAGAGATTTTCCACCGCATCGTAGTGCGCGGCGGTCACGCGCGTGTCGAACTGCATGTCGCGCCGCAGGTCGAACTTGGTCGCCACGTGCCCCAGGTAGGCGCGAATCTCCGCCGGGCCGGGATAGCGCTCGGTGGACTGCCACTCGTCGGACAGTTCGCGCGAGAAGAAATAGCGGTAGGCGTGGCTCTCCGAGTCGCAGCGCGCGCCGGGATAGCGGTTCCAGTACCAGGTGCCCCCCAGGTCGCCGCCTGCTTCGAGCACGCGCGCCTGGAGCCCCAGGCGGTCGCGCAGGCAATGCAGCTGATAAATGCCCGCGAAGCCGGCGCCGATGATCAGCGCGTCGAGGCGGGTTGCGCCGGAATCATGAGTTGGCATTCCTGCTCTCCTGCAAAGGTGTCTGCACCGCGCCCGCCCTGGCCGCCACCACCCGGCCTAACCGAGCCGCGCCCCGAGCATGCGCTCGACGTAACGGGCGATCAGGTCGATTTCGAGGTTGACCGGGCGGCCCGGCAGTAGGCGCTTGAGCGTCGTTACCGCCACCGTGTGCGGAATCAGGTTCATCGAGATTTCCGCGCCTTCGGCAACGTCGTCGACGCGATTGACGGTCAGGCTCACGCCGTTGACCGTGACCGAACCCTTGTAGGCGAGATACCGGGCCAGCTCGCGCGGCGCGCGGACGACCAGTTCAAACGATTCGCCGATCGGCGCGAAACGCATGACCTGGCCCAGTCCATCGACATGGCCGGACACGAGGTGTCCGCCGAGCTTGGCGGCAAGCGTGAGCGACTTCTCGAGGTTGACCTCCCCAGGTGCATCCAGCCCGACGGTCTTGGACAGGCTTTCGCGCGAGACGTCGACGGCGAAGCTGTTGCCGTCGAGCGCGCTCACGGTCATGCACGCGCCCTCGATGGCGATCGAGTCGCCGATGGCCACGTCGGTGAGCCCGAGGGTGCCGGCGTCGACCAGCAGACGCACGCCCGCCGCTGCATCTCCGAGGGGCTTGACTTCAAGGATGCGGCCCACTGCCGCGACGATGCCGGTGAACATGGGGATCAGTGAATGCGTGCGATCAGGCGAAGGTCGTCGCCCAGCTGGGTGACCTGGTGCAACTTGAGGCGTTGCCTATCCTCGAGCCGGGTCAACTCCGGCAGGTTGAACATGCCCTGCCCGGAGTCGCCGATGATCGAGGCGGCAAAGTAGATCAGCACTTCGTCGACGCAGCGCTCGCGCAGCAGCGACCCGTTGAGCTTGAAGCCGGACTCGACGTGCACCTCGTTGAACTGACGCGCACCGAGTTCGCGCATGAGGTCCGGCAGTTCGACCTTGCCGCCGGCGTTGGGCAGGCAGACGAACTCCAGGCTGGCACCGCTTGCCCCCGCCGCGTCCTCGAGGCGCCGGCGCGCGGCGGGATCGTCGACGCCACAGGCGATCAGCACGCGCCCGCCGGAGAGCACGCGCGCGTGGGCAGGGATCTTGAGCGCGCTGTCGACAATGATCTTCAGCGGCTGGCGCGGCGTGGCCACGTCGCGCACGTTGAGCTGCGGATCGTCCTCGAGCACGGTGCCGATGCCCGAGAGGATGGCGCAGGAACGTGCGCGCCACGCGTGGCCGTCCTTGCGCGCCTCCGCACCGGTGATCCACTGACTCTGGCCGTTGGCAAGCGCGGTCTTGCCATCCAGGCTGGCAGCGACTTTCAGTCGTACCCAAGGCAGGCCGCGCGTCATGCGCGAGACAAAACCGATGTTGAGTTCACGCGCCTCGCGTGCCAGGAGGCCCACCCGCACATCGATGCCGGCCGCGCGCAGCCGGCCAAAGCCGCTCCCTGCGACCTTGGGGTTGGGGTCCTCCATCGCGGCGACGACCCGCGCGATGCCATGCTGCACGAGAAAATCGGCGCAAGGCGGCGTACGTCCCTGGTGATTGCAGGGTTCCAGGGTCACGTAAGCGGTCGTGCCGCGTGCCGCGTCCGCCCCGCCCTTGGCCTGCGCATCACGCACCGCGTTGACTTCAGCGTGCGCCTCGCCGGCCACCTGGTGCCAGCCTTCTCCGATGGTGCGCCCGTCCTTGACCAGCACCGCGCCCACCCGCGGGTTGGGTGCAGCCGTGTAGAGGCCGCGTTCGGCCAGTTCCAGCGCCCGGCGCATGAACGACTGGTCCAGCGGCGTGAACATCCCGGCCTAACCCTTGCGCCCGCGCCTGGGCGGCAGCACCTCGGCTACCGCCTCCTCGAATTCGCCAGGATCCTCGAAATTGCGGTAGACCGACGCGAAACGGATATAGGCGATCTTGTCCAGGCGCTTGAGCTCGCGCATGACCATCTCGCCTACGCGCTGCGTCGCCACTTCGCGTTCTGCCAGGCCGAGCAGCTTTTCCTCGATGCGCGCGATGGCCTCATCAACCTTGTCGACCGGAACCTCGCGCTTGCGCAGGGCCAGCTTGAAGCTGCCGGCGAGCTTGTCGCGGTCATAGTCAGCGCGTGCGCCGTTCTTCTTCACCAGCACCGGCATGCGCAACTCGACCTTTTCATAAGTCGTGAAGCGCTTGTCGCAAGACAGGCAGCGGCGGCGGCGGCGAATGATCGCGCCATCGTCGGCCTCGCGGCTGTCGACCACCGCGGTGTCGGGATGCGAGCAAAAAGGGCAGCGCATGGCAGCGAGGGGGCGCCGGCAGGACTTACGCGCGATAAACCGGGAAACGCCGGCAGATGGCAGCCACCTGATCGCGCACCTGCGCCAGGTTGGCTTCACTCTCCGGGGCCTCGAGCACCTTGACGATCAGGTCCGCGATCGCCTCGGCCTCTGCGACTCCCATGCCACGCGTGGTCATGGCCGGGCTGCCGATGCGGATGCCCGAGGTGACCATGGGCTTTTCCGGATCGTTGGGGATCGCATTCTTGTTGACCGTGATATGGGCACGGTCCAGCGCGGTCTCGGCGGCCTTGCCGGTGACTTTCTTGGCGCGCAGGTCGAGAAGGAATACGTGCGATTCCGTGCGGCCCGACACCACGCGCATGCCGCGGGCGACAAAGGCGCGCGCCATCGCGTCCGCGTTCTTCACCACTTGTTCCTGGTAGGCCTTGAAAGCCGGCTGCAAGGCCTCGCCGAAGGCCGCGGCCTTGGCCGCGATCACATGCATCAGCGGGCCGCCCTGGATGCCGGGAAAGATCGCCGAGTTGATGCGCTTTTCGTGCTCGGTCTTCATGAGGATCAAGCCTCCGCGCGGTCCGCGCAGGGTCTTGTGCGTCGTGCTTGTGACGAAATCGGCATGCGGCACGGGATTCGGGTAGACCCCGGCGGCGACGAGGCCCGCGTAGTGCGCCATGTCGACCATGAAATACGCGCCAACCTCGCGCGCCACCCGCGCAAAGCGCGCAAAGTCCATGCGCAGCGAGTACGCCGAAGCGCCCGCGATGATGAGTTTGGGCCGATGCTCGCGCGCCAGGGCCTCCATGCGCTCGTAGTCGATCGCCTCGCTCGCATCCAGGCCATAGGACACCACCTTGAACCACTTGCCGCTCATGTTGAGCGGCATGCCGTGGGTCAGGTGGCCGCCTTCGGCCAGTGACAGCCCCATGATGGTGTCGCCTGGCTCGAGCATCGCAAAGAACACCCCCTGGTTGGCCTGCGACCCGGAGTTGGGCTGCACGTTCGCGGCTTCGGCGCCAAAGAGCCGCTTGGCGCGCTCGATCGCCAGGATCTCGGCCTGGTCGACGAACTCGCAGCCGCCGTAATAGCGGCGCCCCGGATAGCCTTCGGCATACTTGTTGGTCAGTTGCGAGCCCTGGGCTGCGAGCACCGCCGGAGAAGCGTAGTTCTCGGAAGCGATCAGTTCGATATGTTCTTCCTGGCGCCGGTTTTCGCGCTCTATCGCGGCAAACAGCTCGGGATCCTGGATGTCAAGCGTAGCGGAACGACTGAACATGGCTGCGGCGGCGCATTCGCGCCAGTGTATGAGAACGACCGATTGTAACAACCGCGATTTGTGCTCCGGCCGGCCACCGCCACGCAGGACCCGATGGCGCGTTATCCTATATGGCTGCCAGCCGCGGATGCGCATTGCCGCGGGCAGAACGACCAAGGACCTTTGCGAAGCAACATGGACAATCGAACGATCTTCTCCAAGACCGGAAAAGGGGCGCTGGAGATATCGAAAAAGGCGATCAGGCTGCAAAGCGATGAACGCCAGGCGCTGCTGTTGGTCGACGGCAAGTCCAACCTTGCGCAAATGGAAGAAAAGCTCGGCAAGCCGGCACCGCGCATCCGAGCCATCTTCGACAAGCTCATTGAACTCGACCTGATCCGCGAATTCATCACCAAAGGCGGCCCGGATTCCATCATTCCGTCCCCTGGCTCGCCCTCGGCGGCCATGCAGGTATTGGAAATCACCGAAGACGACCTCGACTTCACAGCGCTGGCGCCGGTTGCTTCGAGCAATAGCGTCAAGGAGATCGAAAGCAGGCGTCAGGCGGCGGAGGCCGCAGAACGCCAGGCCAGGGAAGCTGAGGCCCGGCGCCGCGGCGAAGCAGAAAAGGCGCTGCGCGAAGCTGCCGAGAAAAAGGCCCGCGAAGACGCGCTGTTGCGCGAGCGGGCGCGCCTGGCTGAGGAAGCCAAGCGCAAGGCGGACTCCGAGCGGGTAGCCCGTGAAGCGGCAGAACAAAAGGCTCGCGCCGAAGCCGAAGCGCGGGAGCGGGCACGCCAGGCTGAAGAAGCCAAGCGCAAGGCGGAAGCCGAGCGGGTAGCGCGCGAAGCTGCGGAGAAAAAAGCCCGCGAAGAAGCCGAACGCAAAGCCCGCGAAGAAGCCGAACGCAAGGCCCGTGAGGAAGCCGAGCGTAAAGCCCGCGAGGAAGCCGAGCGCAAAGCCCGCGAAGAAGCCGAGCGCAAAGCCCGCGAGGAAGCCGAACGCAAAGCCCGCGAAGAAGCCGAACGCACGGCCCGAGAGGAAGCCGAGCGAAAAGCCCGCGAAGAAGCCGAACGAAATGCCCGCGAAGAAGCCGAACGCACGGCCCGAGAGGAAGCCGAGCGCAAAGCCCGCGAAGAAGCCGAACGAAAAGCCCGCGAGGAAGCCGAACGCAAGGCCCGGGAGGAAGCCGATCGCACAGCCCGAGACGATGCCGATCGAAAAGCCCGCGACGAAGCCGATCGCAAAGCCCGCGAGGAAGCCGATCGCAAGGCCCGAGACGAAGCAGAGCGCAAAGCCCGCGACGAAGCCGACCGCA
>JAEUOR010000065.1 GCA_016790635.1 Burkholderiales bacterium
GCGATCCAGCGGGCCGAAGCGCGCGGCGCGCGCGGGCACGTAGGCGCCGGCGTAGGCCAGCAGGGCAATCAGGGCCACCTGGCGCATGTAGGTGGATTTGCCGCCCATGTTCGGGCCGGTGACGATCAGGAGCCGCCGGTCGTCACTGAAGGTGCAATCGTTGGGCACGAAACCTGTCACCTGCTGCGCCACCACCGGGTGCCGGCCCGCAGCGATGTCAAGACCCGGGGCGTCGTCGAAGAGTGGTCGCGTCCAGTCGAGGGTATAGGCACGCTCGGCCAGTGCCGCCAGTGCGTCGATTGCGGCCACCGAACGCGCCGCGGCCTGCAGGGCGGGCACGTGCACGGAAAGCGAGCCGACCAGCTCTTCGAAAAGCAGTTTCTCGCGCGCCAGTGCGCGCGATTCGGCCGACAAGGCGCGATCTTCGAAGGCTTTCAGCTCCGGGGTGATGTAGCGCTCGGCGTTCTTGAGCGTCTGGCGGCGTCGGTAGTCATCGGGAACCCGTTCGCGGTGGCTGTTGGTGATCTCGATGTAATAGCCGTGCACGCGGTTGTACTCGACGCGCAGGTTGGCGATTCCGGTGCGCTCGCGCTCGCGTGCCTCGAGGGCCACCAGGAACCCGCCCGCGTTGGTCGAGAGGGCGCGCAGTTCGTCGAGCTCGGCATCCGCCCCGGCGGCGATCACGCCGCCGTCGATGAGGCGCGCCGCCGGCTCGTTCGCCACGCGTGCGAGCAGATGCGCGAGTGCCGGCGGGGTCGCGAGGTCGCGCGCCAGCGCGGCCAGCAGGGGGCTGTCGCCTGGCAGCGAGGCGGCCAGGCCAGGCAAGGCCGCCAGCGACTCGCGCAGTCCGGCCAGTTCGCGCGGGCGCACCGTGCCCAGCGCGACCCGGGTGGCGATGCGTTCGATGTCCGAGACCGGCTTCAACGCCGTGCGCGGGGCAGCGAAGCCGCGATCGTTCGCGAGCAGTGCCGCGATCGCGCCGTGGCGTTCCATGGCGGTCGCGGGGTTGCGGTACGGGTGGTGCAGCCAGTGCGCCAGCACGCGACTCCCCATCGAGGTGATGCAGGTGTCGAGCGTTGCGAAGAGTGTCGGAGCGGGGGCGCCGCGCAGGGTCTCGGTGATCTCGAGGTTGCGTCGCGTCACCGCGTCGAGCGTGAGGTACTCGTCGCCGGACTCGACCGCAGTCAGCTGCAGGTGCTTGAGCGCCTGGCCCTGGGTCGCCTCGGCATAGCGCAACACCGCTCCCGCGGCGCCCAGTCCCGCCGACATTCCCGCGCAGCCGAAGCCGTCCAGGGTCGCCGCACCCAGGCGCTCCTGCAACAGCTTCTCGCCGGCGCGTGCATCGAAGTTCCAGGCATTCTGCGTCGTGCGTGCCGCGCCGGAGTACTCGGCCATCGCGAAGGGCGCCCCGTCGGGGACCAGGATCTCGGCCGGGCGCAGGCGCTCGATCTCCTGGCTCAGGCGCGCCGGCGCGATCTCGGTCAAGCCCAGGCGCCCGGAGGCGACCGACAGCCAGGCGACGCCGATGCCGCGCTTCTCCGGCAGGACTGCGACCAGCAGCGCCTCGGCCTTGTCCGGCAGGAGCGAGAGGTCGGTGATCGTGCCCGGGGTGACCACGCGCACCACCTTGCGCTCGACCGGGCCTTTGGAGGTGGCCGGGTCGCCGATCTGCTCGCAGATCGCCACCGATTCGCCCGACTTGATCAGGCGCGCGAGGTACTGCTCGACCGAATGCACCGGCACACCGGCCATGCGCACCGGCGCGCCGGCCGATGCGCCGCGCGTGGTGAGCGTGATGCCGAGCAGGCGCGCGGCGCGGTCGGCGTCCTCGAAGAAGAGCTCGTAGAAGTCGCCCATGCGGTAGAACACCAGGGTCGCCGGATGCTCCGCCTTGATGGCGAGGTACTGCTGCATCATCGGCGTGTGGCCGGCGAGCGGGACGACGTTGGTAGCGCTCTTCATCGGGCGGAAATTGTAC
>JAEUOR010000017.1 GCA_016790635.1 Burkholderiales bacterium
TGCGCGGCGACGTCGGGCACGCCGCCGCCTACCGCCCGCGCCAGCAGTTTGCGTGCGTTGACCACGCCCAGGATATTCTCCGGACCGCCGCGCATGACCGGAAAGCGTGCGTGCTCGGTGGTCTCGATGGTCGCCAGGTTGGTCGCGAAGGGCGCATCGGCATCCAGGTACACGACGTCATTGCGCGGCACCATCAGCGAGGCGATCTGGCGGTCGTCCAGCCGGAACACGTTGCGCACCATGGTGTGTTCCTGCGCTTCGATGGCGCCCGCGCTGGCGCCTTCCTCGAGGATGGCGTGGATCTCCTCCTCGGTCACGTCGTTGTTGCGCTCGCGCACACCGAAGGCGCGCAGCACCGCATGGGTCGAGGCCGAGAGCAGCAGCACGAAGGGACGCGTCAGGCGCGCGAGCAGGCCGATGGGCCCCGCCACCAGGCGCGCAATGGCCTCCGGGTTGTTCTGACCGATGCGTTTGGGCACGAGCTCGCCCAGCACGATCGTGACGTAGGTGATGACCACCACGACAAGCGCGGTCGCACCCCAGCCGGACAGGATCTGCGGCAGACCCAGCCCGGTCAGCCAGTGCGCGAGCGGCGCGGCCATGGCCGCCTCACCGACGATGCCGTTGAGCACGCCGATCGAGGTGATGCCGATCTGGATGGTCGACAGGAAGCGGGTCGGGTCGGCACCCAGGGCCGCGGCTGCCGCGGCCCGTGTGTCGCCCTCATCGATCATTTTTTGCAGCCGCGTCTTGCGGGCGGTCACCAGCGCGATTTCTGACATCGCGAACGCGCCGTTGAGCAGGATGAGGACGACCAGTAACGCTATCTCCATACAGGGGCGCGCCCGGATCGCGCCTCGGTGTCGAACATGGGCGTAATTTTACCGCGAAGTGGGCCCCCCGTACCGCATCCGGCGGGCTTGCGCGTCCCCTGATCAGGCTCCTGCCAGTCGCAGCACGAGCCCCGCGGCCGCGCAGCCCAGGATCACCTGCATCACGCTGCGCTTGTAGCGGAAAAGCGCGATCGCGGCGGCGACCGCGATCGCCGCCGATATCCAGTCGAGGCGGCCGGCGAAGCCCTGCGGCCACAGCACGTGGTAACCGAAAAAGAGCGCCAGGTTGACGATCACGCCCACCACCGCGGCGGTGATCGCCGACAGCGGTGCGGTGAATTTGAGGCTGTCGCGCGTGCCTTCAACCAGCGGTCCGCCCCCCAGGATGAACAGGAACGAGGGCAGGAAGGTGAACCACGTGACGATGCAGGCGGCGAACGCGCCGGCCAGGAAGGCGCGTTCCGGGCCGAGGAGGGCCTGCACGTGCCCGCCCACGTAACCCACGAACGCGACCACCATGATGAGCGGTCCTGGCGTGGTTTCACCCAGGGCCAGGCCATCGATCATCTGCGTCGGCGTGAGCCAGCCGTACGACTCGACGGCGCCCTGGTAGACGTAGGGCAGCACCGCGTAGGCGCCGCCGAACGTGAGCAGCGCAGCCTTGGTGAAAAACCACCCCATCTGCGCGAAAGTGTGGCTCCAGCCCCAGATAGCGACCAAGGCCGCCATCGGCAGCAGCCAGAGCAGGGCGCCGATGACGAGCACGCGCGTGACGCGCGGCCAGGTGAAGCGTGCGTGTTCCGGCGGCGGGGTGAGGTCGTCGATCACCGCGGCACCGTAGTTTTTCGCGGCGCCGCCGTGGCCGCCGCCGCCGGCGTAGCTTTGCGGGGAGAAGCGCCCGTGCAGCGCGCCGATCAGCCCGGCGGCCAGCACGATCGCCGGAAAGGGCACCTGAAACGCGAAGATGGCGACGAAGGACAGCGCCGCGATCACCCAGGGCAGCGTGCCCTTGAGCGCGCGCGTGCCGATGCGGTGCGCCGCCTGCAGCACGATCGCCGTGACCGCCGGCTTGATGCCGTAGAAGAGGCCGGCGATGATCGGTGTGTCGCCATGCGCAATGTAGATCCACGACAGGCCGATGAGGATGAGAAGCGACGGCAGGACGAACAGGGCGCCGGCGACGATTCCGCCCCAGGCGCGGTGCATCAGCCAGCCGATGTAGGTGGCCAGTTGCTGCGCCTCGGGCCCCGGCAGGACCATGCAGTAATTGAGCGCGTGCAGGAAGCGCTTGTCCGAAATCCAGCGACGCCGCTCGACCAGCTCCTGGTGCATGATCGCGATCTGTCCGGCCGGGCCGCCGAAGCTGATGAAGCCCAGCTTGAGCCAAAAGCGCAAGGCCTCGGTGAACGTGATCGGAGGCGGTGCGCTCGCGGGCGCAGCGACTGCTCCCGGCGCCGACGCGCTACTCACGAGAGAGTCGCAGATCAGCCGGGCGCGCGGAATCGTGGGCATCCATCATGGCTCAATCCGCCTTGATGCCCATCTCCTTGACCACCTTGCCCCAGCGCGCGGTTTCGCTGCGCATGAAGGCGGCGAACTGCTCCGGCGTGTTGCCGACCGGGTCGGCGCCCTGGGTCACCAGGAGGTTGCGCACTTCGGGCGAGGACAATGCCCGCGTGAACTCCTCGTTTAAGCGCTTGACGGTCGACTCGGCCGTGCCGTTCCTGACCATGACGCCGAACCAGGGCCCGGTCTGCCAGCCCGGGAAACCGGATTCATCCATGGTCGGTACCTCCGGCAGGATGGCCTGGCGCTTGAGCGAGCCGACCGCCAGCGCGCGCACGCGCCCGGTCTTGGCGTGCGGCGCCGCCTGCGCCAGGGTGTCGAAGATCAGGTCGAGGCGCCCGCCGATGACATCCTGCAAGGCAGGCGCGGTGCCGCGGTAGGGGATGTGCACGATGAAAAGCTTGGCCTGCGACTTGAGGAGTTCGCCGGCCAGGTGCGCGGAACTGCCCGACCCCGGCGTGCCGTAGGACAGCCTGCCCGGATTGGCGCGTGCGTGCGCCACCAGTTCCTTGACCGACTTGACCGGCAACAGCGGATTGATCACCAGGAGGCTGGGCACGCTGGCCAGGAGCGTCACGGGGGTGAAATCACGCTCCGGGTCGTAGGAGAGCTTGTCGAACAGATGCGTGTTGACCGAGTGCGTGCCGATGTGACCGAGGAAAAGGGTATGTCCGTCGGCCGGCGCGCGCACGGTCTCCTGCGCGCCGATCTGGCCGCTGCCGCCGGGCCGGTTGTCGATGACGACCGGCTGGCCGAGGGCTTCGGCTACCTTTTGCGCGGTCATGCGCGCCAATGCGTCGGAAAAGCCCGACGGAAAGGGGACGATGAAGCGCAGCGGTTTGCTCGGAAAGACCTGCGCCTGAGCAGGCAAGGCGGCGAGCAGCGCAGGGACAAGCACCAGCGCCGCCGATCGGAACAATCGCATCTGCAGTCTCCCTCGTTCTTTGTTCGACGACGCTGCGCAGGCCCGCGCCTGCCTTGCCGCGACGATAGCCCGCGCCGATTTGCGGCTCAGGCGATGCTGTTCCACATCTCCATGTCGCGCTCCGCAGTCCAGATGCGCGGGTTCTTGATGCCCGAGGCCTCGTCGAATGCGCGGCTCACATCGAAGGGCATGCAATGCTCGTAGATGGGGAAACTGCCGTAGACGGGGTCGAGCCTGGCGCGCGTGGCGGCGTAGGTTTCCTTGAGGGACTTGCCGGCCTTGACGCCTTCGCGCGCGCAAGCGAGCAACTGGCGCACGAAGTTCTGCGTGAAGTCGATCGCCTTCACGCTGTCGGCTTCGCTCTTCAGCGCCGGGCCGCGGCCGGGGACCAGGGCCTTGGGCTTCAGTGCCCGCAGCTTGTCGAGCGTGTCCGGCCATTCCTCGAGTTGCGCATCGCCGGTGTAGATGCCGGCGTTGAATTCGACCAGGTCGCCGGAAAAGAGGGTGCGCTCGCCGGGCAGCCAGGCGATGGTGTCGCCGCGCGTATGCCCGGGGCCGATCTGGATCAGCTGCACTTCGAGCTTGCCCATGTAGACCGTCATCTGCCGCTCGAACACCATGGTCGGCCAGGTGAGGCCGGGCACCGAGTCGGCCGCCTGGAAGAGGCGCGGAAAGCGCTCGTACTCGCTCTGCCAGTCCTCCTTGCCGCGCTCGACGATCAGTTCGTAGGTGGGACGCGAGGCGATCACCTGCTCGGCCTTGAAGGCCGAGGCGCCCAGCACGCGCACCGCGTGGTAGTGCGACAGCGTGACGTACCTGATCGGCTTGTCGGTCACCTTGCGGATGCGCGCGATCAGGTCCTGCGCCATTACCGGCGTCGCGGTGGCATCGACCACCATCACGCCGTCGTCGCCGATGATGACGCCCGAATTGGGGTCGCCTTCGGCGGTGTAGGCCCAACCGTGTTCGGAAATCTGCTCGAACGTGATGGTCTTGGGGCCGAGGTCGTTCTTCGAGGCGAATGCCTTGGTCATCGCCGCTTCTCCGTGAATTGTTTCGAGGCGCGCGCTCAGGCGGCGCGCAGGCAGGAGCGGGATTCTACGCCGCGCGATTCCTGCGCCGCGAGTCCCGCGAGCAGGACGTCGATGACCTGGTCGGCGAAGTCGGCGTATGACAGTGCTCCGTCGGGCTTGAGCCAGGTGAAGGTCCAGTTCATCGCGCCCATCAGCATCATGGTCAGCGCACGCAGGTTGGCCGGCGTGACGCGCGCCGGGAAGGCTGCCTCGATGGCGGCGGCGAAGCTGTCGATGACCTCGCGCTCGCGCGCGACGATGACGTCGCGCCGTTCGGCAGGCAGAAATTTGACGTCGTGGGTCAGCGCGATGTGGCGCGTGCGCGCCGTACGGTAGGCATCGAGAAAGCGCCGGATCAGGCTTTCGAGCCGCTCGCGCGGTGACGCGTTGCGCGCCGTGCAGTCCGCGTGAACCTGCGCCACGATGGCAAGCAGGCTGCCGGTGTGGCGCTCGAGCAAGTCGTAGAGGATCGCGTCCTTGGAGGCGTAGTAGTGGTACAGGCGCGCCTTCGAGGTGCCGCAGCGCGTGGCCAGCGTGGCCATGGTGCAGCTCGCATAGCCGGTCTCGGCGAAGGCGCTCGCCGCGGCCTCGAGGATGGCGCTCCTCTGGTCTTCGTAGTCGGCGGCCTGGGTGCGCGCCATCAGCGTTCGTCGTAGCTGACCACCACCTTGGGCGTCAGCGGGTGCGACTGGCAGGTGAGCACGAAGCCCTTGGCCATCTCGGCGGCCTCGAGCGTGTAGTTGCGTTCCATGCGCACTTCGCCTTCAAGGACGCGCGCGCGGCAGGTGCAGCACACCCCGCCCTTGCAGGCATAGGGCAGGTCGAGTCCGGCCGCGAGCCCGGCATCGAGCAGCGCTTCGCCTTCCATGGGGACGGTGATGACGCGCTCCTTGCCGTGCTGGATCACGTGCACCGTCGCGACCGGCCCGTCAGTCTGGGGGGCGCGCTTGCGCGGGCCGGCCTGCGGCAATGGCGTACCGAAGCGCTCGACATGAATGCGCTCGCGTGCGACCCCGGCGGCGAGGAGTGCCGCTTCGGCCGCGTCCATCATCGGCGCGGGGCCGCAGATGAAGGCGGCGTCGATGGCGGCCGGCGGGATCAGCGTGTCCAAAAACTGCGCGCACTTGGCCGCGTCCATGAGCCCGTGGAAGAGTTCGACTTCCTGCGGCTCGTCGCTGATCACGTGGTACAGCGACAGGCGGCCCAGGTAGCGGTTCTTCAGGTCCTCCAGTTCCTCGGCGAACATGATCGCGCCGACCGCGCGGTTGCCGTAGACCAGTGTGAAACGGCTGGCCGGTTCGGTCTCCAGCGTCGTCTTGATGATCGAGAGCATGGGCGTGATGCCGCTGCCGCCGGCGAAGCCGACGTGGTGGCGCGACCGGCTCGCATCGAGGGGGGTGAAAAAGCGCCCGTCCGGTGTCATGACTTCGAGCGTCATCCCGGCCGAGAAGGTCGCGTTGGCATGCGCCGAGAAGCGCCCGCCGTCGATCTTCTTGATGCCCACGCGCAATTCGCCGTCGCGTAAGTAGTCCGACACCGCGCAGCACACCGAGTAGGAACGTCGCAATTCCTCGCCGTCGACCGTCGCCTTCAAGGTGACGAACTGGCCCTGCGCAAAGCGATAGGCGTCGCGCAGTGCGGCCGGTACGGCAAAGCGCACCGAGATTGCGTCCGCGGTTTCGCGCCGCACTTCGCTGATGGTGAGAGTGTGGAACTGCGGGGTCATAGCGGCTTCATGTAGTCAAACGGTTCCCGGCAAGCCAGGCAGCGGTACA
>JAEUOR010000082.1 GCA_016790635.1 Burkholderiales bacterium
CATCTCATCGTTGAAGGCGATCTCTCAGCCTATGGTCTGGTCAACGCCGTCACGCACTTTTCGCAAGACGTCGAGGACTATGACCGGGCGACGGAGTTCGAGGCATTGGGCGGGAAGTTGATTGATCTGGCGCCTACGGAATGGAAAGGGATTATCGAGGCGATCTGATTCGCGTGGTTGAATCTCGACTATCAATTGCGTCGATGCGCGCGACGAGCGTGTTTGGATGCTCCTTGAATCGGTACGGCCAAAAGCCGTGCCGATTTCCTTTTTTTGGGTCGCGCGATCCGCCTGCCAGTCAGTACAAATCCAGCGGGCTCGATCTAGAGTAGATCGGTTCCCATTCGCGAAAGGTACGTTTGCGATGATCGTAGACGATCCATGGTCGACTGGACTGCATGCGTCCGAATCAACCTATGACGGTTGTTTGCCGCGTCCCGCTCAATTCAGACGTGGGTCGCAGCAAGCGAAGTCCATTGAACACCACCAGCAAACTCGCGCCCATATCGGCGAAGACCGCCATCCAGAGGGTCGCCTGGCCGATCACCGCTAGGGCGTGAAGCACCGCCTTGATGCCGAGCGCGAGGCCGATGTTCTGCTTGAGCACCTCGGCGGTGGTGCGACTCAATCGGATGAAAGCCGGTATTTTTCGCAAATTGTCATCCATCAGCGCGACGTCGGCGGTTTCGATTGCGGTATCGGTACCCGCGGCGCCCATCGCGAAGCCGATGCTGGACTTCGCCAGGGCGGGGGCGCCGTTGATGCCCTCGCCGACGAGCCTGTCAGTAGCTTTGTGTGTGAGGCAGAACATGACGTCTGAAAGGACAATGTATGCCGAAACCTGTGAGAAGGATGCAGAAGGCCAACGCTGCGGCACATGCGGCGATGGCGCAGATGCCGAAGATCGCGCCGGAGCTGCTTGACCAGTTCGTCAAGGGGCCGATGACCGCCGAAGCGGTCCAGGAAGCGTCGATGGCCTTCAAGAGGGCACTGATCGAGCGTGCCTTGGGCGCCGAGATGAGCCAGCACCTGGGCTACCCCGCCGGCGCAGACAAGCCGGAAACGGCGACCAACCACCGCAACGGCAAGAGCGCCAAGACGCTCCTGACCGACGACGGCCCCCTGCGCATCGAGGTGCCCCGCGACCGCGAAGCTGGATTTGAGCCCAAGCTGATCGGCAAGCACGAACGCCATTTCACGGGCTTCGACGACAAGATCATCGCCATGTACGCCCGTGGCATGACGGTGCGCGAGATCCAGGGGTTTCTGGCCGAGATGTACGGCACCGAGGTCACCCCGGAATTCATCAGCAACGTGACCGACGAGGTGCTGGCCGAGATCACCGCCTGGCAAGCCCGGCCGTTGGAAGTCATGTACCCGGTGGTCTTCTTCGATGCCCTGCGGGTCAAGATTCGCGAGGACAACGTGGTGCGCAACAAGGCGGTCTACCTGGCCCTGGGCATCCTGGCCGATGGCAGCCGCGACATCCTCGGGCTGTGGATCGAGAACACCGAAGGCGCCAAGTTCTGGATGAAGGTGTTCAACGACCTCAAGACCCGGGGCGTCAACGACATCCTGATCGCGGTGACCGACGGCCTGAAAGGCATGCCTGAGGCGCTGGCGGCGGTGTATCCGGAGACCACCCTGCAAACCTGCATCGTGCACCTGATCCGCAACAGCCTGGACTTCGCCAGCTGGAAGGAGCGCAAGGCACTCGCAGCGGCGATCAAGCCGATCTACAAGGCTGCCAGCGCCGAGGCGGCACTGGCTGAACTGGACGAATTTGAAGCCGGCCCATGGGGGCAGAAATTCCCGACCGTGGTGGCGTCCTGGCGGCGCACCTGGACACATGTGATTCCGTTCTTTGCGTTTCCGCCGGCGATCCGCAAGGTCATCTACACCACCAACGCCATAGAGAGCGTGAATTCGCAACTGCGCAAAATCATCAAAACGCGCGGGCATTTCCCCAGCGATGACGCCGCCAGCAAGCTGATCTGGCTGGCCTTGCGCAACATCACCGCCGATTGGAGCCGTGCGGCCAAGGACTGGAAAGCTGCCATGAATCAATTTGCGATCCTCTACCAAGACCGATTCATTCACGCCGTCGCGTAAGATGAAATCCGACTTATCCACCGCGGCGGTCGCCTCAGGTCTGAATAGGGACCAGCGACCGCCGCCGTGGATAAGTCTCAGCCCGCCTCACACACAGAAGTACTGACAACGCCCCGCGGATACGGCCATGCCAAGCATCAGCAGGGCCTGTCCGGGATTGGCTGCGATCAAGCGCTGGATATGCATGGAGGGCGTATTCCCGCGCCCGCGCGCGAGGAGATGCCTGCAACTTTAGCGTAAACGTCCGGTGCATGGGAGGATCGCCGCCGTCACGCGTATTCATCGCCGGGCATGCCATCGCAGGGGCCATTGTGGCGGGACGTCTAATCACCTATTGCGCAGGCCCGGACATGCGCTCCATCATCATCTTCATCATCTGCTGCATCATGTCCATGCGCTTTTCCATCATCTCGTGCGACATGCCGGCGTGGCCGCCACCCTTCATCATGCCCATGCCCGACATTCCGGCGCCGCCACCTTCCATCATGGCCATGCCACCCTTCATCGATTTCATGTGCTCGTCCATCAATGCGCGGCGCTCCTCGGGGGTTTTCGCGCCCATCATCTTTTCGTGCATGGCCATCATGTCCTTCATCTGCCTGTCCATGCCCGCCATCTTCTCCTTGGCGGCCTGGGTTGCTCCGCCCGGCCCGGCTTTCTTGGCCGGCGGGTGGTCATGGCTGTGCTCCTTTTGTTCCGCCGCCGGCGCGGTCAGGGTGAATGCGAAAATGGCACCTGCTGCCAGCAACTTGATGTATGTGTTCATGTCGGATCTCACTTTCCTGTCGGTTTGTGGACTGCTGACCTAGATACGCCCCCTTGCCAAGGGTGGATGCATTGTTCGCGGCGCAACCGGGCCACGTTTGCGCCAGATCAACCTGCGTGCGTTCTCGCGGTAGCCGATCACAAGCCGGCCGGCCTGTAGTGCCGCCATTTGCCGGGGACCCCATAATCCGCGCATGGATCAGCCAACCAATGTCCCCGCGCAAGCGCTATGGCTACCCGTTTTGCGCCGCTACTTAAGCGTAATCCTGTTGGGCAATTTGATCTAGGAGGTGGCGCTCCTACCCCTTTACACGCTCTGGTTTACCGGAAGCCCGCGGCAAATACTGTTCGCTGTCGCGCATTGCACTGCGGGCACAATGCTGATCGCCGCCGCCGGTCTGTTGAGTGCTTTGCTGATCGCGGGCAAGCCCAGCTGGCCGGGAACGGGTTTCGGGCCGGTTGCCGGTATCACCATCGTGGCGGGGATTGCCTACACCGTGTTCAGCGAGTGGCTCATCACCTCGGTTCGCGGCAGCTGGACCTATACCGACGCCACGCCGGTTCTGCCCCTACTCGGTGTGGGTCTGACGCCGGTGCTGCAGTGGCTGATCGTGCCGAGCATCGCATTTTGGTTCGTACGCGATCAGGCGCGCTGCCCTTTGGCAAAGTCTTCCACCACCAACGCGCCAACGCCAAGCAAGATCTAGCTTTTTGTCTGACAATTCCCGGGAATGCGTTCGCTGGAACAGTGCGGCGCGCGTCGAGTTCGGGATACGTCAGTAGCACTCAGCGAGTAGGTCTGCACCGGCTTCGCGAAGCCTTTGAGCTGCAACGCGCGCGCGGTCGTCATTGCCACCTCCACTGAAGCGGTCATGGCACGGGTTTCCGGTGCGACCAGAATCTCGCCATCTGCTGCTTCCGCGCACAGACGTGACGCCAGGTTGACCGCTGTGCCAACAGCTGTGTATTCGAGCCGTGAATTTGCGCCGATCACGCCCACTGTCACCGTTCCGCTGGCCACGCCGACGCCAATTCCCAGTTTCAGTGTGCCGTCCGACCACAGACCGGCCATACGCATGCCGCGGCTGCGGATGTCACGCGCCAGTCGCAACGCCCGCAGGCCATGGTCGTCAAACGGCAGCGGCGCGCCGATCAGGATCAATACGCCATCGCCCGCCTGGTCCTTGACGGTGCCGCCGTGACTGGCCGTCGCAGCGCCCACCTCGTCGTAGTACTCGCGCAGCACTTCCATCACATGCTGGGGTGTTGTGGCCGCCGCGTAAGCGGTGAACCCGCGCAGGTCGCAACACACGACCGACAATTCCACTGTGCGAACACCGATCGCGCTGTGCAGGCCATGGCGCGCCACCATCTGCGCCACCTGCGGCGCGAGAAAGCGCGCCATGAACGCCGCGCGCTGGCCCTGGATCACGTGGAATTGCACCGCGCCGACCAGAAAGATGAGCAGGCCGGTCGCGGCCGCGAACGGTGCTGCGTGAACCGGAAGGATCATGCCCAGCGCGAGAAAAGGCGCACCGGCGAGAAAGGCAAGCCCACGACGCGTCTCTGCCGGATCCCGATGGCGCTTGTGCGCGCGCGTGCCAGCCACGGTCGCCAGCAGCAGCCCGGCTGCCAGTGGCGCCGCGAACAACATAAATGCCGGGTAAACCGGATCATGCGCCTCGCCATCGGCGCCGTGGCGCAGCAAGTTGATGAACTGATGGGCCCGCAAGTCTGGAAAGGCAAGCGATGCCAAACCGTAGAAGACCGCCAGCGCCTGTGCCAGTCGCAGCAATTTCTGCTCGACCCGGTCCGCAGCCGGGTCGGTCCGCAGGATCCGCAGCATCCATTCAAAGGCGCACACAAACGCCAAGGTTTCCGGAATCGCGAACACGCCATCCCAGAACGGCACGTCGTGGCGCGCGTGCATCGGTGCCGCCACTGTCACATTGAGTCCGATCGCCGCTCCGATCGCTGCCAGGGCCGCAGCCATCGCGCGACTGATCGGCGAGGCTCGATCGGCGGCCACGAACGCAAGCGCCATGCCGAGCGCTAGCAGGGCGACGATCAGCAGCGCCGCGGCATCGCCATGCGTCTCCAGACTGTGCAGGACCTGGGTCACCGTTACGGGCGATATGTCTGGAAAATCGACGCCGAACCGTCGCGGGCGACCAGCAGCACATCGTAGGGGTCCTGACGATTGTTGTAGGCGGGCCCGTCCATGCCGGGCGAACCGACCGGCATGCCCGGCACCGCGAGGCCGACGGCGGCGGGCTTTTCCCTGAGCAAGCGGCGGATTTCGCGCACCGGGACATGCCCCTCGATCACGTATCCGCCCACCGTGGCGGTGTGACAGGAGCCAAACTGCTTTGGCATGCCCAGCTTGAGGCGCACCGGATTGTTGCCGATGTCGTGCGCCTTGACCGCGAAGCCGTTGCCATCGAGGTAGGCGATCCAGTCCTTGCAGCAACCGCAGGTCGGCGCTTTCCAGACTTCTACCATCGGCTTGGATGGCGCGGCCCAGGCGGGCGCGAAGGGCAGGGCGAGGAGACCCAGCAGCAAGCGCCGACGGGCGCCGCGGGAATCATTCAGGCTGTGTTGCATGAGAAGACCCTTTCAAGTGCTTCAGGCGGGTTGCGCGTGGCAACGGCAGACGTCGCTCGCAGCCGTTCAATGTTGGCGGCGGTGGTGAATCTATTCCAGTGCAATACGAACCGGTGTGGCATTGCGCAGCAGATCAAGTACCGGGCAGTGCGCATCGACCACTTCCTTGAGGTGCTTGAGTTGATCCGCGCTTGCAGGGCTGTCGATCCGAACCGATCCGACGATTTCGGTGAAACCGGGACGCGGGTGCGGCGCCACCGAGAAAAATCCGCGCAGGTCGAGTTTCCCCTCGAGTGTCACCGAGACTTCATTGATGGGAATTCCCAGCGCCGCGGCATGCATGTGGTAGGTGATCTCCTGGCAAGCGGCCAGGGCGGCAAGCGCGTATTCGACAGGATTCGGGGCTTTGTCGGTGCCGCCAAGCTCGGCAGGTTCATCGACATCCACCACGAAGGAGCGAACCTCGACACGTCGATGGAAGCCGCCTTGCCCGCCGCTCTTCACCGTGAACGCGGCATGCGCCTGCTCAGGTTGATCGAGGAGGGCGCGCCCGGTGGCCGCGAACAGCTGCTTGAGATGGTCTGACATTGTGGCTCCATGGAAATTGAGAATCGTTCGGGATCAAAAGGTCTTGCCGCGGCCGCGCTGCGCGATACGTCTGCCCGGTGATCGAAGGCGATGTGACGGATCGATAGTGGCGGCCAACTGCTGAAGGGTTTTACGCCTGGGCTGGTTTGGTGGATGCGGTTTGAATCGCTGAAGCCGTGCTTGCTACTCCTGAATGCGAAATCGCGGAATCAACCTGGCACATGGCGGCTGTTGTGCGGGCGGGCGGCATGGATTT
This sequence comes from Burkholderiales bacterium, assembly GCA_016790635.1. Classification (GTDB taxonomy): domain Bacteria; phylum Pseudomonadota; class Gammaproteobacteria; order Burkholderiales; family JAEUOS01; genus JAEUOS01. Next base: position 6,326 of record JAEUOR010000082.1, read on the forward strand.
GCAGCAAGGTATGGATACCGGCCTATTTGCTTTCCACTTTGCTCGCGGCGCCGTCATCAACCATGCTGCGCCGGCGTTGCAGGTACGCATCGCGGACGAATTGATACTTGTCGAGCGCCGTGTCGTCGATCAGGGCGCTGGCGTCAAGCGAACCTGCGCGACGGCTCACCATGCGCAATGCAAAAGCGGTGTTGCGGGTCGGCACGTGGCGGGCCCAGACCGGATCGAGGCTCGAATAGATCGCGTTGCCGATGCCGTCGCGCAGGTTCGAAACACCGATGAACGGAATCACAAGGTAGGGACCGGTCGCCATGCCCCATTTTCCGAAGGTCTGTCCGAAATCGCGATTGTGCTTTTCCAGCCCCATTTTCGAGGCGACGTCGAAACAGCCAAGCACGCCGACAGTCGAGTTGACCGCCAGCCGGCCCACATCTGATCCCGCATCCACGACCATTCCTTGCAACAGGCTGTTGATGCCGTTGAATATGTCTTCGATGTTGGCGAACACGTTTCTCACGCAGTCGCGCGCGGGTTCGGGCACGACCGCGGTGTAGCCCTTGGCGATCGGCTTGACGATTGCCTGGTCGACTCCCTCGTTGAAACCGAACACGCCACGGTTGAAGCCTTCGAGCGGATCGCCGGGGGTATTGGACGTTGCGCAACCGCCAGCGAGTGCGGCCACGGCGCTGATGGCGGCCATTCCGATGAGTCTGTGGAGCATGTTCATTCCCTTCCCGAGGCCAACAAATCCCCGCATGCCGCAAGCCGACGCCATGTGCTGCGCGATCAGCGCAGAGGAATCGCGAGTACAGACAGCAAAACTATCGCGACGAGCGTTCGCATGGCCGGGTCACTTTTTCACTTCGATGCCGGTCACCGTGAACTGGCCGCCGATCTTGTCCGCGGAGAACCCGACCTTGTCGCCCTCCTTGACCTTGTCGAGCATCGCCGGATCCTTGACGCGGAACACCATGGTCATGGGGGACATGTCGAGATTCTTTATCTCGCCATGCTTGAGCGTGATCTTGCCCTGCTCGCGGTCGACTTTGCGTACTTCGCCGTCGGCCATCAACGGACCGGTGGCGGACTGGGTTGCGCCGTGGCCGGCATGCCCTTTGTGATCACCTGAAGCGAAACCCGCACCCGGGAGGGCGGCAAGGGTTAGCGCGGCTATCGCGATTATTGCTTTCATTTTGATGCTCCTTTGCGGTTGACCTACTTGGCTACTACGTTGATTGCGCCTTTCATCCCGGCCTCGAAGTGGCCGGGAATCAGGCAGCCGTACATGAATTTTCCGGCTTTGGTAAAGGTCCAGGTGATCTCTTCCTTCGCACCTGGCTTGACATGTGCCATGTAAGGCTCATCGTGTTCCATGGTCGGATGTTTTTTCATTTCCTCGGCATGCTTGCGCAATTCCGCTTCGGTTCCGATGACCATTTCGTGCATCACCTTGCCGCTGTTGGTGACCACGAACCTGACGGTCTCGCCGCGCCTGACGGTAAGCTCACCCGGCGTAAAGCGCATGCTGTCGGCCATGTCGACACGGATGGTGCGGCTGGCTTTTTTGGGATTCCCCTCGCGGCCGAAAGCATGCTCTTCCTTGGAAGGAGGTTTGGCGGCACTCTTTTTCGCGTGATCGGTGTCGCCGTGCGCAAGCACTACGCTCGCGGATAGCGCCAGGGTGGCGGCGATGAAGGCATGAATCGGTTTCATATCCAACTCCTTTCAATGGCCGGCATGTCCGCCGGCGGGTTTGCGTACGGTAAGTTCGATGCTCTTGCCGCCGCCAGTGGCACGGCCCGTGGCGGGGTCGATCTCGGTCATGCGCGAGGTTGGCGCACGCGTCGGATTGAGCGATTCCCCGGCCCATTTGTAGGCCACCGTGTTGGGCGGATACTTGTACGGCCCGGGGTCCTTGTAGTCGTTCTTCGCCTGCCCCTTGCGCACCTTGACAGTGGTGAACATGCCGCCCATCTCGATCGGCCCGAACTGGCCTTGGCCTGTCATCATCGGCAGGGTGTTGTCGGGAATCTGCATTTCCATCTCGCCCATGTCGGCCATGCCGCGCTCGCCCATCACCATGTAGTCGGGCACCAGCTTGTTGATCTTCGCGGCAACACCGCGATGGTCGACGCCGATCATGGTGGGTACGTCATGCCCCATCGGGTTCATGGTGTGGTGGCTCTTGTGGCAATGAAAGGCCCAGTCGCCGGGTTCGGTAGCTTCGAATTCAAATGCGCGCATCTGGCCCACCGCTATATCGGTGGTGACTTCAGGCCAGCGCGATGAGGGCTGGGTCCAGCCACCGTCGGTGCAGGTCACCACGAACTCGTGGCCGTGCAGGTGCATCGGATGGTTGGTCATGGTGAGGTTGCCGACGCGGATGCGCACGCGGTCGCCCATGCGGCACACCAGCGGATCGATGCCCGGAAAGGTGCGGCTGTTCCAGGTCCACAGGTTGAAGTCAAGCATGGTGTTGATCTGCGGGGTGGCGCTGCCGGGGTCGATGTCGTAGGCGTTCAACAGGAAGCAGAAATCGCGATCCACCGGCATGAATTTCGGGTCTTTCGGGTGGGTCACCCAGAAGCCCATCATGCCCATCGCCATTTGCGTCATTTCATCGGCATGCGGGTGGTACATGAAGGTGCCGGCCCGGCGCGCGATGAATTCGTAGACGTAGGTTTCGCCGGGCTTGATCTGCGGCTGGTTGAGGCCGCCCACGCCATCCATGCCATTGGGCAGGCGCTGGCCGTGCCAGTGGATGGTGGTGTGCTCGGGCAGCTTGTTGGTGACGAACAGGCGTACGCGGTCGCCTTCCACCACCTCGATGGTCGGGCCGGGCGACTGGCCGTTGTAGCCCCACAGGTTGGCGATCATGCCGGGGCCGATCTCGCGCCGCACCGGTTCGGCGATCAGGTGGAATTCCTTGTAGCCGTCTTTCATGCGCCATGGCAGGGTCCAGCTATTGAGGGTGACCACCGGGTTGTAGGGCCGGCCCTTGGCGGGCAGCGGGGTGATGACGGTGGCGGCCGAATCACGCAGCGGCGCCTCGGGCACGGTGGCCTGGGCCACGCGTGAAACCGCGGCGGCGCCGATCAGCGCAGCGCCGATGCCGGCGCCTTGGGCGAAGAAGCGGCGGCGCGCTGGCGCGGGGGTCTTCATGGTGTTTGCTTTCATGGTTTCAGTGTCCGGCGCGTTTGGCGGGCATGGGAATCAGTTCGGACCCGGCCCCCAGGCTGGTGGGCTTGCCTATCAGGGCCATCTGCAGGTCGGCCTCGGCGATCCAGAAATCCCGCTGCGCTTCGATCGCACCGTTGACGGCCATCACCTGCTCGCGCGAGTCGGCCAGCAGTTCGAATACGCTTTTCAGCATGCCGTTGTAGCGCAGCAGCATTTCGTCGGAAATTTTCTTGCGCAAGGGCACGATCTCTTCGCGATAGTGGCGCGCCAGGTCGTGCTGAGTGCGATAGCTGGAATAGGCTTCGCGTACTTCGCTTTGCGCGGTAACTACGGTTTCGCGAATCCGCTCGGCCGAGCGCATGTAACGTGCCTCGGCGCCGGCGACACGAGCGCCGCCGAAATCGAAGACCGGAATCTCGAAAACGATGTCCCAGCCGCGTTTGCGCGGATCGTGCCCTTCGTCGATGCGCACGCGCCCGATCTCAAGCACGTTGGTGAAGCGCGTGATCTTGGTCAGGCCAAGCGTCGCGGCCATCGCTTCGGCTTCGAAGCGCGCGGCTGTGATGTCGAGGCGTTCCTGCATCGCTTCTTTTGCAATCGTCTCCTCGTCGCGCGGCGTCTTGGGCAGATCGGGCAGGCGTTCGGGAAGCTTCAACGCCATGCTGTCGGCCAGCCCCAGCAATCGAGTCAATTGCTCGCGCGCACCGATCGCAGCCTGTTGGGCGCGTGCCTGCTGCGCGGTGGCATCGGCGTAGAAAGCATGCTCGCGCATGCGCGTGAGGTTGGAAAAATTGCCGGCGCGCGCCATGCGCCGCGCCAGTTCCGCTCCGGCCTCGGCTGATCCCCTGACCTGCGCCATGTACTGCACGGTTTGCGCCGCGGCGACCGCCTGGTAGTAAGCCTTGCGCGTCTCGCTTGCGGTGCGCAACATCTCGGCGGTGACGCCGCGCTTGGTCGATTCGAAGCGCCGGCCGGCGGCCTCCATGCGCAGCGGCAGGGTGATCAGCGACATCACGCCGAACGACAGGATGCCCTCGATCTTGCTTTCGCTATTCAAATCCAGCGCGCGTAGGAACGAGAAGCGCGGGTTGTCGATCCTCCCGGAAGACACAAGGTCGCTTTCGGAGATGCCCAACTCGGCATAGGTGGCCTGCAACCCGGGGTTGTTGTAGAGCGCGATCTGCACCGCGTCGTCGGCAGACAGGGGTTGCGCCAGCAGTACCGCGACTTTCTGCCTGACGCTGTCGGCATCGTTCTCGCTCCTGATCCAGACGGCGTCGCGGCCGAGCCGATCCTTGGCTGTCTGCTGTGTCATGCCGAAACCGCGATCTTCGGAAAAGCTTGCACAACCGCCCAGAAGTGCTACGGTCAGCGACAGAGGTATGACTCGTCTCAAACCGGGGTTCATTTCATGCCTCCCATGTTCTTCATGTCGTGAGGTGCTTTGGGGGTAGCGGGCTGCGCGGGCGGCGGCGCTGGTTTTGGCGCTGCCATGTTGTGGCCGGCGTGCGGGTCGGCGGATTTCGCTGCTTGCGGCGCCGGCGGTGCGTTGCCCTCGAAGCTAACGATTCGATAGGTGTCGCCGTCCTGTTCCAAGGTGAACACCACTCGTTCCCCAGGTTTGATCTGATCGGCCAGGAAAAGCGACTTCAGCGGCCAGTAGGCGATTCCGGCCGGCCAGCCGAAGGTTTTGACGCCGTCGGATTCGATGCGCACGCGGCCGGCGGCGCGGTCGATTTCGAGCACCGTGCCGGCCGCAGAAACGGTCTTCGCGACCTCGCGCGAATGAGCGCTGTGGCCACCCAACGCGCCCATGGTTTCGTTGATGTCGCGCCAGTTGGCGAGTTTTTCGTCGCGAAATGGTTGGTAGTCCGTGAGCGCGGACTCGTATTTCGGCAAGGCGATGCCTTGTGCCAAGGCGGTCCCGCAAATGAGGCTTGCGGCCAATAGCGGCCAGCGGATGAAACGCATGTCGACTCCTTGAAGACGAATAAGATCGGCCGCGCCCTGAAAACAGGGCGCAGGAACTCACACGTCAGGGTGTCAAATGCGCAGGCGGGAGGTGCTTGCGTAAGGCGGTGGGGATCCGCCGTGATGCGCGAGGTCTACAAATAGCAACGACTGGCGAATTGCCGGCACGCTGGTCCCGAGCTCTTCGAGATGCGGGACAATGAAAAAAAACTGATCGGCCGAGCCAGTGACAGAAGAGTTGGGACGATCGCCTGTCTGGACTTCACTTTGGCAATGGTACTTGCACAACAAGGCCGACGTTCCAGTGGCCTTTTCATTGCAATGCTCCTCGCGGTCGGCTTCTCCCGAAATGGCGTTCGCCATTGCTTCGGTGACCATTGATCCACCTTGCGCTTGAGGCACCCACGCATACGCGTGGAGCGCCACCGTCGCATAAGCGACGAGGAACGCACTAAGCAAAACGCGGGCAGCATTTCGCAGACGTTTGAGGCGGATCATCAATGTAGTATAACGCAATTGACGCAATTTCGTTCGTCGAATTGAAAAAGTCACCCGAAATCCAGGGGCCGTTTCCAGCGTGGTGCTGGCGGTGTTTCTCGCCTATTGCCATACAGTATTTCCTTGTTGAAGGACCAAATTCGATTCCCGTAGTCACTTTGCAGTGGCTTTCTGCAGAATCGTTTGGCATTGCGCCATCAGGGCTTCGAACCGCTCGGCATCGTCGAGAAATAATCCGTAATCGATCACGTATTAATAGTCGGCAGCCAATTTGGTCAGCGCGTTGTCACCAGGCACCAGCTGGAGTCCGCCCGCGACGGCGGCGTGATTGTCGACGACCTCGCTTCGCGTGTTCTTTTCCGCGAAGAACACGCTCTTGTGATCCGCAACTGCGCGGGCGAGGGTTTTGTCAGTGATGGCTGACGAAGGCCAGCTACCGTGACGGCGTCTTGCGCATCGAACTGTCCTAGTCCGATGAAGCGCGCGCCCGGCGCGTCGCGATGCAAACGGCTTGAGGGCCCGACGGCACCGAAGCGGGCCCGGCGGGCTGACCAGCGCCAGCCCGATCGTCCAGACCGCCCGGCATTGCCCGTGCGATCTGTCTGTGAAAATCCGGATCTTGATCAACTGTTGGAGGGATGTTCACCGAATGCAGCTCTCAGCCGTTCCGCCAGCGCTCGCGACGAGTTGCTGGTGGAACTTCAAGTGCGAGACGGTCTGCTCCGCCGGTGCGTTGCTCTTGTAATCACCTTTTCGGTTCATCGATGATTTCATCGTGTCATCCCTGGGCACACTCTGAAACCCGTTTCACCATCGGCATCCGCAATGTTTGCAGTGCTAACGGCCATGGCATCAGCAGATGCGCGGGATTTCGTGGAGCATTTCAGCGCCCCAGGTAAACCGCGGTTATTTGCTCTCTCTCGTGTCCCAGCTCCCGGCTGATCGTCAACCGTGCTTCGCGGTCGATCGCCTTTTGCCCCAAAGTCAAATCCCTGGAGCGCGGTCCGCCGGCGGCCGGCGCCGTCCAGCCGGTCAGCTCCCGGTAGCGCGTCTGCGCATACTGGTGGCGGTAACCGTGAACACGATGGACGCCGACTTTGGCGCACTGGAATTCAAAACGTCGTAGCTGCTCCACATAATTCCGGTCGGCCGGAATCAGGCTGCCCCTGCCGGCAAGCCGCTTCGCTTCGTCGAGCATCTGGCGCTGTTCCTGATTGCGGATCGGTATTTCCCGCGCGCGTCCGCCCTTGGTCCAGGAGTCCTTCAGGGCCAACCGATTGCCCCGGTCCGCCCATTCCGGCTGGATCTTGATCGATTCCCCGCGCCGCAGACCGAATGCCGCCTGCAATTGCAGCGACATGTGCGTATACGGATCGGTGATCCTGGACAGGTCGCCCGTGGTCAGCTCGCGCGCCTTGCTGACGTTGGTGACGTACTGCCGGTGGCCGATGCCGTAGTGGTCGTTGTCCTTGGCGATCACGTTCTGCTTGCCGACCTTTTCCGCCCACCAGCGCAGCTCTGCCATGCGATTCTTGATGGTCCCCACCGCCAGGCCTTCCGCTTTCCAGCGCTCGACCAGGCCCTCGACGTGCTTCGGCTTCAGGCTTGCTGCAGCCAAATGTCGGAACCCCAAGCCCTGGAGTTGGTTGGCGACCAGATCCAGCACGCGTGCGCGGTCGCGCTGCGTGGCATAGCTACCATCGCGGTTGCGATGGCAGAGCTGCTTCAGTTCATAGTTCAGATCCCGCATATGTGCCTGGCCAGGTTCAATCCCTTTCCGCGTTCGGTTGCCCCAGATGTCCTGCTCGATTCGATGCTGCTGGTGTGTGAAGCTTGTCCGGTAAGTGTTTCTGTCCGTCCCGCACGCCTGGGCGTGTCGGGAACTACGAGGGACGCGGGACACCACTCCCGATTTGTGCCGGTTGCTTTGTTGCTTGCCGCCGCGGCACGCGGCATTGGCATCGACGGCGCTTCCTGTGGGAAGGCGATCCGTCGAGATGAGCCATTGACCCAGGGCTCGCTGGGGCGCTTTGGGAGCGCGGTGCTGACGAAGCCCACGGGGAGCGGGCGGGGAGGCAGACCGCGTTGCGCGGTCCGGATTGACGATGGGTCGGGGAGCCCATCACTTGGGGTTGTCACTTGCGCCAGCTACCGATAACTCTTTGATTGCTGGGGCATCGTGCGCGTCGTCACTACCGGCGGCGCCGTGTAGTGACGACGCGATTGGCGCAGGGTTGTTGCCGCAGTGACGCGGCGGAACTGGGGCAGATTGCGAATAGGTGGGTGCCGCTACGGTGGCCTGGCGTGCGGCTGGCCGGCGCGAATGGCTTGCACGCGACGGTTGCGCAACACTGGTGGCCGCGAGATTTGCAACTGGGGCAGTGGAGCAGAGGGGTACGACATGGCCTTGCAGGCAAGGCAGATGTTCACGGCAATTCCAAAGCTACATTGCGGCGCTTCGATGGCGGGTGCTGATTGGCGGGGCGCCATCACACCTGGTTGCGGCAAGACCCTGTCCGCGGGTTTACGTACATCTCCACGCCTTGCGGCGGTCGGCTTTCGGGAGATCAGGCCGACGTTTGCGCTCGCGGTCGCGAGCATGGACGATGCCTTACGGGCATCAAGCGGGCTGACTCAGCCAGCGTCGAATTCCGGTCGAGGAACAATCGCGTGCGAACCAAGCTTCGACATTTTCGGGTCGCGTGCTTTTGGTTATTGACCTGTGACCAATGCGTCAGCGCACAAGTTCCTTACAATCTTCTGGTCGGAGGTCGTGCCACGACGTCGCATCAATACGAAGCCGTTGCCCAATTGTCGGACCCGTTAGCATGGCTGACAGGTACGCAGCATGCGTCGGCTCGGTCCCATGGCGCAGAGGCGGGCGTTTGCTCGCGCTTGTCAGGTGTCTGGAAACGTCTGTCGTCGCTCGGAATTTTTTCTTTACACGCGAAGTCTCTCAGGCGTGAATGCCATATGGATGCGGTGAATCCAATGACACGATCTGGCACGGCCGATCGAATCAGGCGCCTTACCCACCGGCGCGCGTTCATGGCGTGAGAGGCGCCGCCCTCGCGCCCGTGGATAAGCCTAAGCAATGGTTTGCGAACGATCGGATTCGACGATGATCCGGGTCCTCTGGAGCTACCTGGCCCACTTCCGGTAAAAATGCCGATTCGGCCGTGCGAAGTGTCAGAGCTTGGCAAGGCCATCCGATGATCGAGGCATCGAGTTTTGCCGGCGGTTTGGCATTGGAAGGATCAAAGTGGGCTATGCGCTGCTACTGGGCGGGCACCGCCGTCGCGATGGCCACGCGATTCGACTGGTGTAGTCGCCGGCGCATCAAGAGTAGCCATACGCCCGGAATCACCAGCATAGACAACAGGGGCGCCGTGACCATGCCGCCCACCATGGGTGCGGCGATGCGTTGCATTACTTCCGAGCCGGTGCCGCCGCTCCAAAGAATCGGCAGCAGACCGGCCAGAATGACCGCGACGGTCATGGCCTTGGGTCGGACCCGCAGCACGGCGCCTTCCGTGATGGCTTCCAGAAGCAACGCCTCCGAGGCCTGGGCGCCGGCGGCGATGCGCCGATCCCATGAACTCTTGAGATAGACCAGCATGACGACGCCGAACTCGGCGGCCACGCCTGCCAGGGCAATGAAGCCGACCGCCGTGGCGACGGAAATCGCGTGTCCCAAGGTCCAGATGAGCCAGAAACCGCCAGTGAGCGCGAATGGCACCGCCAGAAGGATCAACAAGGCCTCGTCGACACGTCTGAACGTCACATACAGGAGGAAGAAGATGATGGCAAGCGTGAATGGCACGACCACCTTGAGGCGCTGCGACGCGCGTTCGAGATACTCGAATTGACCCGACCAGGCGATCGAATAGCCGGCTGGAAGCTTGATCTCCTCTCGCACCTTCTGTTGCATGTCGGCGACGGCCGAGCGCAGGTCGCGCCCATGCAAGTCCACGTAGACCCACCCGGATAGCCTGGCATTTTCGCTGCGCAACATAGGCGGCCCATCCTCGATCTTGATCGAAGCCACGTCCGACAGACGCAACTGTGCCCCCTTTTCGGTGACAAAGGGCATTTCGCGAATTCGTTCGATCGAGTCGCGCAATTCGCGCGGGTAACGGACATTGATCGGGAAGCGCTGCCGGCCTTCGATCACCTCACCGACGTTGTCGCCGCCGATCGCGGAAGACACCAGCATCTGGACGTCCGCGACGCTCAGCCCGTATCGCGCCGCCGCCATCCGATCGATCGACAAATCGATATAGCGCCCGCCCACCAGCCGTTCTGCCAATGCGGAGGTCACACCCGGCACATTTTTCACCGTTGATTCCACGGCGCTGGCCAGACGATCTATCTCAGCCAGGTCCGGACCGCTCACCTTGACGCCGACCGGACTCTTGATGCCGGTGGCCAGCATGTCGATGCGATTGCGGATCGGCGGTACCCAGATATTGGACAGCCCAGGCACCTTGACGGCGCGATCGAGCTCCTCGACCAATTTTTCCGGTGTCATGCCCGCACGCCATTCCTCGCGGGGCTTGAACTGGATGGTCGTCTCGAACATCTCGACAGGCGCCGGGTCGGTCGCGGTATCGGCGCGCCCGGCCTTGCCGAATACCCGAGCCACTTCCGGCACGGTGCGGATCATGCGGTCGGTCTGCTGCAGCAATTCGGAAGCCTTGGCTGCGGACAGCCCTGGCAACGCGGAAGGCATGTAGAGCAGGTCGCCTTCATCCATTGGCGGCAGGAACTCGCCGCCCAGCTGCGAAAGCGGATACAGAGTGCTGACAAGGACCGCCAACGAGACGGCGATCGTGACTTTTGGAAAGCGCAACACGTGCGCCAGCACTGGTCGGTACAGTGCGATCAGTCCCCGGTTTACCGGATTTGACTCTTCCCTGGGGATGCGGCCCCTGATCAAGTAACCCATCAGCACCGGCACCAGGGTGACCGCCAGCGCCGCCGACGCCGCCATCGCGTAGGTCTTGGTGAATGCGAGCGGCGCGAACAGGCGACCCTCCTGGGCTTCGAGGGTGAACACCGGGATGAACGACAGGGTGATGATGAGGAGCGAGAAGAACAGGGCCGGTCCGACCTCGACGGCCGCTTCCGCCACCAGGCGCCAACGTTCTTCCGAATCCAGGGTGCGGCCAGGATTCGCGTGGTCCCAGGCTTCCAGATGTTTGTGCATGTTTTCTATCATCACCACGGCGGCATCGACCATCGCGCCAATGGCAATCGCGATGCCGCCCAGCGACATGATGTTGGCATTGATCCCCTGGTAGCGCATGACGATGAATGCGCTCAGGATTCCCACTGGCAGGGACACGACCGCGACCAGGGAAGATCGCAGATGGACCAGGAACACCAGGCAGACCACGGCAACAACGATGAATTCCTCCAGGAGTTTGTCCTTGAGGTTGGCGACTGCCCGTTCGATGATTTGCGAGCGGTCGTAGGTGGGCACGATCTCCACCCCCGCAGGAAGGCTCGCTTTCACCTGCTCCAGCTTCGCCTGCACGGCTCGAATGGTTTCCAGGGCGTTCTTCCCCGAACGCATGACGATGACGCCGGCGGCGACTTCGCCCTCACCATCAAGCTCGGCGATCCCGCGACGCATTTCGGGGCCGACCTGGATACGGGCGACATCGCCGAGTTTCACGACCACGCCGTCATTCGAGGAAGTAAGCGGAATATTTCGAAAGTCGTCCATGCTCGCCAGGTAACCGCGGGCCCTGACCATGTACTCGGTTTCCGCCAGCTCGATCAAGGCGCCGCCGGCCTCCTGGTTGGAGGCACGAATCGCATCGAGAACTTTGGCGTGTGGAATGCCGTAGGCGCGCAGGCGGTTCGGGTCGAGCACCACCTGGTACTGGCGCACCATGCCTCCCAGACTTGCGACCTCGGCCACGTTGGGCACCGACTTGAGTTCGAATTTCAGGAACCAGTCCTGCAGGGCCCGCAGTTGTCCCAGGTCGTGGCGACCGGTGCGATCCACCAGCGCGTATTCGTAGACCCAGCCGACGCCGGTGGCATCCGGACCGAGCGCCGCACTGGCACCGGCGGGCAACTTCGACTGGACCTGATTGAGGTACTCAAGTACCCGCGACCGCGCCCAATACAGGTCGGTGCCGTCCTCGAACAGGACATAGACGAACGAGTCGCCGAAAAATGAGTACCCCCTCACCGTTTTGGCACCCGGCACCGACATCATGGTGGTGGTGAGCGGGTAGGTGATCTGGTTTTCCACCAGCTGCGGCGCCTGCCCGGGGTATGAAGTGCGAATGATGACCTGGACATCCGACAAGTCCGGCAGCGCATCCAGCGGTGTCCTGGCAAGAGACCACAGGCCGGCCCCGACCAGCAGCAGGGTGACCATCAGCACAAGGAAGCGGTTGCCGATGGACCAACGGATGATGGCGGCAATCATGGTTTGGTACCGGCGCCAAGCGGCATGACGTGCTGCAGTACGTATTCGTCACCCTGTTGCACGAATTCAAAGTGAATGCGCGCGCCGACTTTCAGATCCTTGGATGGTCCGCCGGGCGGGTTCTTGAACGCCATGGTCATCGCACCCCACTTGAGCGAGGGCACCGGCCCATGCGCAATCGTCACGCCGTCCTTGTCGATCGACTCGACCTTGCCTTCCGCGCTGTGGCTCGGAGAAGAAGGGGCCTTCGCCGGGCCGGTATCGAGTCTTGAAAGCCCGGACTTGAGGCTTGCCTCGGAATCGAGCATGAACTGACCGGAAGCGACCACTTTCTGCCCTTCGGACAAACCGGATCTGACTTCGATGTCCGCGCCGTTTTCTCGACCCAGCGTCACTTCGACCGGACTGTACTTGCCGCCGTCCAGCGCCAGGATCACCACGCTGCGCTTGCCCGTCGTGATCACGGATTCCTGGGGTACGACCAGTGCCTGTTCGCTGGCCTCCTGTTTCAAGGCAACGCGGACAAACATGCCTGGTTTGAGTACCAGGCCGGGATTGCGCAATTCCACCCTGGCCTTGACCGCGCGGGTGGCGGGATCGACGTCGGGAAGAACCGCCGAGAATTTTCCGGTAAATGCGTCAGCGATTCCCGCGACTCGCACTTCCGCCTGGCTGCCACTGCGGATCCGGCCGGCGAGCGCCTCCGGCACGCTGGCCATGACCCAGACCGATCCGAGGTCGACGATCCGGAACAGCGTCATGCCGGGCGACACCATCGCACCGTCCCGAACCCCGAGTTCCGCCACCACGCCAGATGCCGGTGCTGTCAGGGTGAAGCGGGATTGCGCTTTCCCGGATTGCTCCGAGGAGGCGACCACGCTGTCTGGAATCGACAGCAAACGCAAGCGCGCGCGGGCCGCGTCCACCAGCGCCGGCCCGGGTTGCGCGCGTCGAACCCCGAGGTATTCCTCCAGCGCTGCCGCCCACTCCGGCGCATGGATGGTGGCGAGCGCCTGGCCTTTTTTGACGGGGTCGAGCACGGCGCGTACGTGCAGCTTTTCGATATAGCCGGTAACGCGCGACTGGACCACTTCGGTGGCGCGCTCGTTGGGCGCGACCACACCAACAACATCGAGACTGGCGGCAAGGTCCGCCTTGCGCACCAGCGCGGTCCGGATGCCCAGGCTCTGCGTGACTCCCGCACTGACCGATACGCCCGGGCCTGCGGACTCATCCGCATAGACCGGAACCAGCGGCATGTCCATGAAGGGCGACTTTCCGGGCTTGTCGAACTTCTTTCCGGGGGCCATGGGGTCGTGCCAGTACAGAACCTTGCGCCCGGTTTTTGGATCGACTAGTGGATCGGACGCCTTCGCCGAATTGGGTGCCGTGACGGACTGATCAGGTCGGGCGCCAGCGTGCTGTCGCAGGCCCAGTTGATAGGCACCGACGGCGACAAGCGCGCCGGCAACGATGCATACCGAAACGATCGCTGTGGATTTCATGGTTGGCCCGCTTTCGGCTGTGTTGCGGAAGGTTCGACGTAGACGAAATTGAGTTGCGCCCACACCTTGGCGGCCTCGCGTTCAAGGTCCAGCAACTGCATTTGGGCTTCAACTTCCGCGCGCCGTGCTTCGAGGACCGAGGCCAGGTTGCCCTGTCCGGAACGATACGATCCCAGCGACAACTCCAGCCGCTGCCTTGCGACAGCCAGCAATGTCCCCGACAGCCGCTTGCGTCGATCAATCAGACTCCGCCATTCCGCGTAGGCCGATGCCAACGCCACCTCGGTTTCACGGCGCACGTCTTCGTGCAATGCGCGCGCCTGTTCGACCTGGGACTGCTTTGCCGAAATTTCGCGATCTTGTCTGTTCGCGGCGTTGAAAGTCAGCGGGATGCTGACGCCGAACGAGACCATATTCGCGTATGCGGGACCACGCTGGCTGTAGGCGAACTCCCAACTCCAGTTGGAACTCCGGTTCGACTGGGTGACGGCAAGGTCCGCGCGGGCGATGTCGCTTTCGGCCTCATGTTCCCGGAGCGAGGGCACCGACGCGAGGACCGTCGGATTTTTCGGGTCCAGCTCAAGCGTCTCGATGTCGGGCTTCACGCCGGGTTCACGCGCAGAATCAGCGCCCAGCCATCGCGATAACGCAATCTGGGCCACTCTTTCCTGCTTGTCGGCCACCAACACGCGATCCTGCACCTGCAGCAGTGCGGCGCTTGCAATCGACGCATCGCCGACAGTCGCCTTGCCTGCCCGAATTTGCGGGTCGAGAGTTCGTAACTGCAATTCGATTTCCGCTTCGAGCGACTTGACCAGTTCGCGGGACTTGCCGGCGTAGTAGCGGTCAAACCACGCCACAGCCACATCCTGACGGAGATTGGCTGTAAGGCGGTGTCGCGACGCATCCAGCCGCTGTGCCTCAAGCTCCACGCGTTTCCGGAGCAGGTCGCGCTTGTTGCCGGAAACGTATTCCTGCATGATGCCCACGCGGCGCATGGTCATGAAGTCGTTGGCGATCTTCCATGCGTCCGGTCCATTGGCCGGGAGATTCTCGACGCCCAGGCGCAACACCGGGTCTGGCAGTTGCCCCGCGACCACGGCCATGTCGCGCACCGCCTCGATGCCCTTGCCGGCCGCGCTGATGGCGGGTGCGTTGCCTTGCGCAATGCGCAAGGCTTCGTTGAGCGACAAGCGATCGGGGATCTGCGCATGGAGCGGGCTGCCCGGGACAAAGACGACGATGGTCGCCGCGGCGAGCGCTCTGCGGGCTATACGAATAGTCTGTGAACTCATCATGACCTTCTCTCAGATACCTCACGACGCAAAGCCGGTTGATGTATGCGTTCGCAATATCGCCTGGCTTCTGTGGAAATGAAATGCCCATCCAGGCATTTCGTTGTTGAGAAAATATTCATTCTTTCCCCAGCTTACTGTGTTGCGAAATGCCGGTCTGGTTTGAAAGCATTCCCGCCTGCACACCATGGGCGGTGCGTGCCGTGACCGCGCCGACCAGTGAGTACTTGAGCCCCTTTCCGATCAGGAGCGCGCCGAATACTTCGGGCCACGGCAATCCCAACACGGCCGCCAGAATCAAGGCGGGTGTCTGGGTAAAGGGCGAGGCGGCTATTGCAGCAAGCGTGATAAAACCGTAACTGGAAACCCAGCTGACCATGTAGTGCCAATGCTTCGCGG
>JAEUOR010000011.1 GCA_016790635.1 Burkholderiales bacterium
AAGAGGCCGAACAGGGCCGAAACCAGGTACAAGGACCAGAGCGAATCGAAGGGCAGGAACAGGAACAGCGCCACGCATTGCAGGGTCGAACCCAGGAGCAGGGTGCGCAGCCCGCCGATGCGGTCGCAGATGGCGCCGGAAATCAGGCGGCTCAGGACGCCGAATCCCAGCATCAGGGACAGCATCTGCGCCCCGCGCGCGGCGCCATAACCCAGGTCACCGCAGTACGCAACGATGTGCACCTGCGGCATGGACATGGCCACGCAACACGCGATCCCGGCGACGCACAGGAGCGCCTGCGCCTGCCCGGGCGTGAAGCCGAAGGGGCGGTCCGAGGCCAGCGCACCGGCCACCGACGCTGCCGCCTGCGCCGGCGGCGGGCGCATGCGCATGGTCAGCGCCAATGCGGTCATGCTGACCAGCACGAATCCGGCCAGCGCCAGGTAGGTGCTGCGCCACCCGACGGCTTCGACCCCCGCCTGCACGATCGGCGGCCACACCGTGCCGGCGAGATAGTTGCCGCTGGCACACACTGCAACGGCGATGCCGCGACGCTTCTCGAACCATTGCGAGGCGTCCGCGATCAGGGGCGCGAAAGTCGCGGCGCTGCCCATGAGTCCGATCAGGATGCCGTGCACCAGCATGAAAGCCACGATGCCGCCGGAAAACGCTGCTGCGACAAAACCCAGCGACAGGCACACCGCGCCGATCAGTATCGGCAGCATGATGCCGAAGCGATCCGCCAGCCGGCCCATGAGCACGCCACCGACGCCAAAGCCGATCATGAGCAGGGTATAGGCCAGCGACACATCGCCACGCGCGACGCCGAACTCGGCCTGCACCACCGGCAGCACCACCGGCACGACGTACATGCCGGCGCCGCCGATGGTCATGAGGATCAGCGCGACGACGAGACGCCAGGCGGCGAAACGCGAATCGATGAGATCGCGGCCCGCGAAGCTAGCGCCGGTCATGGATGGCAAGGCAGGTTCGGGCGCACGGGCGTCGCCGGAGTGTCGGAGACCACATGCGGCAGATTACACCGCCGCGACCAGCCTCTACGAAGCGCGCAGGAAGGCCGGGGTATCGGCCGTCGTGCCGGACAGGTCCGCACCGCGACGCTCGGCGGCGACCGAACGCAGAAGCGGCACCGGTTTCAGGATCGGCGTCGGCCGCACATGCACCACGTTGCCCGGCTGCGGATTGGCCGCAGGCGCCGCCGGAGCGAGCGCCGTTTCCGCAAGCGTGGCGTCGACCCACGCGGAGATGGCCGTCCACTCGGCCAGGTACATGTCGATGCTGCGATTGCGCGGAAAGTCGAACATCGACAAGCCCTGCTCGAGGCAGCGCGCGTAGATCTGCGCCTCCTTGATCGTGCCCAGGTGTTCGATACCCTCCTGGCCCGCCCAGGCTTCAAGCAACTGGGCATTGCGGGTGCGCCCATCGATACGCATGCCCACGCTGGCCAGACGACACTTGCCCAGTTGCACACGCGGCAGGCCGCGCAGTTCCTTGATGCAGTCGGCCGCGGCGCGACGGTCGAACAGCGACGGCGTTGCCGGTATCAGGATCGCGTCGGCATACATGGCCACCTTCATGAGCCCGATGCCCGTAAATCCGCCCGGCGTGTCCAGCACCACATGCTTGACCCCGGCGGGCGGGCGCGCAAAGTTGCGGTCGTCGATGGTCCAGCCGTGGATGGGTGGACGCGTCTCAGGGCGCAGGCCCAGCCACAGGCGCGAAGACTGCTGGCGGTCCACATCGCCCAGCATGACCTCATGACCGAGGCCGGCCAGATAGGCCGCGAGGTGCGTGGCGAGGGTCGATTTGCCGGTGCCGCCCTTGCGATTGACGACTGCGAAAACTGCCATCGTTGCCTGGAGCCGGGGTCTGACGGGCCTTGGAGCCACGTCCGGCCCTTTATTAGGCCTTACCTCAACAAGTTTCACCAAGTCTTTGTAATGAAAGACCTAATCAAACGTTGCTGATTCGCAACAATCGACCCTATTCGGGCTGCAATTTGGCGTCCCGTACCAGGCGCACCCAGAATTTGGCGTCCTCGGCGATGAAGGCGGCGAAGTCCTCCGGCGAGCGTGAACCCACTGTCTCGGTGCCTTCGCGTGCCAGCGCCTGGCGCAGTTCGGCGCTTTCCAGGACCCGCGCAGTCGCCTCGTGCAGGCGTCGCGCAATGGGCAACGGTGTCGCGGCCGGGAAAAAGAGCCCATACCAGAAACTGATCTCGTAGTCGGGCAGGCCGGCCTCGCTCATCCCCGGCACCCCGGGCACCAGGGGCGAGCGCGAGCGACTGGTCGATGCCAGCGCAATGAGGCGCTTGGCTTCGATCATGGGCAGCACCGAGGGCGGGGTGCCGAAGGTGAGCTGGGTATCGCCGGCGACGACCGATTGCACCGCCGGACCTCCTCCCTTGTAGGGGACATGCACCATGTCAACCCCGGCCAAGCGCGCGAACAGGACCGCCGCCAGGTGTGGCGCCGAGCCATTGCCCGAGGTCGCGTAATTGAGCTTGCCGGGTTGGCGCCTGGCCAGGGCGATCAGTTCCGCGAGCGTCGCCACCTTGAGCGCAGGATTGACCGCCACAACCAGGGGCGAGGTCGACACGCGCGTGACCGGCAGCAGGTCGCGCGCCGAGTACCCAAGCTTGGGATTGACCGCCGGGTTGACGGAAATGGACGAAGGGCTCGCGATCAGGAGCGTGTAGCCGTCCGGCGCCGCCTTGGCAACATGATCGGCGGCGATCGACGAACCCGCGCCGGCGCGGTTCTCCACCACCATCGACTGCCCGAGCGCACGGCCCAGTGGCTCGGCCAGGTTGCGGGCGACGTAGTCGGCTGCGCCGCCGGGGGCGAAACCGACTACCAGGCGCACCGGGCGCGCGGGCCAGGTCTGCGCCATTCCCTCTGTCACGCCACCCGCCAGGGCCGCCAGCACCACCAGGGTCGATCCGATTCGCCGCATCATCGCTTCTCCAGGAATCGGGCCACCGCCGCGACCGTCACGCGCGCGTCTTCCTCATGCGGAACATGGCCCAGGTTTTCGAAAATCTTCAGTTCGCTGCCGCGGATGTCGGCAGCGAAACGCCGCGCGTTGCCCGGCGGCACCAGCCGGTCGCGTCCGCCCCACAGGATCAGGGTCGGCAGCGTCAGTTCACGGATGCGTTCCGCCATTTCGCCTGGCCGCAGATGCGCAAAGCGTAGCGCCACCGCGCGCCGGTTGCCCTCGCGCAGCGCCAGTTCGTAATAGCGATCCACCAGCGCGGGAGTCACACGCGCCGGGTCGCCATAGACATTCTTGACACTCGATTCGATGAGCCCGCGCGGCAGCGCCCAGGTCATGACGCGATTGATCCCCGGCGTCATGGCGACACGAAAACCGATCGGAATGGAGGTCGCGTTGGCCGCATAGCCGCCCGCATCGACCAGGATCAAGCGTGTGACCAGTTCGGGGTGCGCTAGCGCGACCCGCCAGGCGAGGTTGCCTCCGAAGGAATTGCCGGCCAGGACACAGCGCACCTTGCGGCCGTCGACGCCAATGCGCGCCAGCAACGCTTGCATGAAGCTCACATAGCGCGCCATCGAATAATCGTCATGCGCAAACGGACCGGTCAGTCCGAAGCCGGGCAGATCGAGCGTCACGACACGGCGCGCGCCCTTGAGCGCCTCCACCCAGCCGGTCCACGTGTGCAGACTGTCGGCGGTGCCGTGCAGCAACACCAGCGGCTCCGGGTCGTCGCGCGGCCCCTGGTCGCGCAGGTGGACCTGCATGCCGGCCACCTCCACGAAGGCGGAAGGCGGCGCGGCCCAGCGCGCCTTGAGCGCGCCGACCGGACGATCGGGTGCCCAGAACAGACTGACGAATCCGATCGCGACCAGCATCGCAAGTGCGACCGGCGCGACCAACAGCCAGGAAAGGATTCTGCGCATCGGCGCCGATGTTACCCGGCGCTGCGGAAATCACGCGCTGAAGAAGTCCTTCACCTTGTCCATGAAGGACTTCTCGCGCGGGCTGTGCGTGCCGTCCTTGCGGTTGATGTCTTCGAATTCGCGCAGCAGTTCCTTCTGGCGCGCCGTCAGGTTGACCGGCGTCTCCAGGACAACGTGGCAATACAGGTCGCCCGGCTGGCTGGAACGCACGCCCTTGATGCCCTTGCCGCGCAGACGGAAAGTGCGGCCGGATTGCGTCTCACCCGGCACCTTGATCTCGGCCACCCCGTCGAGTGTCGGAATCTCGATCGCACCGCCCAAGGCCGCGGTGGCGAAACTGACCGGCATCTCGCAATGCAGGTCGTCGCCTTCGCGCTGGAACACAGGGTGCGCCTTGATGGCCAGCTGCACATAGAGGTCCCCCGGCGGGCCGCCATTGACCCCCGGTTCGCCTTCGCCGGACAGGCGGATGCGATCACCTTCATCCACCCCGGCGGGGATCTTGATCGCGAGCGTCTTTTGCCGCCGCACCCGTCCCGCCCCGTCGCAGGCCTTGCAGGGGTCGGTGATGACTTTCCCGCTGCCGTGACATTTGGGGCAGGTCTGCTGGATCGAGAAAAAGCCCTGCTGGATGCGCACCTGCCCTGACCCGTTGCAAGTGCCGCAGGTCTTGGCAGAAGTACCAGGCTTGGCGCCGGTGCCGTGACAGACCTCGCAGGACTCGATCGCGGGAATGCGTATCTTGGTCTCGTAACCGCGTGCCGCCTGCTCGAGGGTGATCTCGAGGTTGTAGCGCAGGTCGGAGCCGCGGTAGACGCCCGAAGCACCGCGGCCGCGGCCGCCACCGCCGCCGAAGATGCCCTCGAAAATATCGCCGAACGCGTCGGCAAATCCGCCCATGCCCGCGCCAGGACCGGCGCCGACCGACGGATCGACGCCGGCGTGACCAAAACGGTCGTAGGCCTGGCGCTTGGACGCATCCGAGAGCACCTCATAGGCCTCCTTGACTTCCTTGAACTTCTCCTCGGCGGCCTTGGCCGCGTCACCCTGGTTGCGGTCCGGGTGGAACTTCATGGCGAGCTTGCGATAGGACTTCTTGATGTCCTCATCGCTGGCGTCGCGATTGACGCCCAGTGTTTCGTAGAAGTCCCGCTTTGCCATGCGCTTGCCCCGTCAACATGAACGACTCTGCCGGATCAGCGGTGCCGCGTCTGGCGACGCCGCACCGGCGATCCGGCCTTATCTGCCAGGCGCCCCGCGGACCTCGCGGGGCGCCGCCGCGTTCCCTCAGGCCTTCTTGTCCTTGACCTCGGTGAACTCCGCATCGACGACGTTGCCATCGTCGGTCTTCTTGTCGGCCTTGGGAGCGGCGCCTTCGGCCGCACCGGCGGCCGCGCCTGCCGCACCAGCCTGAGCGTCGGCGTACATCTTCTCGCCCAGCTTTTGCGAGACGGTCATCAGCGTCTGGGTCTTGGCTTCAATGGCCTCTTTGTCGTCGCTCTTGATGGCTTCTTCCAGATCCTTGATGGCGGACTCGATGGCGGCCTTTTCATCCGGCACCTTGTCGCCGTGCTCGACGAGCGCCTTCTTCATCGAATGCACCAGCGTGTCGGCCTGGTTCTTGGCCTGCACCAGTTCGATCTTCTTCTTGTCCTCGGCGGCATTGGCCTCGGCATCCTTGACCATGCGCTGCACCTCGTCTTCCGAGAGCCCCGAATTGGCCTTGATGGTGATCTTGTTTTCCTTGCCGGTCGCCTTGTCCTTGGCACTGACGTGCAGGATGCCGTTGGCGTCGATGTCGAAGGTCACCTCGATCTGCGGCATGCCGCGCGGCGAGGGCGGGATGCCTTCGAGGTTGAATTGGCCGAGGCTCTTGTTGCCGCCGGACACCTCGCGTTCGCCCTGCAGCACGTGGATGGTCACCGCCTGCTGGTTGTCGTCGGCCGTCGAGAACACCTGGCTGGTCTTGGTGGGGATCGTCGTGTTCTTGGTGATGAGCTTGGTCATGACCCCGCCCAAGGTCTCGATGCCCAGCGACAGCGGCGTCACATCGAGCAACAGCACGTCCTTGCGGTCGCCGGACAGCACCGAGCCCTGCACGGCGGCGCCGACCGCCACCGCCTCGTCGGGATTGACGTCCTTGCGCGGCTCGCGGCCGAAGATTTCCTTGACCTTTTCCTGCACCTTGGGCATGCGCGTCTGCCCGCCGACCAGGATCACATCCGAGATATCGGCAAGCTTGACGCCGGAATCCTTGATCGCGGTCAGGCACGGGCCGGCGGTCTTCTCGATCAGGTCCTCGACCAGGCTCTCGAGCTTGGCGCGCGTCAGCTTGATCGACATGTGCTTGGGGCCCGAGGCGTCGGCAGTGACGTAGGGCAGGTTGATCTCGGTCTGCTGCGAGGACGAGAGTTCGATCTTGGCCTTCTCGGCGGCTTCCTTCAGGCGCTGCAGCGCGAGCACGTCCTTCTTGAGGTCGATGCCCTGGTCCTTGCGGAACTCGTCGCACAGGTAATCCATGATGCGCTGGTCGAAATCCTCACCACCCAGGAAGGTGTCGCCGTTGGTCGACAGGACCTCGAACTGCTTTTCACCATCGACGTCGGCGATCTCGATGATCGAGATGTCGAAGGTGCCGCCGCCCAGGTCGTAGACGGCGATCTTGGAGTCGCCCTTGCCCTGCTTGTCCAGGCCGAAGGCCAGCGCGGCCGCGGTCGGCTCGTTGATGATGCGCTTGACTTCCAGTCCGGCGATGCGCCCGGCGTCCTTGGTCGCCTGGCGCTGGCTGTCGTTGAAATAGGCCGGTACCGTGATGACCGCCTCGGTGACCTCTTCACCGAGGTAGTCCTCGGCGGTCTTCTTCATCTTGCGCAGCACTTCGGCGGAGACCTGGGGCGGCGCGAGCTTCTTGCCGCGCACTTCGACCCAGGCGTCGCCGTTGTCGGCCTTGACAATGCCGTAGGGCATGAGCGAGATGTCCTTCTGCACTTCCTTCTCTTCGAAACGCCGGCCGATCAGGCGCTTGACCGCATACAGGGTGTTGCGCGGATTGGTCACTGCCTGGCGCTTGGCCGGCGCGCCCACGGTGATTTCGCCGTCTTCCATGTAGGCGATGATCGACGGCGTGGTACGCGCGCCTTCCGCGTTCTCGATCACCTTGGGCGTGTCGCCCTCCATGACGGAAACGCACGAGTTGGTCGTGCCCAGGTCGATGCCGATGATTTTTGCCATGATGTTCTCCGTGGATGCGGATGAAGTTGGGTTGTTATGAATATGCTGTCGCAGGACCGTCGCTTCAAGGCCTGCGCGGCGTCATGCGGACGGAGCCTGGCGCGGCTTGGCCACCGTGACCAGCGCCGGGCGCAGCACGCGCTCGTGCAGCTGATAGCCTTTTTGCAGCACCGTGATGACGTGGTTGGGCTCGCTGTCGGCCTCGACCATGGAGATGGCCTGGTGAAAACGCGGATCGAACTTGGCGCCGGCCGGATCGATCTGCGTGATGCGGGCCCGCTCGAAAGCGGCGACCAGTTGCTTCAAGGTCAACTCCACCCCGCTTTTCAGGGTATCCAGAGCGGCGCTGGAATCGGCCAGCGCCGCCTCCAGGCTGTCCTTGACCGGCACCAGCGACTCGGCAAAGGATTCAGAGGCGTACTTGTGCGCATTGGCGATGTCGGCCTGGGCACGCCGCCGGGTATTCTCGGTCTCGGCCTTGGCGCGCAGGAAGTCTTCCTTGGCGCGCGCCAGTTCGGCCTCGAGTTCGACGACCTTGGCCTCCATGGCCTGGTAGGGCAAGGCCGCGGCGGCAGGCGCGTCGGACGCGGGGCGCTCTGGGCTCGGCGCGTCCGGCACGGGTCCGGGCTTGACTTCTTCACTCATGCACGACTCCGGCGATTGGGTTTGGGCAGCGGGGATTGGCGTCCGCAACACCGTTTGGCTAAACCACGGTGCCGACAAGGACTTTCGCGAGACACAGTGGGGACGCCCGCGCGTCTTTCAAGCCCCCGGGGCAAAAAGAGTTGGCGGATTTGATTTGCCGCCGCCTTTCCCGCTATAATCAAGGGCTTCGCTCGATTTGCCGGCCAGCTCGACCAAGCCGGCGGTGCCTTCGAGCGATTCCTGCCGCACCCCGCAATACGCCAGGCACGGCGTGATCCACGCGGCGGCGGCCTAGCCACCACTAGT
This sequence comes from Burkholderiales bacterium, assembly GCA_016790635.1. Lineage (GTDB taxonomy): Bacteria > Pseudomonadota > Gammaproteobacteria > Burkholderiales > JAEUOS01 > JAEUOS01. The sequence continues at coordinate 8,124 of JAEUOR010000011.1, forward strand.
CCACAAGGAGTGTTGATGCGTCACTACGAAATCGTTTTCATCGTCCATCCGGACCAGAGCGAACAGGTGCCCGCGATGGTCGAGCGCTATCGCGCGCAAGTCACCGCCGGCGGCGGCAAGATCCATCGCATCGAGGATTGGGGGCGGCGCCAGCTGGCCTATCCGATCGCCAAGATCTTCAAGGCCCACTACGTGCTCATGAACATCGAGTGCGATCAAAAGGTCCTCGACGAACTGGAGCACGGCTTCAAGTTCAATGACGCGGTGCTGCGCCACCTGGTGGTGCGCATGAAGAAGGCCCACGTCTCTCCCTCCCCGATGATGAAGGAGGAGAAGTCGAAGAACCTGACCGCGGGTCCCGCGCCGCAACCAGCGGAGGCGCCGGCCAAAGCCGCTTGAATCCCGGGGTGAGTCCGGCGTCTGGCGCCAATCGCATCGTTCTCGAAGGCAGCGTCGTCGCCCGCGATGCGATGCGCTACACGCCGGCAGGCATCCCGATCGTCGAGTTGACCCTGTCTCATCAGTCGACCCAGAGCGAAGCCGGTCATGCCCGGCAGGTCGATTGCGAGGTGCGGGCCGTGGCAGCAGGGGATGCGGCGCGCAAGGCCGCCCATCTCGCTCCGGGGTCCCGGGTCAGAGTCGACGGATTCATCGCGCACCCAGGAAAAAGCCGTTCCCGACTCGTATTGCACATCAACGAAATCGAATTCATCTAGGAGAATCCCATGCCCCCACCCGGACGTTCAGGCGGCCGCTTCGGCAAACCCGGCGCCAAGAAGCGCGACAACCCCAACAAGGGCCTGTTCAAGCGCAAGAAATTCTGCCGATTCACCGTCGCCAAGGCGGAATGGATCGACTACAAGGACATCGAGGTCCTGAAGGACTTCGTGCAGGAGAACGGCAAGATCATGCCGGCGCGCGTGACCGGCACCAAGTCCGGCTATCAGCGCATGCTGACCGACGCCGTCAAGCGTGCGCGCTACCTGGCGCTCCTGCCCTATACCGACCTGCACACCGTGCGCTAGGAGACAGATCGCCATGCAAGTCATCCTCATGGAAAAGGTGGCCAACCTGGGCAACCTGGGCGACATCGTCAAAGTGCGCGACGGTTTTGCGCGCAACTTCCTGATTCCGCAGAGAAAGGCACGCCGCGCCACCGAGGCCAACAAAGCCGAATTCGAAGCCCGGCGCGCCGAGCTCGAGCGTCTGGCCGGCGAGAGACTCGCCGCAGCGCAGGCGCTGGCGGCCAAGCTCGACGGACTGATGGTGCAGATCACCGAGAAAGCCGGCGTCGACGGACGCCTGTTCGGCTCGGTCACCAACTTCAACATCGCCGACGCCCTGGTCAAACAGGGTTTCGAGGTCGAGCGTTCGCAGATCCGCATGCCTGCAGGCCCGATCAAACAGGTCGGCGACAACGACATCGGCGTGCAACTGCACACCGATGTGGTGGTCACGATCAAGGTTTCGGTGCTGGGCGAAGCCGCGTAAGTCAAGCGATTCAATCACTTGGCGAAGGCCGCCCGCAAGGGCGGCTTTTTTGTTTGTGGTTTGCCTGCCAATTGGAGAAAATGCCGCGCATGTCCGCCGTCATGCCCACTCTCGTATCGCGCAATGCGTCGCCCGCCGACGCGCAGGTCGAAGCGCTCAAGGTTCCGCCACATTCGATCGAGGCCGAGCAGTCGACCCTGGGCGGCCTCCTCCTGGACAACCAGTCCTGGGACCGCATCGGCGACCTGCTGCGCGATGACGATTTCTATCGCGCCGATCATCGCCTGATCTGGCGCCACATCTCGCGCCTGATCGAAAAGGGGCGGCCGGCCGACGTCATCACGGTGTTTGAATCACTGGACGCCGAGAAGAAGGCTGATGAAGCCGGGGGGCTTGCCTACCTGAACGCGCTGGCGCAGAACACGCCCTCTTCGGCCAACATCCGCGGTTACGCGCAGATCGTCCGCGACCGGTCAGTGCTGCGCAAGCTCCTGGTGGCGACCGACGAGATCAGCGGCCTGGTCTTCAATCGCCAGGGCCGCGAGGTCCGGCAGATCCTCGACGAGGCCGAGTCGCGCGTGTTCCAGATCGCCGAGGATGGAGCGCGCGGTCGCGCCGGATTCGTCGAGATCGGACCGCTCCTGGTCCAGGTGCGCGACCGCGTGCAGGAATTGCACGACGCCAACAGTCCGGACGTGACCGGGCTTGCGACAGGTTTCGTCGATCTTGACCGCAAGACCTCCGGCTTGCAGCCCGGCGATCTGGTGATCGTGGCGGGCCGTCCTTCGATGGGCAAGACCGCGTTCTCCCTGAACATCGCCGAGAACGTGGCAACCGCCGGCGGGATCGTCGGCGTGTTTTCCATGGAGATGGGGGGCGCCCAGCTGGCCATGCGCATGCTGGGTTCGATCGGCCGCATCGACCTGCACCGCCTGCGCACGGGGCGACTCGACGACAGCGAGTTCTCGCGATTCGCCACGGCATTCGAGCGACTGCAGGCGGCCAATCTGCACATCGACGAGACACCCGCCCTGACCGCTCTGGAGCTGCGGGCCCGGGCACGGCGCCTGCATCGCACCTACGGCAAGCTCGACCTCATCGTCATCGACTACCTGCAGCTCATGTCGGCCAACGGGCAAGGCGAGAATCGCGCCACCGAGATCTCGGAGATATCGCGCTCCCTCAAGGCCCTGGCCAAGGAGCTGACCGTGCCGGTGATCGCGCTATCGCAGCTGAACCGCAGCCTGGAACAACGCCAGGACAAGCGGCCGATGATGAGCGACCTGCGCGAGTCGGGCGCGATCGAACAGGATGCCGACGTGATCCTGTTCATCTATCGCGACGAGGTCTACAACCCCGACAACCAGAATGCGAAGGGCGTGGCCGAGGTCATCATCGGCAAGCAGCGCAACGGGCCGATCGGCAAGGTGGAACTGGCGTTCCTGGGTGAATTCACCAAGTTCGAGAATCTTGCCCGCACCGGCGCGTTCTGAACCGGCAGTCGATTCGACCACGCCGGTCGCACCCGCGGCCGGCGCGTCGCTGGGCGACTGGCTCGCCTATGTCGAACGCACCCACCCCAGCTCGATCGCGCTGGGACTGGACCGCGTGCGTCGCGTCTACGAACGCCTGGGGCTGCATCTGGATTGCCCGGTCATCGTCGTCGCCGGCACCAATGGCAAGGGTTCGACCTGCGCGATGCTCGACGCGATCCTGCGCGCGGCCGGCTATCGCAGCGCCCTCTACACCTCGCCGCACCTGATCGATTTCAACGAACGCGCCCGCATCGACGGCCGCGTGGCGGATGACGCCACGCTGGTGCGCGCGCTGGAGCGGGTCGAGGCGGCGCGCAACGACGGCGAAGCGGTGGCCCTGACTTATTTCGAGTTCACTACGCTCGCGATCCTGCTGGTTTTTTGCGAGGCGCGGCCCGACTGCGCGATCCTCGAGATCGGACTGGGCGGGCGCCTCGACGCCGTCAACATCATCGATGCAGACTGCGCGATCCTCACCAGCGTCGACCTCGACCACCAGGACTACCTGGGCGACACGCGCGAGGCCATCGGCTTCGAGAAGGCGCATGTGTTCCGCGCCGGGCGGCCGGCAGTCTGCGCCGACCCGCGACCACCTGCATCGGTCGCTGAGGTGGCAGGCCGGATCGGCGCCGATCTCCTGCAACTGGGGCGCGATTTCGGCTACGCGGGCCAGCACGACAGGCAGGTATCGCAATGGAAATTCTGGATGCACCGCCCGGGCGAGCCGCCGCTGACGCGCAATGGCCTGGCCTATCCGGCGCTGCGCGGCGCCAACCAGCTGCTCAATGCGGCGGCCGCGCTGGCGGCACTGGAAACCTTGCGCAGCCGCCTGCCGGTCGCCATGCAGGCGATCCGCGCCGGCCTGCTCTCGGTCGAATGGCCGGGTCGGTTCCAGCTGCTGCCGGGCCGCCCGGTCATCGTCCTGGACGTGGCGCACAACCCTCATGCGGCGGCGGCACTGGCGGACAACCTGTCTAACATCGGCTTTGCCTCGCACACCCACGCCGTGTTCGGCATGTTGGCTGACAAGGATATTGCCGGCGTCGGACGACTGCTGGCAGGCCGCATCGACACCTGGCACGTGGCCACCCTGCCCGGCCCGCGCGGCTGGAGCGCAGCCGAGCAGGCGCGCGCCTTGCGCGCGGGCGGCGTGGTCGGGGAGATTTGCGAGTACGCTGACCCGGTTGCCGCCTTTGCGGCGGCGCAAGATGCGGCTGGTGAGGGTGATAGAATCGTGGTCTTCGGCTCATTCCTGACCGTCGCCGCAGTCTCCAAGGCGCTGCGCCGCCCCGCTTCCGGCATCCCCTCCGACGATGGCGGCTCCCGAGTCCGCAAATGAAGTCCCGCCCCTCGTGCGCCGCGCCCGCCGCCGCCTGATCGGCGCCATCGCGCTCGTGCTCGCTGCGGTCATCGCGCTACCGATGATCTTCGACAGCGAGCGCAAGAGCGTGGACGGCGAAGTCTCGATCCACATTCCAAGCCAGGACGTCCTGCCCGCAAAGCCCCCCGGCGCTGCAGCAGTCAAGCCCGGAGCGACCGAACCCCAGCCACGCGACAGCGGCCCGGCGCCCAAGCCACCAGAGATTCCCAAGCCGGTGGCGCCCAAAGTCGAGGCTGCCCCTCCCCCGCCGCAGCGTGGCGCGGAGGCGCCGGCGAAAGGCACCGCAACAGCCAAGCCGGAAGCGCCGCGCAAGCCGGAGGCGACAGCCAAAGGCGATGCCGCGAAGAGTGCGGCAACGCCCTCCGCGGCAGCAGCCAAGCCGGAGGCCAAGGGAGCGCCCCCGGCGAAGAGCGATGCGCAACGCGCCGCCGCCATCCTGGAAGGACGCACGTCGCCGGAAGGTGCGGGATTCGCGGTCCAGGTCGGCGCCTTCAGCACCGAAGACAAGCTGCGCGAAGCGCGCGACAAGCTCCAGGCAGCCGGCTTTCGCACCTATACCGAAAAGGTCGCGACCCGTGAGGGCGAACGCACCCGCGTACGCGCCGGTCCGTTCGCCGCGCGCGACGCGGCCGAGGCGGCGCGCGATCGCATCCGCGAGCTCGGTTTCGGAACCGCGACGGTCATCGCCCCGGAGAGCACGCGCCCGTGACGCTGTTCGACTACGCGATCGCGGCCATTCTCGCCGCCTCGATCGCGGTATCGGTATGGCGCGGACTGATTCGCGAAATCCTTTCACTCTTCGCCTGGGTGGTCGCCTTCGTCGTCGCCAACGCCTTTGCCGGCGACCTCGCTCCATCGCTCACCATGTTGCCGGGGCACCCGGTGCTGCGACTCATCGTGGCCTTCCTCCTGATCCTGGTGGCCTGCGCCATCGGCATGGCGCTCATCAACTGGCTGCTGCTGCGCGCCATCCGGGCCTCCGGCATGACCCTGGCCGATCGCGGCCTGGGCGGTCTGTTCGGACTGGCGCGCGGCCTTCTCATCGTCCTTTCGCTCGTCATCGTCGGCGGCATGACCAAGGCCCCGGAGATGCCGTTCTGGAAGGATGCCCTCTTCAGCCCATTGGCGCAGACCGCGGTCGAGACCCTGCGCCCCTGGTTGCCCGAAACGATCGGCAGCCGCGTGAAGTTCTAGAATCACGGTTTCGGCAGTCCGGCGCGCGCCAGGCGCTCGCGACACGGATGCCCCACCGTCGGAGAAGCGCATGTGCGGAGTGATCGGCGTGGTAGCGGGAGCCCCGGTCAACCAGTTGCTCTATGACGGGCTGCTGCTGCTGCAGCATCGTGGCCAGGATGCCGCCGGCATCGCCACTTCCGACGGCAAGTCGTTCCACATGCACAAGAACATGGGCCTGGTGCGCGACGTCTTTCGCACTCGCAACATGCGCGACCTGCCGGGCTCCCTGGGGATCGCGCATTGCCGCTACCCGACCGCCGGTTCGTCCAACCAGCCGGCCATGGCGCAGCCTTTCTACGTCAATTCTCCGTTCGGCATCACCCTCGCGCACAACGGCAACCTGACCAACACGGCGGAACTCAAGTCGTCGATGTACCGGCAGGACCTGCGCCACATCAACACCGAGTCGGACTCGGAAGTGCTCATCAACGTGCTGGCGCATGAACTTGAGCTGGCGACGCGCGACTACCGCCTGGATGCCGCAGCCATCTTTTCCGCGGTCGCGCGCGTGCACCAGCGTCTGCGTGGCGCCTACGCGGTGGTGGCGCTCATCGCCGGCTACGGCATGCTGGCTTTTCGCGACCCCTTCGGCATCCGTCCGCTGTGTTACGGACGCCTGCCCTCGGGCACCCTGCCCAGCGGCCACGAGATCATGGTCGCCTCCGAATCGGTGGCCCTGGAAGGCCTGGGTTATGAGTTTGTGCGCGACATCGCGCCCGGTGAGGCGGTCTTCGTCGACCTGGAAGGCCAGGTGTTTGCCCAGCAGTGCGCCGACAAGATCTCGCTCAACCCCTGCATTTTCGAGTACGTCTACCTGGCACGCCCCGACTCGCACATCGACGGTGTCTCGGTCTACGCGGCACGCCTCAAGCTGGGCGAATACCTGGCCGACAAGATCGCCGCGCTCGGCCTGACCGACGAGATCGACGTGGTCATGCCGATCCCGGACTCCAGCCGCCC
>JAEUOR010000029.1 GCA_016790635.1 Burkholderiales bacterium
GAAATGGCAATCATCGTGCGCTCCCCAGTTCTTACAATGCCTGCTTTCCAGCCGACCGCGCGAACGAGGCCACCATGCAAGTTGCCACCTGGGACAACCCGATGGGCACCGACGGATTCGAGTTCATCGAGTACGCCGCCCCCGACCCAGCCGCGATGGGCGCCGTGTTCGAGCGCATGGGCTTCACCGCCGTCGCGCGCCACCGGCGCAAGAACGTCACCCTGTATCGCCAGGGCGAGATCAACTTCATCCTGAACGCCGAGCCGGACTCGTTTGCGCAGCGCTTCGCGCGCCTGCACGGACCGTCGATCTGCGCGATCGGGTTTCGCGTGCAGGACACCGCGCACGCCTACCGCCGCGCGCTGGAACTGGGCGCCTGGGGCTTCGAGGGCCGCGGCGGGCCCGGTGAACTCAACATCCCCGGCATCAAGGGCATCGGCGACTCGGTCATCTACTTCATCGACCGCTGGCGCGGCAAGAACGGCGCGAAAGAAGGCGCCATCGGCAACATCGGCTTCTACGACGTCGATTTCGAGCCCCTGCCCGGTGCCGAACTCAATCCGCGCGGCCATGGACTCACCTACATCGACCACCTGACCCACAACGTGCACCGCGGCCGCATGGGCGAGTGGGCAGGGTTCTATGAACGCCTGTTCAACTTTCGCGAAATCCGCTACTTCGACATCGAGGGACAGGTCACCGGCGTCAAGTCCAAGGCCATGACCAGTCCCTGCGGCAAGATCCGCATCCCGATCAACGAGGAAGGCAACGAGCGCCAGGGCCAGATCCAGGAATACTTGGACGCTTACCACGGCGAGGGCGTGCAGCACATTGCGCTCGGCAGCGACGACATCGTCGCCACGGTCGATCAACACAAGGCGCGCGGCCTGAAGCTGCTGGAAACGCCGGACACCTACTACGAACTGGTCGACAAGCGCATCCCCGGCCACGGCCAAGCGCTGGAAGAACTGCGTGCGCGCCGCATTCTCATCGACGGCAAGGCCGGCGCGCTGCTGCTGCAGATCTTCAGCGAGAATCAGCTCGGGCCGATCTTTTTCGAGTTCATCCAGAGAAAGGGCGACCAGGGCTTCGGCGAAGGCAACTTCAAGGCCTTGTTCGAATCCATGGAACTGGACCAGATGCGCCGCGGCGTGCTCGAAAAGGCTTAAGGTCCCGCACCCGGATCCGCCGCGTGCGCGCAACACCGGCTTGAGGACACGACCATGACGAGACTCGACGACGAAGCGCGCACCCTGGCGCTCAACATGCTGCCCGACTGGAAGGCACTGGACGAGCGCGACGCGATCAAGCGCAGCTTTCGCTTTGCCGACTTCAACGCCGCGTTCGCGTTCATGACCCGCCTGGCCCTCTACGCCGAGCGTCACGATCACCATCCCGAGTGGTTCAACGTCTACAACCGGGTCGAGATCACGCTCTCGACCCACGATGCCGGCGGGCTTTCGCAGCGCGACATCGACTTCGCGCACTTCGCCGACACGGTCGCGCGCGGCTTCGCCTGAGCCCGCTGCGATGAAGCACGGCGTCGCCGCCGGCGCGCTCGCGCCTTCGCCGGACTGGACCATCCCGCAGCGCTGGGCCGACTACACGGCGCAGGAACACGCGACCTGGCACACCCTCTTCACGCGCCAGACGCGCCTGCTTGAAGGGCGCGCCTGCGCCGCCTTCCGGGCTGGCCTGGCGCGTCTGCCGATGACGGCGGAACGGATCCCCGATTTCGCGGCGCTCAACGCCGAGCTCAAGCCGCGCACCGGCTGGCAGGTGGTCGCGGTGCCGGGCCTGATCCCGGACGGAGTGTTCTTCGACCACCTGGCCAACCGGCGCTTCCCGGCCGGCAGTTTCATCCGCAAGGCAGACCAGATCGACTACCTGGAAGAACCGGACGTGTTCCACGACGTCTTCGGCCATGTGCCCATGCTCATGGACCCGGTGACAGCCGACTTCATCGCCGCCTACGGCGAAGGCGGGCTGCGCGCGCAGCGACTGGACGTGCTCAAGCACTTGGCGCGCGTGTACTGGTACACGATCGAATTCGGTTTGGTGCGAGAGGACGAGAGCTTTCGCATCTACGGTGCCGGCATCGCCTCGTCGGCCACCGAGTCGGTCTTCGCGCTGGAAAGCGATTCGCCCAACCGCATCGCCTTCGACCTCGAACGCGTCATGCGCACCGACTACCGCATCGACGATTTCCAGGAAACTTATTTCGTGCTGGACAGCCTGGATGATCTTCTGGCACTGGCGAGGATCGATTTTGCGCCGGTCTATGAGCGCGTGCGTGGCGCCGCGGCGCTGACCCCCGGCGATATCAGCGCCGACGACAAAGTGTTCGCTCGCGGTACCGGCGCACATCACCACCGCCGCGATTAGGGCGCGAGAACCGACTGCGTCATCAGTTTCACCGATGACGACTATCTTGCCTGCGTGATATCCGGCGGTGGCGCGCGGCTTTATGCTCGCGGCTTCGCTCCCTCCGAGGCTTTCCATGACCACCGCCCCCCTGACCCCGGCCGAAGCCGAAGGCCTGATCGCCCGCTTTCGCAACCAGACCTCGAAGAAAAAGGGCTTCGAGGAACGCACCGGCATTCCGACCGCAGCCTACGAGATGGTCGCCGCCAAGGACATCTTTCTCATGATGGCGCCGGCCGGCATGGGCGGCGTCAACACGCGCCCCGGCGTGGCCGGCCCGGAAGGCGTCACTGTCAACGTGTGCGAATGCCCGCCCGGCAACGGCCCCTTGATGCACATCCACCAGCGCACCGGCGAGACCTTCATGTGCCTGAAGGGGCGCTTCGAGCTGCGCATGGGACGCACGCCGGAAGGCGAGGTGGTCACCCATCTCGACCCCTTCGACCTCGTGCCCATGCCGCCCGGGCTGTGGCGCCAGTTCAGGAACGTGACCGAGGAGACCGCCTACCTGCTGGTAATCACGGCCGGCGGACGCGAGAGCTTTGGCGACATCTACTACACCCCCGAAGTCGGCGCGGAGATCGCCCAACGATTCGGCGGCACGGTGCGCGACACTTTCGTCAACAAGCTGGGCTATCACTTCGAAGTGCCCCAGCCCGCGCAGTGA